>JBLHRR010000012.1:0-65131 GCA_047626155.1 Saprospiraceae bacterium | reverse complement strand
TAAATAGGAAAGTTATTATTCACTGGCTCCTTAATACTTATAAATTAGTATTTTTGTGAGAGACATTATAGCTCTACTTAAAAAATACGATCATGTTAAAACAATATATACTTTTCTTTGTCCTAGCTCTTTCCATATTCGGTTGCAACAATCCAACGACTTCTTCAGAAGAAACATCATCCGCTGCAATGGTAGAAGCTCCTACTGTAACTACCGCTCCTGCGACTAATTCCGCTAAGGATACAGACTTCAATAAATTTACAATAGACGATCCAGCAGCAGAACGAATTAAAAACTATTTGGTCCATAACTTCTTACAAAGAGACATTGATTTGATGGAGGAGACAGATAAACAGTTTCAGCTCTACAGAATTGATTTGAATGAAGATGGCACTAGCGAATATCTCGTCCGTTTCAATTCGTCTTATTTTTGTGGAGGTGGTGGTTGCACTGTCTTGATACTCAATAATAATCTTACAGTAATCAATCGCTTTAGCGTAATGCAACTACCTATGTTCATTTCTAAAGAAAAGAAAAACGGTTGGCGCACTATGATGATAAAAAGTGAAGGCAGCTTTCGGGAAATGGTCAACACCAACGGAAAGTACCCTAAGGATCCATCCACACTACCAGCGTCTAAACTCGCACCAAGTGGACATGATGAGGTTTTATTCGCAGAAGGCTTTCCATCCAAGACTTATTATTTTTCTGAAAAGCCTGCTCAGCAAATGCAGAAGGGAATGACCCAACAACGACGCAACTCTGTTTTTCAGAGAACTTATAACGCGGGCACTTTCCTCTTTAAGGTGAATGCAACGAATAGCGAAGTAACGCCAATTCACATCAGTACGGAGGCTTTACCAAGAGCCTTTAAGAAAACTTTTGAAATAGAGGGTGCCGTGCGGGAAGGACATTTGCTGGATCTAAACAAAGATGGTTTCAAAGAATTATATCTGATCACTCAACCTACTGGTGATTCTGGCAATTTGGACATTATGGGTATTGCCTCCTTCCGAGATAAAAGCGCTGGGGAGATTTATGTGAAGGATACAAAAGAAATTCGACAGGTAAATTCGGACAAGGTATTTGTAGAAAATGAAGAATTGCGACGGTCGTTCGTGCAGAATGGAAAGGCGATGAGTTTTAAATATCGATTGCGAGCTGGGGAGACTGGGTTTATTTTGGAGGCGGTTAAGTTGTAGTGGTTGTTTTATTCAAAGTAACAACGAAAAATTAAATCCCGATTTGGAAATAATTATGTAAATCAAAACGACCACAGGGAGAGTGATTTATATAGTTGTTTGGTACTCCGTCATTTATAGTGGGTAGATCAGGGTAGATAGGCAGATCAGGGTTCCCTTGATATGCGCCATCTTATATTAATTCACACAAGTGGGAAACCCTGATCAACCCTTATTCCTCGACTCGCTCGTAATGACAGGGGAAGGTTCCTCCTCTTTTGATTCATTCGCGATTCATTCTAAATTCCATGACCTCTCTTTGTCCAACTACTTCGAGTCGTCGGGCGAATTCATGACCTTTCTAAAATAAAAAATGGCCCGGATTTAAATCCGAGCCATTTTTAATATTTGTATTCTAATTGTTACAAGAACAATACACTTCTTAATTACCCAAGATCAACGGCAATCCTCCATTTTCGCCACCACCAACGATGACTACTTTAGAGTTAGGTGACATGGCCAATTCCAGCGTTGCTTCAATTCCTTTATCCATAAGGATCTTATCTGTCAGTGACGCGTTCAAGATTTGGTTGGCATCTGCTTTTGCTTGTGCTTCGATAATTTTTCTTTCCGCCTCTTTACGTTCTCTATCCAGTCTAAATTCATATTGGAAAGACAACTGCTCTTCCTCTAGTTTCTGCTCGATTGCAGACTTCAGCTTTTGCGGTAACGCTACTTCTCTAATCAAAACGGCATCAACAACTATATTTTTCTTACCTGCGTTTTGGAAAGTACGTTGAAAGATTTCCTCTTGAATTGCCTCTCTTTTGGTTGAGTACAATTCTTCTGGTAAATACTTTCCGATTACCTCTCTAGTTGCTGATCTGATTTCGGGTTTGATGATTCGTTCCAGATAACCGGGACCAATTTCATCGTGTAAAAATCCGACCTTATTCGCTTCTGGTTGGTAACGGTAAGATAACTCCACAGAAATAGTCAAACCATTTTTTGACAATACAGACATTTTTTCAAAAGCTTCCTGGATTCGTACATCATAAACAATCATTCTGTTCCATGGCGCGATAACGTGGAAGCCCTGGCCATATACGTGTTCCTTTTCCAAACCACCAGCGAAACGCTTAAAGAGGATCCCTTTCTGCCCCGGCTCGATGGTCATAAACAAACTGTTCGAAAGCCCGACGACAAATATTAAGGCGATCACAGCTAAGATCGCCATTGTCATTAATTTTCCTTGATTCATAATTATGTTATTTTGTTTTATATGTACGTTTATTATTTCACAAAACGTGAGTATATAGAATAGTCCTAAAGGTAGTTATTTTGAGCGCTTTCTTACAGGACTACTTAAAAAACAAGCTGAAGTCCTTATTGTTTTCTACAAATGGGTTTATTCTTCCGATGGAACTGTTCAGCTGTTAACTGTTATATTTCCCGTAGGAAGTGTGGGACCTCTCTAATTACGCGGAGCTGTTAAATTCTAAACTACCTTATTTTTTAAAAAAATTAGTTGTGAAAAAAATTAGAAGTCAGATTTTAGTTTCGCGTATTGAGGGGAATTTTAATTTCCACCAGTCTGTCTGCGTCTGCTGGCGGTTTTTTATTGACATTTTAGATCAGACCTGTCGACCCGAAATCTCTCTGAACTTAGCAGTCCTCCTCTCACTATTGGGCCTCTGCTTTTATCTTTTTTGACAAGAACAAATTTACCCATAGAAATCCAATACCCAGGAAAATAAAGATTAATCCTTTGACTACAAAGCCCCAATCGGTATCAAAAAACCGGGCTACGATCAAAGCGGAGATAAAGAACATTCCTAGATTGACTAATGAAATTCGATGTTTTTGAATACCATATTTGATATAATAAACACCAAAACCAAAAAGGTAAACATTCGCCAATATAATAGCGAGCGTTGACGAACCCATCATATTAAACAATTGTCCTACAAGAAGAACTACAGGTAGTAATAACATGAAATAATTCAAACGTCGGCCTGTTTTCCAATCTTGAAAAGCCAGATAGAAGTAGCCTGCCGTTGCTAAGATTGTTGCTATAATAAAAGTAATTCGTTTTTCAGAGACACCTTCCTGGGGATAGTCGTTTACCCCTGGCCAATCATAGCCCAACACCATCAACATAACAAAAGAAATACAAACGGTGACAAATTGAAAGGGTTTCTTTTGTAACGATGTTTTCTCCGGGTAAATACGCTCCCCCAACAAATAAAACAGCGCAGAAAAAATGCCTAAAGCCACAAGGTTGATCATATCTAACCTGTAATCCAAAAGCTGAGAAAAGGCCCATGGAAAAGTCAATGCAAAAGCCCAACCCAATAAGCGAGCCCGCACTATTTCTTTGTCCCCTTGCATATTTCGCCATAAGTGAGGCACCGCTGCTAGGAGCAACAACCAATACCAATACGATTGAGTCGATCCTACGTTCAACACCCAACTAGAGATACCAACCAAGTAAAATATAGCTGGCAACGTAGCATTCATCAAATACAATAAAGGAATAGATAACAACATCCACACGAGTAGGAAGTCTTCAAACTGTCCTTGAACGTGATAGGTCTGTGAAATCAATGCAATACAAGCGGCCAGCATCAGCATCAGGAATGCAGAAGAGGCTTCTATCCAAGGCGTGCTTTTACTCTTTTTGAAAAAGACATAGCCATAAATTACTTGTGCAATAACCAAAGGAGCAAAACTCAAGAACGTTCGGACGGGGCGGGAGAACTGATCCCAATTATGCGCAAATAACAAAATGACGCCACCCCCTATCAGTACTGCGCCAAGAACCGCTGCTAGCAGAAGTGCAATATCGTAAGGTGGCTTTTCGTCAATTTCGCCATAGTAATTCTTTAACTGCTTCGCAGTATCCTCCGGCAAAAGGCCTTTGGATACCAATTGAGGCAGTTCTTCATACAGCCATTTGATGTATTTGGTTTTACTCATACTTCCTAGGTATTACACACAGAATAATTTCAAAATCTATATTCCCAACAAATAAACTCTAATCCTAAAAGTAATAATTTTGTGTGGGAATGTTAGTTTTGCAATTAGAATTACCCTAACTTAATTTGTCCGACCACTTAACAATCCTAAAAACACGATGAAACACCTTCTCCTCCCTTTATTTCTTTTTCTATTCCTCCAACAGGTACAGGGACAAGACTCTGCTGCTCAACTCCGCTTCCTCGAAACTCCCGACAGCTTGCACAAAGGCCGTTTCTACACTGCGCTCATTAGCGGAAGCCTGATTTACAGTGGATTGATGATTGGTCTGAATGAGGCATGGTATGCTGATTTCCCACGAAGTAAATTTCACTTTTTCGATGATTCCAGAGAATGGGAATACATGGACAAGGCCGGACACTTCATGACGACTTATTATGAAAGTCACTGCTCCTTCATGGGAGCGAGGTGGACCGGTATTCCTCGAAGGAAGGCGATGTGGCTGGGTGCCGGATTAGGATTATTGTATCAAACTTCGATAGAAGTCTTAGATGGTTTTTCTACTAAGTGGGGGTTCTCTACTTATGATATGATGGCCAATACTTTAGGGGCGGGGCTTTTTGTTGGGCAGGAATTGCTTTGGCAAGAGCAACGAATTCTGATGAAGTTTTCCAGCTTGCCACCGACTTATGAGGAGCAGATTTTCATTGATCAATTTGGGAATGAACAAAGCTTGCAGGCCAGAGTAGATGACCTTTACGGCACCACCCTTCCTGAACGAATTCTCAAAGACTACAATGGACAAACCATCTGGACGTCTTTCAATATCAACGCTTTACATAACAATGAAAATACAAAAATACCAGACTGGCTAAATGTAGCGCTGGGCTTTGGCGCTAACAATATGTTCGGTGGTTTTTCAAATAAATGGGAAGTAAATGAAGAAGGTGATTTCTTTCAAATTCCAGATGGGACCTTGACAAGGTACAGTCAATTTTACATTTCGCCGGACATTGACTGGACTCGGATAAAGACAAAAAGCCCTTTATTAAAAACCTTTTTGTTTCTGTTAAATGGTTTGAAAGTCCCTGCGCCTGCTATGGGAATAAATACGAATGGGAAGGTGAGGTTTTGGTGGTTGCGGTAGTTTCTACAACGGAGCTGTAAACAAAGTGCGTGAGGGCAGATCTGCGTTTTCTTAATTCGCAAAACACGGGTCAGTGGAATTAGTTTACAGCTCCGCTGTAGAGACTACTTCCCACGTTTCCTCTTCAACTTCCGGAATTCCTTTGGCCCATACCACAACCAAACCCCGGAACCTAACAATAAGATAACGCCTACTCCTAAGAAGTTCATAGACACCAATTTAAACCCGTCGCTGATAATCGAACCATCATGAATCGCCTCTATCCAATCGGAGTGACGACGTGCAATGGAAAGGACTTCTCCTGACTGAGCATCCAGCTGCACTTCCCACTGACTTTTCTCAAACAATGCTTTCACCAATCCTTTTGAAGGACGGACGTCTATACGATCAATGGTGTTTTCTTTTTGTTCTGGATATTTTTGATGGAAAGTTGTGGTGGCAATTTCTGAAAGTATTGCCATTGATTTCCAAGTATTCATGTCTTGACTGATGCCTTTCTGTGTTTTAGGTTGAATGCCTTTAACGTCTTTTTTTAGAGCTAGTAAAATTCCTGTAGTAGCGCTGATTAGAAGAAAAAGGGAAAGGATCAAACCCAACGTGCGGTGCCACTTACGGAAATTCCGCAGTCTTTGGACCAGGCTTTTGAATCGGGTTTTAGAAGACATATGTTGCTTGTATTATTATTGAGGTTGGAATATTTGTTTTTTACGCTTTTTTTATTGAAAAGTTCGGGGCGTTCCGCCTTTTTGTTTTTTCACCGCAAACCTGTCCGTACACCCGGCGCAGCCGCAGCAAGCGCAAAGGTTCGCTACATTAATTTCCTTTTGTTTGAAAAATGTAACGTGGTTAGATTCGTAACAACAAAAAATTAACTCCCGATTTGGAAACGATTATGTAAATCAAAATGAAAGGATTAGAGTGCGTGACGAATTCCCTGCTTTTGGCAGTTAGCAGTTGGCTTCCCTCGAATGCGCCTTTTAACGCGTCTGAGCGAAGCCAACTGCCAGTAGCCAAAGCAAAAGGCCAAAACTTGGATTCCGGAAATATGTCACACACTCAAAGGATTATTTTGCTGGCAACACTTTTCCAGTCGCTTCACCAAATCCAATTCGCACCCCATTGGCTGCGCTGAATCCGTGCATGCTCACGGTATCTCCGTCCTGGATAAATTTACGTTCTGTACCATCCGGCATTGCTACTGACTTAGTACCTTGCCAAGAGATTTCTAACATAGAACCGTAAGAGTCTGGTGTTTTTCCGCTGATCGTACCAGAAGCGCACATGTCTCCAACATTGATGTTACAACCGTTCACCGTGTGGTGTGCAAGTTGCTGACACATGTTCCAGTACATATACTTGAAGTTCGATTCGCTCACTGTTTTACTAGCGCCTCCCTCTGTAGTTATCTTTACTTCGAGGTTGACATCGTAGTTCTTTTGTCCCTCATATTGGAGGTATGGAAATACTGCAGGTACTTGTTCCGGGCCAGCTATGCGGAAAGGCTCAAGCGCTTCCATCGTTACAATCCAAGGAGAAACGGTTGAAGCAAAACTCTTTCCTAAGAATGGTCCGAGTGGTACATATTCCCACTTCTGAATATCTCTGGCAGACCAGTCATTAAATAAGGCCAAGCCAAAAATATGATCTTCCGCATTTTCTATTTTCACGCTGTCTCCCAATTCTGTTGCTTTACCGATTACGAAAGCTACTTCTAATTCAAAATCCAATAAGCGGCAAGGACCATAAACTGGCGCCTCTGCGCCCTTAGGCATTTGCTGTCCTGATGGTCGGTGTATCGGTGTGCCCGAAACAACGATAGAGGAAGCTCTTCCGTGATAACCGACTGGAATGTGGCGCCAGTTTGGCATCAAGGCATTCGCGGGGTCACGGAACATTATTCCAACATTAGTGGCATGTTCGATGCTTGAATAGAAATCAGTGTAGTCACCTACCTTTACTGGCAACAATAGTTTTACATCCGACATTGGAATCAAAACATGATCGGCCATTTCGCGGCTGTTCCATTTCGTTACGCCTTCATCAAACAAGTCGGATAAACGTTCTCGTACAGCGGAGCTTGTCTTTTTTCCTAAGCTTATAAAGTCGTTCAGATATTGGTTTTCCAAAACTGCTTTAGGAATTTCAAGATCCGCAAATAAGCCTAATTCTGATAAACGAAAAAGGTCTATGATGTTATCGCCTAGGGCAGAACAGACTCGGGGAGCTTGTCCTTCTTTTTGGTAGATTCCGAAGGGGAGGTTTTGGATTGGAAAGTCGGTGTCGGCTGGGATATCTAGCCAGGATTTTAATTGTGGGTTATTTGCTTTTATCATTTTTTTATTTTTTTTACTGAGTTTTTTTTTTTTGGTAACCCCAACGGCGCTACGAGGAGTTTGTTAGCAACTGTCTTTTTTGGATCTTATAAAGATATTGTTTCTTTTGCTTTCTTTATCAATTTGTTATATTTCTTAATAAATTCTTCGCATTTCATTTTTACATTCGGGCTACTGCATTTTATTCTTCCAGAGCCTTTTCCAATGAAGTCAAACCACTCTGAATTAGGATCCATAATTTCTCTACTTCCATCATAAATAATCCTTACTTCAGGATGTTTAGCTTTTATTTCTTTATCTGATAAATTAATTCTTGGATCATCGTCTGGTATAGGCATACTTAAATATCCAAATCGATTTACTGGGCTAAAATCTGCTCCTTCTATATTTTGCAATGCCGTACTTACAAGAGCATATTCTTCGGCAGAAAACATATTCAACGGGAGTCTAATCCTTTTTAGATTTCTTAATTTACACAAAGGTAATAATTCAGGGTATGGTGCCTTAGTTATGACTTGCCCTACTTTAAAAATTTCTAACTTTGGAAGCCCATTCAAGAAGTCAAAATTCTCGATAGGTTGTTTCCAGTCTAAAGTTCCATCAATGCTAAGATACTTTAAGTTTAATAAGCCTGATAAACCTCCAAAATTTTTAACTCGTCTTAGGTTTTCCAAATGAATTGATTTCAGCTTATCTAATGATATTAGTGGTGATAAATCTGAAAACCCAGAAACATATTCTAGTACAAGTTCTTCTAGATTGATAAGTTTAGAAATGAATTTTATATCTTTTGCTCGGAAGTGTGTTATTCTTAGCCTTCTTAAATTTTGTAGATTACTTATTTCTATTACTTGCTCTTTGTTTGGCTCATGAAGTGTTAACTCTATTAACTTTGGATAGGAGAAAATTTTTCTCCAGTTTTCATCTGACTTAGTAATTGTCAAAATCTCTATACTTTTTTCATCAACATTTTTAATGTCTTTCATTAAGTAGCTATAACGTTCTCTATTTGGAACCACTGTCCAATAATTACCGTCTCTATCTAAAAAATCGCCAAAATGATGTTTCATTAAAAATAGTTTTTCCTACGATTTATTATTGATAGCTGCTAACAAAAATAAACACAACCGCACCATGAAAACCCCACGTTTTATTTCACGTATCAAACGCACTAATTAACCAATTCACTAATCTACCAACCCCACCAAAAATCATCGCAAAAATACAGCATTACTAAACAAAAACTTCCCTTCCTCCCAAAAACCTCTAAACAAAGGATTATCCACCAGATACACAACAGAACCTCTTCCCATATCCTGCACCCCAAAAACAGTAGTTTCCCGGATTGCATTTATCGCAGCACGGCCAGCGAAGCCGAGGTGGAATGCTTCCTTATCTATCGTCCCTACATTCCAGGTACCTTTTAGAATTTGGTATTTCCGAGAGCTGGTTTTTAAAGAAAAATATTGTTCCCCTAATCCGAACCCGAGCGGATGCGTTTGATCTATGTTGACTTTAAAAATGGCGCCGGGCATTTGTCCGGTGATGGCTCGACGTTCTTGTCCGCTATAGGAATTAAGACGGTTATCCATTTTCGCTCTGTCTTTCGCTTTTTCATCATCGGTTTTATCAGTGCTAGAAGCATAGCGTTCGAGGCTAAATCCGTCTTTGCCTTCCAATGCGCGAAGGGCGCTACCTATGGCAATAACACGGCCTCCTTTTTTAGCCCAGCTTCGGATGTCACTTAGGTCACTGTCAGAAAAACTGTAATAACCTTCCGGCATAATGAAGACATTGTAATCATCAAGAATGTCGGCATTCAATTGTTTGGTAGTGATGGCGGTAAGTGGGAAGTCTAGGGCATCTTCAAAGTAATGCCAAACCTGTCCGTAGCCATTGGCGGAAGTTCCGTCTCCAGTTAATAACAATACTTTTGGTTGATCGATAAAGACTAGGCCTTCAGATCCAAAATCTCGACCTGTTGTTACAAATCCAGTAGTGGTTGTTAAAATTTCTTGTTTTGCTTTTTTAGCAATAGCGGAAATATCCATTTCTAAATTCCCGGTATATAAGCGGTTGTCTCCTCTATTGATTACAATTGTTCCAGGATCATAAGTTCTTCCTCCAATGGAAAAAGCAGCTTCTGAATAACGGGCTTTAATTCCTTTTTGGAAAAGCGAACTTAAGAAACGAGCGCTGTCCATTGACTTCCAAGGAGCCAACCAAGCATATGTTTTTTCTTTTCTTATTTTTATTTTTGTGATGATAGGTCTAGAAGAGAACCACTTATCACTCGCTTCCACTTTTTGCGTCAAAGCATAAGCTTCTAAGCCATAGGCATAAGGCAATGCCCAAGCAGTGATGTCATAGGTCAAAGAATCTTCCAGAAATGGCTCCGGCTCGAACAAGACTTGCGTTAAAACAGATTTTGGTTGCCATATATTTATGACTAAATCATTGGTTGTGATACTAGTGTTAGTTGTTTCCCCGGTTTGATAACTATACGCAGAAATAGAACGAGAAGCGCTCTCTGCATTTCCATATTGAATACCATTCGCATCCAACAATCGGCAAAGCGCTTCGACTTTCCCATGCGCGTTTGTTGCTTTTATAACAAAAGACTTGTATTTGCCATCCGGCTGTCCGTTTTCACTAAAATAGTTTTCAAAACGACTGACCAACTGTTCCGAATTTTTAGAACTGATTTCTACCGTAGACAAAGCCGTAGTCATATGATGTTCAATCCGATCCGACAATTTCAAGGTATCTCCATTTTCCATAATAATGGCCCTACCTGCAAAACTATGCCCTGCCTGCTCGTAAGTCATTCCAATGGCCCCATTGAAAGTTGGCCAAGTATCTCCATAGCTTGGGTAAAACAAATCAAAAATTTCTCTGGTAAAATACAACCATCCTTCTTCGTCAAAATATTTGGTATGGTTCAAACCAATCTGTGTTTGAAATTCCTCCTGCCAATTAGTGATGTATTTATGGTAAGGATGAGCCGCAGGTGCGAAGTAATAAGCATTGTTATAACCCTGCTCGTGAAAGTCCACGTGT
Organism: Saprospiraceae bacterium; assembly: GCA_047626155.1. GTDB lineage: Bacteria > Bacteroidota > Bacteroidia > Chitinophagales > Saprospiraceae > CALGLS01. The sequence goes on along the minus strand of JBLHRR010000012.1, from coordinate 54,431 downwards.
ACATGCGGCATCCAGGTATTGTATACGGCAATACGTTGTTGAGATTCTACCTGTGTTTGCCAGGCCCAATCGCGATTAAGATCAAAGAGGTAATGATTGACTCTACCTCCAGGCCAAGGCTCGTGATGTTCGTGCGCTTCCGGCAAGGCATTGGCGACTTCCATTCCTACATTTCTATTCCAATGCGTATACCGAGAGTAACCATCCGGGTTGATACAAGGATCTAGAATGACCACGGTGTTTTTCAACCACTCTTGGACTGTTTTGTCCGATGGATTTGCTAGGGCATATAAAGCAGCGATAGAAGCTTCGGATGCTCCGGCCTCATTGCCATGCACCCCAAAACTTAGCCAGACGATTGCTCGATCATTTTCTTTTACATTGCCTTTTTCGTCCTTGGTCAAACCTGTTTTACGCAAGTTATTCAAACGGATCTCCTCCAGGTTTTTCAAGTTCTCTTCCGAGGAAATGAAAGCCATGATGAGTGGTCGTTGCTGATTCGTTTCTCCATATTTTTGGAGCAAAACATTAGGGCTTTTTTCTGCTACGCGCTCGAAGTAGTCAACCAATTCGTGATGCGGAGTGAAGTGGTCGCCGTGATTTCTGGGGAGGAATTCATTTGGGCTGGGAATGATTTGAGCGGTGGCGAAGGTTGTAATCAGTACAAAAAGGAACGTCTTTAGAATAGTCATAAGATTGGTTTCGTATCCCGACTTGAAGTCGAAACTAATGTCATAAGTAAAAAATCATACTACAAGGAGTTCGTTCCTACAGCAAAGCAGCATACGAACTTCAACAGCGAATGTATCACTTATTTTGGAGAGTATTAATGGACGAAACTAAAAATTACGGTTGCGTATATCCTCTTGACATTTTTTTACCTACAATTATATTTCTAAAAGACCGTCTCTACTATTTTACGAATGGTATCATGGTCGCCCATCGTATAATAATGTAAGCAAGGCACGCCGTATTCTTTTAGCTCTTTCGATTGTTGAGCGCACCATTCAATACCTACCTGAGTGATTGACTCTTTATTGCCTTTCACTTTTGTAACCTCGTTTACAAGATCACTAGGCATGTCGAGGAAGAATAGTCGAGGGAGAGAGTTTAACTGATAGAATTTCGTTATAGGTTTCAATCCGGGTACGATGGGTACATTGATTCCGGCAGCACGGCATTTCTCTACGAAGTCAAAGTATTTTTGATTGTTGAAAAACATCTGAGTAACGATATAACTGGCTCCTGCATCCACCTTTGCTTTGAGGTAAGCAATGTCCATATCCATGTTCGGAGCTTCGATGTGTTTTTCCGGGTAACCGGCTACACCAATGCAAAAATCAGAAGGGACTCCGTTTTCGATATTCGCATCGAGGTATTTACTATTGTTCATATCCTCGATCTGCTTCACCAGATCTACGGCGTAATCGTGACCATCCTTTTCGGGGATAAATTTGCCGTCAAACTTTCTAGCATCACCACGGAGTGCTAATACGTTTTTGATATTTAGGAAATTGAGGTCAATCAGAACGTTCTCTGTATCCTCTTTGGTAAAACCGCCACAGATCAAATGCGGCACGGCATCTACCCCATAGCGGTGCATGATGGAGGCGCAAATTCCAACTGTACCAGGACGCTTACGGATAGAAGCTTTTTCGTAATAACCGCTGGCCCGTTTGTTATAGATGAATTCTTCCCGGTGGTAAGTCACATCAATGAAAGGAGGCTTGAATTCCATGAGTGGATCAAGCGTATCAAAAATGGCTTTCATACCTCCTCCTTTTAATGGAGGAAGTACTTCAAAAGAGATCAGGGTTTTGCCATTGGCTTTTTCGAAATATTCGGTAACTTTCATCGCGTTGCTGCTGTTATTTTATTGAAGGTCGAAGGTACAAATATTTGGGTTGAGATCAAATGCAAGAAGGGTAACCGCTACGGCACTATAAAGGGGCTACATTTGTGGACGTAATTGTAATTTCCATCTACTCTTATTCTGTATTGGAATTCGTGTTCGACCAACCTACTATTCATTACTTATATACAAAAGAGCAGGCTACTATGTTTAGTAACCTGCTCTTTTGTATATAAAAAAACTATTTACGTCTGCACAGAGTTACACAAACTACTTACCCTTCTCCTTGTCCTTCTTGAAATCTCCTCTTTGCCAAGCATCAAAAAAGTCTTTCCAAGCCACGACATTGAAAATATTCATAGGCGGGGCTTGCCCGATATGGTAGTAACTCTTGGACTGCTGACGCAAGTAAAAATCTGCTGATTCATTTCCATCTACAGCCACCGATGCACGCTGTCGGCGGAGGGCCTCTTCTGCGAGATTTTCCATAGCCTGTTCTGCTAGTAGGTCACTGACATCCATGGCGAGGAATTCTATTTTGAAGTGGTCTCGACTTGGCCAAGGGAAGACAACAGTTTCCGGTAAGTTAAATGTATCACGAGACATTAACTGCACTATAGAATAGCGATCTGATGTCAAACTATCCGGGATAATGTAATCCACTTCTTTATAACCAATAGCAGAGAAGGTAACCGTATCTCCTCGTTCGACTACAATGGTGAAATAACCTCGCAAATCGGAGTAAGTACCACGCCCCTGACTTTTAAGGTAAATATTTGTGTAGGAAACAGGATACAGTTCTTCATTTGTACCATCCAGCACCATTCCAGTAAATTGGACCGGAAGTTTGGCAGGCACTTCCTGAGCAGTAAGTGATGTACTAAACAAAAGAGCAGTAAATAAGAAAGAAAGATATATACGCATTGATTTTGATTGTCTGATTTTTGAAAAATATTCCTACACAAATATAACACTCCAACGTCAGCTCTATTAGCTATAAGCCAGAAAAACAGCTTGCTTAACAGCTTTTTAACCATAATTTCATCTCATATGTTCACATTTTCGAAGGCTTCTGTCCATTTGATGTCTTTAGATTCCTAAAGGTTGCCCAAAAAAGGAAAATCAGCTGTTGTTAAATGGGGGAAAGGAATTACCTTTGCGGCGGGAAAGGGTAACCGCTACGACGCAACGAGTTCTATGTTTTGTTGATGGTTCTTATTTTAGGGCGGCAAGCCGCTTTGAGATTATTTAACCACAAAGGGCACGAAGAGGCACAAAGTTTTTTCCCACAGTCCTGAAAGGGCGACGTATAAGAAGATAGGACTTCAGTCCTATTATTTTACTAATCAACTAAAATAGAATCATTATGTTCGGAGACATGGAAGAGAAGCAAAAAGAGATGCAGGAAAAGCTATCTGGTATTACACTGGAAGGCGTTGCTGACGCAGGCGCTGTAAGGGTAACAGTCACGGCTAGTCGCGAAATTGTAAACATCAGTATTGATAAGGACAAAGTAGATGTCACTGATATGGAACAATTGGAGGACCTTATTATGGTGGCTGCTAACCGAGCGCTAAGTGCGGCAGCTGACAAAGAAGCAGAAGAGGCACAAAACATGCTTAAGAATATGTTGCCACCTGGAATGGGTGGATTGGGCAATCTTTTTGGCTAGTTCGGACTAGTAAGTAGAATATACTGCTATTAGCACTGCCTTTTAAAATATGGTCGGTTCTTTTCCGTTTTAGGAATTGCTGGAAAGATCAGAGGCTTTGTCTAGCTGTTTTTTAAATTAAAATTATTCCTTCTTTGATAAATGACGTGGTTCCTCAAAAAGGCTTTTCAAAACGACTGTAGCGCAAAGGAAGAAGTGTTGAAAATCTTATTAAGGAACTATAAAAATACGGAATTCGTCCAAGAATTAAACTAATCGTAATGAAATTATATACCCTTCTTTTTTCTCTGTTTTTGAGCGTTTCTGTAATCGCGCAAACGACAAGTGGTTTGGCGGCCTATTATTCTATGGATGATTGTACCTTACTGGATAATTCAGATGCCGGATCAAATGGGACTTTATTTGGGTCAACCTGCGATTCTTGCGGAGTAATTAATAAGGGCATTTTCTTTAGAGGAGAGGACCCTGCAAACAATAACCACGATTATGCTTTGTTATTGGGTACCGTTAACAATAACTTTAAAACCAATGACTTTAGCATCAGTTTCTATATGAAACCGAAAAACTCTATGGGAACGAAGGACATTATTTCGAAGCGGGAAGATTGTTCTGCTAACAATGCTTTTGCCATTCGATTTATACCTGCGACAAATTCGATCGATGTGGTCTTGAGTGAGAACAGTTCAAAGAATGCGAACCTATCTGCCCCACTTGACTTTGGTCGCTGTTGGCAACATGTCCTTTTTATCCGAGAAGGAAAAAATTCTAAGTTGTATATCAATGGAGTATTGAAGAAAGATAAAGGTCATCCAGATGGCCCAATTAATATTGACAACAATGCGGTATTCAGTTTGATCAATAGTCCTTGTCAGGCGACATTGGAAGTTCCTTTTATTGGAATTATTGACGAATTATATATTTACAAAAAGGCCTTGAATGAAAATGAAATAGCAATGTTATACAATAACCCTCATAAGATTATTACAGAAAATAAAACCATATTTTTGGGAGAGACCGTAGATTTGGAGGCCACGGAAAGTTGCAATGTAAGTTATGAGTGGACGCCCCCTAATTTCTTGTCCGCTACAGATGTGACTTCTGTTTCTTCTACTCCAGACTCCTCCATACTATATACGCTGGCCTATACCGAAGATCAGGTTTGTATCTCTTATGATACTGTTCGGATTACAGTTATTGATCCATCGACTTTGCCTTGTGATAAAATTTACTTACCAAAGGCCTTCACCCCTAACAATGACAATATAAACGACACCTATGGCATCAGTAATCCTTTCGCCATAGAGGAATTATTGTCTTTTGAAATTTATGATCGTTGGGGGAGCCGCGTTTTCTTTACGGATAATGAAACGACCAAATGGGATGGCAGCTTTCAGGGAGAGCCGATGAACCCTGGAGTGCTTTTGTATCGAGTGCGATTTAAGTGCAACGGGGAAGAAAGAATTGATGTGGGGAGTTTGGCGATTATGAGATAATACTTTCGTGAACAACTTAAGAATCGAGCATCCTGCTCCTTGATTTATAAATCATTTTTAATTAGAAGACCTGTCCATGTGCCGTAACGGCCAGACAGGTCTTCTATCATTTTAGGATCAATCTTATCTACTAGAGTTTATTCCAAAATAATTTGTATGTTCTCAAATGATCTTTTTTTCCAGCACTTCAGCATAAACTCTACTAAACGCGACTGCCCTGCCCTGTAAATTTTTAACGGCAAAGAAAGCCTGTTGATTAGTCTTTCCATGAAAATCTCCAACGTTCTTAAACAAGTTCGTCTTTTTCCTTACCTTACTCACCGTAAATATTACACAAAAAATAACCCGCCTGGCTGGAACGGGCTGGTTTGACAGCCTTTATTGCTAAAGCTTTCAGATTGTCAGGTTAATTTTTTGTTGCCGAAAAAGGACAAAAATCCTTTTGTCCCGCACCTCAATATCTATTAGTCAATTTGAATTTCTATAGAGTCAAAAAACCTCTAATTTTCAAGGATATATCTCAGACATCCAATACAAGTTTATAACACAATAGCTTATTCTTTATTTATTTACTAACCTTTAAATATTTTAACTTATGATGTACTTACACATACTTGCCGTTGCCTCCAGTACTATGGTTATTGGGGCTATTTGGTACCACCCTAAAGTCTTTGGAACAGCCTGGATGAACTCTTTAGGCTACACCGAGGAAGATCTCGCGAAAGGGAATATGGCATTGATCTATGGAGCTGGTTATTTGATTTCCTGTTTTATCTCTTCGAAAATTTATCAATATGCAGGTCATACGGAAGAAGGATTGAACCAGTTTCTACATGGTGCTTTCCACGGGGCCTGGGGCGCAGGTGGAGTCGCTGTTGCAGTACTGACTTTAAATGCTATTTTTGAACGTAAAAGCGTAACTAATATAGTGATTAATGGTGGATATTGGTTGGTTTCTTTAGCTGTAATGGGTGGCATTCTATATAGCATTCATCCTGGAAATGGGTAATAAAACTTATTAATCAGCATCTTGAATATTTGGCGTACGGGAATATCTTCGTACTTTGATATTCAGGCTGCTTTTTTATTCTTTACCCTACCTGTAACTTCCCTTTATTTTTTCTCCATTCCCCAATTATCTTAATATCTTTACTTCCCTATTGACAACTCAGCTTAAATACATTTACCGCTCTGAGCCCTCATTAAGGACCAAGCCTCATTTCTTAAAAATTAAGATATACAAGATGCGCACCTTTAAGACTTTAGCTACTGTGTTTTGTTTTTGTGGACTGATTGCCAGCTGTGGTAATGAGCCTAAAAATACGGCTACGGAAACGCCTGCTGATCTGAAAACAGATATAGCACCGACCGTAGCTGATGTTGCCGCTGAGCCAGTTCCGAAAGATACTTCTGAGGCTTCCCTACTCACTTCGACTAAAGAAGAAATAAGTAGGGCAGAAGCAGATAAAATTGCATTAGCTGCAAAAGAAGACAAGCTCTCAAAAGCAGACAAGGAAGCAGTGGAAAAAAAGAAGCGGGCGAAAAGTAAATCAAGTGGCGATAAACCGGTGCTCTCTTTCAAAAAAACGGTTCACAAGTATGGCCGTATTTCCCAAGGAGAAAAGATAAAACACAATTTCGTTTTTACAAATACAGGTGACAGCGAACTCATTATTTCCAATGCCAAAGCCAGCTGTGGTTGCACTCAACCGAGTTTTCCATTCATTCCTATTGCTCCGGGCGAAGAAGGCTATATCGGTGTTATTTTTGACTCCAAAGGCAAGATTGGACAGCAAAAACCAATGATTACTATCACCACCAATGCTGATCCGGCCACTTATGATATTTACCTAGAAGGTACTGTTGATTCTGATGAAGTAGCAAAAGAGACAGATGGAAAAGAAGAGGGCAAGAGCAATCAAAATTAACTTCCGCCGGATAACACACCACGATTTACAATCTATAAACTCTTCGTTTAAACAATATATTTACGGAAAATCTCCCGAGGGATAAACATGAACAACTCAATACAACAAATCGATCATTTTCTCTCGAAAGCAGAAGCTTTACTAGTTCAAAACAACGTGGTAGATGCGCTTCCTCTTGCTCAACAGGCAAGCCGACTCGCCACTACCGAAGACTACAGTCGGGGAATAATTGCTTCGAACCTTCTACTCAGTAAACTAGCGCTGCACAGTGCTAAATATCTCGGACATCCGACGGCTACCGCTTTTGATTACATTGAAAAAACAGCAGCACTTGCTCCAGACGCCTCACCAGAAAGTAGGATTGCCATTCTGTTACAAACCGGAGAAGTTAATATTTATAACAATGAATTTGCAACAGCCCTACCCCATTTAAAGCAAGCACTCGATTTGAGTCGATTACGAGAAAAACCAACCAATATCATATTGTCTTTGTGTGGTTTATCGCGACTTGCCGTCAAACAAAATAAATTTGAGGAAGCACTGGAATATGTAGAAGAAGCATTGTCTATTATAAAAAAAAGCACTGCTAGTCTTGAAGCTCAGGTACAAGCCGAGGTTTATCACCAATTTTCTCTGGTTCACTTACGCAGACAAGAATATACCAAGTTACATGACTCCTGCCAAAGAACATTAGAGCTATGCCGTCAGACAGGTGATGTAGAAAAAGAAATGGTGGCCACCAACAGTCTTGGTATTTATTACGCGACCAAGCTGGATCAGAAAAAAGCAATGCAGCAGTTTCTAGCTGCGCTCGATATTAGCAAACAAATTGGCTACCGTGCCATGACTGGCCAGTACCTTATCAATATCGCTACCCTTTATGCACAACTCTACAACTTCGATGATGCCTCCGATCGATACCAGACCTTACTAGAACAATACGATGATATTCTTGACGACAATACCCGGGTGATTGTCTACAATAACCTTGGTAATATTCAGTTGAATCTAGAGCGGCCTGAAACAGCCCAACCTCACCTCAACAATTCACTTGATCTTGCCCGTTCGACACAGTATAAGGAAATGATTGCCCACTCTCTGGCGCAACTTTGTCGTACTAATATATTACTGAATAATTACGAACTGGCTACTCAGCAAATGGAAGAAGCTTCTACACTGGTAGAGGTACTCGGTGATATTAATGGTAAGCAAATCAACCTCATCAACAAAGGAAGTATATTGTTATACCAAAAGAAGTATCCGGAATCTATTCGTCTGCTTAGCCAAGGCATTACCGCTGCCAAACGAATGAAAGACGATGCCAGTGAGCGACGCGGGTACAAATTGTTATCAAAATTATACCAGGAACAAAAATATTTTGAGCAGGCTTTAAAATTTCAGACGGTATATTCCGAAGCACGAGAGCATTTCTATAAAGAAATGAGAAATCGTCAGGGGATTGATTTGGAAATCAAATATGCCATTAAGGAAAAGCAACAAGAAATCGAACGACTCCGAACGGAAAATAATTATAAGGATTTATTGCTGGAGCAAAAAGATCAATTAGCGCGACAGAACACACAATTAATACAAGTAAATGAAGAGCTTCGCCAATTTGCTTACGCTGCTTCTCACGATTTAAAAGAACCACTTCGAATGATTGGCAGCTACACGCAGCTCATCCACCGGCGGCACAGCGATCTTTTTGACGAAGACTCTGCCAGTTACTTTAAATTTGTTAGCGAAGGTGTCGGCCGAATGAATAATTTACTGGATGGCCTTTTAAAATATGCTACGGTTGGGAAGACAGAATCCGACATGATTGAGGTTGACCTAAATACCGTAGTAGAATTGGCCGTTATAAATCTAAGAGTGACTGTCCAGCAATCAAATGCGATAGTAGATGCGGAACAACTGCCAAAGATACAATCTGTAAAATCATTGTGGATTCAGCTGTTCCAAAATTTAATAAGCAATGCCATTAAGTTTAGGAAACCTGAAGTTATTCCAGAGATATCGATTGGACATGAGTACAGAGGCGATGAACTTATTATCAGTGTAGCCGACAATGGTATTGGGGTCAAATCGGAATACAGTGATCGAATTTTCGTTATTTTCCAACGGTTGCATAGCCGTGATGCTTTTGAAGGAACGGGTATTGGCCTAGCCATTTGTCAGAAAATCATGAAGCGTTTGGATGGTAGAATATGGGTAGAAAGCGTGGAGGGAGAAGGGGCTACTTTTTATTGTGCGGTGCCAAGGTAAAGGCATTAGATTTCATTATAAAACAATCCGGAAGATGCGGATCCCTAGCGAGTAAAATAATTATATCAATACTTTCCGCTCAATTGCCTCTATCATTTTCCCAGCGACATCCACTCCGGTTGTCGTTTCGATGCCTTCGAGGCCTGGCGAGGCGTTTACTTCTAACAATAATGGCCCGCGTCTGGATTGTAGCATATCAACTCCTGCCACCTCCAATCCTAAAGTATTTACGGCATTCAAGGCCGTTTGTACCATCTCCCCAGTAGGTTCGATTATTTCAGAAGAAGCACCTCGATGTAGATTGGAGCGGAAGTCTCCTGCCTGTGCGGTTCGCCGCATCGCCGCAACGATTTCGCCATTGACGACTAAGGTCCGTACATCTGAACCGCCTGCTTCGCTAATGAATTCTTGTACAATGAAATTTTGCTTCATTTTAATAAAAGACTCCATCACCGACTCCGCCGTCACTCTGTTGTTTACTAAAATGACTCCGATACCATGAGTTCCAGATAACAATTTAATTACACAAGGCAAACCTACTGTCTTTTCAATACGAGTCATGCTGAAAAAAGTACTCGGAAAAATGGTCTTAGGCATTAAGACACCTTCCTTGGAGAGGACTTGCATACTGTGCAATTTATCACGAGAAGCAAGCAAGCCATCAGAAGACGTAAGGGTATAGACCCCCATCTGCTCAAAGTGACGAATAACAGAAGAACCAAAAAAAGTATGAGAGGAACCCACTCTTGGAATGACTGCGTCAATGCCTTCTATAGGCACTCCTCTATAATAGATATGCGGATTGCCGCTTTCCACCACCAGATTGCATTCGGTATAGTCAATAACAATCATTTGATGACCACGCTTCTCTCCGGCAGCTATAATGCTTTTAGTGGAGTAGAGTTGAGGACCTCGAGATAGTACCAGTATATTCATCTAGTAATGTTTGTATGTTTGTTGTTGGAACAAGATAGTAATTTTATATTTTATTCCATGTTTTGCTTTCGATTTTTAGAGGAGGAAATTGCTGAGCTGTCACTTCTGGTAAGGCAAGGTGCATCTATACCGCATATGGCTTTTAGCAGTTGGCAGTTAACGGTTAGCTTAACTATATCGCGAAAGTGGGAAGCTAATAACTAACTACTAAAAGCCAACTACTGAACAGTTCTGATTAAGGTTTACTAAACTTTCCCCTATCGTACGCGGAAGTTTAGTAAACCCAAAAAAAGAAGTATCTTAGTTCCTTCATTTACAGCAATAATTCCAATGGAAAAAATAATACAAAAGCCCTACCCCGTCAATGACAAAAGGACCATCAATGCCTGGGCTATGTTCGACTGGGCCAATTCTTCGTATGCGCTGGTTATTTCTACGGCCATTTTCCCGATGTACTTCAATCAAATAATGCCCGAGAACAATTTCGATTTTTTGGGTATTCCCGTCAATCGTTCGGCTTTGTTTTCCTATTCTCTTTCTTTTGCTTATTTGCTTATAGCTGCGGTTCTTCCATTGTTGACCGGCATTGCCGATTTTAGTGGGCGACGGAAAACCTTTATGAAGTTCTTTACTTTCCTAGGCTCATTGGCTTGTATTTGCATGTTCTTTTTTGTAGCGACTTATGATGAGTTTGACAAACCAACAGTCAGTACTATGTCGATGTACATTGGGGTTTTTAGTTTCATCATTGCGATAATTGGGTTTGAAGGAGGGAAGACATTTTACAATTCTTATCTGCCGCTGATCACCACCGAAGATCAACTTGACCGAGTGAGTGCGAAAGGATTTACCTATGGCTATATTGGTTCCGTATTGTTGTTGATTCTTAATTTGATAATGATAATGAAACCGGAATTATTTGGTTTCCCAGATTCAACAATGGCTACACGTGCATCTTTTGTTACCGTTGGATTATGGTGGTTGGGTTTTGCCCAAATTCCATTCCGACGATTACCAAATGATAAAAAAGGAGCCTGGCATTCTGAATTGCTGTCCAAAGGGTATAGAGGAATCAGGGAGGTAGCTATTTACGTAAAGGGACAAAACAACATTCTCTACTTTCTACTTTCCTATTTCTTTTATAGCGCAGGAGCCTTAACCGTAATTGCATTAGCTTCTACCTTCGCCGTAGAAGAACTGGGCTTTGAAACGATGGAGTTGATTTTATTGATTTTAGTATTACAATTTGTAGGAATCATTGGAGCCGAATTGGCCGCGCGATTATCAGGAGTCAAGGGGAATAAATTCACCATTGTAATTATATTGTTTATCTGGATAGGCGTTTGTACCGCTGCTTATTTTGTGCAGGTCAAAGTACAGTTCTATGTCGTGGCGGCTTTCACCGGCTTAGTGATGGGAGGAATACAATCTATGTCTCGTTCGACTTACTCTAAGCTCATTCCCGAAAAGGTAGATAACACCACCTCCTTCTTTAGCTTTTTTGATGTTTGTGAAAAACTATCAATGGTGCTTGGGCCTTTCTTTTTTGGTTTCATTGCTTACTATACCGGGAGCATGCGAAACAGTATCTTCTCATTAGTTATATATTTTGTGTTGGGTCTGATTCTTTTAAACTTCGTGAAGGTGAGACGAACGATTGCCCCGCCTGAACTGGCCTGAAAACGACAGCGCAACGATGTTCTTGATGCAAGAATACCGTTGCGCTGTATCGAATTAATCATAGGTATTGATTAGCAACTCATGGTCATCAAAAATCAATACTAAGCGCTCTCCTTTTTCACTCTTCTTTTGAATGCGCCTAAAATTTCTTCCTTCGAATAATCGTGTTCTATTAAAATTTCATCCATCAATTCGGATATGGTAGAAACCAGTCCATGGATTTGCTTTTTAGTATGCAGGCGATTGATGGTCATTCGAATACCACTGTTGTTTACAGGTACACTTGGATAACCAGCGACTCCGGTATAATAGCCACGATCCAATAAACCTTTGCACAATTTCGTCGCCATCTCCGGTGTACCGGCACCTATATATTTAATCGGAGTTGGAGAAGAACTAACCAGTGGCAAGTTAAATTGCTTTACTAACTCTTGAAAATAACGAATATTCTTTTTCAGTTTATCCTGATGTTCATAAATCTCCGGGCTTAGGTGAATTTTTGCACTCGCAATGGCTGCTGCAAGGATGGGTGGTTGTAGTGGCCCTGAAAAAAGGTGGGTACTTCCACAATTGCGAACGAGGTCCGCCATTTCTTTATTTGGAAAAACGGTAGCCCCACCACTTGAACCAAATCCTTTGCCTAAAGAGGTTGTAAATACCACGCGAGGATGAATGCCTACAAGGTCTAGGATATAACCCTTTCCATTTTCACCTGTCCAACTCATGCCGTGCGCATCATCTACATAAAGATGTAATTGCTCGTGTTTTTCCATTAAAACAAATAACTCAGCAATCGGACAAGCATCTCCGTACATGGAATAAATGCCATCCGCCATGTACCAGATTTTATCATGACTTCCTTTGAGTGATTCGACCTTCTGATCCAGCTGATCCATATTATTGTGACGAACTACTCCTAGATGGGTTCCGGAAGCAGCTACAATTCGTGTGGCCATTTGGATACTATTGTGAACTTGCTGATCCAGAATAATTGCATCATTTTTTCCAATAATAATGGGCAGGTTTGCCAGATGCCCCAAGGTCGTAGAAAGTGCTACTACGGTTGGGCCGCCAAAGACTTTCGTTAATAAGCTTTCTAACTCGGAATGAAGCGGAAGAGAAACATAAGCTCTTGAAGAAGAAAAGTGAACACCAAAAATGTTGATGGCCTCTATAGCGGCAGTCTTTAATCGCTCGTCAATTTCGAAATTGAGGTAAGAGCAAGATCCAAAGAAATTCGTCTCTTTTCCTTTAAGGTTGATGGTGGTATCTTCAATTTTTTTAGTATCAATTTCAACGTGGCCAATGCCTATGTCCTTAATCCAAATCATGTTTTTATTGACAGCGTCAATCAAGGAGGGAGTCTTTTTCATTAATTTTTTTATTATTCGTTAATTCTAAAACCTGTGTAAGGTAGACACTATAAAGCCGGTAGCCTTACTAGTGTAGCAGACAATAAAATGAAAGTTTTACGCTTCTCCCAGCAGGGAATAAGCAAACGGCCCCAAGATTGTGTTAAGATTGTATTAAGACGGTGTTAACAATCTCAGAGAAGCTTAAGCCAATAGAGTTTTTGTAATAGAACCCAGACTGTTGCAGTTGGCAACAGTCTGGGTTCTATTTTCAAAGGTTAGCATGTGAATGACTAAAAATTCATAGCCTCTCGTTGTGGTCATGGTATGGCAAAGGTATCCTTTTAGGCAGTTTTTGCTACCTTTTATTATTATTAATAAATTCTTAAATATTTCAAGAATATAAATCCATATTGTTTCGCTCTCTTTTTATCAAAACTACTTCCCATTTTTAGCTGAATGCATTAATCTTTTTTTTTAATAAAACAAGATCGAAATTATACAGCTCCATTTTAACATAATCGCTTAAAAAACAGTAAATTAAGCTTACTACGCCTAGCCAATTTATCTTTTTTGTAATACTAAAATCGAGTTGGACTAATTCTTGGATAATGGATTTATAGGAATTACTATTGATTCCTTAACCTTATCCAACTAAACGTAATTACTACATGTAAATGTAGCCTACAGCTTCATCTATTAATTAGAAACTATTTTCAACTACTATCCATAGCTGTTCAATTTCAATGCGCGTATTACAATGAATAAGGAATTAGTAAATCATCTATACATCACTAAGGGGTTCTATTGGCTATTACCAGATACTAGCCTCTATTCTGCTTTTGACCTAAGCCGTCTTAAGATTATCAATTCTATTCATATTCTATTTTTCTTCTTTGCGCTATTTATGGTTTACGCCGACTTCTATCTTATACCAGACAATGAAGTCCCTACCTTTTTGCCAATAGCAGCCGTGGTTACTTTACAATATGTTTTTAAGAGATTCGGAAACCTGCTTCTTTCTAGCAATCTCACTTGCTTTTTTTTATTTCTAACCGTCGCTCCAAGTATTGCTTCGTCAGGAGGCTTATATTCTGACAATTTAGTTTGGCTAATAATGGTACCCGTATTAGCTTTCTTTTTGACAGATCGAACGAGTGGCTTGCTTTGGTTAGGAGTATTGTTATCCACTCTATTCTATTTTTACACTCTTGAAGTCAACGCTACAGAATCTTTCAGAAACTTGACCTTACAGTATACTCCGTCCTACTTCTTACTCAGTTGGGCTTTTCTATTTCTTCTAGTCTCTTTGATTGCTTTTCTATTTTCAAAAGGAAAAGACCAATTGATTCAAACCCTTTTTAAATCTCAATCAAAACTATTAGAGCAGCAGGAGAAAATTATTCAACAGGCAGAGGATGCAAAAGAAAATGAGCAGAAGGTGAAGAAACTAAATCAAAAATTAGAGCAATTTGCCTATACTATTTCGCATGACCTGAAAGAACCATTACGCAGTATTAAAATGTATACTTCGCTTTTAGAAAAAAATCTCGATCACTGTTTATCGGAAACGGATCGGGAATACATGGGCTGTGTGCAAAATGGAACAGACCGAATGCACAATCTACTTGTTGATCTTTTAGAATATTCCAAAATAGATGATGAAGAATCCGTAAGAAGAAAAGTGATATTGGATGATGTGATTCTCATTGTCAAGAATCAGCTTAACGCCACTATTATTGAAAGTAACGCACAGCTTGAGGTCACGAATAACCTTCAGGGAATAATGGCTAACCATTCCCTTATTTCTATGCTATTTCAAAACTTGATTAATAACGCCATCAAATTTAGAAAACCCGGCCAGAATCCACACATAAAAATCTCCTCTGAAATAGATTCAAACGAAAATCTTATTATTCATATACAGGATAATGGAATAGGAATCCCAGAAGAATTCCAACACAAGATTTTCGATATTTTTACAAAATTTCATACGACCTCAAAGTTCGAGGGTTCTGGCATTGGATTAAGCACTTGCAAGAAAGTCATTGAAGGAATGAATGGTAAGATTTGGCTGAATTCAAAGAAAGGAGTGGGAACCACTTTCCATTTATTATTTCCCAAAGAGAGTGTTCTTAAGGTACAACTTTCAGGAGAAAAAGCGGCAATAGCCTAATCAGCTAAAGCTCACGGAGCCGGTCTTTTTTTTTTGCGCAAGGCACAACAAAGGGAAGGTCAAAAATAATCTATGTAACAACGAGAAATTAAATCCCGATTTGGAAATGATTATGTAAATCAAAACGACCACAGGGAGAGTGGTTTACATAATCGTTTCCACGAAAAAAATTGGAAAATTATTTTTAGTGTAATACTAAGTGCACTAAGGTCAGAACCCAGGAAAGTCTACTAAATAAATGTTAAACGCGAGCAAGTGCTTTTATCCACTAATCAAGAAACCAAATGACATTATTAGCGGATTTCTGGGTGGGGTCTATCTTTAGGCTACTCATACAAATACTCATAACAGCCCATATCTGCTGTATCCATGTCTCGATCCACATTGTCCAAGTCAACTAACAACATTGGTAGCGGCATGGCCTTCCCTTCTGCTACGGATAAGGTATCCAGATGATAATCACCGTCGCTTTCATCGACAAAGAGGTTGTCGCTATTCTCTATTATAATACAATCATTACAGAAATCTAGGAAGTCGGTGTATTCACCATCGGTGAGCACTTCGTCCAATTTGATGATGCAATTATTAAACTCGTAATCGAAAGTCGTAACACCTACATCAAAATAAAAGGGGGCAACTTCATCTGCCCGAGAGCCACTGATGATGCAATTATTGAAACGTGCAAATAGATTGTTAGAATAAAACTCAGAGCAAGGAATCGGAGAACCAAAACAAAGTACATCACTAAAGCTCAGCGCATCAGCATCTACGCCATAGCTGGCCATCGTGCAGTAATTAAAATTATAATCTCCACCTTCCAACAATGCTACTCCGCCACCGCCATTACTGTAAAACAAGCAATTGTCTGCATTAATCGTAGCGTTGATTCCGTAAAGGCCTACAGAACTTGTGTTGTAGTAAGTGGAATAAGAAGTATTTAGTTCTGCGGTAGAATCTACAGCGACTCCGATCACCGCGTTTTTGACCGTTACATAATCAAAGACATTCCCTTTACTTCCTGCCGACAATATTATACCGAACCACTGCCCTGCTGTTTCCTGAAAAGGTTCCTCTAAACGATCTCCCTGAATGGTAACAGGGTTTTCGTAAGTTCCTTCTATTCTAATACTTCCAAATTCCGTGGTAAAAATTCGTCCATCGTTATAAAACTGCTTTAAGGTATCTCCTTGCAAAAAGCTTTCTAAACCACCGTGTACATAAATTTGTGTCCCTTCTTTAATTACTAAAGTACATTCGTCAATAACCAAAGCACCGAATATCACATAAGGTTTTTCATCATCCCAAACTATTTCTCCCCCATTACAACTTAGTTCAGCCGATCCGCCATTATTAAACTGATTGGGAACATAATTTGCGTTTTGCCCCCAAGCTTCCAAGACCACAGCTTGCGTACTTCCATTCGTTTCTAACAATAAATTTTCATGAACCACAAATGGACTATTGATATCATTTGGATCTATGGTTACCTCCATAAAAATATAAATACTGTCCTTAGCTAGAATCTTTACTCGTTCTGCTACAGCTCCCGGTAGGCCATCGACGTTCATTCGAAACTTGGTGTTTCCTCCTTTTTCAAAATAAATTTTATCAATTAAAATCTGCTCCTTATGCGGATTAAAAATCTTGATGCTTCGTGTGGCAGAACCCAGAGTAGTAAATACAGTATCGAAACGAAGGGTGTCCGTCGAAAACTCCAAAAGGTCATCAGTGTCTGTGGCAAAGTCATCATCTCGGGAGCAAGAATAGAGTGCCAATGTCAGAATAGCGAGTGCAGTCAGGATGTATTTCATTAGAATAGAATAAGTAAGTTGAACAGATTTAGCGAAAACGTTGACCCTATAGAATCAGCTGCTTCCTATCAAAAACGGACAAAAATACACTTTGTTGGATAATTATTGATAAAGGTCATACAAATAGCCTCTTCCGGCAGCGCGGTAAATGAAAATTCAATGAAACTGTTCAGTAATAGATTTTATGCTGAAATATTTTGTACAGAAATCAAATAGATAATTTTTGTCAGAACGAAGCTCTTTTTTGAGTTCGTAGCCTTAGCTACGGGCGAACAAAAAGCTGAAGTGCTGGCGAGAATTAGCATTTGAGGACATACAAACTATTTTGGAATAAAGTCTAATATAAGAGAGCAATTATCTAGCTGCACTTATTTACCAATCGTATTTTTGATCACGCAGAGGCCACAGAGCGGTCGCGAAGTTTTTTGCGCAGCTTTTGTGGCATCTCACTCTGCGGACTCTGGGTGAGTAATCCGCATTTGTTACGGCTAATTAAGATAGTGAGAGGTTAACAGTTAACAGCCAATAGTTAAAGTTGACTTTGTACCCATACGGACATTCGCATTCTCCGAAATTGTGGTACTTTTGCAGACGGTACGAGATTCCAACAAAATACAAAACATTCCAGCCATCAGTAATTCACCTATTGTAGATGTTATTATTCCTGCATTTAATGAAGAGAATGCAGTTGATAAGGTAATTCGCGAAATCCCTAGAGATTTGGTGCGAGAGATTATTGTTTGTAATAACGGGAGTACCGATAAGACCCCCGAAGTGGCAAGGGCTGAGGGTGCTACGGTACTGGATGAGCCACAAAAGGGATATGGCCATGCCTGTCTAAAAGGGATTGAGCACCTGAAAAATAAACCCGCAGCAGAACAACCCGATATTGTCGTTTTTCTGGATGCGGACTATTCAGATTACCCGGAGGAAATGCGATTGCTGGTAGAGCAGATTACAGATCACAATATGGACCTGGTAATCGGTTCAAGAGCTTTAGGCAAATTAGAGAAAGGATCTATGACACCTCAGCAGCTATTTGGCAACTGGCTGGCGACTGCCTTGATTCGCTTTTTTTATAACATTGAGTTTACAGACCTGGGACCATTCCGTGCGGTACGTTATGACAAATTGATTGAAATGGACATGCAGGATCAAACTTATGGTTGGACGGTGGAGATGCAAGTAAAAGCGGCGAAGATGAAGTACAATTGTACGGAGGTTGCCGTGAATTACAGAAAGCGGATTGGCTTCTCCAAGGTGTCAGGAACGATTAAGGGGACGATTGGAGCGGGGCACAAAATTTTATGGACGATTTTTAAACTTCTTTAAATATGGTTACCATCGCATATATTGCTTTAACAGTCTACTGCATTGCACTGGGCTACATTATGTTTTATTGCATGTTGCAGTTTCATCTGTTGTACTACTACCAAAAGCATGAGCACCCGGAGTTAGTAGATTTAGAAACCGAAGGTAACAATACGGTTCCGTACGTCACTATCCAACTCCCTATCTTCAACGAACTATACGTAACGGAGCGTTTGATAGACCACATTGTAAAACTAGACTATCCAAAAGATCGCTTGCAGATACAGGTACTGGATGACTCTACAGATGAAACGGTTGAAATTTCTCGAAAGAAAGTAGCAGAGTACGTCACAAAAGGTTTTGATATTGAATTGATGACCCGAGTGGATCGTAGTGGTTATAAAGCGGGCGCTTTGAAAGCGGCTATGCCAAATGTGAAGGGAGAGTTCATCGCTATTTTTGATGCAGACTTTTTGCCACGTACCGACTTCCTAAGGAAAACCATTCCTCATTTTAACGAACCAAACATAGGTGTGGTTCAGACACGTTGGGAACACATTAATCAAGATTATTCGCTCATCACTCGTTTGCAGGCGATGCAATTGAATGTACACTTCAGAGTGGAACAAACAGGACGCTCTACCGGAAATTGTTTGTTACAATTTAATGGAACTGCAGGGGTTTGGCGTAAAAAAACCATTGAAGATGCTGGCGGCTGGGAAGCAGATACGCTTACGGAGGATTTGGATTTAAGCTATCGCGCACAATTGAAAGGCTGGAAAATCACCTTCTTAGAAGAAATAGGCTCTCCCTCAGAATTACCTGCGGAAATGAACGGCTTGAAATCTCAGCAATTCAGATGGATGAAAGGAGGAGCGGAAAATGCACGTAAATTAATCCCGGCAGTATTGCGAAGTGATTTAAGTTTCCGTCAAAAAATACATTCTGTAGGACACTTGTTAGCAAGTACCGTTTATCTATTTATTTTCTTAGCAGGAGTCTTTTCAGTGCCTTTATTATTCAGCTTGCAAACCTTAGGTTTAAACACACAATACTTCGCTATTTTCCTAACGAGTCTGGCTTCTATTATTGCTATTTACTATGTGGCAAATGTACAAGCGGAACCGAGTAACAAGTCTGTGGCTTACGAAACGGTAAAATTCATCTTCATATTCCCGGTCTTTTTGGCTTTGTCAATGGGTTTGAGTTTGCATAATAGCATTGCGGTTATTCAAGGGTACTGGGGGAAGGAATCTCCTTTTGTACGAACACCAAAGTTCAATATCAACAATATTAAAGATTCATTTAAAAAACAAAACTACCTTGCTACGCGCCTCTCCTGGACCACGATCTTTGAGGGGTTATTGGCCTTGTATTTTATCGGTGCGGTAATAGCCGGCATACAAATGGGTGATTATACCTTTATGTTATTTCATGTCATGTTGGTAATTGGTTACGGATCGATATTTTATTATACAGTAAAGCATTTGCGGGCTTAGTTATCGAGAGATGATTTATGAGTAAAACCATTCGCTACCTACTAATTATTACACAAAAAATAATTTCCAGACTTTTACACTCCCTGAAATTTTCTAACCTCCATTCCCTACGGTCATTACAGTTAAAAAATTACAGGGCAAATCTAGAAGTTAATTTTTTGTTGTTATCTAGCTTCTTACTGATTGCGCTCACTGCTGTTCTAGGTTTCCAAGTGCAGCAGTCTGATTTCACGGAACTGATTGCCGCCTACTTTCCTTTCTTTTTCATTTACCTTTTTATCTTTTACAAAAGTAAAGACTGGAAAACCGTCCAGTTTTTTCTTGTTGTAAGCATATTGTTGCGCTTCCTCTTAGTCTTTGCCTTTCCTAGTTTATCAGATGACATTTATCGTTTTGTCTGGGATGGAAGACTGTTATTAAATGGAGTCAATCCTTTTGATCAATTGCCTTCTGCATATATAGGTGGAGCGGAACGAATTATCGGATTGGATGAGGTGCTTTATCAAGAGTTAAATTCCCCGGATTACTTTACAATATACCCCCCGGTCTGTCAGGCTATATTTGCCGGGGCCTGTTGGCTGTTTCCAACGAGCTTGGTGGGGACAGCGATGGTTATGAAATTTGTGTTCTTGCTTTTTGAAGTGGGAAGTATCGTTTTAATGGTAAAGTTACTGAGGCATTTTGGTTTACCAGAAAAGAACGCTTTGATTTATGCATTGAATCCTTTGATTATATTAGAGCTGGTGGGCAACCTACATTTTGAAGCTGCAATGGTTTTCTTTTTGTTGCTTGCCATCTGGTGTCTGGTCAAGTTACGCTGGCAATGGTCAGCCGTAGCGATGGCTTTGAGTATTGCTTCGAAATTGCTTCCCCTACTCTTCCTACCTTTTTTGATTCGCCGTTTGGGTTGGCGAAAAAGCTTTTGGTATTTCACTATTGTGGGTGCTGTGGTACTTTTGTTATTTGCTCCCTTGCTGAATGGTGTTTTCCTTTCTCATTTTGGAGACAGTCTCAATTTGTATTTTCAAAAATTTGAGTTTAACGCAAGCCTCTATTATGTTTTAAGGTGGATGGGATATCAATGGGCCGGCTATAATATCATTCAGTATTTAGGACCGATTTTGGCGCTATGTAGTGCGCTGGGAATTTTCGGCTTGGCGTTTTTCGAGAAAGAAAAGTGGACGACCAACAAGCTTTCCGCTCAGCCATCTTTTGCGGTAGCTCACCGCGAAGAAGCTCCTTTTGGGCTTCAGATTATTTCTATAGATGGTTTGGCTACCCTATTCCTCTTTGCCATCAGCTGGTATTTGTTTCTGACGACTACGGTGCATCCTTGGTATCTTTCTTTGCCTTTGGCGCTTTGTGTGTTTGGTGGTTTTCGCTATGCAGTTCTTTGGTCAGGCTTGGTAATTTTCACTTATGTCAATTATAGTTTTGGGGAATATTATGAGGTGCTTTGGGTGGTGGGATTGGAGTATGTTTTGGTTGTAGGGTTCTTGTTTTATGAGTTGAGGAAATGGATAAGAATGTAGTGTTATTCTTCTTTCATTCCGAGGTCGCCATAAACACAGAGATAAAATACTTTTATAACTGATTCATACTTACTACGACAAAAGAAGCTCTTTAGCCAAAGCTTCTAAATAAACGCTTCCATTCAACATGGCATCTTCCTGATTTTTCGCAATAGCGCTAATCGAAGAAACTTGATTCACATTCAACGATAACAATTCTTTTCCGGAAAGGTCATTTTTACCAACCAATAAGCTCAAAGGTTTCTGATGCTTTTTACAAAGACTAGCAATTCCGTCTATTACTTTCCCTTGGAGCGATTGTTCATCCAACCGTCCCTCCCCGCTGATCACCCAATCTGACTGTTTAATTCTTTCTTCCAAGTTCGTTATCTCCGCGATAAGTTCAAACCCTTTCCCCATTCGCGCACCACAAAGCGCAACTAAGCCTGCGCCAATACCACCCGCTGAGCCACCACCAGCGATTGTGCTAACATCGATATTTGTATGTTGCAAAAGAACGGTACTAAAATTAATCAAACCTGAGTCTAAATATTGAACCTCTTCTGCTGTGCCCCCTTTTTGCGGAGCATAAATATAAGCCGCCCCATTCTTACCATACAAAGGATTGAGTACATCATAGAAGACGCTTATCTTAATTTCATTAAAATCAAAAAGGTTATTGTTTTTTATACTTACGACTTTAGATAGGTTCCCTCCGACAGGTGTAAGTATATTGTTTTCTTTATCCAAAAAAGAAAAACCGAGCGCTTGAGCGATCCCCATCCCTGTATCATTCGTTGCGCTCCCTCCAAGGAAAAGATAGATATTTTGATGGCCTTTTGAAATAGCATCTAGGATAATCATCCCTGTTCCTAAGGTAGAAGTATGCAAAGGGTTTCGCTCTGATTCTGCTAATAAAACCAAACCACTGGCACTGGCGACTTCAATGAAGGCGGCATCATTTGAGGTGAAGTATTTTGTAGTAATGGTCCTACCCAAAGGATCTTGACTATCTACGATTACTTCTTCTAATGCCAAGTGATCCGCCAGTATGGTAAGCGAATCGTCTCCACCATCCGCCATTGGATGAAAGATGATTTCCAGGGATTCCTCTTTTTGATTAAGTCCGGAAGCGATGGCTTCACAGACTTCTTTGGCTGAGAGAGAGCCTTTGAATTTGTCTGGTGCGATGAGGACTTTTAAAGGATTTTTTTTCATATGCTTTAACCTAAGATCGTTGGAATCATATAACTAATGCCCAGTATAATTACAAAGAAGGATATTAAAATAATCGGTTCTTTTGTTAATAAATCATTCCATTTAAATACATGGTTTATCTCCGTCATGACCTTTGCTTTTGTCTTGGTCAAAGCAGTAACTAGGTAAGCCACCGCGACAGCCAAAAAGAAACCGGTGAAGTTCAACCACATCCAGAAGATGCTGAATCCGAAATCAAGGCCGAACATATTTTGCATCGTTTTAGAAAATACAAGGTTGACCAATACAGAGATGATGATCCCCGCTTTCATACCCGTCGCATTTACTGTCTTGGAAAAAATAGCGATAACGAATGTAGCGAGTACCGGCCCGTAAAAGACAGAGCCAATCGCATTAATAATCTCGATAACCGGACTATCACTCCCACCAAAAAGGAAGGCCGTGCCGATACAAACCGCTCCCCAAAAAACCACTGATATTTTTGAGATACGCATGTATGTTTTGTTATCCAATTTCTTATCTCCCCGGTTAAAGAAGTCTTCCACCGTTACTGCCGATAAAGAATTGATGGTACTACTCAAGGAGGACATTGCCGCTGACATGATCCCGACCATTAGAATTCCAATCATCCCATGTGGCAGATATTTTAAAATAAAAACCGGTATCATTAAATCGGGTTTAATCCCGGCCGAGGCAAACTCTTCTGGAAAATGAGTTTTAGTCACTTGGCTAATTTCCGCCATAAAGTCTGGAGTAGATAAGGCCAAGGCACCTACCACTAATCCCATGAAACAATAAATAAAGACCACTGGAAATCGCAACAGCCCATTGGCTAGTAATAATTGCCTGATTGTCTTTTCATTTTTAGCAGATAATAAACGCTGTGCCTGTGTTTGGTCACAACCATAGTAAGAAGCATATAAAAAGAATCCGCCCACAATCATGGGGACTATGCCATACTCTTCGCCTTTAGAAAATCCCCAGTTATAATCGATGACCTGCAAACGTTCGGGGGATAAAGTTGCACTGATTCCTCCACTAGCTTGTACTAAATCCCAACCGTAAAAAAGACAAATAATTAATCCGACAAATAAAATAATCATTTGTATCGCATCGCCCCAGACCACCGCTTTCATGCCGCCCTGCCAGGAATAAACAATCGTAATAACACTAATGATAAGTATGGTATAAACAAAATCGATATTGAGTACGGCCTGCAATATAAAGGCGATGGTGTAGACCATAACCCCTGTTCCTAATGCTCTACTAATTTGAAAAACAATACTAAGTATTAATCTCGTAGAAGTATCAAATCTTTTTTCTACATATTCGTAAATACTTACAATTCCCGAACGAAACAAAGGTGGAATGATAACCAGCATAATGAAAATCATAGCCAATGGAACAGCCAGTTCAAAAGTAAGCCACTTCATTCCTCCATTGAGTTTGAGTCCGACGAAAGCGGGAGCGGAGATAAAACTTATAGCGGATAATTGAGTGGCCATAGTGGAAAGGCTGAGCGGAAACCACCCTAGTGATTTGCCTCCCAGGAAATAGTCTTTTGAATCTTTATTATCTTTAAAAAAATAACCTAAGCTTAAAAAACCAATAATATAAATGACGATAACTAGGTAATCTATGTAATTCATTTTTCATTTTTTTTACAAAATAACTTGAAGTAATAATTGGTTAAAACACAAGACTTAACAATATAAACACATTTCCGCTAAGTTTTCAACAAGTCCAAAGCACAAGCAGCTGTCCAGGAAAAGTCACCACCGCCATAACCAGTCGTTAATTGATTAGCCAATGATTTTTGTGATTCAAAATATTCATAGTATCCAAATTTTGAAACAAGTTCAATTAAGTCAGACTTTACAATATTTGCGGTTTCCTCAAAGCCATAATTTTTCAAACCATGGTAAATCATCCAGTTCATTTGTGGCCAAATTGGTCCGCGCCAATAACGCTTGGAATCAAACAATGGACTTTCTACATCAAAACTAGGACAAATATAAAATCCTTTTTCGTGTAAGTTGTGTAAGTATTGTTCGAGTTTTTTAGCTTTTACTGCATCAGGGATCTCAGCATACAAAGCGGTCAGCCCTCCGATTTCTTTATGCAATATCTGTTTTTCTCCCCGAAGATCATAACCGACATAAGTTTCCAATTCCTCATTCCATAACTTTTCAGCAAACTTAGGTTTGGCTTGTGATTGCCATTCCTTTATTTCACCAACATCAAAACCGAACCGTTCGCCAATCCGAATTAAGGATTGATTGGATCGAATTAAAACGGCGTTCATCAAAGTATCTTGAATCAAAAAAGGACTTTCTTCAAAGATCGCGCGTTCCTCGTATTTGTATTTTTTCCCCAAAGTCAAAAGATAAACATAGCGGTCGTATTGGTAAAAAGTGGGGCGTTCATCTGTAGCCGCAAGACTGGTATCTCTTCGTTCGTAAGGAGGCAATTCATTTTTATTAATAATGATCCGATCCAATGATTCGTCCCAAAGCGGGGAGTTATCTCTGCCAGATTCCCAGGGGTGAAAGATGTAGGTCAAGCCTTCCCTTTCGGGATCTCGGTAGTTGTAAAAGAAACGATGGTTATTAAGAATTTTAGGAAAAATGTCTTTTGCGAAAGCTATTAGTTTTTCATCATTAGGAAATTTTTCTAAGAGGTTTTCTAAGACAAAACCATGAACGGCAGGTTGTGTAATACCTGATGATTTAGGTTTCTGTGGTGCGCCAGCATTTACCTTGGACTCCCAAAAATCGTAATTCGGAAAATAGGTTTTTTCTTTTTCACTATGAAAGATGATATGAGGAAGCATTCCGTTTTCCCATTGTCCGGAAAAAAGAGATTGCAACTCTGTGATTGCACGATCCATATTAAAATGGCTAAGCCCGATGCTTGTAAAACCAGAATCCCAGTTCCATTGGAATGGATAAAGTTTACTGGTAGGAATGGTAAATCCTTTCTTCCAGTTTTTATTTAAAACAGTCTGAGCTGTAAATGATAACTCTTTCAAATCTATTTGTTTCATGTAAATGTTATTTGTACCATCAATCAACTTTAACAAAAGTACATTACCTATGCATTATCAAGTATGAATAAAACTACCTTTTCACAACACTATTCTATACATAATTGAATATATTCGCTAATATTTTATCAATTATTGTACGCATGAAACCAGAACTTGAGAAGATTCAAGGAAAACCCGGTCGATCTTTTACAGCCAGAATAGTCGAAAGAGAAAGCCGCCCGCTGTTGAGTCAGGCCTGGCATTTTCATCCAGAGATTGAAATTTGTTATACCAGCCAAAGCAATGGAAGAAGGTTTGCAGGAAATCAAATATCAGATTATCAGGAGAACGATTTGGTCATGTTTGGTTCTAACCTCCCGCATGGATATACCACAGATGTATATAGTAGCCAGGTTGTTATTCAGATGAATGCGGACTTTTTGGGACTGGCATTTATTAATAGCCCTGAGTTACGGGTGATCAAGGATTTATTCGATCAGGCAAAACATGGATTAGAATTCAATGGATCTTCAAAAAAGAAAGCGGTTAAGCTTATTGAAAAGCTGTTGAAAAGCGAGGGGATGCAACAGCTACTTTATTTGCTTAAGCTATTGCAAGTCCTGGCAGAAGCTAAAGATGTAATTAGGATTTGTTCTGAAGAATATGCGTTAGGGTTTAATGTAGCACAGCTGGGAAGGATCAAAATAGTGTACGGCCATATTATGGACAACTTCAGAAAGGAAGTTCGTATTAAAGAGATTGCGGACAAGCTGAATATTTCGGAAGCGGCCTTTTATAAGTTTATTAAAAAGCACACTAAAAAAACTTATACTCAGATCATAAATGAATTTAGGGTTAACTATGCCTCCAAGTTATTGATGAATTCTGATAAGACTATTGCGCAGATTTGTTTTGAATCGGGGTATAATAATCTTTCTTATTTTAATCGGAAGTTTAAAGAGATTATGGAGGAAACGCCGCATGCTTTTAGGGAGCATTATGTGAATAGGGGCTTGTAGTTTCTCACTCACTCAAAGTAAAAAAGAATCACCACAACCTTCTGCACACCATCCTTCGAAAAATATTCTTTACGAATTTCCAATACATTTTTTCCTGGCATAAAATCATCCGTTGGAATATAAATCAATGCTCCCTTCTCTCCTTCATTAGGATGCGCATAGTATTGAAAATCCAAATTCGGGTACGCCTTGTTATTTACAAACACCTTATTAAAACCGGCATAGCGTTTTAAGTCCGCTCTGTAAATAGAATCCCGCCCGAGATAACCTAACTTCCATCTTTCTTTTATACTAAGTGCACTGTAAACTAAGTTCTATCCGTTTTGAATGCTTCTATTCAAATTCAGACGAAACTTAATTTCCAGTGCACTAAGGTCGACCAGCCCCATCGCTTCTTTTTCACGAGGGACAATAGGAATAAACAACTTCAATCTATCACCACTAATTTGATCTGAAGGGATTATTGGTGTAAATATGAGTTGTCTCTCATTCCTTAAATTATCATAATTAAAAGATTGTAAAACATGCGGTCTGTTGTTGAAAACATAGTACCGGTTGGCGCTGAAATCTCTAAAGATAGGATTTCCACTCGTTTGATCTGCACCGAACATTCCCATAAAAAAATGAAATCCAAAAAACATAAAACCTACCTCTATAGATTCAAAGAGGTAAACTTCCAGCCAGCTCATCAAGTACTTTGGTGGCTGAACCAAACCAGCTACCACCAAACCAGAAATCAATAATTCTGCTTGCCAGCTTTGCGCCTCCAGAGCTTTGAGCCACTTGGGACTTTTGATTTTTTGTTTGCGTTCCGAACGCTCCGGGCTTTTATCTTTTTTGTGGTCTGACGTAGGTTTTAGGAATGAAGGAGAAATAACTGTCCTCTTTTCAACACCAACTTCTTCACGTCCATTCGTTGAAAAGGTTTTCACTTTAAAAGTGTGATCGACATGCAGCGATATAATTCAATTACAATCCTCCCCCTCCCAATCTATCAATAAAATTTCCTCTCCCCTTTCTTCTGACATAATCTGCCATACGGCTCATTTTGTTTTCCCCCGTACCCTGTTGAAGAATTTCTCCCCCCTCCTTATCAAATTCAAAGTCCTCAAATATTCTATGATCTCGTTTTGTCATGACACAATCACTTATTCCAGTAATAGGCAGTAAATCATACATACCATCCAATTCTTCCAGATTCCTTTTCAGCATCTGATATTCCATATCGCTATCGTTAAAGGTATGCACTATTCCAAGGTAAGACGAATCAATATATTCATAATGAAACAATGATCCTCCTTTTTTTACTTTTTCAATTTCATTTTCATTTTCCGACAAGCTACCTTTTTTTGTCTACCCTTTATACATGAAGAGGAATCGGTGTCGATTTCACTTCACAAAAATAAAAATATAAATTTTTTGTTTTAAATATTTGGTTTATAAAAACAAATTGTTCTATATTTGCATCATGCAATACAACAAGCAGCAACATCAATCAAGTAATCATAACCAAAATACAGTGAATATGAAACGCTCAAAGTTTAGTAACATTCCAATGGACATTAT
The DNA here is from genome assembly GCA_047626155.1 of Saprospiraceae bacterium. Classification (GTDB taxonomy): domain Bacteria; phylum Bacteroidota; class Bacteroidia; order Chitinophagales; family Saprospiraceae; genus CALGLS01. The sequence goes on along the minus strand of JBLHRR010000012.1, from coordinate 26,114 downwards.
AGATACCAATTTTCAAGAACTGGCGCAAACGGAGGAGCCGCGTCATGCAAATAGAAGAATGCCTAATTTGGAGCTGGGCACTCTCTTACTAATGGTGCTACAACAATTGGTAGTGGGCATTAGAAAGCCTATCCTAGCGCTAAAATTTCACATGAAAGGCCTCTTAAATCGCTTTCCACAGCTTAAAAAATTGCCTTGGTTAAAGCTCTGTATCCTGGCTATGGCTGCTTTTATTCTTTTTGAGAAAGATATGCAATTCAACTTTGCAGTAAAAGCACCCATTCCAATTTTCAGTGATGAAGATGACGAAAGAACGGTCAGTGATGTACAAACTTCCATTGCACAGACCGTTTCCCTAAAAGCTGGCGAAAATCCTTATGCACCAGCAGAACCAATGTCTTTGAGAGACCAACAAGTGCGCGATTTCGTCAGAAGTTATAGTGAGCTAGCTATTGCTGAAATGCATCAGAGTGGCGTACCTGCCAGTATTACAATCGGACAAGGCCTAATAGAAAGTCGTTGTGGACTTAGTAAACTAGCTAAGAAGAATAATAATTTCTTCGGCATCAAATGCTTTAGCAAAAAATGTCCAAAAGGCCACTGTACTAATGCTACGGATGATCACCACAAAGATTTCTTCCGGAATTACAATCACGCCAATGAGAGCTTTCGTCATCACAGCCAAATTCTGACAAACGGCCGATACAAGCACTTACTCAAAGCGGGCAACGATTATGAGACCTGGGCAAAAGGCCTTAAGAAAGCTGGATATGCTACTGATAAAACTTATGATAAAAAACTGATTAAGATTATCGAGACATATAAGCTGTATAATCTGGATAAACAATAAAAATTCATAATCACCACACAAGTCGTAAGCCCTCGATATTTAGCCAGAGTTAGATGCAATTAATTTTGTCCAAGTATCAACATATCACACTCATTAAACACTAAGCGTTTGTTCTGGATTTGATCTTTGTTTTTCGCAGACTAATATCAAATCCACAACAAACGCAAAAATTACCCTCATGAAAAAGTATCTCCTAACCGGTTTCTATCTCCTTGTCATGCTCGCCATTTACCACCACCCTATCGTTTTACCAAATGAAGGGACATCCATTCCTACTGGAAAAGAGCACAGAATAGTTCCTAATAATGAGCCTGATGCAGGCTCCGAAATCTATGCGCTCGAAACGATAATACAGAAAAGCGCTTTTCCTAAGAAAGGAGGAAAACAATCACTTCAAGGGCTAATTAGTCAAAACGAATAACAAAAGACATATTAAAAAAAAAATAAAATTAATATCCTTCTGATCACACCCAATATCTAAATACTAAAAACAACCATAACTACTTGATAACTACACACTTAAGTTTTTGTTTTCCTTATTTAGCGGTTCTCTCATAGTCTGTTTTCAAGGCCATCCTCTCCGGATGGTCTTTTTTTGGTATAGTTTTTATTGTTAATATTATGAAAATACATCAATCGACAGTTTGCCTTAAATACACTGTCAACAAAAACTAAAAACATGAAAGAGCACCTCCTAGCTATTGCTTTTTTGGGGTTACTGTTCCTCCTCTACATGGTACCAATGCCTGAGTCTTTTTTAAATGATAAAGACTTTGCGCCATTAGAAGCTACTGAAGAAGAACACATACATACCCAGCAAAGAACAAACGCTGAAAAACCAGCGCCAAACACAAATACTCAAGATAGTATACGAATATCTGTTGTTGCGGCAACTCGATTATAGAATCATGTGAACAAACTAACTCACGAAAGCGAGTGAAAATAAAGGATCGCCTTCCCCCCAATTAAGATCGGTGATCCTCCCCCCACTCAGCAAAAAGGTCATCCCCCCGGATGACCTTTATTTTTTTCTTCTTTTAATTTTATCCTTCTTTGACAAATCAACTTGGTTCTTCAAAAAAAATATTCAAATAGGAATCTAGTGCAACAAAAGGAGAGTTGAAAATTTATTTAAGGAACGATAAAACACGGAATTCGTCAAAGAATTAATTTTATAAAATTCCTCTGATTCTATTTTATGGCACTCATTTTGCTAAAAAATTTAATACGTTTAAACGGGGAGTGTTTATTAAAAATCAACATAAATTATAATCCTCACAGACTTGAAACACTATTGTTAATAGTCGCTCTCTTTTTTAAACAACCTTTCACACACTATTCATCCAACAAGATATAATATCAATGAATTGAGCCCGCAGTGCTCCTTCAAGCCTTCAATCTTTATAGCCAACTTGTCATAAATTCATTCATCCAAAATACCACACACATTTTAGAGATCTAATTTTTCCCAAAAGAAACTGATAATGTATCAGTAACTGTATTCGTCGGAAAATTTTTCATACAAGAGAAAACGTACAAACACTTACTCGGGTCCTGGGATATCTATCTCAGGACTTTTTTTTTGTCATAAGTTTTTTTTAGAATTCGTTGGAAAAGCGTATTTTACCCATCTAATAAAAACAAAATATGCACACATCATACTCCCCAGGTGTTCTTTCGCTCCTCCCTCTTTATTACGTAGGTTGGGCCGACGCCCTTCTTTCTCCTTCAGAGGTTAAGCTCATTCATAAAAAAATAAACGAACTCTCCTTCCTAAGTGATGCAGACCGGAAGCTTCTAAAGTCCTGGAGCAATCCCGCTAAGCCACCCGCGAAAAACTTGTTTAAACAATGGGTCAAAATTCTAAAAGACAACGCAGCTCAAATGCCAGCAGGCAGCAACAAAACAATGGCCGCACTAGGAATCGAAATGGCAAAACATTCTGCAAATAGAGACGAGGTTCTAAAATGGTCCTCCGAACATACACAGGACGCACTTGAAGATCTCGAAAAAGCCATCGGAGGAGTTGGTGTTGATTCCTATAGAAATATATTTCCAGGTGAATCCAGCGCCCCACCAAGCGAACGGAATTTCCGGGCTGAAGAACTTACAGCAATTCTCGACGACGAATACAGTGACATTCGAAACAAAATGCGCACGTTATTGAGTGATCCTGCATTTCAAATTCGCTTATTTAAAGACAAAGACGAATACCAAGAGCATACGCTGCATTGGTGTAAGCTCCTTGCAGATCAAGGCTTAGGAGCCATCTCCTACCCGAAGGAATATGGTGGCAAGGATGACATGGGGCTCTATGCTGCTGTTTTTGAAATGATGGGTTATCACGATTTGAGCTTGGTCATTAAATTCGGAGTACAGTTTGGATTGTTCGGCGGCTCGGTCCTTTGGTTGGGCACCAAAAAACACCATGATAAACATCTTGCAGACATCGGAACCTTGAAACTGCCTGGTTGTTTTGCTATGACAGAGATGGGCCACGGCTCCAACGTACGTGAGCTGGAGACAACAGCCACTTACGACCATAACAGTAAAACCATTGTTATAAATTCCCCCACCCCCTCCTCTGGCAAAGACTACATTGGCAATGCTGCCCGCCACGGCCGAATGGCTTCCGTCTTTGCACAATTGATTGTGGATGGAGAAAAACACGGTGTACACGCTATCCTAGTTCCCATCAGAGATGAAGAAGGAAATACCATACCTGGCGTTCGCATAGAAGATTGTGGCTACAAACTTGGTCTTAACGGTGTAGACAACGGGCGCCTCTGGTTCGATCAGGTTTCTGTACCTGCGGGCAATCTCCTCAATCGTTTTGGAGACATTGATGCAAACGGAAAATACAATAGCCCTATTAAAAATCCATCGCGTCGTTTTTTCACTATGTTAGGCACTTTAGTTGGTGGAAGAGTCTGCGTACCTCAGGCTGGATTGAGCGCGGCCAAATCAGCCTTGACTATTGCCATTAAGTATGCTTTGAAGCGAAGACAGTTTGCACCCAAAGATGGAGAAGCGGAAACACTATTGTTAGATTATCCCACTCATCAGCGACGGCTAATGCCAAGGTTAGCAAAAGCTTATGCCTTGGATTTCTCACTAACCTATCTCACTAAAAGATATAGCAACCGAACAGATGACGATATCAGAGAAATAGAAACCATGGCGGCCGGACTCAAATCTTATGCAACCTGGTATACGACCGACACCATTCAGGAATGCCGGGAAGCCTGCGGTGGGAAAGGCTATCTAGCCGAAAATCGTTTTTCTGAATTGAAAGCCGATACTGATATTTTCACCACCTTTGAAGGAGACAATACCGTACTTATGCAATTAGTTGCAAAAGGATTGTTAGGCGCTTTCAAACAATCTTTGCACGATGATGGATTTGGAACCATCATGCGAGTTGTAGCTCAGAAAGTGGGAACCAGTATTACTGAAAAAAATTACTTTGCCAAACGGAAAACAGACTCGACACACCTGTTAGATCACGAATTCCACCTCTCCGCTTTTCACTACCGCGAACAAACCATTCTTGTTTCTCTCCTACAGCGGATGCGTAGGTTGATAGGCAAACGAATGGATCCTTATGATGCCTTCCTCCGCTGCCAAACCCACATGGTGGAACTGGCCAATGCTTATGTAGAAAATTTCATACTCATACAATTCGTAGAAGTAATCGAAACGAAGGCAACTGATCGCACCAAAGATATCCTTTCAAAAATGTGTAGCCTCTACGCCCTTTCCACAATAGAAGAACACAAAGGTTGGTATTTGGAAAATAATTATATGGAAAGTTATAAAACAAAAGCCATCCGCCGTATGGTAGATCGTCTTTGCAAAGAAGTTCGAAATGAGGCAGATATCTTAGTGGATGGTTTTGCGATACCAGAGGGTTGTTTGGTGGCTCCTATGGTGGTGGAGCAGCCTTGATTTTTTGGGTAACCGCTACGGCGCAACGAAGACGCTATGTTTTTCTCAACCACAAGCCTGTCCGCACAATAGACGGAGGACGCAAAGAAACACAAAGTTTTTCTCACAGCGCAGCTCTGAAAGGGTGAGGTGAGTTAAGATAGGGCTTTAGCCCTATCTTAACTCACCTCACCATCCACTGCTTATACCACTGCTTTCCGCCGTTACTGATTAACAACCAATACACCCCAGTTACCAAAGGGTAAGCGCTACAATCCAGGACAAAACGATCTAAAGCTTTCCGTGTCACCTTGGGCGTAGCTACCAAACTTCCAGCTTCATTATATAAACCAAATCTCGTGTTTATGGCCTCTACATCCCGGAACAAAACGGTAAAAGTAGACTCTCCAGGGTTTGGGAATAAGTTAATAGGGTCAGACAAGTTACCTAGATTAAGTACTGCACTGCTTCGCGCGGCTAGAAGCAATACATCCTTTGTACTTGTATTGTTATCATTTCGATCACAAATATAAATATCCTTTTTGCCGTCACCATTATAGTCCGCTACAAACATCCCAAGACCTTTCACCAGGTAGTCCGGCCCAAAAGCAATTTCATTATCTTTAGCAAAAACGCCATTCCCATTATTGAGATAAGCATTGACCGGAGCGATTGCAATAGCACCCTTAGAAATATCAAGATCACAAACAAACAAGTCCAAATCACCATCATCGTTAAGGTCCATGAAAACGGCGTCTAAGGAATGGCCTAGTTCTTCAGGTAGATGGCTCGACGTGCTGTCTGCAAATACACCCGCACCATTGTTCAGGTACAAGCGGTTTTGGCGATTCTTACCTGCCCGAAAAGCGACATTAGATAAATAAGCATCCAGATCGCCATCCAAATCAACATCAGCGAAGGTCACTTTTCGCGTTTCCATATCTACACCTTGAGGTAATCGCTTTGCTGTTTCATCTACAAATACACCAACGCCATTATTTATCAGCAACCTATTTCCGTTCTCATTTCCAACAAACAAATCCAGATCAGCATCACCATCTACGTCCGCTAGCTTTACATCCTGAGTCAAATCATTTATTTTCGGCAAGCATGCTGCTGTCTCCTCTATAAAGCCACCCGATTGATCATTAATGAAAATTCGATTCTGGCCATCATTACCAAAAATCAAATCTGGCCAATTATCTCCATTCAAGTCCTCAGCGATAACTGCATTAGATTTGGAATCTGGAAATTGGAAAGGCGCTTTTGTGAAATTAGCGGCGCCATCATTCCAGTAATATTCATGTACATTGCGATTCCCTATCGTCAGATCGTCTTCACTACAAAAGACCAAGTCCAAATCGCCATCCTGATCGAAATCTGCAATGGCTACATCCTCGCTGTCGTGATCTACTTGTGGCAAATTCCCGAAGGAAAACGAGAATAAACCACCGCCATCATTTATTAAAATGGTATTTCCTTGAAACTCATTGGCCAACACCACGTCCATATCACCATCGCCATCCAAGTCAGCTGCACGGATGTCCATAGATGAAAAACGAGTACCTCCATCTGGCAAATTCATAGTGCCATCTTCAAAGTATTGACTGAAAACAAGGGTAGAAAAAAGGAAAGAAAAAAGCAGAGAAAGTGTAAAGCGTAATTCCATAAAGCAAAAGTTAGATCCGTTGAAATAACAACAAAGGCCCAAGTTAATTGTTGTCTCATAATAAAATAAAGGCAAAGATAAGGATTGCCATTTACTTTATATAAGATGAAGTTGTCGGGAAGAAGGTTGCCTAAGGAATTTAAGAATCATAGCCCTAAGGCGGTAACCGTAACGGCGCTACGAAAGCGCTGCATTTTTTTTCGTGAACCAAAGGATTGATTCATCAATTACCAATCAAGAAGTAAAGTCTTAGTAAGAATACCCTTCAATTCCTGTAATATGCGAAAAGTAAGTGCATTAAAATTGAGGCTGAAGTTGATAAATCAGGACGCCTTCCCCATTTCCTTCTTCAAATACTCTACTACTTTAATTTTAACGGCGTCGACCCCACGCAGTTCTGCCATATAAACAGTCACCCAATCGCCTAGATTCATCAAGTATAAGGATTGTTCTACCAGGGTTTTTCCTTTTGCAAAAACTTCCATGATGGAATTAGTATATCCTTGAATAATTGTTTTATTTATTTCTATTCGGCATTGATTTCTCGGATGATCGTCAAGAGAGCGTAGAAACAAGACCGCCAAATTTTCGTTTTCTTGACGCCAACCTACCAGCTCGTTATGATTCATTTCTGGGATAGAATTGTGCCAGCAAAGAACTTTTGCGTTCTGATTGATTTGTTGACGCATCCTCAGGGCTACCGTTTCCATCCTATTGGTGGTGTACAACACGGGCATTTTGCCGTCTAAGAATTTCGCAATCGAAATGGCCTGCAACCTCACATCTTCTATTCCATTTTCTAACAATACAGATGCATTGGCTACCTCTCTAATTTTTCCATCAGAAATCAACCCCAATTTATGTAAAATAAATAATTGCTGAACAATCGAAAAGCCAACACAGGCTCGTGGAGAAGGACAGTCTGATGGTAACTCAATAGAGTCAACCCCTTCTTCTCTCGCTCTTTTCAACAATATACCTCCGGATGCAATCACAACTACTTTAGCACCAGTCATTAACATTTTTTCAAAAACATGATGAGTCTCTTCCGTATCTCCGGAATAAGAGGAGGCAATGGCAAGGGTATGCTTACCAACATAGGAGGGAATATCATAATCACGACAAGTCATAAAAGGTACATGACATTCATCCCGAATAAATTCAGAAACAAAGTTAGCTCCTATACCGGAGCAGCCCATACCTGCTACGATAATATGGCGTATTTCAAATTCATGAGCATGAATATTGGCTGTATCCCCCGTTATTATTGCTTCTCGGAGCTGAGCGGGGAATCGCTCTACTAGTTGATCCATCATAAGCTTCTGGAGTATTTCCCTGTGTAACGGGAACAGAAGACAGATGTTACTTCCAAACGGTTCATTACTTCCAGTGCTTGTATTTATTAATCAAAGCATTCGTAGAGGCATCATGGCTATCGACCTTTCCTTCGTTTTGTAATTCCGGAAGTATTTTGTTAGCTAACTGCTTACCTAACTGTACTCCCCATTGGTCGAAACTAAAAACATTCCAGATAATTCCTTGAACAAAAATCTTATGCTCGTACATCGCGATCATTTGACCGAGGGTAAAAGGTGTTATTTTTTTGACCAAGATAGAGTTAGTTGGTCGATTGCCTTCAAAGACTTTAAATGGTTTTAAGAAAGCTATTTCAGCTGCAGTCTTGTTATCGTTGATCAGTTCTTTTTCAACTTCCTCCTCCTCTTTCCCTGTCATTAAAGCTTCCGTTTGCGCAAAAAAATTGGCCATCAATTTATCGTGGTGATCACCGATGGGATTATGGCTGACAGCGGCTGCGATGAAATCACAAGGAATCAATTTAGTCCCTTGATGTATTAATTGATAAAAAGCATGTTGCCCATTGGTACCTGGTTCACCCCAGATAATTGGTCCGGTTTGGTAATCTATTTGATCTCCGTTTCGATCTACGCATTTTCCATTACTTTCCATGTTTCCTTGTTGGAAGTACGCTGCAAAGCGATGGAGGTATTGATCGTAAGGTAAGATGGCTTCTGATTCAGCACCATAAAAATTGTTGTACCAAATTCCAATCAAGGCCAATATTACCGGGATATTTTTATCTAAAGGAGCTTCCTTAAAATGTTCATCCATGTGATGTAAGCCATCCAATAAGGACATAAAATGATCGCCGCCAATGGTACAAGCAATCGAAAGGCCAATAGCAGAAGACAAAGAATAGCGACCGCCAACCCAATCCCAGAATACGAACATATTGTTAGGTTCGATTCCAAATTCAGCGACAGATTTCGCATTGGTGGAAACCGCAACAAAGTGTTTACTTACTGCCGACTCCTCTCCTGTTTTTTCCAAGAACCATTCACGAGCAGTAAAAGCATTGGTCATGGTCTCTTGAGTAGAGAATGTTTTGGAGGCAATAATGAATAAAGTCTTTGCTGGATCTAGGTCTTTCAGTGTTTCCGCAATATGTGTGGCATCTACATTAGATACAAAGTGTGGGCGGATGCCTTCTTGCCAATATGGTTTCAATGCCTCGGTAACCATAACAGGTCCTAGGTCAGATCCTCCAATCCCTATATTGACGATGTCTGTAATTTTTTCACCAGTATAACCTCTCCATTCTCCGCTGTGCAATTTTGCCGCAAAGGCATGCACCTGCGTCAATACCGCTTCAATTTTCGGCATCACATTCTCTCCATCCACAAAAATGGGATGACCTGAGCGATTACGCAAAGCTACGTGAAGTACAGAGCGACCCTCCGTTTCATTAATGACTTCACCGCTAAACATTTGCTGTATGGCTTCCGGTAATTTAGTCTGCTGTGCAAGGTCAACCAACAGTTGGAGCGTTTTGTCAGTTATATTATTTTTAGAAAAATCGACAAGGAGGTCTTCTTGTTGCAGAGAAAACTGTTCGAAACGTTTAGGATCTGCATTAAAAAGTTCTTGGAGCGTTACCTTTTTCATCTGCTCAAAGTGTCTTTCTAAAGAAGCCCAAGCTTCGGTCTGTGTCGGGTTTTGTCGATTTAGCATAAGTGTGTTATGATATTACAGTTTATTATTTCTTTCCAAACAATACGCTACAAATGAGGTACTTGTTTTAATCTTAGTTTAGAAAGCATGGCCCAGAGAAGGAAAATTTTATAGTGATCGCGAAGGTAGGAAATCTTTGAATATACTAAAATGAAATACAGTTATTAATACTGAGTTCTAAGAGGACTCTGAATTCCATACAGTATTTCAGGGAGTAACAGGTGTGGAATAAATTGGTAGTTATTAGTTGACTTTTTTATCCAAGTTTTTATTTCTAAAATAAAGGGTAACCATAGAAATGATGGATAGGATTACAAAGACAAAAAGAAAGACGTATAATGCGGCTACAATGCTAAATCTATATTCTACTAACGCAATTGTCAACACACAAGCCACTCCAGACAAAGCCGTAGAAAGCAAGGCATAACGTTTTGGTTTTAATGGAAATTTAATAGCCGCAACAATATAGAGGATAGGCACCGGTAACAAAGGAATGAGGCTATCATTAATTTCTGACCAATAAGCCGTAGCCATTGCAGTAATAAAAGGCAGCGTAAACCAAAGCCAATTTCTCCTTTGGAAGAAGGAATGGGAAGGAGCTTCTTGATTGCCAACACTTACGTTTCTCCTTTTCGAAGAAGATACTCCGGCGGCAAGGCCAGTTGTTGCTAAAGGAATATTAGAGCGTTTTACACTTTCCTCTCGCGTTGAAAGTTCCTCTTGTTTCTCTTTTATTTTAGCGAGATCCTCTTTTGCTTTTTGCTTTTCGTTTAGTATTTCTCTTTTTTGCCCCCTTAATCTTTCTAATTCCACCTTTGCATTTTTCACTTTCTCCTCCGTATCATCTTTTATTTTTTCCTTTTGGGATTGATTTTCTCTTTCATATTTTCGTTCCTCTGTAAGTCTTCGCTCTTTTTCCTCTGCGGCCTTTTGTTTTATTTCGGCTTCCTTTGTTTTCTCAATGGTTTCCATTTCGCTGATAATCCGCTGCGTTTCTTCTTTATATTTTCCATGAGGATATTTTGTAAAAAACACCCGATAGCTTTCAATACCATTTTTACGAACGGCTTCTTTCCAAGCCTCCTCTTCCTCTAGGCCATTGATATAATTAGATAATTCTTTGTGTTCCGGTAACTTTCCGATGATGTTTAAAAAAGCAGAAATTAATTGATTCTTAGCTGTTCCGGCATGGACAGGATCGATTATACCACTATTGATTTTATCATTCGTCTCGTTATAGCGAGCTGATAAAAGCACTACCTGATTTCGCAAACCCCGGATTTCATCTTTGGATTCTGGGCGTTGCGATTCACATTTCTGAAAAGTGGTCAAGAGAATTTTTATAACTCCTTCAATTTTGTTTTTTGCAACTAATTGCTGAAGCTCAAATAGAAAATCATCCATAATATTGACAAGGATAGTAATAGACTTGATCCATTCTAGAAAAAGTCTAATTGTTCAGATTGATTTAGTGGTCCGTTCTGACGGTTTTTCAAAGCTAATAAAAGCGCGGCACTTTTCTGCATAAAGGCTTGATTAAAAGGTGTTTTACCTCTAAACTGTTGCTAATGTTTTATTCCTATCTTGCTAAGGAATTCATTACCTTTAACTGATGGCCAAACACAATGAACTTGGAAAACGTGGAGAGGAAATCGCCAGAAAATTCCTGGAAGATAAAGGCCATGCTATTTTAGAAATCAATTACCGATTTGGCCGAGCCGAAATAGACCTCATTTCCCGTTGCGATGATTTGCTCATTTTCACAGAAGTCAAAACCAGAAGCAGTTCCTTCTTCGGCCCCCCTGAACTGGCCGTCAATGATAAAAAAGTAAACCTCATCGTCAGTGCCGCCCAATCCTACCTTTATGACAATGACTACGAAGATGAAATTCGCTTTGATGTCATTAGTATAATTATTTCTACAGCGGCGAATATTCAAATCAACCATTTTGAAGATGCTTTTTTCCCTGGTATGTAAGCAGCTATCCCACCCTAAATTGTTCCTATTTTTCTACCCTCTCCCCCATCTAAATAAAATTGTGGATAAATAAACGCGTAAAAACTTGTTCAACTCAACCAGTGGCCTTACTTTTGTCATGTTACCAAAAGGTAACATGTAAAGAAACACTATATGATTTGGAAGGCGTTGTCGGATCCAACCAGAAGATCTATTCTCAACTTGTTGAGGAGTGCGCCTCGTACAACCGGTGAAATCAGTGATCAATTTAGAGACCTCTCACGCTTCGCAGTCATGAAACACTTAGGCGTGTTGGAAAAAGCAGATCTGATTACCATTAAACGGGAGGGAAAATTCAGATATAACTATTTGAATCCAAAACCTATTCAAAACACCTACGAACAGTGGGTAAGTAATCTGACACAACTGTCTTTTTACACCGAACCAACGACCCGGAAGATGGGGAAAAACAAAAAGTCAATCCACAGTAGCAAAGTTAACTTTGCGGTTACATTCGATGCGTCTAAAAAAGTAGTCTGGAAGCACCTGACTAAAGATGTTTCGCTATGGTGGTTGAAAGAATGTTATTCTCATCCCAAAACCAAGAAAGTCATACTTGAGTTAAAACCAGGGGGATTATTGTACGAGGATATTAGCAGCAAGGAAGGATTCGTATGGGCCACCGTAACTGGTGTCCACATTGAAAACACTTTGTTATTAAAAGGACAAGTCCCAAGTATTTTGGGTGGTCCTGCGCTGTCTTTTGTGAATATATCACTAGAAAGCATTGGACGGCAAACAACTCTTCGAGTTACAGAAGTGATTCATGGTGAAGTATCCGACAACCTTCTAAATCTATTAACCAATCATTGGACAACATTACTGGAAAAAGGCTTACGGCCTTTGATTGAAAAAAAGAAGTAGTAACATTCCTGCCCGTATTTCTCCTAATCTAGCCCAGAAACATAGTTCTTTCCTTAAGAAACTACGCTCAAAACCTATCCAAGGACATAATAACGCAACAATAGATAGGACAAACAGAAAAATATTACCTACTAGGGTTTTCATAGTCAATAAAAAAACTTATCTTTGTGGCCGTTTACGACAATAAAAGGTTAGTTTCAGAATCTACCCTACAATTTTACTAGACGTAACGACCAGAGGAAGAAGAGTTTAGTGAATTTCAAGGACTGTACGATTCTGATATTGTTTTTTGTGTCATACTTATCGAAAAAAACTAGTATTATGAAAAAAGAAATCCATCCGGAAAATTATAGAATGGTCATCTTCAGAGACCTATCCAACGAGGAAGAATTCATTACTAAGTCTTGCGTTCCTTCAAAGGAAACTGCAGTATTTAAAGACGGTAACGAATACCCTGTAGTAAAATTAGAAATTTCTAATACATCTCACCCATTCTTTACGGGTAAGATGAACTTCGTCGATACCGCTGGACGTATTGAGAAATTTAACAAGAGATTTGGAAAATTTTCTACAAAGACAGAAGAAGATAAGCCTGCGGAATAAACAGCCTAAAATTCTTTTCTTAAAAAGCCCGGTTACCAAAAGTAGCCGGGCTTTTCTATTTACCTATCTATTTATTACACAAATTTATTACATAAAAAATAACTTGCCTGAGCGGAACCAGTCCGACTGTCGCAAACGGGCGGGCGAGCTGGTTTGACAATTTTCATTGTGGAAATTTTAGCTAAAACACTCTCCCTTAGGTCGTTAAGCTCTAGCTAAAAACTTCCAACTTGTCAAGTTCTTTTTTGTTGTTACTGTGGTCCTCTTCAATACCTTTCTTTTTCCTATTTTCACAAAACTTTAAGAAGCTTTCCCATTATAAATCACAGCTTTCTTTCGTTTAGTTTATGTACTTAATTTTTTGTTTTCACAACTATAGTAAACGCCATGAATTTGAATTTCCTTCGCTTCTCCCCTATCCTTTTCTTTTTACTGATTAACCTTTCGGTAAATGCCCAACAGAAAGATCTAATCACGTGGGGCAAACAAGTAAGTAATAAGACCAAGTCCGTAATGGATAAAATCATCACTCAGGATGCTACGGGTTTCTACGTGCTCAAAACACGTCAGGGCAACCAGGAACTGGTAGATGGACCACAGAAGGTTTATATCGAACACTACAACCAGAAGATGAACCTGACCAGGTCTAAGGAAATCAAGATGAAGTGGAAAAAGAAAAAGCGCCAATTTGAAGACATCCTAATGATCGGTGGCGAACTCTACCTCTTCACTTCCTTTAACAATCAGGGGAAAAGAAAAAATTTCCTCTTTGCTCAAAAAATGAATAAACGAAACTTTGAAGTTGAAGATGAACTGAATTTCATTGCAGATATCGATACCAAAAACAAATACAAAGAAGGTAGTTTTAACTTCCACATTTCTACTGATAGCAGTAAGGTACTCGTCTTAAACGAATTACCTTACAAAAAAAATCAACCTGAACAATTCGCATTAAGAGTTTACAACAATGACTTTACATTAAGCTGGCAGAAAGATATTGTCCTTCCTTATAATGATGACAAATTCGACATCGAAGACTACCAAGTTGACAATCAAGGAAATGTATATCTATTGGGATTACTCTACGGAGATGGATCTCTACGAAAAAAAAGGGGGCTTCCAAATTATCAATATGTCTTGCTCGCTTACACACAAATGGGAACCGAGAAGAAAAAATACCCGATCAATCTTCGAGAAAAATTCATTACTGACCTCACGTTCAGACCTTCCAACAATGGAGAATTAGTTTTCTGTGGCTTCTACTCCGAAAGCGGTACCTATAGTATTCGAGGTACTTATTTTTTCAGAATAAACCCCATCACCAAAGAGGTTTTCAATAAGAGCCTAAAAGAACTTGACTTTGAATTCCGCACCGAATATGTGTCCAATAGAAAGAAACAACGCATGGACAATGACGACAAAAAGTCTGAGCTCTACCAGTTTTCACTAGACGAACTCATCCTTAGAAATGACGGAGGAGCATTGTTAATAGCGGAGCAATATTTCGTCGAAGAGGTCAGAGAATTCGATCCTTATTATGGTGGCGTCGGTACCTTCGGGCGATATGGCAACAACAATCAATACCGACTCAGCTACATTTACAACTACAATGACATCATTATCGTTAATGTAGATCCAAAAGGAGAAATCGAATGGGCCAGCAGAATTCCAAAACGACAGGAAACCGAAAATGATGGTGGCTGGTACTCCTCTTACTCGATGTCAATTGTCAAAGACAAAATCAATTTCATCTATAATGACAATGGTAGAAATTTTGACCCGAACGGCAGCTATCGAAAAAACCGATATAATTTTAATGGCCGCAATTCTGTGATCGCAATCAGCCAAGTGAGCCCAGATGGCAGCGTAGAGACGTTTCCCCTGGGAGAGAACCGGGATGGAGGCGTGATTACCAGACCGAAGGCCTGCAAACAAATCGGACCTAAAAAAGTCGCGATTTATGGCGAGTATGGCAGAACCTATCGGTTTGGAAAATTATCGTTTTAAGTACTTTGACTAATTCTTAAGTTTTAAAGATCAGAGATAATTCACTCATGAAAAACATAGCCATTTTCGCCTCCGGATCGGGAAGCAACGCCAAAAAGATACTGGAACACTTTGAAGGGCATCCGGACATTCGGGTGGCGCTAATTGTCACTAATCGATCAGGTGCCGGTGTTTTGGCCCATGCAGAATATCACAATATTCCGACCTTACATATCAAAAAGACTACATTTTACGAAACGGAAGATATATTAGAAATATTTAACAGATATTCCGTGAATTTCCTAGTATTGGCGGGCTTTTTGCTATTAATTCCTCATTATTTAGTACAATCGTACCCACACCACATCCTGAACATCCATCCTGCTTTACTTCCGAAATTTGGCGGCAAAGGTATGTACGGCAAAAACGTACACCGCGCCGTCAGAGCAGCAAACGAAACCAAAACCGGTATGACCATTCATTGGGTCAATGAACATTATGACGAGGGAGGTATTGTTTTCCAGACAAGTTGCAAGGTATTCCCAGAAGATTCTCCGGAAGACATTGCAAAAAACGTACTCCAACTCGAGCATAGATATTACGCGGAAGTCATCGAACAGGCCATTACCGATTTAGCACCTAAGGAGCCCTAAGTAAAAATTTCGTCTAAAAACGCATCTAATTTACCATATAACAGTATATAAATAACAATAATATCACTTTAAATCCTTTAGCGGGACTGTATCGCCTTTCCCGAGGTTTCAAGACAATTAAGTGAAATGGTAATTCCACATTGGAACAGTGATAAATTTGCAGTTGTACTGTTTATTATGCGTTTTGATAGCACAACATAACATATCCTCACAAAACAAAAACGTATTATGAAAAGTACACTAACCTTTCTACTCATCCTCTTAACCGCGCTGACCTTGTCGGCTCAGAACTGGAAAAAGAAATCCAAAAAAGCCACAAAGCTCTTTATACAAGGGCAATATGAAGATGCGGCTGTGCTCTTCGAATCTGCCTGGGAAAAGAAAAGAAGTAAAACAGAACTCATGTATAAAGCTGGCGAATGCTATTATGAGCTTCGCGATTATCGGCGTGCCACCCAAGCTTACCGCAAAGTGAAAGATGCTACCGGAGAAGCTGGGCTTGCCGGACTAAAATATGCCCGAAGTTTAAAGCAAACTGGGGAATATGAAATGGCAAAAGAAGAACTCGTTTATTACATCAAACGCTATAAAGGCAGCGATGAAAAAGTAATGGCTAATCTAGTTAAAACGGAAATTGAAGGCTGCGAACTCGCTTTGCAGTTTGATTTAAAAGCGCCACAAAGTACCCTCATCGAACACCTCAGCGAAAACATCAATACACTCGAGGATGAATTTGCCCCTGTCCCTTTTTCTGATGACATTCTTTACTTCTCTTCTACCGCAGGAAATAAAATCAAAATGTATCGCTCGCAAAGACAGTCGGGGTTATGGACAGCTGCTGTTGTTCCTGACCTGCCTAACGTAGGAGGAGGAGGTGTGCTTTGCAACGGTACTTTTTCTCCAGACAATTCGCGTTTCTATTTTACAGTTTGTGAAAACGAACAGCGTTGGAAAGGATCGAATGCTTCCTGCGATATCTTCATGACTAAAAGAGAAAACAAGATATGGTCTACCCCTCAAAAATTACACGACTATATCAAAGACGATGGGACAACAGCCACTCAACCTTTTGTTATTCACCAGGGGAATGAAGAAGTATTGTTTTTCGCTTCCGACCGAGAAGGTGGCTTTGGAGGGCTGGATATCTGGTATACCAAAAGACAAATAAAAGCGGATGATATTGATTTTACGCTTCCGCAAAATGCAGGGCCAATGATCAATACGATGGGAGACGAGGTTTGCCCTTATTATAATGATTTGAAAGAAGCACTCTTCTTCAGCTCCAATGGTCATCCCTCTATGGGAGGCTTTGATGTTTTTCAAGCAGCTGACAAAGGCGGGCGTTTCGGTCTTGCAAAAAATGTAGGCATCCCAATCAACTCTTCCAACGATGATCTTTTTTATAAGGAAGAAACAAATGGCAATGGTGGTTTTCTCGTTTCCAATCGTTTATTTGGTTTGGAAAAAATCACAAGTACTCATGATGACATTTTCTTTTTTTCTACCCCACGAGAACAGGTTGTTATAAATGGAAAGGTAATCGATAAAAAGACCAAAGCTCCGATGGATGCAATTGTCGCCAGTCTCTTTGAAATCAAAAGTAACAATAGAAAACGCTTGCTCCAGGCAAAGACATTTCCGAATGGACAGTATGAATTTATATTGTTACCAAACAAAGAATATAGCCTCATCGTGGAGCAGATTGGATTTGGTTCTTCAAAATACAATTTCACAACATTCCACCACGACAGCATTCGAACCTACTCTAGAGATTTTATTTTAGAGTCAGGAAGAGGCCTTGTAGAAAATGCCACAGCCTCCGATGTAAATACTTCGCAAAAGCTAGCTTCCAGTTCCAGTTCCCCTATCAGACCTTCTGGTAGCAATAGCGACGGGATCAGTTCCAATCGTACCGCGCCTACTGTTAGGAAGCCAACCGGAGGCCAAAAAGGTAATCTATCATCAGCGAAAAAAACTTATCTGCGTAGAAAGACAACCTCAGATGCCCCAAAGCACGGCGGCGTTTACTACAAAGTACAACTAACGGTAGTTGTAAACTATAACCAAAACCAATCTCAATTCAGAGAAGTCAAAAACATGGCTCGATTAGACACCGAGTTCCTTCCAGAAAAAGACTGGATTCGAGTTTTGATGGCCGATTTCTTCACTATAGAGGAAGCACATGTGGCTATGATCAAAGCTCAAAAGTTAGGTTTCTTTGATGCGTTTTTGGTAAAATATCGTAATGGAAAAAGAGTAACGCCATAAGGGATTTCGGGGAGTTTGATAGAAACACCCTTCTGTCATCCTGAGATACCTCCAGGCAACTCTACTCCAAATCGCTCATTAAACCCCAAAATTCCCTGCAAACCCCCAGTATGAATCATCACGATATTACTTCCCTTCGGGAAATAATCCTTAGCCACTAAATCCAAAACACCATAGATCATTTTTCCGGTATAAACCGGATCTAAAGCAACCCCAGTCTCCTTATAGAACTTGATCATAAAGTCAAGCAGTCCCTTTTTGTGCTTAGCATAACCGCCGAAGTGGTAATCACAATTGACCGTCCAGTTTGTATAAGCCGTCAACTGATATTCTTTTTGCAAAGAAGTAATTTCCGATTTCATAAAGTCTCCTTTTAAGGCAGAAAACCCGATGACTTGGTGTCGTCCTTCCAAGGCATTAATGATCCCGGTAATGGTCCCTCCGGTTCCGCAGGAAACACAATAGTGAATTGAAGTGGCTACAGGCAATTGTTCCAACAATTCTTTTACGATATCACCACAACCTGTTATGGCCAAATCATTTGTACCTCCCTCTGGCAGTATATAGCAATCGGCTAAATCCAAATCTACTGGTAATGTCTTCTCCCGATAAACAGATCTGGATAAAAATCGAAAGGACATACCACACAATTTTGCGAAAGCTAAAGTAGCACCGTATTTCTTGGGTTCCTCCCCTCTTATAAGTCCAATGGTTTGAAAACCGATTAAATGCCCCGCAGCAGCGACGGCATGAATGTGATTGGAATAGGCTCCTCCAAAAGTGACCAGTGTCTTTTTTCCCTGCTCTTTTGCTGCCTGAAGATTGTAATATAGCTTTCGCCATTTATTACCCGAAACAGCGGGATGTAACAAGTCATCTCTTTTTATAAAAAGGCGAATACCTCTGTTTTGACAAAGGTCTGAGGAGATTTCCTCTATTGGACTGGCAGCTAAATGAAGTATTTTGTTCACTGATAAGTATTACACAAAAAATAATTTCCCGATTTCTTTGGTGGAAACGATTATATAAATCACTCTCCCTGTGGTCGTTTTGATTTACATAATCGTTTCCAAATCGGGATTTAATTTTTCGTTGTCAATAAGGATGAGGGTATGGACAAGTCAAAATCAAATGTAAGGATTTTTCTTTCAGTTCTTTTTGTAAAAAAGCGGTTGCAGGCCAAAAACATAGGATCAATGGCATCATATTTGTTAAATATAAAATAAATAAATATGTTGACAACTTTCTAAATCAGTCAACGTACTACAATCACCCCTTTGAAAAACCGAAAGAAAAAAACAAACTGCTCTGAGCACTACACAAATGATAGGCTTTCACGCTTATCTCCCTACGTAAGTAGTTTAAAATACACAACACTTTTCATTGAAACACTAAACTCAGAAGGCATGTTAAAAAGCACCAAGATCACACTACCGACAATCAAAGTAAGCAGTAGATTAACCTCTACAGCGAATGACAAAAAATCTAAGGCAAAAGGCAATGACGGCGGTTATACCTGGGTAGGTTAATCGTAGGTCTGAAGACTAGAAGAAATTGAAGAATTTTCTCATATGTTACACACAACGGGTTAGAGTAGAGTCATGCTATAGCCCGCTACCCTAAAAAAAAGGACTTATTCTGAAGAGGATAAGTCCTTTTTTTATCCGTAATTTTGACAAAAACAGACATGCTTAAACAAAACACCTTATCCAAAGAGGAATGGGCCAACGTATACAGCCATGGGGTTGCTGTTCCTTTTTGCTTACTAGGAAGTTTTCTATTATTATCGCAGTGCAACCTGCAGGTGACCAATGCCGTTTATTATGGTGCCTTCACTTTTTGTTTTTCTTTGACAGCCGCTTACCTCATCTCTACCTTATACCATTATCAATCTGATCCGAGGAAAAAGCATATTTTCCGAATCATGGATCACATTGCCATTTACTATTTAATTGTAGGAACGCATACTCCTTTCCTCCTTCTATATTTACCAACGACCTATGGAATGAGCATCCTAGCCACTCTCTGGATTTGCGTATTCTTTGGAACAATTTTCAAAATATTCTTTGTCGGACGATTTGAGAAGTTCTCTATTGCACTTTATCTGGTGATGGGTTGGTCGGGTGTATTAACCCTGCCCTATATCTGGGAAGAATTATCTGTGGGTGCATTGTTGGGTATTTGTATTGGCGGTTTGTTTTATACGACAGGTGCCTATTTTTACACTAGAAATGACATGCGTTATAACCACGCGATTTGGCATTTGTTTGTTATAGCAGGAAGTACCGGACACTTTTGGGCATTGTGGTTATGCCTTCATTAAAACCGCACATTCACCCCTGCCATTAATCCCACCTGCGCCAGTGTTGTTGAAGTCTCTTCGTTTTCGGCAACGGAGCTTAGACTTTTTGCAGCTGTTGGGGCTACGTATACCTCTAGATTTTCCGTTGCACGATAAGCAACTTGAACTCCACCTTGTACCGCATAGTGCATATTATTTAAGTCAGGAGCTTGATCTTTCAAACGGGCATGTTCATCCAATAACATTGGATGATCTCCTACTCTGTCCTCAGGCATTTTAATATAATGTTCTTGCAAGAAAGACAGGAGCATACCCGCTGACAAGCTGAGGTTTAATTTTCCTTTTTGAATATTATAACGAGCCGTCAATGGAAGCTGAATCAAAGCGGTTGTAAATTCATTGTTAAAAGAAACATCAAAAAGCTCTCCGTCAGTCAACATAGTTTCAGGTTTCCGTGTTACATCCAGTACCATCGCTGCATTCCCAAAGGGAGTACTCATTTGAGAATCGTAGGAAGATTGCAAATTACCATCTGCGTTTAAGCTTTCTTTCATTGGATCAAATCTGAAAGACTTTTCCTGATGCACTGTTCTGGTATTTTTAGCAAAGCTAATGCCTGTTTCCAACGACCAATTGTTAGCTATTTCCCAACCCAGTTTGAATCCAGTTTCTATTCCTCTTTCTTTTCCCAGCTTTCCTTTAGGCAAAAAGGCATCACTGACCTTATTCACTATTTTAGTTTTCCAACGAGAAGGACCGGTGAAGATTCCTGCATAGAACCTGTTGCACTTCTTAGCTGGTTTAACCATCACTGACGAAATTGTGGTTAGCGCTGGTAAATCGTGTTCTGTAGGAACAAATGAAAATTCATTCGAACTCAGTGTTATGGTTTTTAGCGCAAAAGGTAAGAGCTCTGAATTATCCACAACCAAAGTAATCGGTTCTCTTGTTTCCAATAAAAAAGGGATTGATTCAAAAGTATTGACAAGTTCATTTTCAACTGTAGTTGAAACTTTTACCGCTTTTGCTAAACGTGTTTTTGGTTTGGGAGCAATTGTATTCTTAATATTTACGGAAGCCTGCAACGAAACATTATTATTATTTTCTTCTTCCAAAAACTGGAACAGTTCCGACTGAATAGCTATTTCTTCCGAAAGCGTTTCTATTTTTTGTTGATGATTATACCCTACGTAAACAGAAAACAATAATAACACAGAAGCCGCAAAGGCCCACTTCAAACGACGCATCGGTGCTATGGAAATAATTGGAATAAAAGGGAAGCTTCTCTTTCTCTCGGGCAATGCACCTTCGATGCCTTCCCATACGGAATCTGAAGGCATGTCCCAAGTATCATTCTCTGGTATTAAGCCCGCATTATCCTTAAGTCCTTTACGGAAAAAATGCTCCAAATTATCATTATGTTGATTCATATCCATTTGATAAAAATTGACTTAGTTTATATACTATATAACACAAAAAAAAATCATCCCCGTCTCTACAGTCAAGCTTTTAGCTAAAGCACTCTCCCTTTAGTCGTTTTGCTTTAACTAAAATCTTGAACTGCTGTAAGTTAATTTTTCGTTGTTATCTACAGTATTGGTTTCCAATTTCCGGCGCAAAGAAGCCTTTGCTTTTGACAATTGTGATTTTGAAGTATTCACGTTAATATTCAATTGATCTGCAATTTCTTTATGGCTATATCCTTCTACTACAAAAAGGTTAAACACAATACGGTACCCGGTTGGCAACTTTTGAATCAGTTTGGTCAGTGCCTCTGCTCCAAGGCGACTATAAATTTCTGCATCCGACTGATGAGTATCTGCTACGACTTCCAGGTTTGTATCGTACTGAAATTTTTTATTTTTACGAATGTGCATTAAACAAGCATTCACTATTACTTTTCTAATCCAACCACCAAGCGCTCCTTTTCCTGAAAACTGCTTTAAATCAATGAATACCCGAATAAAACCATCCTGCAACATATCCTCCGCCTCCATTCTATTATTGGCGTAACGAAGACAAATACGAAACATGGTCACCTTGTACTGCTCGTACAACTGCCGTTGATAATCGCGATTTCCCGCCAAACAACCATTTATGATTTGATCTTCCGTCATGTATTCTTTTCGTACCCTAAAGGTAGAGATATTTTGCCTTTTTACTTGCTTATGGAAGGATGATGTAATTAAAGATAGATTGGTTGCCTTGGCCATAGCATTTTTTTTTCTTTCTAAAACATTTTGAATCAAGTCTAGGATTAGAGACGTAATTAATAGCAAAATGGTTGCTTCCATCTAGTAGCACTGGCCAATATAACTCTACAAAATTTTATAACAATACCCTTGGGTTAGCCGATTTAGCAATTTCGCCTAAATTTTCACTTCATTTGTCGAAGCCAAGACGGGTTTCCCTCCGTTTCTACCTATATTTAAGGCATAGGAAAAAATGATAGGTCAATCAATAAGTTGACCTTCACAACGAGAATCAAAGAACACAAAGCCTATGGTAACTTTAATTTCAGGAAACTGGTGGGGCGCTCTCTCGAATACACAACAAATATTCTGGACCATAGCCATTGTCTTCAGCATTTTATTGCTGATACAGTTGGTATTGAGCATGATCGGATTGGAGTTTGACGACGCGGATGTCAACATGAGTACTTCAGCCGAAGATAGTAGTGGAGCAGAGCTGGGAGGCGATTTCTCCCTGATCTCTGTCAGAAGCATCATCGCTTTTTTCACGCTATTTGGCTGGGCCGGTGTCATGCTGCTCAACGCAGGGAAACCTATTTTAACAACAGTCTTACTGTCTAGTCTTGCTGGATTTATAGCCATGATTAGTGTCGCTTATTTACTATACCTTCTTTCCAAACTAGGGGAATCCGGAAACGTAGACCTTACCGATGCGATATTTCAAATCGCAGAAGTCTATCTTTCCATCCCACCTGCGAAAAGCGGACAGGGGAAGGTTCACATCGAAATACAAGGAGCACTAAAAGAACTGGACGCCATCACAGAAGGTAATGGCCTGCCGACCGGATCTAATGTTCGAATCCTGGAAGTATTGGATAACAACCTACTTTTGGTAGAATCTGTTGAACAATATAATTTCAGTTAACTGGTTAACAAAGGGGTTGGGTAATTAGTCCCTCCTGACATAGCGCCCTCGTAGCGCCGTGGCGGTTACTAGTAATAACAACATAAATACAAAGTTATCATTTTTCATTCCCAATTTGGAGGGCTCGTGCAAACATTGCTATAACAATATATACACAGTCTAATCGCCTTCGCTAATCCCTTTAGCTGTGTTAGCCCCGGCAACGACATCTTTTATCTAACCGAGTATGGATAGGGTAATAATTTCCTTTTGATAACTGGAAGCAATAAACTTTAAACATTCTCATCAAAATTCACTAGTTATGGAAGTTTTGGAAATCTTTTTAAGCCTAGGAGGCATATTAGTCTTTATTCTTTTTGTCTTAGTTGTCTTTTTCATCAATCGTTACAAGCGCTGTCCATCAGATAGAATATTAGTTATCTATGGAAAAACAGGAAACGGGTCAGCACGTTGTGTCGCCGGTGGAGCAGCATTTGTTTGGCCTGTATTTCAAGATTACGCATTTTTAGACTTAACGCCTATCTCTATTGATATAGATCTTCGAGGCGCTTTGAGTAAGCAAAACATTCGTGTAAATGTTCCTTCTCGATTTACTGTTGGTATATCCAATAAAGAAGGAAGCATGTTAAACGCTGCAGAAAGGTTATTGAATAGAACCAACGATGAAATCAAAGACATCGCGAAGGACATCATCTTCGGTCAGCTTCGTTTGGTGGTTGCCACGATGGACATTGAAGAAATCAACTCGAATAGAGATAAATTCTTATCCAATGTATCCACGAATGTGGGCGCAGAATTGCGTAAGATTGGTTTGGAATTAATCAACGTAAACGTAACAGATATCCAAGACGAATCTGGTTACATCGAAGCATTAGGTAAGGAGGCTGCTGCCAAAGCGATCAACGATGCGAAGATGTCAGTTGCAGAGAAAAACAGAGATGGTTCTATTGGAGAGGCCAATGCCAACATGGACAAACGTATCCAGGTTTCTTCTGCAGATGCAGATGCAAAAGTAGGGGAAGCAGAGGCGGATGCGAAATCCATTGAAGGAGAAAACGAAGCTTTGATTTTAATTGCAAAATCGAATGCAGAACGTCAAGTGAAAGAAGCAGAGGCATTACGTATGGCAACTGCGGCGGCGCAAATTCAGAAAGCGAAAGGTTTGGAAGAAGCTTATCTCTCAGAGAAGGAAGCAGAACAGGCTCGTGCAGCGAGAGAGAGAGCAACCAAAGAAGCAGACATTATTGTAAAGGCTGAAATTGCAAAACGTAGAATGGAAATTGATGCAGAAGCAGAAGCAGAGCAAACTCGTCGAATTGCGAAAGGGGACGCTGATGCGATCTACCTGAAGAAAGAAGCAGAAGCTAAGGGTATGTATGAAATTTTGAGCCGTCAGGCAGAAGGTTTCAGTAAGATCGTGGAAGCTGCCAATGGCGATACGCGTGAAGCAGTCTTGATGATGATTGCTGATAAACTAGAAGAGCTTGTGAAGACACAGGTCGAAGCCGTGAAGAGTATGAAGATCGACAAAGTAACCGTCTGGGATGGCGGTGGCAATGGCGATGGGGAAGGAAATTCGACTTCTAAATTCGTTTCTGGTTTGTATAAATCAGTACCACCTTTGAGTGACTTATTAAACATGGCCGGTATGGATTTACCGGAGTATATGGGCAAGACACAGAAGAATGGCGCGGAGCATAAATTGCCACCAGCTATTGCGAATGAGGTGGACGTTGAGGAAGTTAGACCTGAGAATAAGTAAGAACTTGTTTTCAATGATTTATAAAAGCGGCTTGGGAGTTTCCTGGGCCGCCTTTTTTATTGCCTTTTCAACCTCAAAAGCAACCTCAAATCAAATTCCTTAATACGTGGACCGAGTGGTTGATTTGAAAACGTACCTAATGTATTTTTGAATCACACAGAGGCCACAGAGGCCACAGAGAACAAAGAGCGAGACGCGCGTTAGGTATGTTTTGCTCTGCGGCCTCTGCGTGAATAAGCACACTAAAGTGAGAATTCCAGTTCTTTCGATATTCCCCAAATAGACCTATCGTATTTTAAAATCACGCAGAGGCCGCAGAGAACGCCCCACCCCAATTGGCGGAAGGTTGGAGTTGAAGTTGTAAAAGAAGTTCCTCTCCCATTACCTCACGTTATTAAACCATCCACTTCCACCTTTCTAGTACTTTTCTTATCTTAGCATATCCGATCCTAGATTCCTATCTTAATATTCAACTCCAAGAAAAGTGAAGAATCTGTACCAATGGGCGTTAATGCCTCTGCTTTGTCTGATCTTATCGGCTGTCAATACAAACCAATTAGGCGGCGCTTTGCCCATTACCAACTTCACTTTTAAAGTCAGTAGTAACTCCGTCGCTTTCACCAACTTAAGTTTAGATGCGGACTCCTTCCTCTGGTTTTTTGGAGATGGCAATACGAGCACGCCAGCTGCTCCGGTTCACGACTTCATGGCCGCTGGAGATTATTTGGTTACGCTAATGGTCGCAAGCGACTGTGGCACCGATACATTAACAGCGCTAATAAATATCATGACGACCTCGACAGAGGATATAAATTCAACAATGATTTTACAAATCTCTCCAAATCCTAATAATGGTATTTTTACCTTGCATTTGGCTGGAGAGCCAATGGATGAAATAGACTTGAAGGTTTACGATGTTTTAGGACAGGTGGTCCTTAGTAAAGCGATTGGTTTTGGAAAAGGCTCCTTTGATGGAGAGATTGAAATTGGTGTGGTCAGTGGCCTTTTACTGGTTGGAGATTTCTGCAAAGGATAAGAGATCTGTAAAGAAAGGTTCTGGTGAAGT
>JBLHRR010000011.1:0-66219 GCA_047626155.1 Saprospiraceae bacterium | reverse complement strand
TATCTGTAATGTTATGAAGTATGTTTATTTGTCGGTGGAGCGCTTCGCAAAGTAGGGTGCTATCCATTGGTTCAACTTGTGGATGACCAAGGTTGGTATTCATAATGAAATAAGTAATTCCATCATCGTGATGACTATATGAAAGTGGGCGTTTTGTATGTTGAGTGATAAAGGCTGGGTTTCCTTTTTTTAAGTCGTGATTACCTATGGACCAATGAGTTGTGGGTTTTGAAAGCTGGAATATATTATCTAGGTAGGCGAGGGTAGTGGCTTTTTGACTGGTTCTGCTACAGAGGTCACCGCCTAGCCAGATTTGGTCGTATTTGCTGAGGTCCATTGAGTCAATTCGCGGGTCGACTCGGTCTCTGTTTTCTGCTTTCCAATCGTAGGAATGACCGATGTAGATGTATTGTTCTTTTTTGATTTCTTTGCAGGAGAAAAGGGAGGTTAGGATGAGGAGGAAGAGGAGGGAATGTCTGAAAGTCATGAAGAGGAATGAGAGGATGATGTTAGGGAATGTTGAAAAGGATATTTGATTGTATTTCTCAATATTAATCTATAAATATATTAGTGCTGTCGGGTTTTTGACTCATATATTTAAAGCGAAAAGTGTCGTTCTCAACACTTGTTCCTCCACTGTAATTATTATGAAATTCTTCGATTAAATATGTCGTATCATTTAGTATCTTTCCATATCTTAATACTGTTTTTGCGGATACTGCACAACAGCCCCATCTTTCAGTGTTTATTAAATCGTTAGAAATGTCAAATATCCCCCATCCGTATTTAAAATCTTTAATATAGTCTTCAAATTCGTCTGTTAAGAAATAACCAACTAGTTCATCAATGGTCTTATCATCTTTAAGGAACTCAGAATACATTAGCACTCCATTCTCAAAATATATGTATGTTAGGTACAATTCTTTATAATCTCCAACTCCATTTTCCTTTACAGGGATGCATATTACAATTGGTATAATTCAAACAGTCCTAAAACCTTTATTAAAAACAAAAGAACCCTCACTACAACTTCCTCAACTCATCCGTCACAGCAACCAACTCCGCCTTCAAAGCCTCTGCCTCCTGCAAATTCTGACTATTCAACATCCGATAACTCAACTGATCAATCTGCTGCAAATACATCACCTCCCGCTCCAAACTCGCCTTCAGACTTTCCATACTCGCCAATTCCTCATATTGATTCTCCTGCAATTCCTGCAATTTTTTCTGTTTCTCTTCTAACTTCTTCGCCATCAAATGATTGGCCTCCAAGCTGCTCAACTTCTGCTGGCAAGTCCTATAAAAATTAATCTTCGTTTTGCGCAAAGCCAACTGCTCCTCAAAACGACTGATCAAAATCCGACCTTCCACAATAGCTTCCGGTCTAAGGCTGTCGCTCATGGCCAATTGCAATTCCATATCACTGATCTCCTCATTTATGCTGACGATTTCGGCCTCCAGCTTTTCCAATTGCTCCGCACATTCATCTATGGATTGACGAATATCCTTTAGTGCAGGACTTTCTGAAGCACTAGCTTCTGTTCCTGTTTCCTCATCCCTCAACCAAGAACTGTATTTAAAGATATAGCCAAACACTAATACCACGCAGATCACCAAAAATAACGGTCGAGCTACAATTGCAGCAAGGACCAGGAGAAAAACCAACCCTAGGGAAAGGATTACTGATTTCAAAACACTTCGCTTATTTACCATCTGTTTTTTTTTGCTTTAAGTAGGGTTAAATATAAGTAAAACGAGCGAATTAAAAGGAAGAGTGCTTGCATGCCGTAGTATTTTTTATTCTCCTAAGGTTGTTTTCCTTCGTGGCTTTTGTGCTTAAATAAACTTATGCCGTAAGGCAAAAGCCAACAAAATTCAATTCCTTGTACACGTTAGAAATCTCCCCACAAAAAAATACCCTCCTCCAAGCACATACTTATAACCTTTTATTATATCTTTGCCTCCTCAGAAAGCCCTGAAATCTGAATTGCATTTGCCCAATGTAATCTATAATTATTTTCTTTCCAACCGTTTTAAAACAAAACCAGCTTAGCGCATATTAGAAAAATGCTTAAAGTGGTAGCGTTTTTGTATTTGTTTAACCTTCTGTAAGTATAAGGTCTTAAGTCTATGTATTTAAGAGCCTACACTTGCCAGAACAGCAGCTCCAAAATCAACATTGACCGAACCGATTTCAATAAATAATCCCGTGTAAATAATGAAAAAAGTACTTACATCCTTACTGATTCTTTGCTTTTGTTTTAGTACTCAAATAAACGCTCAGGATCCTAGCCGACCGAACTCCATCATCGCTAAAAAATACTTCTCTGATTATCATTCTCCCATCGATGGTCAAATTACTGACTTTGGAAATTACGAAGGTGGTTTCGAGGTGGTTTATCTGCGAAATATGAATAAAAAATTCAATGTCGCTTTTCCGCTAAAAATTGGAGTGATCAATTTGCCAAAGGAAGAAAATAACTTCACAACTATCGGAGTGGATTTTCTCGGTCAATATCAGTTTTACAAAGAAGATAGAAAGGTGATCCCTTACCTAATGGGTGGCCTTGGTGGAGAAATGGAAGATTATACAGATCTTGATTTCTTTGTGCCACTCGGTGCAGGAATCAATTTCCGCCTCGGAAAATATGCTTATATCAATTTTCAATCAGAGTTTAGAGTTTCCTTTTCTGGTGATCGCGATAACTTCCACCACGGTATTGGTTTGGGTTTTATGATTGGAAAAATTACAGAAACAGAAATCTCTCCGCTCTTCCCAGGTGTCGCTATTCCTGATACAGATGGCGATGGCATTGAAGACAGCAGAGATATTTGCCCAGAAGTGGCAGGTGTAGAAGCATTTAATGGTTGCCCAGATACAGACGGCGATGGTTTGGAAGACAAATTGGATCAATGTCCAAATGTAGCAGGTCCTAAAGAAACGCAAGGTTGCCCGGATGCAGATGGAGACGGAATTGCAGACAATGAAGACAAATGTCCAAACGAAAAAGGAACTAGAGAAACGGAAGGCTGCCCTGAAATGGATACAGATAAAGACGGTGTTTTTGATCACTTGGATCAATGCCCTAATATCGCGGGTACTATCAATGGCTGTCCTGATACAGATGGCGATGGCATTAAAGACAGCGAAGATAAATGTCCAAACGCAAAAGGAGAAGGCCGCTTCAACGGTTGCCCGGATACAGATGGAGACGGTATTGACGACTCGGTTGACAAGTGTCCAAACTCCCCAGCACCGGATATGCCAAACGGTTGCCCAGAAATAAAGAAGGAAGATAAAGAAATACTGAATTATGCGATTCAGGCTGTCCAATTCGAAACGGGTAAAAATGTACTGAAGCAAGAATCCCAAGTTGTTCTGGATCAGGTAATTACAGTAATGAACAGCTACCCGGATCACAAAATTAGCATTATTGGTCATACCGATAACGTAGGAGAGGAAACTAAGAACGAAATCCTATCCATCAACCGGGCCAGAGCCTGTTATGACTTCCTCGTTCTTAAAGGCATTAATACTAATAGGATTATTATTGGCGGAATGGGAGAAATGGTTCCGATTGCTGATAATGATACAGAGGAAAGTAGAGCACTGAATAGAAGAGTGGAGTTTAAGTTGCTCGCGGATTAGTGTTGGGGTAACCGTCACGACGCTGCGTTTTTCTGCGAACCCGTGAAAGGTAATCCTAAGGGTATTATGGTATATCCCCTGAATGATCGAAAGGTCATCAGGGGATTTGCCATTTCTAGGGAGGCACAATCAGTGTTGGAGGTTTCTTGACTTCTTATCCATGTGGAAACGTTGCGCTTTCGTTGCGTCGTTTCGGTTACAAAAAAACAACTATCATTTTTCCCAATCCGCACATCCCCCTCATTTGTCGAAAAAACAACACAGTTTTTACCGTTAGCTTCTAAAACATCCCTCTATTTTTCTCATCTTTGTCGTTTAGTAACAACAAAAAATTAATTGGAGCATTTGCATTTGTTTGACCTGACCGTATCGACCATAGGGAGAGTAGGTTAGGTCAAACAAATGAGTGTATAAATGCTCAAATTATTTTTTGTGTCATACTTCAATTATTAAAATAAATTATTCATGAATCGACGCTTTCATTTACTTCTTGCTGCCTGCTGCCTAAGCATTACTTTCGCTTCAGCGCAAATGAATAAAATAGCCTTTACCGAATACGATTTGGACAATGGACTCCATGTTATTCTACATCAGGATAATACGACTCCTATTGTAGCCGTATCTGTTATGTATCATGTGGGCTCTAAAAACGAAGACCCGAATCGTACAGGGTTTGCTCACTTCTTTGAACACCTCCTTTTTGAAGGATCAGAAAATATCAAAAGAGGAGAATTCGATAACTATATTGAAAATGCTGGTGGTACTAATAATGCAAATACCAGTAATGATCGAACCTTTTATTACGAAATTTTGCCAAGTAATCATCTAGTAACCGGTCTGTGGTTGGAATCAGAGAGAATGCTTCACGCAAAAGTGGAAGATATTGGTATTGAAACCCAGCGGGAAGTAGTAAAAGAAGAACGTAGGCTTCGGGTTGAAAACCGTCCGTATGGTACGGTAGTGGAAGAAGTGATGAAAAGGGCCTATAAGAAACATCCTTACAGATGGCCGGTCATTGGTTCAATGGCACATCTCGATGCTGCAACAGAATCTGATTATAAAGGTTTTTACGAACAATTCTACGTACCTAACAATGCTGTGCTTTCCATTGCCGGCGACATCAATGTTGAAGAAACCAAAGCGATGGTTCAGAAATATTTTGGAACCATTCCAAGAGGAGAGAAAGAAATATATCGTCCGACTATTGTAGAGCCAGCGATGACTGGAGAAATTCGTGATACGGTTTACGATGCTGTTCAATTGCCAGGTATTATTCAAGCTTACCGAATTCCTGCACAGGGAACTGATGACTATTATGCGGTGCAAATGTTGAGTACACTTTTATCCACTGGAGAGTCTTCTCGATTGTATAAGTCCCTGGTTGATGAATCACAAAAAGCTGTTTTTGTAGGTAATTTCCCATTTGCTTTGGAAGATCCAGGAGTGGCTTTAGTTTTTGGAATTTCCAATATGGGTGTAGAAGCCAATGACTTGGAAAAAGCCATTAATGATGAAATTAACAAAACGCGCACGGAGCTCATTACTGAGAAAGAATTTCAAAAATTACGTAATCAGATCGAAAGTGAATTTGTTACTTCTAATGGTAGAATAGTAGGAATCGCAGAAAGCCTCGCGGATTATCATATGTATTATGGTAGCGCGGATCTGATTAATACTGAAATTGATAGATACATGAAGGTTACCCGTGAAGACATTCAAAGAGTAGCTAAACAATACTTTGCTGATGACAATAGAATTACTTTGTTTTGGTTGCCAAAACCAGTTCAACCTTAAGGGTTTACCAATTGTAATTTAGAATTCATTAACAGTAAAGCGCTACCTTTTTAATTAGTTAGAAAATCAAAAACATGAAAAAGATATTTTTATACGCCTTTCTTGTAAGTATATTGTTTGCTCAGTGTACTCCTAAAACAGGCGAAACCATGACAAAGGCTCCAGAGACTAACGTAGAAGTACCGGATGTAAAAGTAGAAGTACCTAAAGCACCAACCTTCCGCTCAATAGTTCCACCTGCTGGCCCTGCGCCACGTATCCAAATGGGAGCTGCTGAGGAGTTTACTTTAGAGAATGGATTGAAGGTGATCTTGGTGGAAAACCACAAGTTGCCACGAGTTTCTTATCAGCTATTTGTAGATGTTCCTGCCTTAAAGGAAACAGATAAATCAGGTACGATTGAGATAGCAGGAGATATGCTTAACAAAGGAACTACGTCTAAATCAAAATCAGAAATTGACGAAAGTATTGACTTCATTGGTGCCAACCTCAGCACAAATCCAAATGGTATGTTTGGTGCCGCTTTGAAGAAGTACAACGAAGAATTGTTGGCCATTATAAGCGACGTATTGCTCAATCCAAGTTTCCCAGAAGCGGAATTTGATAAGATTAAAAAACAATATGCTTCCGGATTGGCTCAGGATAAAGACGATCCTTCTTCCCTTTCTCGGAATTTGGCCAATAGAGTAGTCTATGGTGCAGATCATCCTTATGGTGAATTCATGACAGAGGCGACATTAGAAAATATTACTTTAGAAGGTATTAAAAGTTATTACCAAAAATGGTTTAAGCCGAATACGGCCTACTTGATCGTAGTTGGTGACATCACAAAAGCAGAAGCAGAACCATTGGCAAAACAGTATTTCTCTAAGTGGAAAGCAGATGATAAGCTCACGAGTGCAAGCCCGGAAATGCCTAAGGCTCCTATAGGAAATGAAGTTGATTTTATCAATAAGTCAGGCGCAGTTCAATCTGTAATAAGTGTAACCTATCCAGTGGATTTACAACCAGGAACTCCAGATGTTATCAAAGCATCGGTGATGAATACGTTGTTAGGAGCTGGCGTTTATTTTGGAAATAGGTTGAACCAAAACCTGAGAGAAACCAATGCCTATACCTATGGAGCCCGTTCTAACTTGTCTTCTGACAGGTACGTTGGTAGCTTCAGCGCAGGAGCATCCGTTCGTAATGAAGTAACTGACAGTTCTATCGTTGAAATTTTCAATGAAATGAATACCATTCGAACTGAAAAAGTAGACGAAGCGGAATTGCAGAAAGTAAAGAATGTACTTGGTGGTTCTTTCGGTCGATCTTTGGAAAGCCCACAAACCATTGCTCGTTTTGCCTTGAATACCGCTCGTTATAATTTGCCAAAAGACTACTACGCAACTTACCTAGAAAAATTAGCGGCAGTGACCTCTGACGATCTTATGGCAATGGCTAAGAAGTATATCAAACCTGAAAATGCACACATCGTAGTGGTTGGTAATCAGGATGATGTAGCTACAAAACTAAAGCGTTTTGCAAAGAGCGGTGCGGTTCAGTATTACAATAAAAATTACGAGAAAATCGAAATGCTTAAAGTCACCATTCCTGAAGGAACCACAGCCATTTCTATCATCGACGATTATCTAAAAGCGATAGGTGGTGCAACAGCTATGGACAACGTGAAATCCATTGCTACAGTCATGAAAGGCAATATCATGGGGCAAAATATCGATATGGAAATTTATCAGAAAATGCCTGGTCAATATGCCATGCTTACTTTAATGGGCGGAACTGTTGTAAATGCAGAAGTTCTTAACGGAGACAAAGGATTGGTCAGCGGAATGACGGGACCTAAAATGGCAGATGGAGCGGATTTGAAAGACCTACGGGAAAAAGCCGTTCCTTTCCGAGAACGTACTTACGAAGGTAGTTCCGATTATAAAATTGAACTTGGTGGAATTGAAGAAGTGGAAGGACGACCTGCCTTTAAAGTAAAAATAACAAGCGCCACTGGTTCTAAAACAACGGACTTTTACGATACGACTTCCAAGTTAAAGGTAAGATCCATCATCAGCCGAGAAGTGGATGGTCAGGCTATGGTTCAAACCGTAGAAATTGGAGATTATAAAGAAATCAAAGGAGTGATGTTTCCTCACAGGTTGGTAATATCCGGAGGAGGAATCCCAATGCCTCTGGAGTTGAAAGCAGCATCGGTAAAAGTAAATGAGGAAATGGATGAGTCTGTGTTTAACGTAGAGTAAATAATATAACAAACTGGCCACAATGAATATGTCATATCCTCTCATACGGCTCAAGGGCAAGGCTGATCAGTTCTGTTTTAGGGAACTTTGAAGAAAAATTATTAATCAAAACTTCAATCAAAATCAAAAGCCCTATTACATGGGATTCACGGTAGAAGGTTTTGGTTTTGATTCACATTTTAATTTTGATTTTAAAAAACTACCCATTTTTAATTAGAACTGATCAACCCTGAGCTCAAGGGGATATGGCATATTGGCAATTTTAACAACAACACATTTTCGAAAATATTTGGTATACAAACCAAAAGTAAAAGAATCTAACAATAATGGTACAAGTATTCGTAACAGGAGGGACCTTTGATAAAGAGTATAATTTCATCACAGGTCAATTATATTTTAAGGACAGTCACCTCAAAGATATGTTTGGGCGAGGACGCTGTACAATTGACATTGATGTCAAAACTTTGATGATGGTTGATAGTATGGAGATGACAGAAGAAGATCGGGAGATTATGATTCACAATTGCCGGAAGTCAAAACATAAACAATTCTTGATTACCCACGGGACAGACACAATGGTAGAATCAGCCACCAAAATTGCAGCCGCTAAGGATCTTGAGGAGAAAACAATTATACTGACCGGTGCTATGGTTCCTTACGCCTTTGGTACTTCGTCGGATGGTTTCTTTAATCTAGGGTCGGCGTTAGCTTTTGCACAAACTTTGCCTCCAGGGGTATATGTTGTTATGAATGGTCGCTATTTTGATTGGGACAATGTAAAGAAGAACCGACGAACCGGTAATTTTGAAGAACTAGATTGAGAAAGTTACTAACGAAACCTGAATATTTTACAAAACAACTTAAGAAAACATGTCAAAGAAATCAGAAATAAAAATCAACATCAAATTGGATGATCAAAACGTCCCGGAATCTATACAATGGATATCAACAGACAACCCCGAAGGAACGGAGGCGAAGGAATGCAAAGGAATGCTACTTTCCTTGTTTGATAAAGACACCATGGATACCCTCAAAATAGATTTGTGGACTAAAGAAATGCAGGTCGTAGAAATGGATCGCTTCTTTTATCAGAACCTACGGGCCATGGCAGATACCTACTTTCGAGCTACTCAGAATAAAGAAATGGCAGGACAATTACAACAGTTCGCTAATTACTTTGGAGAGAAGACGGAGGTGATTCCTAAGGCGACTGAATAGGAGGGGAGCTATTATTTGTTGTTTACAAACATAAGAACAGAAATGAACAACCATCGCTAAATATCAGATTTGGTTATGGTTGTTTTATTTGGCTAAGTAATAGATTTGAGGACATACAAACTATTTTGGAATAAAGCCTAATGTTCCTAACTTCAGAACCAAAAGCTACCTATTTATTTCGCTATTCCCCCAATTTCCAGTTTTTAATTTTCCATTTTAACCCCTTCATTTAGATCACCAAAAAAAAAGTTAAAATAAAACCCTCGAAATTTCATTCTTGAAATTAAAGGCCTATATTTGCGGCTGGTGAGGGTCATACGACCAGCTCCTGCCAAATCCCCCAGGGCGGAAACGCAGCAAGGGTAGGTAGTTGAGCGGTGCGATATGTACTCTCACCTTCTTTTTTCTCTCCTTCGTTGAAGCAACTAATACAAACATACAAAACGACCTATTATGAAGTTTTTCATTGATACAGCCAATATTGACCAAATCAAAGAAGCTAAGGATTTAGGTATCCTAGATGGTGTAACAACTAATCCTTCATTAATGGCAAAGGAAGGCATCATTGGTACAGAAGCTTGTTTGCAACATTATGTTGACATTGCTAATTTAGTGGATGGTGATGTAAGTGCTGAAGTTATTGCTACAGACTTTAAAGGAATGGTTGAGGAAGGAAAAAGATTGGCGGATTTGGCTCCAAATATTGTAGTCAAAGTACCAATAATTAAAGACGGAGTGAAAGCAATTCGTTGGTTTTCGGACAACGGTATCCGTACCAATTGTACTTTGGTTTTTTCTGCTGGACAAGCTATTTTAGCTGCCAAAGCAGGAGCCAGTTACATCTCTCCATTTTTAGGACGAATTGACGATACGACTTGGGATGGAATTCAACTGATTCACCAGATCGCTGAAATCTATGCGATCCAACAATACGATACTGAAATCTTAGCGGCTTCTATCCGTAGCTCCAAGCACATCGTGGAGGCAGCGCAGCACGGAGCTGATATAGTTACTTGCTCACTTAGTTCTATTTTGGGCTTATTGAATCACCCTTTGACAGATATTGGTCTTGCAAAGTTTTTGGCAGACCATGAAAAGGCAAATGGATAAATGAAGATAATCTACCTCACTCGCCATGCGAAGTCCAGTTGGAGCGATGGTACGCTTCGTGACTTTGATCGACCGTTAAACGGCCGTGGTAAACGTGATGCTCCTTTTATGGCCAATCTGATAAAAGGAAAAGGGATTCTACCCGATCGACTCATTAGCAGCCCTGCTAACAGAGCAATTACAACTGCAGGTCATTTCGCTGAAGCGCTAGGAATTGATCCGGCAAACATCGAAAAGAAACAAGACATTTACGAAGCTTACCCCGAAACCTTGCATGAAATCGTAACCAGTATTAACGACGATTTGAATACGGTTTTTCTATTCGGACATAATCCTGGCTTTACCTCTTATGCTAATCGCTATGCTTCTGAATACATTCCGAATATGCCCACCTGTTCTATTGTCTGCCTTAGTTCTTCTGCTGAGTCCTGGTCGAAGATAGACCCTTCCAATACAAAGGTGACTGCGTTTTTCTACCCAAAGCAATATCTATAATACCTAAATCATGTTTCGACAATTTGGTCTACTTTTATGTCTGCTGATTTGTTGTGTGTCCTGTGCAGATAGTGGAGAGCAATCCCTAACTGTTCCTGAAGACAAGATGGTGGATATGTTGTTGGATGCTCATCTGCTGGAATCGGCACTGCAAGATGTATCTCATACGAAAAGAGACAGTACCAAAAAGGCATTCTATGATCAATTTTATGAGATTCATTCCAGTTCAGAAAAGGAGTTTGTTGAGAATGTAGATATTATGGACAAACAACCCAAAATGTTATCTCGCATCTATTCTAAGATAATGGAAGAGCTTAGTAAGTTGGAAGCCGAAGCTAAGCAATAAGCAGGTTTTTTTTCGGATACTCCCTTAATGATTACTTAACAGTAAATTAATGTTCCTTATCCGCAATTACTTATTTATCTGTCTAAATTTATACCTTTAATTTATTTGAGTAGTACAAATGTTTCATAAACAACAAAGATGAATAACGAAGACGTAAAAATTTTGATCGTTGACGATGAAAAAGACATTCTTGAGTTCGTTAGTTACAATTTAAAGAAAGAAGGCTTTTCTATTATTACAGCAAGTAATGGCTTGGAAGGGATTGAAATAGCAACGAGAGAAAAACCTAATCTTATTTTGTTGGACATCATGATGCCTGAAATGGACGGCATAGAAGTCTGTAGGTCTTTGCGTAAATCAGAGGAGTTCAATCAAACGATGATTACCTTTTTAACAGCCAGAGGAGAAGATTTTACTCAGATATCTGCTCTGGAAGCTGGTGGAGATGACTTTATTGCTAAGCCCATTCGTCCTCGGGTTCTGGTGAGCCGAATCAAAGCTTTATTGCGCAGAACCGAACGTACGGAAGAATCTAAAGACTTTGAAATGGTGTTAGGAGATTTGGTTATTAATAAAGAAAATTTTTCGGTACACCTTAGAGAAAAATCGATAGAGTTGGCCAAAAAAGAATTTGAATTGCTCAGTTTATTAGCCTCTCGCCCTGGAAAGGTTTTTACAAGAGATGAAATTTTTCATAAAGTTTGGGGTACCGATGTTATTGTCGGAAATAGAACCATTGATGTTCACATCAGAAAATTGAGAGAAAAACTAGGAGATAATTATATCCGGACCGTTAAAGGAATCGGATATAAATTTGAATTCTAACCCCGTTTGTGTCAAGAATTTCTATGCTGAAAAATACCTCCCCCAGGAAATTAGCTGCCTATATTGCCGCTTTTGTGGCAATTGTCATACTATTGTTATTTAGTGTATTTTACCTCCTTGGATTATTACGTATTCAATGGTGGGTACTGCCTATTATTTCCATCTCTTTTTTCCTGTTTATTTATAATTTGATGATTAATGTTTTGCGTCAGTATATTTACCGTAAGGTGAAACTGATCTATAAAAATATTCACAGCTTTAAACGAAAGGGGAGTGAGAAGAAGAGTAGTATTGATATGATAAATCTAGATGCGGATATCTTGGGAACCGTGGAAAAAGATGTTTCTGAATGGGCGGCTTCTCAAGCTGAAGAAATTGAATCCCTTCGTAACATGGAAGAATACCGAAGAGATTTTCTTGGGAACATATCACACGAGTTAAAGACTCCCATTTTCAATATGCAGGGTTATTTGTTTACATTGATTGAAGGAGCTTTGTATGATGAGAATGTCAATAAAGACTATGTCAAACGTGCACTAATCAACGTTAAAAGATTGCAGACAATCGTGGATGATCTGGATGTAATTTCACAATTGGAATACGGAAAAATAATGTTAGATATCACAACCTTTGATATTCGAAAACTGATTGAAGAATCCATAGAAGACAACCAAATGCTTGCCGAAGAACGAAAGATTGAAGTCGGTTTAAAATCAGGGGCAGATGTTGCTTTTCAAGTCAGAGGTGACCGCGAAAATATTCGGCAGGTACTTATAAATCTTATTGGAAATTCTATCAAATACGGTAAGGGAAACGGACACACCAAAATAGGTTGCTACAACATGGAAACCTATATTCTTATAGAAGTGGCAGATAATGGAATCGGAATTAAGCAAAAGGATTTGAAACACGTTTTCGATCGCTTTTACCGAGCAGATAAAAGTCGCTCTCGCGCAATTGATGGCTCCGGATTGGGACTTTCTATAGTGAAGCACATTATGGAGGCTCATCAGCAAACCATTAATGTACGCAGTGAAGAAGGGGAGGGAAGTACTTTTGGTTTTACATTGGAGAAGACCAATTAGCGAGTTCTGAAGCTAAAATGGATAGCGTTTGCATCAATTAAAAAGGCCGATCTAAATTTTATTTAGATCGGCCTTTTTAATGACAATTTCAGTTAATATCCAATTACTATTAAGGATTCCGTTTTTTCAATCCTGTCGTATCCATTTTAACAATGCCAGCTATGATGGCTTTTTTCGCATCCGTGAAAGGTACCTCGTCTAACATAGCTTTATATAGATTCTTTATTCCAAAAAACTTAGGCAGGTCTTCTTTTGCCATCGGCTCAGGTGGGGGTAAGTTCTCTCTCAGATGATTCACCTGCTTACCGTTTTTCCAGAATCGGAAACAAACATGAGGGCCAGTTGCCAATCCAGTAGAACCGACATAACCTATGGTCTGTCCCTGTTTTACATGGGTACCAACTGTTACTCCTTTTTGAAAACGAGACATATGTAAGTATTGTGTTTGGTAAACCTTGTCGTGTTTGATTTTTACATAATTTCCATTGCCACGTGACCGGGACCTTTTAACAACGATGCCATCTGCCACAGTAAAAATTGGAGTACCACGTGGTGCAGCATAATCCGTTCCGAGGTGTGCCTTTGTTCGTTTTAATACCGGATGATATCGTCGACCATAACGGGAAGAAATACGAGAGTATTTAACCGGAGCTTTCAAAAAGGCACCTTCCATTGTTCTGCCTTCGAGATCATAATAACCTCGGTGCGTTTCGTTCTCAAAATAGATAGCATAATAATCATTTCCCGAAGTAGAGTAGTAAGCTGCTTTCACATCGCCAATACCAACCACCTTTCCATCAATAATGTCTTGTTCGTAAACCAACTTAAAACGATCTCCTTTTTGAATGTGGTGAAAGTCAACAGACCAAGCCAATGCGTCCTCCATTCGAGAAGTTAATTCATAACTCATTCCATTGTCAACCATTGCATTCCAAAGTGAAGACTCTACAATACCAGCTGAGGAAATTTCTCTTTTTTCTACCTTATGTTCTATTACTTCCGTCTGTTCCTTTTTTAAATCATAAACCACATATCGATATGCATTTGGTTGATATATAAAATAATCAGCCATGGTGCTGGTATCGCTATTTAGAATTGTAAAAGGTTTGTTGGAACGGAGTGAGCGTACATCAAAAACCTCCGCAGCATTTCTGGCAATCCGATCTATAGCAGCTAGGTCAACTTTGTGCGGCATCAAAATATCCGACAAAAATTGGTTGGACTGAATGGTATCATTGATCATGGTAAAGCTATCAATCATAAAACCAAACTTATAGGTAGGAGCGGGTGGAGGAGGAGCTTCCGGTAGCGCAATTTTAGCCTGTGTGTTGGCTAAGGTAAGTTGCGAAATTTGATCTATGGATATGGCCATAAATAATCCTAAAGCCAAAAGTATGGTAAACTTCCACAAGTGTGAAAGGTCTTCTATCTTATTAATCACGTGTCTGTTTTTTTTATGGTTATCCTAATGTTTTTGTCTTGTTTAGGATATCATAGTCTATTATCTTTCTTTAGTAAGATTGCCTATTGGGCTCTCCCGGATGGCGCTTAATTTCTCAAAGCGCTGTCAAATATAGTAAAAAATATGATAATCGGGCCGGAGCGAAGTCAATATTAACAGGCAATTAAGAATTTGTTAAGACTCTCTTGTGAAGGGGGATTCTTAGAGTAATACTTATTCTTAGGAGTATTATCTTATTGATTATCAGTCTGTTGTGTTTGCATTACGCTTGACGATATTAGAGGAGTTGTTTCCATGAAAAAACCATATCACGCTATTCATTTTCATTTTCAATCACCGAATATTCTCTAAATACTTGGCAGTAGCCAGGCGCAAATCCTTCCTGAAATCGGTCAAATCATCAGGATTACCATAAGTTACATTCAGAATACCTAGGTTTTCCTTTGTAAAAAAATCAAAGTCATATCCAGCCAACATGAAGTCATTCATCGCAATGTTGTAGTTCCGATTGACATCCAATGGGTTACCTTTGACGAGCCATCCGGTTTTGGAATCTCCCTCTATTTTATGACGTTGTAAGTAAGCACCTCTTCCTACTTTATCTGTATCTAATAACTTTTTGAGCAGAGTCCCGGTCATCTCCACTTCAACCACTTGACCACCATATGGCAAGGCTCTAAAAATATCTAAAACCGTTACCTGTCCTTGCAGCTGATCGTCAATTCGGACAGAGCCGCTATTCATAATCGCAGCATCTATCGGGTTCTTTGCAGCCAGGTAAAAGGCCTTAGTGATAACCGCTCCCAAATTGGTTTGGCCATTTCTCATACTACTTTCTCTACCGTCCAATGGTACATCTGTAACATAGATTACACGTTCCGGATCTGAAATAATAGATTTAATATTTTCAAGGAGAATGCCATTCCATTTCTCTACTGATTTTTGAACTATTGGATCGAAATCCAAAGATTCATTTATCTTTATTAATTCAGAAATTAAGGTGGTTTTTTTACTTTGAGTGTTATACGTTAAAGTATGAAAATAGACTGTTTTAACATTGGCATCAGCTTTTGTAATTACCGTGTTATTAACCTTGTGCCTCATGTTGTCATGATTATGTCCGCCCATGAATAGAGGAACGCCTTCCAACTGTCGAGCCAGCTCCTTATCCTGGTTAAGTTCCAAATGTGTCAAACCAATAACCAAATCAGTCGAGGTCTTCAAGTCAGCCACTGTTTCTTTTGCGGAAGTATAAAAATCATCATAGTGGACATAGTCTTTCTGATTTACAGGTAGTGTTACCCCAAAAATACCAACCTTTATTTTAGTACCATCTGCATCACTGATTTCCCAGACATATGATTCTATAACAAACTCCTTACGTCCCTTCTTCTCTTTATAAAAAGGATAAGTCCGATCACCACAAACCTGATAAGTATTACAAGTCGTCCATTCAAATTCAGATTCATTTAAGCGATCCTGTAGCTCGATTTCCTTTATGTCAAACTCATGATTCCCAAAAGTCGCAAGATCTACCCCCGCAAGGTTCATCACCTCCACCATGTGCTTTCCATTGATACGTTTGCCATCTACTTTCACCGTCCCAATCAGAGAAGGGTTTAGAAAATCTCCAGCATGCACCGTCAACAAGTTTTTATTTTTCTCCATCAACTGTTTCCGCAAAGTAGCCACCCGCGCCATACCGCCCGTTTTTCCACCTTCCAGCGGAGCAATTTCATAAACGTCATTCATCTGAAGAAAAGAGAAAGTAATCAAATGGTCGTCCGTCAAATTATCAGCAGTCAGAGAACCAGCCGGTTTAGTCGTATGACAAGAAAGGATAAGCAAGAGTGCAGCAAGAGACAAGAGGTGAATGTTTTTCATCTGAATTAGATTGAGGAGTGATTGAATGCTAGAGTCTATTCTTTTCGCCTAATTTTAGCGAAAGCGTCAAGAATCAAAAATACAATAATTTTTAAACACCATACAGTCCTGCAAGGACGGCGTAAAAAAGCGATGGATGAAATCCATCGAAATTTTGATACATTTGCCCTCTCATAAATTATAATACAAAATGACACAAAAAAAATGGTACGCCTCTTGGTTTGACACCTCTTATTATCACACCCTCTATAAAAACCGGGACGACTCAGAAGCCCAGCGTTTCCTCGACAATCTAATAGTTAACCTAAAGCCCAAAAAGAGTGCTCGCCTCTTAGACCTAGCCTGTGGCAAAGGACGACACTCCATCTATCTCGCTAAAAAAGGCTTCAACGTCATCGGCGTCGATCTATCTGGCCAAAGCATTAAACATGCAAAAAAGTCAGAAACAGAAAAGCTGAAATTCGATACCCACGATATGCGGGAAGTCTACAAAGCCAAGTACTTCGATCTTATTATTAATGCCTTTACCAGCTTTGGCTACTTTGAAAACGATGAAGACCACTTGAGAACCTTGGAAAATGTAACAAAAGGATTACGTAAAGGTGGCCTCTTTGTTATGGACTTCCTCAATGTTCATAAAGCCATTGCGAACATGAAAAAAAGAGAACAAAAAACCATAGATGGCATTACGTTCAAAATTACTAGATTGGTAAAAGACGGATACATCGTGAAACGAATCCGCTTTACAGACAAAGGAAAAAAGTATGCTTTTGAGGAAAGAGTTCGAGGTTTCACGAAAGCGGATTTACAAAAGCTCTTCAAGAAAGCAGGACTTGAGATTACAGCTACTTATGGAAATTACGACCTTAAAGCCTTTAGGAAAGATAGTGCAGATCGTTTGATTTTGGTGGCGAAGAAGAGTAGTTAGTGTTTCTTATGGAGCTAGATTTCTCGACCCTTACCTCGCTCGAAATACAA
The DNA here is from genome assembly GCA_047626155.1 of Saprospiraceae bacterium. Lineage (GTDB taxonomy): Bacteria > Bacteroidota > Bacteroidia > Chitinophagales > Saprospiraceae > CALGLS01. The sequence goes on along the minus strand of JBLHRR010000011.1, from coordinate 49,124 downwards.
TCGGGATTGGTACTTCGGATCCCTCGATTCGCTGCACTCGCTCGGGACAACAGGAGGATTGTTCTCAGGTTTTCACAATAAAGAGCAAGAAGCAAGAGCACGTTACCTCAGTGGCCTCTATGTGAGTAAAGAAATCACCTTATGTAACAATAGAGTTACACTTGATTCGGATAGAATCACATAGAGAGCACAAAGGCCATAGAGCTAAGGTAAAACACACTAGGTCCCGCGATAAACGTTTAGTAAACTTTTAAAGTTTACTAAACGTCACCACTAATCATCGCATCTCAAAACAACAGGTTTACGTTCATACGATCGCTGCCTCTGCGTGATTAAAAACGCATATTACCGATCTAGGAAAAATCGCTCCCAAGGCTATAGCGTATAATCGAATCGCACCGTATAACTCCTTGGCGCATCCAACAAACCAGGCCTACTAACATACTCCCGATTCAAAATATTCTCCCCCAATAGGGACACTTTAATCTTCTTTGTTGGCTGAATGGCGAAACGAATATCCATTTTAGTAGAACCCTTTTGCTGATTCTCATCAAGGTATTCCTTAATTCTATTGATCGCTCCAATAACAGGATCCATCGCTTCAATTTTACTGTTGTAGATAGTGGAAAAGCCTAGACTAAACATTTTATATTTGGTTTCAATGTCAAACTTTACGGAATGACGAGAACGGTATTTTAGAACGTTTTTATCGGATGTCGTAACGGGAGGTTGAATGATTTTTATAGAATCAAAATTCGTGTATTGTGGTTTGATATAGGTGTAACCTGCCAAGACACTTGTTGTCCAATCGCCTGTTTTTCCTTGTCCTGCCAAACTAAAATCAACTCCTTTAATGGAGGTGTTTCCAATATTTTTCGATTGAAAAGCGATGAGGTTATTAAAAATTTGATCATCTTGGGTGACCGTAAATTCCATCATGTTTTTATAATCACTTCGGAAAAGAGCGGCATCAATGTAACCGTTGAATCCTCCAATTTTAAAACCCTGCTTGATACCAATTTCGGCACTCCATCCTGTTTCTGGATTTAATTCTGGATTTGGAATTACAGTAACACCACCAGCGTTGGTCATAATGTATTTTTCAGCCAGAACAGGGAAGCGATAGCCTTGCCCCCAAGAAGTACGAAGAAAAGTATATTTTGCTACTTGATAATTAGCACCTGCTCTGAAAACAGGACGGGCGTCTTTATCAGTTCCGGCCTTAAATACAATGGTATCTGCATTTAGGTAATCTGGATTTGTCAATTTGTTTTGCTCATACCTCGCCCCAAAAGATAGATTTAGTTTATCCTGAATCTTTTTATCCACTTGTAAAAAGGCAGCATAGTTGGCCGCTTTGTAAATACCATTATACAGCTCTGCGTCTACGTTGGTCCAGGTACCTACAACTCCAGTGGTAAGATTCAAATCGTACTTTTCCCAGCTTTTCAAAAATTGATATTCTGTATAATAGAGTTGAGATGTATTTCCTTGATTATTATCGTTCTTATTGCTAATTCCATAAAAGCGAGTCAGCACTTTATGCTGATTTCCAGAATTGTCGAAATAGTTTAAGTATGGATCAATGGTGTAGCGGAAACGGTTACTATTAGAAAGCGCAGTAACATCAGGCAAGTAACTTCCAGGGTTGTCAACTTCATCTGGCTGTCGTTGCCAATAAAAAGTAGAGCGACCCTTTCCTCTATTGAAATTACTATTAAAACCGACCGATAATTTATCAGAAATTCTATGTTTTATACCTGCATTAAAACGAGCGTAATTACTATAGTTTGCCTGACGGTAACTTTCACTTAACAAGCTATATGCACCCAGTATCAAATCCGTCTTTCCAAGCTTTTGACGATGAGCAACGCTTAAACCCAACTGCCCAGGACGATTGTATCCCTTTTGACCTCCAAAAACAGAAGGAGTGAATTTCGTAGAATCAATAACCATATTGTCCTCATTCCGTTCATAAAGCGTCAGTTCTTTTCCCCACCACTTTAACGATTCGTCCTTAGGAGAATCATAATGTTTGTAAAAAGTAGAAATGCGAGTATAAGGTTCAGAAGTGGCATAAGCTGTCTTGATATTAATGATTCCATTCATCGCAGAGGAACCATAAAGTGCAGAAGCAGCGCCCTTTACAATTTCTACTTGAGCAATGTTTTCTACAGGAACATCCACCCAATTTGGAAAACCCGCATCAGCCTGTAAGGCCGGAATATCATCAATCAATAATAAAACCCTACTGCCTGCTCCGTATGACCAACCAGATCCACCTCGGATATTCGCCTGTCCGTTAATAATGGTCACTCCGGAAATTTTTTGTAATGGCTGAGTTATATTTGTAGCATTCGTGTTATTAATTAAATCAGCTTTTAAAATCTCTAGGGAAACGGTCACTTCCCCAAGCGGTTTTGCAAATTTACTACTAGACACCGTAGCCGTTTGGAGTAGGGTAGCCGCGGCTCCCATTTTCACGTCCAAGTCCTTCGTTTCCCCAGCAACAATAGTAACCAACAAACGCTGCGTTTCAAAACCAACATAGCTGATTTCAATAGGCTGCTCCCCGGGAGGCAACTGTAATTCGTATCGGCCTTCGATGGTTGTGACGGTTCCAATATCCCCGGATCTTATAGTGGCTGCGATGAGCACTTCGCCCGTTTCGGTATCGAGGACCAGGCCGGTCAAGGTTCCTTGTTGAGCTGTTAAAAAGGGTAGAGATAGAAAAGAAAGGTAAAGGTAAGTTAGAAGTTTCTTCATCTTTGGTAGTGTATTGATTTTTGTTAATCGGTGAATTTATTTATTCGTTAATTGGGTGCTCTTGGAATTGGTTAAATGGTGAAATAGTTAATTAGTATTCTTGGTTCGAAAAAAAAATCGTTGCGCCTTTTTGCACTCTTTGCGCCGTTACGGTGAAAAATCTTCAAGCGAAGCGAGAAGCAAACGTAGCGCCGTAGTGGTTACCTCCACGAATTGGTACGGTTGCTAATTTTCAATTTTTCATTTTCAATTTCCAATCAATGAGCAAACGCGATCAAAAAAAATATTATTGCCAGAACAAAGGTAAGGAAATGATTCGGAGGACTGTTTTTAGTGTAAAATCAATTCAAATGTTAAAAACTTTAATGCTATTCTCCCCGAAAACACTGCAATATCGCCGAAAAAGGGGTCGTTCTGTTGCCGTTCTTATGTCTCGGAGTAGACACATTACTACTCGGCTTCGTTATTTAAATGATTGAAAAAAGCCTGATTTTGACAAAAGAACTATAAAAACAAATCCTTCAAAAGACTAAAAAAGGTTAACTTCGCATGAGGAATATGAAGCATACTTCTCGAAGCTAATTCTTATGAAAACCTAACAATTATTTTAGAATAAACTCTAATATCCGTTTTAACAAAATCTAAATTATGAACCGTTATTTACTTAGCTCCCTAGTAGCTTTATTTTCTATCTCTTTTTTGTCCGCTCAGCTTTGCGAACCAGATCAGCTTTATGCTGATTCCACTTTTGGTGTTTATCCTGCCGGGATTGACGAAAGCGCTTGCATTAATCAGGCGTATAACTTCCCCTTGACTTTTGTCATTCCACAAACAGTTACCTTTTCTGGTTTGACCGATTCTATTGTCAGTATCAATGTTACTTCTGTTGATGGCTTACCTGATGGTTTGGCGTTGTCCTGTAACCCACCGTCTTGTATGTTTACGCCAGATGATGAATTGGCCTGTGCAACCATTTATGGAATTGCTGCTGACACGAATGCTCCAGGGGAATACGCCCTAACTTTAAATGGTAATATTGAAGGACAACTTTTCAATAACATTCCATTTGTAACTCTATTCGCTGCATTAGGTTTGCCCCCATATTCACTGACTTTGGAAGAAGAAAATTCAGGGACTTGTCTTGTAGTTTCAACAGAAGAACCACTTAATGAGCAGGTAAGGATCGAAACGGCTCCTAATCCATTTTCTTACGGAACTACTATTTCCATCACTTCTGAAATGGTCAATGAAGAATTGACACTGGAAGTGTACACGATGTTAGGAGAACGGGTACACTCTGAATCCATTTCTCTTGGTTTTGGAGAAAACGTCATACCTTTTGACGGAAGTCACCTCGCTGAAGGCATTTACTTCTTCAATTTTTCTGATGGGAAAAGCATGCTCAGTCAGAAAATGATTATACAAAGATAAGTTCGATAGAAACACGAGTCACTTTATGTCACCTATGAAGTGACTCGTGTTTATGATCAGAACACCCGCCAATAATTCTAACATAAAATAAATTTTTTCCAATGAAAAAACATTTCCAACTCCCGTTGTTAGTGGCGCTTACCCTATGCTCTTTTTTCTCTCTTTCTGCTCAATGTCCTGGTTGCACAATCAACCTTCCTCCTCTAAGTGAGGACACCATTTGGTTGTCTTCCATTCCTGACGGAGAAGCAGGGATCTACTATGCGGAGGATATGAGCTTTCGATTGCCGAAAACAACTACCCCCGTTAATGCCAATGATCCCAGCACGCCAGCTGGTCTAACCATTAGCGAAATCACCATTACTTCTTTAGTAAACCTTCCACCAGGAATACAATGGGAGGCCAGTCAGACGGTTTTTGATACCTCCGACGAAACAGATGGCTGTATTCGCCTTTGCGGTATTCCTCAGGTAGCGGACACTTTTAATATACAGGTGAAAATAGATGCCGTAATTTTTGGTTTAACACAAAATACTTCCTTCTCTGTTTCTATGGTCATTAACCCAGCAGTAAGTAATACCGACGGCTTTTCCATGACCAATAATATAGGTTGTGGTAGTTCCACTGTTGAGTTTTCTAACAATATAAATTCAAATGGAGCAGCCGGGTTTATATACGCTTGGGATTTTGGAAATGGAACTACTTCAACAGAAGAGAACCCTTCACCGGTACTTTACGATGAGCCAGGTGAATATGTAGTGAGCTATGAAGCAACGGTCGATACTTCTGGGTATTTTTTATCTGCTGTAACCGTTGTTGATGCCAGCTGTGATGACATTTTTGGGAATGCTCCAGATATGTCCATCACTGTGAATAACCCAAATGGAACAAATCTATTTACAACGGCAGATTACGAAAATACTTTCCCGCCAATCACCCATAATGGCTTCTATGAATTAACAGATGGAGAATACTATATGGAGGTGATTGATGACGATATTTCCGGAGACGATGTTTGTGGGATCATTACTTTTGATAAGTTTTCCAATGGTCTGATTACGATTGGTGACCTTACTGTAGAACTGACGATACTTCATCTGACGACTACTGTGACTTCCACAGATACCGTAACTATTTTTGAGCAACCATCTGCTCCGGTTATTACAGGCTCTGTGCCCAGCTTCATTATTTGCGCCGGAGAGACAATGACAATCAGCTCATCTTATGCAACTAATAATCAATGGTATCAGGATGGGTTGCCAATCACAGGAGCGACTGAAAATAATCTGGAAGTGTTAGATGCAGGTTCTTATTATGTTGAATATACTAGTCTTGATGGCTGCGTTGCTACTTCGGAAGAAATAGAACTCGTACTTACCGCTGCTCCAGATTTACCAGCTTATGTAAATGATAACAATTTACTTACATTGTTTGATTTAAATGATTTGCCAGCAGCTTATGAATTACAATGGTATCAGGATGGAAATATTTTAGTAGGCGAAAACGACATTGAATATTGCATTGAAGTCACCGGAGAATATACCTTGGTGCTTACTGATTTAGTCACAGGTTGTAGTAATAGTTTTACACAAACAGCCCCTTACAATCCGAATGTAAGTTGCCTAACGAATGCGGATGATTTATTAGCAGATTATGATATAAAGCTTTCGCCAAATCCGACTACGGGCAGAATGGAATTGTCTCTTTTTGCTCATTCGGATGGCCAATTGAATTTGAGAATTGTGAATATGAATGGTCAGCAAATCTACTCAGCTGGAGAGCATTTTGGGACAGGTGCTTATCAGAAAACGATTGATATAACAGGTGTTGCCGCAGGTATGTATATGGTAACGATCGCGTTGGATAATGCGCTTTGGACAGAGCGGATTATTGTTTATTAAGTTTCTTCTAATAAAAAAAACAGGAGTCATGCAATTCGCATAACTCCTGTTTTTTATAGAACTCTAAACCTAAAAGGCAAAACTTTAATTACAACCCAACTCCTGAGCCGCCAAAGGGTCGCTTACTGGAATGCAATTTCCACTCAAAACTGATGTGGGTTGGTAACGCATCAATTCATCATCTCTCAATGACGTACTGATAAAAGTCTCTAAATCACTAACCTCCTCAGAAGACAGGCCAAGAGGTTTAAACTCCTCTGCCAACTGAGATCCAGGAACGGCATCGTTTTGCGCAAGTCCAGCATTTTTGTATTCCAATACGGCCTTCAAACTTCTAAAACTAGAGCCATGACCATAGAAAGGAGAGTCTGCCAAGTTGTAAATGGTAGGCACTTTGAATTTGTAGTCATCCGCTGGATTGCCGGTAAAACCTCCTCGCCCTTTTATTTCTGTATTTAAAGGATTGGTTTTAAAAACTTCCTCTGGACATTCAAATAAGTCATTCAAACCGATGGCGTGAAATTCCATGTTAGCCAAAGAAGGCCCACCGTGGCAAGAAGCACAATTTCCTTTATCAAAGAAAACTAAAGCACCTCTTTTCTCTTGCGCTGACATGGCTGCTTTATCACCACCTAACCATTTTTGGAAAGGAGCTCTGTTAGCCAGTACCGTTCGTTCATATGCGGCTATAGCCAAACCCGCCGTTTCAAGATTGTATCTGCCTTCCTCAGGGATGTCATCAAATACCGCATCGAATTGTTCTTTGTAACCTAGTGGTGTTAACACATCCATATCAATACCCATTCGATGAACTTTTAGGCCAGCTATGGCTTGTGTTTCTATTCCTTCATATCCCAATTCGTTAGTTGCAATAGGAGTGTTATATACCCAGGAACTTTCAGTTCCCTCGTTCATCCCTGTTGCGCCAAACTGTCCATTCCATAACATTACTTTTTGATAAGCTCCATTAAGTATGGTAGGTGTCTTGATGGCTTGAACATCCAGATTTTCTTCCGTGTACAAGTTGTTACGTTCTCTTCCTTCTCCATTTATCCCAAAGCCAACACCTCCTTCAGAGATTCCTTGAAATCGTCCGGCTTGAAAACCAGCACTTGCAAAGTGACAAGAGGCACAAGAGTATCTTCCTCTTCCTATTTCCTGCATAGGAGCCACTGCCAAAGCGGTTTCGTGATACAGTAATTTCCCTAGAGCGACCTTCGCATTAGTCAAAGGGTTCTTAGGATCCTGCGGGATTTTATCAAACTCATCGCTTTTCGGTAATTGGAATTTCGCCAAACCTTCACCTCCTGCTGCAGATTCTATGGCAACAGTTAGATTGTCATCTAAGTTGGAAGAGTCACTTCCTCCATCATCTTTTTGACAAGAGGTAAGTAGTAAAAGTGCTATAGCCACCGCTGTATTTAATATGTTCTTCATTGTATAAACTTTTGTTAAGGCAATAATATACAGCTGTGGAGAGGCTAAAACCATGCCTTTCAGTGGTAATTAGTTGACATGTAATGCTTTATGGTAATGTGTATTTAGGGAAAGTGATGACAGGAAGGAATGTCGTGACCAATACAAATATTCAAATTATTAAAGAAAGCATTTTAACAAGGTATATTTGTTTTAAATGAAAGGAGATAAATGACGCTAAAGTAAGACCAAGTGGAAAGTAGGAATAATCATAAAAGAAAAGATGGACAATAGCTTAGACTCCGGAGGAGTCGACCCTACATTCACCCCGGGCCGCAGCCCGGGGCTCGCAAAAAGACGTCCGGGGCTCGCAAAAAAAAAATTGCCCCGAGTTACAACTCGGAGCAATTTTCACAAAGAAAAAGGTCGTTTAGCTCTATTGCTTAACCACCTTCTCAGTAGCCATTAAAACACCCGCCCCATCTTCAATCTTCAACAGATAACTTCCTTTTGCCAATCCCCTCAAATCAACTTCCGCATTCCACTCACCAGAAAAGCTCCCTAAATCTATTTTCTGCATTAACTGACCTTTGACATCAAATACAGAGCAGTTTAATTCTCGTTTATCCATTAGTTGTCCCGTCAAGTAACATAAGCCTTTTCCTGGATTAGGAAATACTTCTAGCTGACTTAATACTTCAGGCTCCTTATTATTGACCATCAAAGGAAATTCACCGTTTGCGAAAGCATACTCACCTAGTTGCAAGTTTCTGGCTTGAATAAGTCCTTGGCCATCAGAAGGAGAACCACCAACTTTTACAACAGGTTCATAGAGAGCCCAATCCTCCGTAGCGCTAGCACGGTAAACCAATACGAGGCTATCCTCCGTGAACTCCGTTAAATCAGCATCCAGCCTAACTCCTTGATTACCTCGGTATTCAAAGTTGGCAGCTCCATCAAAAGTACTAGGTAGTAGGCCATCAATTTTCCAGTAATGTGAATTAGAAATTCGTGAACCTGCAGGAGCATTCATAGGTTCATCTGGTGCAATCCAGGCATGTTCTACTCGTATGAAAGCATCACCACCGTCCAACTCAGTAACGTTAACGGTAAGGTTAGTATAATCAAATTGCTCAGCTCCGGTTTCTGTAAAAGTATACTCGGCTCCGAAGTTAGCGATGTTCAATTTATGATTGCCATTTAACCAAGCCGTAACTGGCTCAAAAGGAACCGTAACCTCAACTTCAGTAAGTTGGTCAGAAACCATAACCTGTTCTGTATGCCTGGAACCATCAGCAGCTAAGAAGGTAATTTCTATTGGAGTATTGGTATGCAACTGATTTTTCTTTCGAAGCTTTTGTTCAATTATCACTGTACTATTCATATTAGGAGTGATGTCCATTTCATTTATTTCAAAACCAGCAAAACCAGGCGTGAAAATGAAGTCTTCAAAGTAGGAAGTCATATCAATACCAGAAGTTTCTGTAAGTCGATCTCTGAATTGAATGGCATTTATGGACTGATATCTAAAGTGATTTAAAATGTCAGTCATACTACTACTAAAAAGATCATCTCCAAGATATGCCCTTAGATTATGAATCATAGAAGCTCCTTTGTTGTAAGTATGCGTTCCATAAGTATTTTCAAAAGGAAGTCCGGAAAGAGGCAAATAATCTCCATCGTCGAGGTGGGCCGAATTCATGACCAGGCTCCAGTTTGCTTTCACTCGATTGATAAATGCATCCTGACCTTGTAAGTATTCAATAAAAAGATGAGAACCGTATTCGGCATTCCCTTCCTTGAACCACATATCAGCAGGTGTACTTAAGGTTACAATGTCTCCCCACCAACAATGTGCTAGTTCGTGAGCCATCAATCTTTTGTGTCCGTCATTGTTATTTCCTAAGCCAACAAACTCAGGATAGGCGATCAAAGTAGGATGTTCCATCGCTCCAACTGGAGTAATTATAAATCCTACTTTTTCCCATTGATAAGGACCATACCAGGATTCCAGCGCATCTACGGCAGCTCCCAAATCAGCAAAGGTGTTAATCATCGTATTCAAGGTATTGATTCTACCGACCAATTGAATTGGAATGTCTCCTGAAATTGCTTCATAAATCACCGTATTCTCTTCATAGTCAGACACAGCTACACCAACCAAATAACTGGGGACTGGCTGCATCATTTCAAAACTACGCATAATGGTATCTCCTCCCAGAGGCATTTCGCCAAGGAAAGTTCCGATGGCATATCCTTTTCTATTGTCAGCGGTTATGAGGTGAAATTCGTAGGTAGATCGTTCTACAAAGTTATCAAAACAAGGATACCAGCTTCGTCCAAAATTGTATGGACTGGAGGAAAGTCCGATTCCCAAATTATAGGCAATGCCTCCTGTAAAACGGAATCCACCAAAGGTTCCTGGATCGGGAGTTGGTGTACCGCCATAGTAAACTCGTACAGATGCCGTATCCGAAGTGGAAACTGCTTGCGGTAAATCTATGTTCAAAAAGGTTTTTGTATCGTATTCGAAAGTAGTTGGCATTCCGTTGAATAACACGGAATCTACACCGAGAGAATCCAGATCTAGAGTGAACACCATGATATCTTCTACGATTGGAGAAAACTCCACTTCACAAAACCCTTTGATCTTTCTGCCTGCAAAATCAATAACTTCCAACTGGATATTGGTATGTACTACGTCAAAAGTGTCTGATCGGCCATTGGAAGCTCTAAGGTTTGCGGTAGCGCCAGCATTCTGTTCCTTTAAGTGGTCATGGTCTACAACGCCATGATGGCAATAGCGTATATCTCTTGATTCTTCATCTACCTGAGCCTGTGATAAAACAGGTATAAGTAAAAGCAGTAAAAAGGTAAAATAAGTAGGTAAAGTACATTTCATATTGTATGGTTTTGATTTTCGGCAGATAAATGACTGTTCTAACCAAGCCCGTTCCGGTCAGGCGAGTTATTTTTTGTGTAATACTTAATAGAGTTTATTCCAAATAGAATGGTACGGTCGGCCGGAAACCGAAGACCTAAACCGAATAACCTCTAAATAGGTATCATTAAGGGTAAAGATAGAAAATACTCTAATGAATTAGAAACTAGCTTACTGTAAAAATCGCAGATCTGAAAGGAGGCCGACAAGTGAATATTCGCTGTTTCACTGTTTAATTGGTAAAGCCTAAATTTGTATTTCATTTTCTAGTTCGGGCTGACTACCTTCGCCAAAGTGAAGTCCGCTGATAAGAAGAAAATGGCTTCATTAATTTTCGTTGTTACTTAGAGGAATCCTATTATGAATCGAAAAAATAAGACGATAGCTAGCGAGCCTAATATCATAATCAGGAAAAAGCGAAAATTGCAAATGGCCTTTCGAGATCCTTTCGGAAATGTCTTGTTATTAAAGCGGGTGTTGACCAGCTTATTAGGGATGGCTACTTACCGTCGCTTGAATATCGTCAACAAAACCAATGTGGTAGGTGCAGAATACCTTTTGGATTTACCCAAAACGAATGTCCTCTTCGTTTCCAACCACCAAACTTATTTTGCAGATGTCATTGCACTCTATCATGTTTTTAGTAGCGTGAAGTGGGGCTTAAAGCAAATTAGCATCCCCGTGTACTTATTGTTGCCTAGAGTGAATTCTTACTATATCGCTGCTGAAGAAACGATGAAGGACAGCGGCTGGCTTCCTCGATTGTTTTCATATGCTGGGGCAGTTACGGTTCGAAGATCATGGCGACATAAGGGAGAAGCGGCTCGGCGAGGAGCTGACATTAGCGCCCCTGCTAAAATTAAAAAAGCACTGTCTTTTGGTTGGGTTATTACTTTTCCTCAGGGGACTACCGTGCCAAATGCGCCTATTAGAAAAGGGCCAGCAGGTATGATAAAAGCATTGGCACCCATCGTTGTTCCGGTTCGGATAGAAGGTTTCAATAAAGCATTTGATAAAAGAGGGTTACGTTACCGTAAAAAGGGAGTTCCGCTTTCTATCACTTTTGAGAAACCAATAACATTTGATGCGGACAGTAGCGTTGAGGATGTACAGAAATTCTTAGAAGGGCATTTGCTACAGGATGAAGTTAAGGGGGAATAGAAGAACTCCGCGGATTAGAAATCCCTATCTCACTAACACTATTTTTTCAAAAACGCTGTCCTCCTCTGTTTCAAATACCAACCAATACAAACCTGCGGGGAATTGGCTCAGTTCGTCCAAGACCAATTGATGCTCGCCTGCTTCCGCAAAATACCCATCCTGTAATAATTGCTGCTTTCCATCTACGGATATCAAACTTAGTTTGATATTGGAAGCAATTGGAATTTCAAAATCTACAACCAAAAATTGATCTGCTGGATTAGGATAGAGGCCGATCTTTATGGCTGTTGAAAGAAGGTTTTGGCTATTAATAATACAATCAGTACTAAAAACGAAAATATTGGTAAAGCCAGAAGTGCCCATACCCACACAATTGGCAGAAACCTGCGATTCATAATTGGTACAGAGTTCTAAATTGCTAAGTTCAAAAGGCGGATCTATACCGTTTATCTGTGTCCAATTAAAGGTACCAGACTTTCGATAACGTAGATTGTGGTTTTCATGATCCTCCGTTGGATCTTCCCAGTTTAAAGTAACATTGGCAAAAGAGGAACTCAGCGTGTCCAGATTGAAAGGAAGATCACAATTGGGAGGAGGGCCTTCTACAATTAGTAAACAATAGTCCTCCACTTCTCCAAAGCCAAATAATGAAGTACAATATTCTGGTTCTTCCATGTCAAAATCACCGATGTATTTCATACTGACTCGCATTCTGGTCAGGCCAGGTAGTGCATCAGAGGGTATAATTACTTCAGCTGTAATAGTCGCAGAAGTAGTACTTAAAGGATCAAAAACTAATTCGTTCTCCTCTTCAAAATCACCATCCTGATTGTAATCGATCCAGACTTTTATATACTCGTTATAACTGGGGCCTGCAAAGGTTGGACTGATTGAAATGGGATAGCTGCTATAAGTGGCAACTTCTGTAAATAAACCAGAATAATCGCCATAACCATTGTCATTACCAGAGTCGTTGTTGAGTGAGTTAAAAGAAACATTGGAAATCCATTCAAATTCAGAGGTTTCTGCTGCGGAAGGGCAGTAACTAAGGTCTGTACAGGCACCGCAACCAAAAGTAGTAAATGTAGCCCCATTGTTGTATTCAGTAGTCTGACCATTTGCGCATACCGTATTTACTTGGACCAAGTAAGGATTGCAAGATTCTAGTAGATTCAGAAAGAACGAAGTCTCTATGGTTTGTATCTCCTCAGTAGTGGCTGTGTTTTGATTTGTAACTAAAATGTTATATTGAGTTGCAGTAGTAACAGTCGGGAAGTTTATTTGGCAACCGCTGAGGCCAATGTCACTGATTAGGATTTCTTCCGGAGCAATGCAGCAACCATCCGTTTGGAAAGGAAAAGCCACGCTTGAACTGCTGGTCATATTGGAACAAACACTTTCAATTTGGAATTCATAATTCGTGCAACCAATTAGTCCACTAACGAGAAAAGGGCTCACCGCATCCGTCGAAGTATTCCAACTGTTAGACCCGACAAGCCGCCAGCTAAGGATGTTGTTTTCTTCGTCGAGAGGAGCATTCCAAATCAGATTAATACTATTGGAGTCAACATTTTCTACTGTTAGATTGTATGGGGGTAAGCATGGACTACAATTTTCAATGACAAGTTGCATGCTGTTGTGTATGTTCATGCGTCCTTCCGTAGTTGTAATGTTATCCAAGCTAATGTTCGGATCAACTCCGCCCAGGATATATTCTTTGATAAGTAGAGCTGCGGCTGCCGGATCGTTTTCATAAAGAGCGACTATGTCCGGGCAAGGAGCGCTGTATAAAAGTGCTACAGCGGCAGTTACCTGTGGTGTTGCGCCAGAAGTGCCTCCAAACGTAGTATAATTGTTATTATTTCCAAGCGTAAAAACCTCAGAGCCAAAAGCGCCGAGGTCTACAGAGTTGGCACCATAAGCGGCCTCCGGCTCTTTAGTATCGTTGCGTCGCATATTGGTTACCGAAATAAGATAGTCGCTTGTACAGCCAGTAGGCAAATCGCCCTCTTCATCCACGTTCAAATTGCTGTTAGCAGTAGCGCCACAATTCAAGATACCCACCTCACCAAGTTCATCAAAAAGGCCACACCAAAGCGGTGCATCGTCAGGATTGCCTCCATTAATACCCCAGCTTGCATTGGTGGCGACAACAAAAGCACCTTCAAGGCCATCACTTTCATTGAATTTGATCCTCATCTTCAAGGGGTAAGCATATGCTTCCAGAACTTCTGATTCCGTGGTATTGAAATCATTTTTAACAATCATGATTTTAACATTCCAATTGACCCCACTGATACCGATGTTATTATTTCCTATGGCTCCAATGATGCCGGCAACAGGAGTTCCGTGACCCCCACCTGCTATTTGGTCAGTATTGCTACTGATATTCCAACCTATAAAATCATCTACATAACCATTGTTGTCATCATCGATTCCATTGTTAGGAATTTCCCCATGATTGCGCCAAAGGTTCTGAGCAAGATCCGGATGATCTATCTGAACGCCATCGTCTAACACGGCTACTACAATGGTGTCTCCACTAAGTGTCAGACCACCGGTGCTTATATCCCAGGCCAAATCGGTATCCATGTCGGCATCAGGAACTCCTCCATTGTTACCTATATTTATATGATGCCATTGATTAGAAAAAAGACCGTCATTGGGAAGGTTCTGTCGACTGCTAACAAAATGATTAAATTGAGCAGCCAGGCATTTTGAGTTTCCTCGAATGGCTTTTAGGAAGTGATGTTCATTGATGTGTATGTGGTCAAAAGAAATTTTCCAGATATTCAATGCCGGTATTAATGGACTTTTGATTTGCAATTCAGTCGGTTTTCCTTTAAAAAAAGACCAGTGATGCACAAAAGATTTGATATTCGTGTTTGTCGGGAGCTGGATGAGGATACTGCCTTGCTCCTGCGCTAATTGTTGAGCAGATAGTATGGTTTGATGAAGGAAAAGTAAGGGTAATATGAATATTAGTTTTCGTAGCATAGTCAGTATCAAGGTAATGTTCGGTTCAGGTTCCGGTAATAACAAATCAACTTTATTACTTACTGGACCCTTAAAGTTAATCAACTTTTTTAATTTTCCATTATTAAAATTTTACTTATAAGATTTTTTGTTATCGAAATGACTAATTTGCCACTGGATTTAATACTCTTGGAGTAAAGGCCATTACTTTGAATATAAATGAGAAGTATAAATTAGTGGATCTCCTTGTAAACAGTACATTAAAATGAAAAAAACAAAATATACACTTCCAACAGATAAGGAAAAAATAGAACTAAGTAAACCTGCAGAAGTTGCTGCCGGTGCAACTGCCGTCTGGTCAGCTTTGAAGAAAGGCTATAGCCAAATGTCAGTTCACAATTGTACAAAAGGTTTTCTAAACCTTAATCAGACCAAAGGCTTCGATTGTCCCAGTTGTGCCTGGCCTGACCCAAAACCAAGTGATCGATCTGGTTTTGCAGAGTACTGTGAAAATGGAGCAAAGGCAGTGACAGAAGAAGCTACTTCCAGAAGAGCGAATGTCGCTTTTTGGAAAAACAATTCTATTGAGGAAATGATGACCTGGTCGGAAATGAAGTTGGGCAAAGTTGGGCGGATTACTGAGCCGATGGTGTTAAAACCTGGTGCGACTCACTACGAACCAATCTCCTGGGAGGATGCTTTCCAACATATAGCTACAGAGCTAAATGCGCTTGACAATCCTAATGAAGCTGCTTTTTATACCTCTGGTAGAACCAGTAATGAAGCCGCCTTTTTATATCAGTTATTCGTTCGTCAATTCGGAACCAATAACTTGCCGGATTGTTCCAATATGTGTCACGAGACTTCAGGTTCAGGCCTTAGTCAAACCATCGGCATAGGAAAAGGAACCGTAAAGCTGGAAGACTTTTACATCACGGATTTAGTCATTGTCATTGGTCAGAACCCTGGAACTAACCACCCTCGAATGATGTCGGCTTTGCAAAAAGCGAAACGAAATGGGGCTAAGATCATCAGTATCAATCCTTTGGCGGAAACAGGATTAAAGAAGTTCAAAAATCCTCAGGAATTATCCGGATGGGTAGGCGCTCCAACTCAACTGTGCGATCTGTTTTTACAGGTGAAAATAAATGAAGACATCGCTTTGCTAAAAGCGATCCTCCGAATTTTGATAGAAAAAGAAGATGCGAATCCCGGGACGGTTGTTGATCATGAATTTGTCGAAAAACATACGACCGGTTATGATGATTTTGTCAAAGACATCCGTACACAATCTGTTGAAGATTTAGCGAAAGCTGCTGGAATATCTATTGCTGATATTCAGGAAGCAGCCACGATTATCGCTTCTGCAAAAAAAATGATCATATGCTGGGCAATGGGAATTACGCAGCATACGAATGGAGTAAACAATATTAAAGAGATTGTAAACTTATTGTTGTTGCGTGGCGCCATAGGAGTGCCAGGAGCAGGAGCTTGTCCCGTGCGTGGCCACAGTAATGTACAAGGAGATCGTACAATGGGCATCTGGGAAAAACTTAAACCCGCTTTTGGAGCAAAACTTAGCAAACGATTTAATTTTGAACCACCAAAAGAAGACGGCTATAATGCAGTAACGGCTATAAAAGCTATGCATGCTAAAAAGGTAAAGGTGTTCTTTGCTTTGGGTGGAAATTTATTGTTAGCAGCCCCGGATACAGAGTACACGGCAGATGCGATGCGTAACTGCAAGTTGACAGTAATGGTTAGCACCAAGCCGAATAGAAATCATTTGGTTACTGGAAAAACCGCGATCATTCTCCCTTGTCTTGGACGTACAGAACATGATGTACAAACTACTGGCGAACAGTTTGTTAGCGTTGAAAACTCGATGGGGATTGTACACAAATCTAAAGGGGTTTTGAAGCCGGCATCTCCGGATTTGATTAGCGAACCTCAAATTGTAGCTCGTTTAGCGAAAGCAACCTTGAAAGATAAATACTCCGTGAATTGGTTGGAAATGGCCAGTAATTATGACTTAATCCGCGATGTCATTGAAGATTGTATTCCTGGTTTTGATAATTACAACGAGCGTATTCGTCGAGAAGGGGGTTTCTATTTGCCCAATGGTCCGAGGGAAAGAACCTTTACTACAGGTTCCGGGAAAGCATTGTTTTCTGTGGTTCCTACTTCAAAGAACCCACTAAAGGATGATGAATTCTTAATGACTACTTTGCGAAATCACGATCAATTTAATACCACTATTTATGGTAATGAAGATCGCTACCGAGGGATTAATGGTCGACGTGTAGTGATGGTGAATAAAAAGGACATGAAAGCGGCGGGTTTAAAAACTGGTGATTATGTAGATTTGGTGAATAACTTTGGTGGGGTGGAGCGAGTTGCTCCGAACTTTTCTGTGGTTCCTTTCGATATTCCAAGTCGTTGTGTGGCTACTTATTTCCCGGAGGCTAATGTACTGGTGCCTATGGATAAGTACGATGCTGTTGCGCATACGCCGGCTTCGAAGTCGGTGGTGGTGCGGTTGCTGCCTTTGTAGTTTTGGGTGCGTGTCTTTTTTTTCGAGCCCCGAGCTGCGGCTCGGGGTGAAGCGTAGGGTCGACTTCTTCATAGTCTTGCGTATGGTTCCATGAGATACTTGCTGCTTTTGTGTGTGTCCGCCTTCGAAGTCGGTTAGGGATAGTTTATTTTGTTTTCCAATATGATACTTAGGTAGATTAGAGACCTGTTTGGCAATTTGTCAAATGGGGCTAGGTAGTAATTGGAGCGGGCTATGAAATGAAGACTTGGGTAGGCTTTCTTTGAAAGGGGATAATTAAGGGAGTAGCCTTGAGCGCTCGAACAGTTTATTGTTCGAGCGCTTTCAGACCGACTATCAGTCTTCAAACTAAGGGGGCTTATATTTTTTGTTGGAAAAGAAACTAGGGAATGGCTCTTTTCAATGTTAAAATTAGAGTAGTTTAGTTTTTGTATTACCTTAGTCTATAAGACAAGAAGCGCACTAAAACACTGCCCTTGAAAAAAATAAAAAGCGCGTTAACTAGTTGGGGCAGTGAATTAGTTTGCGTTATACTTTGTGTTTCAATGCAAAGATGAGTAAAAAGCATATTTGTTTTACCAGCCATTTTCCCTCCTTTTGATATTTTCACCGTGGTTAAAAAGTGTATCTTTCCATTTCTTGTTTATTTTAAACTTAAAACTGACCTGATAAGTGGGAGCAAATGATAAAAATCACCGTGGAAAATCGCTGAAAGAGTCGAAGATTTTAGATCTTTTTCGCAGTTTTTCTAAAAAAGAAAGGCAGGAAGCAGCCCATTTCCTTCAATCCTTCTACGGTACCAAGCGGATTGAACTTAGTGTTTTTGCCTACTTGGATGTCTTACGAACAAATTTTGACAGTTTAGAAGAAGAGCTGAACTTGGAGCAAGTTTTCTATCTCGTCTATGACCGAATGGCAAAGGAGGCTAAGGAATTGGTGAATCTTCAGAATTCTTGTTCAGACCTTTATACTTATCTAATAAAGTTTTTGGTTTGGAAGGAAATGGAGGATAATTGTTTTGAGACTGAAGTGATGAAATTGCGGGCACTTAAAAAACGGAATCTGAATAAGGAGTACCTGAGCCAAATCAAGCGAATTAGTAAAAAAAAGGAGAAGGAGAAGAAAAGAGATTTTTGGCATCCGCTTCAGTTATTGATACTGAAGGATTTACATTATTATACTACAGATATTGATAAGTTTGATAAAGAGTCGAATATTGTTCCTGAGGCAATGAAGCTGCTCGATGAATTTTACTCTACAGCAAAATTAAAATATAGTTGTGAGTTGTTGATGCGGGAAAGACTTCTTCAGGAAGAAAATACCATTTTATTGTTAGATGAAGTTTTGGATTTGCACAACAATGAGACGGAAGGCCTTAATGAATTGAGGGCTTTATATTTGAAAGCGATTAATGTCATAAGGGGAGGAGGTCAAGAAGAGTATTTTCATTTAAGAAAAGAGATTGAAAGAGAACTGTCTATCGAGAATACTGAATTATTTATATTCGTTGGATATCTATTAAATTATTCAATTGATCTTTATCGTTCCGGAGATATTAGAGGGGCAAAACAAACATTTGATTTATATAATTTTGGAATGAATAGAGAGCTATTCACGCTATCAGGTTATTTTCCTGAAAACTTGTTTGCTAGTATTGTTAGTGTAGGGTGCGTACTAGGTTCATTTTTGGAAGCATCAAATATTATCAAAAAATGGGGACATACCTTAAGACCGGAAGTAAAAGATTCAGTTATAATTATTAGTGAGGCAAATATTTCTTTTAGTAAGGGCAATTTTGAAGAGGTCATTCTGATTTGTTCAGTTTTAAAAACTAAAAACCCTGCTCATAAACTACTTTGTTTATTATCGGAAACAAAGGCTTATTATGAATTGAGGGTGAAATATCAAAAGCGATTTTACCGAAAATGTGATCAATTTGAAACGTTTCTAAAAGGGAATAAAAGGTTGCAAATTGCCTATGTAACGTCAGGGCTTAACTTCATTAATATACTTAAGTTATTACCTCAAACAAGGGATAATACAGAACTACTGGAGCAATTGAACTCCACTCGTTTGATTATGGCGAAAGAATGGTTAGTTGAAAAAATTGGAGCTACCTAAGTTGAAAAAAAAATAGTACTACCGAAAAACGACAGCACTATTTTTTTTTAGAATTGCCTAATTATTACTAGGCAGTAATAATGTCAATGATGATTTCTACGATGTCCATAATTAAATGTTTTTTGTTGTTAATAAAATTGTTTCTAGCATATTTGGCACCTCCCGGAATTATCTGCAGTTTCCTCCTGGAAAGGTTATAAATACCTTGTTGTGTGGCATGGATTGCCCCTTAAGGCATTGGAGCTACTCAATGGCTTCTGTTCAAAAAAGGCATAGCAATGGCCTTGTACAAGGACCTCTCTCAAGTCCTGTATTCTAATTGTTATAAAAATTAATACTGAAAAATCTGTTCTTACAGGTTGCTCACCCATAAGTCGTTTTCAACGCTTATACTTCCTGGATATTTTCATCCTCAGTTGTTCCAGTAAAAATAAGAAGTAACTATAAGTATATGATATAAAGCAAGATGTGCGACTTGTTGGTCGATGTTCTATGCTACTACCTTTACCCTAATAGTGAATTGACTTTGTCGAATATGACATGATGAATTTTTAGTTTTAATAGCTTAGTTTAAAATAAACGACCTAGTGGTCGTGTTGTTATAAGGTAACCCCATAACGATTAAAAATAATTCATTTAAAATGAAATTTTCGGTAAATAGGTACGGAAAGGGGGAGGGTGGGGATTTTAGAGGACAAGAAGAAAGGAGTTGTAGTGTTATTGTTTACGGTGGCAAAGTGGAAGGTCTAATGATATGGCAAATTCTCGAAAATTTGTCATATTTAAAGGAGGTGCAATTAGAAATGCGTTAGGCGCGTTGAGGGTCAGCTCCCCCCCCCCCTGTCTTAAAGAGGAGCTTCAGCACGCGCGGTTCCAATAGGATTTTCTAGACTGATGAGATTAGATAATAACAAGAGTAATGTAAAATACATACGCAGCACTTGGTGAAACAACAGATAAGCCAACTGAAGTGCTATTAGGATTTACAAGCACGCGGATCTCCCTTTTAAGGACCGGGGGCTGCGTTGGCAATTCGATCTAAAACAACTTCACCTGATTCTCCACATCTTCCTTCTCTGTCTTCTCCTCCGCAAGGACTTCATCATCGGTCGGTAGCAGTCGCTTAATTACCCTTAGTTTATGAGTATACTTCTCAGTGGTTTCATTGAAGATACCAAAGTGATCAATCTTATCAACGCGGACCTGGCCAGATGCATGGATGATTTCGTTTTTACTTAACAAGATACCTACGTGAGAGATATTCCCTTTTTTGTTTTCAAAAAAGGCAAGGTCTCCTGCTTGTGCTTGTTCGTTGAAATCGACCATGTGGCCAATGTGAACCTGCTCAGAAGCATCTCTTGGAATGGCAACGCCAGCCATTTTAAAAACAATTTGTGATAAACCACTGCAATCAATCCCCATCGGAGAGCGGCCACCCCAAAGGTAGGGGGCATACAAATAACGTCTGGCTATTTTCAGGATAAGGGCTGTGCTGAGTTGAGTGTCTAGTGGAGAGATGGCCTGTCCACTAAAAGTAAAGGAACTACCATTGAGGCGAAAGTGCATGCCATCGAATTCTGGCAAAGTAGCACCTATCGTAATTGGCAGATAATAGCCATCGCCCACGGCTGCCTGAATGAGTTCCAAGCTATAGGCGTATTTGTTTTTATAACTTTCTACGTCTGAAGCAGGAAGAGCTTTGATTTGTTTGGAGTCAACCCAACCGATATAATTATCCCAAGTACAGCGTATGCGAGACCAACTGGACTTGGTGTCCAGTATTTCTACGGTTTCTCCAAAGAGTAATTGAGTAACCATTTCGCTTTTGTCGGAAGCAGAACTTCGTACAGGTACGACGCTGAGTGGGCAAATTCCGTAGTTCATTGATGTTGAGTATGTGTAGTTTGATTCCCTTGAAAGTGGATGGATTTGTAATTCATTCAATCCTAAATCCAATTGGGGCCAATATAGCCAATTTACCTTATTTAATTGTAAATCAAGGTATAATATTAGCTACACACAATCGTTTGTACTTATTATCACTAAGTTAGTGTCTCTCAACAGGGTAGGATCTAAAAGCAAGACGAAAAAAAATTAAAGTTCTACCGAAATGTAATACTTTTTGAGCAGCACTAAATGTACCTTTGCGTTATTATTTTGAACCGTTATGTAATATGAATATATTTTATAATTACCGATATCCCATGACTCAATCTTACGGCGTTCCTACGTATCAGGCAGATGACCAATTTTTCGATCGTTCATCCTCCTTTATCAAAAACCTAAGAAACTTCAGCGCAATAGCAATTTTACTGCTTTTTATCAGCGCTGACCTTTCTGCACAGGATAAGCATTTCACTCAATTCTATGCATCTCCGATCACCCTCAATCCAGCTCTGACTGGAGCGATGCAGGGCCGCTATCGCTTATCTTCTATTTACAGAGATCAGTGGAGAGGTGTTTTGGATAATCCATATGTGACCTTTTCTTCAGCCGTGGATGTTAACTTCGATATGGAAATGGATTCCAGATATAAGGATCAAGTTGCTGTAGGACTGTTGTTTTTTAACGATAAGGTAAGCGGCCTCGATTTTTCAACCAACCAAATTGCTTTATCTGCTGCCTTTCACAAAGGCCTGGACTTTGATAAAACACAATTCTTATCTTTAGGGATTCAAGGTTCTCTGTCGCAAAGAAACATCAATTATGAAGATGTAACTTTTGAGGATGAGTTTGATAAAATTGATCAATATAGTTTGGCAACCGGTGAAATTCTACCAGAGAATAATTTTTCTTATCCAGATTTGAATATTGGATTGAACTACCGGCTTGCGCGTAAAAAAATGAGTTTGAGCGCAGGAGTGGCTATGCATCACATCTTCCGACCAAACGTTTCCTTTTTTGATTCTCCAGAAGATCAACCAGACCTCTATCCTGAAAGCAAGCTGTACCGTCAGTTATCGGCGCAAGTGGCTGTGACTTTGCAGGTGAACGAAAGAGTATTTCTTAGCCCACGAGTACTTTGGGCCAATCAAGGGCCTCATATGGAAATCAATTCAGGGATGAACTTCCGCTATAAGCTGAACAATTTTAATAACAACTCCATACACTTAGGAAGTTGGGTGCGTCCGGTTCGTAATGAGGATGATTCCTTTAGCCTGGATGCTGTAGTTGCCTTAGTCGGAATTGAATTAGGACCAGTGACCTTTGGATTAAGTTATGATGCAAATTTAACTGACTTAAGCAGTTATCAGCAAAGACAAGGGGCTATTGAATTTTCGTTAGCTTATATTGGAAGTTTTGATAATGAAGATATACTTTGTCCTAAGTTTTAGACATAACTAAGTATTATAAAAAAAAATAATTTCCCGATTTCTTTGGTGGAAACGATTATATAAATCACTCTCCCTTTGGTCATTTTGATTTACATAATCGTTTCCAAATAGGGATTTAATTTTTTGTTGTTACTAACAATACGAAAGTGGGAAGTTAACGATTATAAAGTTAACAGTTTTTTCACAACAAAAACCTCCATGCGATACCTAAGTTTAATTCTTCTAAGCTTGATGCTGTCTTGTGCCACTTCTAAAAACCAGCAAAGAGGCATTTCAGATACCGCTTCTCTTATCTCAAAGATGCATGCCCGTTCCGCTACGAACTGGGTAAAATCTTTCACCTTCGTGCAAAGCACTTATCGTTATCAACCAGATAACACGATTGATACCGTACTTTGGTACGAAACAGTTTCCTATCCTGATAAATTTAGAATTGATTTTGGAGAGCCCTCACTGGGTAACGGCGTTATTTACCGACAGGATAGTGCTTATCAATTTAAGCAATTTGAATTGGTGGGAGCTCGCCCGGAAGTGAACGACTTACTATTGTTAACTGGAGCAGAGCAGGTTTATACCGTAGATACGACTTTGGCTAGAATGGAACGCAGTGGGATTTCAACATCACTTTTCCGTAAGGATACTTTTATGAAAAAGCCTTGTTATGTGATTGGCGAAAGAACAGAAGCTGATCCGAAATCTAAAGAGGTTTGGATAGAACAGAACCGGATGGTGATGCTCCGACAATTGGAATCAGCAAAAAGTGGAAAATTACTTGAAATTCAGTTTGATGAATACACTAAGGTTCAGGACAGCTGGATAGAACAATGGGTAACCATCAAATACGATGGACATATTGTTCAGACTGAGCGGTACAACGACATTATGGCTCGTGATGAAAAAACATTGCCAGCAGGGATCTTTGACCCGACGCAATTTGGTCAGCAACATTGGTATACTGCTGCGGTATCTCCGAAATTTACTTTTGATGTTTCTAAAATAGATGCCGCTGGTTTGTCTGGAACAACAGGCGGAAAAGTGGCAGTTGATTATGAATTTTGCATTCCTGCCAATGAAAAACATCTGGCAGCTGTACAGGGAATAGATCCTAGTTTGAAAGTGATGAAGAAGGGTAAAGGCCGTATTGGCTGCTCCAAGTTGCAATGGCTTTGTATGGGCAATACGCACCAAAAGAATTGGAGAGGTATCCTGGATCAATTGGCTGCACTGGATTATGTGGATAGGATTGATCAGACTTTCTTCGAGTAAAGGTAACCGCCACGGCGCTACGAAGGCGCTACGTTTTTTTCTCGCTTTGCTCGAACGTTTTTATTTAACCACAAAGGGCAGTAAGGAACACAAAGTTCTCCCGTAGTTCTGCAAGGACGACGTATATAAACATAGGGCTTCAGCCCTATGAACAAATCCAAACAAAATGAGAAAGATTTTTCTACCGACTCTATTCTGTTTCTTTTTGGCAACTTCCCTAATTGCGGAAGTTGACAGTTTGAAATATCTGAATCGGGCGGATACCATTTATTTGAGGTTGAGTGATATGCAAGAGAAGTTGATAGAGCATCGGCTAGAAGGTGCGCAAACATTATATGCCCTGTCGAAATACTATGGAATGTCGGTCAATCAAATTTTTGATTACAACCCAAACTTAAACCGCAACAACTATGGAGAGGGCGTTCGGGTGAATATCCCTGTTCCAGCCATTTCAATTATAACGCATATCCCTGCCGACAGAAGCCTGGAGGGTTATATTCCAGTTTTTTACCGGGTTAGAAAGTCGGATACTTTATATAAGTTGTCTAAAAGTTATTTTGGTATTCCGATGGATACTTTGGTTTCTCTAAATAACTTGGTGGACAATACGCTTAGTCTGGGACAGCTCCTTCATATTGGATGGCTGAGCCGTGCTGGAATTCCAAAAGCAGATCGAAGAGTAAAAGGAGGTTTGTTGGATAAGAAAAATATGTTACTGGCAAAGAAGTATGAAAGAGATGCAGAGTGGAAAAGAGAATTCAACCACAAGGGGATTGCCTACTGGCAACAAAATGGAGTGAAATCAGTAGATCTTTATGCGATGCACCGAGAAGCAAAGATTGGCTCCATCATAGCAGTCAATAACCCCATGACTAAGCGAACGGTATATGCAAAAGTGATTGCCAGATTGCCAGAGTCGATTTATCCAGAAACGGTTGCGGTAGTAGTTTCTACTCGAGTGGCAATGCTACTAGGTGCTAAGGATCCTCGCTTTTATGTAAAGGTGAAATATTTACGTTAGTCTTTAGACTTTATTCCTATAAAAAACATTTCAGCATAAACTCTTTTATCAAAACATCCGGATTGAAATACCGTAGAATATTCATAATATAGATATTAACACAACAAGATTCACAACCCATTTTAGAAATGAAGTACTTCAATAATGTCCTCGAAATAATTGGAAATACGCCACTAATTAAGATTAACAAAGTCGCTGAAGGTAACCCGGCTCTTATCTTGGTTAAGCTCGAAACCGTAAATCCAGGTCATTCCATCAAAGACCGTATGGCCGTCAAAATGCTGGAAGACGCAGAGAAAAATGGTGATATCAAACCAGGGGGAACCATCATTGAATGTACCTCTGGTAACACTGGAATGGGACTGGCTCTGGCCGCTTGTGTTAAAGGCTACAAAACGATTTTCACAAGTAGTGATAAGCAATCCAAAGAGAAATTTGACATGCTTCGCGCTATGGGTTCTGAGGTCATTGTTTGTCCAACCAATGTAACACCGACAGACCCACGCTCTTACTACTCCGTGGCAGAGCGGCTAAGTAACGAAATCCCAAACTCCTTTTGGATCAACCAATACGATAACCTTTCGAATCGGACAGCGCATTACGAAAGCACAGGTCCTGAAATTTGGGAACAAACCGAAGGTAAGGTTACGCATATGATTGTTGGTGTCGGTACAGGAGGAACGATCTCTGGAACCGGAAAATACCTTAAAGAGAAAAACCCAAATATCAAAATCTGGGGTATAGATAGCTATGGTTCTGTTTTTAAAAAATTCCACGAAACTGGCGAGTTCGACGAAAAAGAAATCTATCCATATATCACTGAAGGAATTGGCGAAGACATCCTGCCAAAGAATGTTGACTTTTCTGTTATAGATCATTTTGAAAAAGTAACCGATAAGGACGGTGCTATGATGTGCCGTCGATTGGCGAGAGAAGAAGGGCTGTTGTTAGGTTATTCCGCAGGTTCTGCTTTTGCCGGTTTGAATCAACTGAAGGATCAACTAACCAAAGACGATGTGGTGGTGGTGGTCATTCATGATCACGGCAGTCGCTATGTCGGAAAAATATATAACGACGACTGGATGCGCGACCGTGGTTTCCTAGATACAGAAATGAAAGTCGCTGACATCTTAGCTAAGAAAACGGAAAAAAGTTTTAAAGCTGCCGAGGTCTCAGACACAGTGAAAGCTACTTTTGATTTGATGAAGTCCAGCGATATTTCCCAGATGCCGGTGATGAATGGCGAGGAAATAGTAGGCTCTATTACGGAAAATAAAATTCTTTCTTTCCTTTTGGAAAACCCAATAGAGCATAGCGAAAGGAAAATTGAAGAGATCATGGGAGAAGCTTTTCCTATTGTTAAAGCAGAAATGCCTTCCCGCCAATTGAGTCATTATTTGGATAAGAAAATCCCAGCGGTCATGGTAGAAACCAAAGCCGGAGATATGCAGATTTTGACCCAGTATGATATTATACAGGCGGTTTAATCTTTTACGGTGGACGGTCCCTATGATCGCGGGAACCGTCCACCTTAAAACCGTCCACCGTCTACCGTTCACCGTCTACCGTATTGACATCGTCAACCAATCTAATTCCCCTCCCATTAAGAATACATAAATCCCCATAGCTAGCAAAGGGGCCACTACGGAAGCTGCCATTAGATAGAAGTAACTTCTGGGCACCTTCGAGGGCTCTATCCACTCCACAATCAATGAGATGATTAGAATGGCGCTGAAAATTCCTGCCATTATGATGCTCATTAAAGAGCCCATATAATCATCGTAGAGCCAAAGTGCCATGTAACAGACAAATTGTATTAGGAAAATTTCTATTGGTCGTATGCGTAGCATGGTTCTCGCTTTTGTTATTAGAATAGTAAAGCTTTCTTACCTTTGAATGAGGGCTTTGCAAAGGAACAATAAAGTTAATTCATTTACCCCAAATGTTTATTAAACTTTCAACATTTGCCTAGATTCTAAAAGTGGATTTGCAAATCTTCTACAAACAATCAATCGACAAATAAAAATAATGAAACAAACCCTTACTCTTTATCTAGCATTCCTTTTATTTCCACTCTTACTACAGTCACAAAACATCAACGAAGGGGCTGCTTCCGCTCGATTAATCAATCAGGTACAAGATTCTCCACAAGAGAAGCACCTCGTATATGTATTGTTATCCGATTACGTCGATGCGACCGAAATGGGAAAGCAATTTGAGCAAAGCAAACTTCCTGTGAGAGAAAGAGTTACGACACTAATCACTGCTTTAAAACAAAAGGCCGATGAAACACAACCCGAAATCATCAACTATCTAAGAAGTTTGGATGGAGTAGCAGAACCCAGCATCAAACCATTTTGGGTAACCAATACCATATTCGTAGAAGCCAATGCAATAGCAATAGCTGCCTTGAGTAATCATCCAAAAATATACTGGATGGATGTCAATGCAGAAAATGCACTTTCAGAATATGAGGAAGTGGATTGTGCGATGCCTCCGGTGCCAAACGGAATAGAACCAGGCCTTCAGGTGATCAATGCGCCTGCGCTTTGGGCGATGGGTTACACGGGCTATGGCCAAATTGGTTTTACTGCCGATACTGGAATTGATCCCTGGCACCCGGCCATTAGTTTGAAATACCAAGGTTTATACTCCAATGCAGATGAGACCTGGGCTTCTTTTAATAACAATGGAACCGTAAATAGTAACACAACACCTGTAAACTGTGGCGATCACGGTAATCATACTACTGGAACCATGCTGGGTTTGGATAGAATGACAAATGACACCATCGGAGTGGCTTACGGAGCCAACTGGGTGGGCGCTAACATATTGTGTGGCATTGGAACCGCAGATAACATCGGCGCTTTTCAATGGGCATTAGATCCAGATGGTAACTCCAGCACCACAGCGGATATGCCAGATGTGATCAACAACTCTTGGCGAGATGGTTCTCTGCAAGGGGCTGATTGTAATAGTGTTTACGTACAAGTGCTTTCCGCTTTGGAAGCCGCAGGAATTGCAAATGTTTTTTCTGCAGGTAATGAAGGTCCGGAGGCTTCGACGATTACTGCTCCACATAATATTAATACAGATACCTTAAATAGTTTTACGGTTGGTGCGCTGAATGGAAATGTTTCGAGCTTACCGATCACTAATTTCTCAAGTATAGGACCATCTTCTTGTAGTGGCTCAGGGTCGTTGCTCATAAAACCAGAAGTTTCTGCTCCAGGGCAGCAGGTACGTTCTTGTACGTTAGATGGGTCATATGGTTCCAAAAATGGAACCTCGATGGCGGCTCCTCACGTATCCGGAGCGGTATTGTTATTGAAGGAAGCGTTTCCCGAATTGACTGGTAAGGATTTACTGCGAGTGATCTATCATACTTGTACAGACCTTGGAGAAGTGGGGGAGGATAATACTTATGGAATGGGTGTAATTAATGTGTTAGAAGCGTTTAATTCATTGGTGGATCAGGGTAATGTACCGGTTTCTCCATATGTGGAAACAGATGCATTGCTGGTTGGTTTTTCTTCAACAGGAGGTTATTGTGCAGCAATTTATACAGAAGAAATCTTTTTTGAAAATGCCGGTACTACTAATTTAACTAGCCTTGATGTTCTGGTTACCATAACCAATGAAACTTCTGGAATCCCGATTTCTATTCCGTTCAGTTGGACAGGAGACTTAGCAAGTAAGGAGCGTGCAAGCGTTGTTATACCTGAGACGGCTATGGAGAATGGCTCGTATGTTTTAGAAGTTGAATTGTTAAATCCAAATGGAATTGTAGATCAAAAACCATTGAACAACAAAGGGATCAAACGCTTCGATTTGTATGCTAGTGATGATTATGATATTTACTTGGGAGGGATTAATAATGCGGCTCCTTGTTTGGGTGCAAGTGCATTGTTATATTCTGATTATGAGGGAGATGGACTTATTCGTTGGTACAGTTCTCTAACGGGAAGTAACCCCGTTGGCGAAGGAAATACTTATGTAACATCAATCTTGAATACGGATCGGACTTACTATACGGAATTGGTTAAAGCCAGTTATATTGGAGAGGCAGACCTTGATCCACAAACCGAAGAAACAGATATAGTTGATGGAGGAATAATCTTTGATGCTGATTTTCCATTTACTATAAAATCGATAAAAATTTATCCTGAGTTCACTGGATCCCGATACATAGAGTTGTATTCTTCAGATGGAGAATTAATAGAATCCATACAGTTGGCTGCCTTCAATCCGGGAGAGCAAAGAATGGAAATCGATTTGGAAGTTCCTGTCGGTGAAGATATGGAGCTTCGATTAGGTGATGCTGGCTTTGGGCTACCTTACAGCGGAGGAGCCAGTTATCCATACCAAATTGGCGAAGACCTTGGTACCATAAAAGGGTCAAGCCATCCATCCATGTCAGCAGACGCTTGGTTTTATTTTTATGATTGGGAAATTGAGAATCCAAATTACTGTGTCCGAAAATCCATAGATGTAGATATCGTGGCAGACACAGATGTTCCTACCGCCCAGTTTTCAACCTCTGCGGATGTTGTTGATTTTGGAAACAATGAATCAGTATTGTTTGACAATGAATCAGAAAACGCGACAGAATGGCTATGGGATTTTGGTGATGGAAATACGACTACTTCGGAAAGTCCAGCACACTTGTATCAGGAAGAAGGCGTTTACACGGTTTCTCTAAGCGTCATTGGGGCGGGAATTTGTTCAGACAGCTATAGCAAAACCGTAACTATTCAAACTTTAGTAGGCGATAAAGAACCAGAAGAATTGGAAGGTAAGGTAACTGTATTCCCTAATCCAGTTAGTGATCTGATTCACGTCCAATATGAATTTGAAGAAGCACAGGCACTGGAATTAAAAGTGATGGATGCTTTGGGGAGAACGGTTCATGAGCTTTCGGAAAGGACTTATGCAAAAGGGGAGCAATTGATTGATACGCGGACTTGGCCGAATGGAATGTATTATATGGTGTTTACCAATGGGAAGGCTTCTTTGGTGAAGAAGTTGGTGCGGTTGGGAGTGAAGTAAACGGAATCAAGACCTTTTACTAAAATTTAAAGTTTAGTAAATGTAAGTCATACTATAATTAGACTTTCTTTAAGTCGTAATATTTACTTAACATAAATATTACGACTTTTTATTTAGATATGTGCGTTTTTTTTTTCAATCTTTATGTATATTAAATATATTCAAAAAACCGATACCTAATGAAATCAAATATTACCCTTCTTTTGTGACTTGTAAATCTTAACAACCTACTTACACTTATTGATGTTCTTTTGGGAAATCTTTGTTATAGAGATTTATAAGAGCGCGCTATTCGCTGCTTTCTTCCTTTATGCGAATTGTATTTATACACTAGATTAGAATGAAAATGAGCGAGGCTGGGGCTTTGCTTTGATCTGTGATGCGGTATGCTGCCTGTCATGGTTAAGGGGGGGATTGATCAATTTGGAAAGGCTGGTTACAGTAGGAAATGGTTACCTAGAACTGAGTGATGGTTGGCAGACAGTCGGCAAACTAATAAAAGCCTCTTACCAAGGCGACAGCATCTGGACCCGCTACTACCACCACACCGAAAAAGAAAACGCCAAAAACCTCCTCTATGATTTAGAAGCCACCCCCGACGGCGGTTTCATCATGTGCGGCCAAGCCACAGGGATCGAAAACCCTAGTCCAGAAAACCCGAATCAACAAGGCTGGCTGCTCAAAGTAGATGAACATGGATGTTTAGTACCTGATTGTCACCTTTTGTCTTCAACAATAGAATTACAAAAGTCTTCTTTTGAGATGAGAGCTTATCCGAATCCTATCAGTGCTGCTAGTGGGGATTATCTTAATGTTTATTTTTATCATCTAGCGCTTCGGGAAGAGGCTGTTTTTCAGTTGGTGGATGTGTTAGGGAAAGTAGTGTTAGAATTTCAAAGCCGTCATGGAGATATTACGCATATGATTCCGGTGAGTGGTTTTGGGACTGGGAGTTATTGGCTGAGGTGTCGGGTGGGGGAGGAGGTGATTAGTCGACAGGTGGTGGTAGAGTAGACTTTATTGAATATGAGTTAGTGGCCGGAGGCCACGGGAAGGTTCGGTTAAATGCCGGAGCATTTACCTAGCGAGGAAGTTCGTCTCTACAGCGGAACTGTAAACTACCTTCATTGGAAAGAATAAAAAAAATATTTATGAAAAATTCAAGAAAATTAAATTTTTTAATACTCATCTTTGGATGCATTTTCAATTCAATTTTAACTGGTCAATCATTATTGATTGATGGGACTGAGTGGCATTATAATATGACTCTATTCAATGGGTTAGAAGTAAAATCGAATAAATTCACTATTTCAGGTGATACAATTATTGAAAATATTTCCTGCAAAATATTGGAAAGAGAATACTGGTCTTGTGATCAAAGGGAATCTCATGAGTTTTTATACGAAGAGGATAACAAGGTATATTTTTATGATTCAGAAAATTCAACATTCAAAATGTTATACGACTATGATATGGAAATGGGTGAAGAAAAAGAATTTGAATTTTGGCCTGACACTGGTTACTCAAACTACTTTATCCGAATTGATGCAATTGATACTTTAGAAATAAATAATAGAGATTTCAAAAGATTCACCGTTTCATATGGTATAATGGGGAATCAGGAAATAGATTATTTTTTAATAGACCAAGAAATAATTGAGCAGATTGGGAGTAAAACAAATTATTTTCATTTTGCGGATACAGGCTTGTGTGATTGGCAATATAATAGGAGTCTTAGATGCTTTAACTCAGTTGAAACCAATACAATAAATTATGATAGCATTGAATGCGATGTGGATTATTTCATTATTTCAAATTCAAACATTGATGCTTCAAAGTCAGAAGAAATGATTGTATACCCGAATCCAACGAATGGCAAATTTCAAATTTCCATTTTGGCAGAAATGCCAGATGCCTTGATTAATGTTTATTCAACATCCGGTGTGTTAGTTTCTAGCTTTACACAAATGAATTCAAGCAGTAATATAAATATTGATTTTTTAGAATCAGGAATGTACTTCCTCGAAATTATCAATGGTGATCAAAAGTATAATCCCTCTAATATTGTATTAATAAAGTAAATGACAACATGCGAGTCCTTACTTAGGCTAAGATCATCAAGATAAAGCCTTCATGCTTATGGCACGTTCTATGTCTATTTCAAAGAAAGTTCGCTTACAGCTCTGTTGTATAAGCGAACTCCCCCTTTAACGCTCATTTAACCAATGCCTACCGAAGTTTCGACAATAAGAAGTAGTAACTTTGGCGTTGATACAGCGTTATCCTTCTTTGGACTATACTTAATTAAATTCCTTCTTTGACAAATGACGTGGTTCCTCAAAAAGATTTTCAAAAGCGACTGAAGTGCAACGGAAGGAGAGTTGAAAATATTTTTGAGGAACTAAAAGCACGGAATTCGTCAAAGAATTATAAAACCATATACCTGAATGCACATATCTAAAAACGGGGTACTCCTTGCCTTTATAATATGCTCTTGCTTAGCACTTAATGCCCAACCTACTGTAGATAAAAAAGAGCCGGTAGTGGTAAAGAAAAAAGCGGTTGATTCCCTCGCACAAGAAGACGCTTTCGAAAAGCAATATCAAATCTTCGTTCTAAAAACCCACATCAACGGTATTTACATTCCTAAAGATCTATTTGACAGTTTCAAACAATTGCAATTGTTGATGGACCCTGGAAGTATTCGCGAATTTCAGCGTTTACCGGAAGAGCGGGCTGCAAAAAAAATATACCTAGTGATGTGGATTGCCCAAAATTGGCATTTCCGAGGAGGTTCCCGACTTTCTAAGCTCATTCGTCAACTAGGCATTACTTACCCGGAACATATGGCGCACTTTGTCGTAATGACCTTTCATCGGCACCTTAATAAAAAGGATCTCGGAATAAAAGAACGAGTTACTTTTTACAAAGAAAAGGAGCAAGAAGCTTTTGAGAGAGCCAAGCAAGAGAAAAAAGGCGAAGTCATTTTCGAAGAAAAGAGAAAGCGGCAGGAATAGAGTTTTTACGGTTTACGGCATAACGGTTGACGGTTTCCCTATAATGCGATAGAGGAAATACGCTAATAAAAATATTTTTTACTGTCAATTCGAGTGATTTTCTAACTAAAAACACTGCTGTTTCCAGTCTTAAATGCGATCAATTCTCAAAAGATTTTTTTATGCTAGTGCAAAATTTATACATTTGCACTCCGAAAGCGATTGGGGATACCATATATACGTATCATTTCCAAAACGCAATTACCGGGATATTCCCGTAAATAAAAGTACTTCGATAAAATAGATTACCGTCCTATGGCTAAGAATTTACTGATAGTTGAGTCACCTGCAAAGGCTAAAACGATTGAAAAGATATTAGGGAAAGATTTTGTGGTGAAATCCAGTTTTGGTCACGTTCGTGATTTGGAGAAGGGTAATAAAGGAGTTGATATTGAAAATAAATTTCAACCCAATTATATCGTCTCCCCTGAAAAGACAAAGGTTGTTAAAGACCTGATGGACGCAGCGAAAAAAGTGGATGAAGTCTGGCTCGCGACGGATGAAGATCGTGAAGGAGAAGCCATTTCTTGGCACCTTTGCGAAGTCCTCGGTCTTGATGAAAAAACCACTAAGCGGATCGTCTTCCGCGAAATTACCAAACCTGCTATTCAAAAAGCCATCACTCAACCACGTACAGTTGACATCAACTTGGTGAATGCACAGCAAGCAAGAAGAATCCTTGACAGATTAGTAGGTTTCGAGCTTTCTGGAATCTTGTGGAGAAAGGTAAAAGGTAAATTATCTGCGGGACGTGTACAGTCTGTTGCTGTAAAGTTGGTCGCAGAAAGAGAAAGAGAAATCATGGGCTTCGAAGCGAGCAGCTTCTACAAAGTATCTGCGGTTTTTGATGTGAAGAATGAGCAGGGTAGAATGGTAAAGCTAAAAGCAGAAATGCCTACGCGATTTGATACTGAGCAAAACGCCAATGACTTTTTGACAAAATGTGTCGGTGCAGATTTCAAAATCAACAACATTGAATTGAAGCCGCTGAAGAGAAAACCTACAGCGCCATTTACAACTTCAACACTTCAACAAGAGGCAAGTCGGAAATTAGGCTTCGGTGTGAAAAGAACGATGACGAACGCCCAGCGTTTGTATGAACAGGGTTTCATCACCTATATGCGTACCGATTCGGTCAGCTTATCAGAAACGGCTCTAACGGCCATCGCTGATGAAATTACCAAAAGCTATGGAGCGGCATACTTACATACCCGTCGTTATAAAAGCAAAAAAGGATTAACGCAGGAGGCTCACGAAGCCATCCGACCGACTTATATAGATAAGCAGCAGGTTGTACAAGACAGAGACCAGCAGCGTTTGTATGAATTGATTTGGAAAAGAACGATCGCTTCTCAGATGGCGGAAGCCCAATTGGAGAAGACAATTGTAAACATCGGAATTTCGTCACAACCAGATGCGAAGTTAAGAGCAGAAGGAGAGATATTGAAATTTGATGGTTTCTTAAAAGTATATCTGGTATCGAAAGAAGATGATGACGATGATGATGATACCAAAGGAATATTACCGCCACTTACGGTAGGACAAGCCTTACAATTGGATGAAATGCAGGGTTTAGAACGATACACCAGACCACCAGCAAGATTCACGGAAGCAGGATTGGTAAAGAAAATGGAGGAGCTAGGTATTGGTCGCCCGTCTACTTATGCGCCAACCATTAGTAAAATTATGGAACCGGCACGTGGTTATGTTTCAAAAGAAACCCGAGAAGGTAATCCACGAAATTACCAGTTGATTACGTTGAAAAACAATGCAGTTGCAACTAAAACAGAAACGGAAAACACCGGCGCTTTTTCCAACAGATTGGTTTCTTCCGATTTAGGAATGCTTGTAGTTGATTTCCTAACGGAGCATTTCGAAGATGTCATGAACTACAGCTTCACCGCTGATATAGAAAAACGTTTTGACCACGTAGCAGATGGCGGACAGGAGTGGACTGAAATGTTAGAGAACTTTTATACGCCTTTCCATGCTCAAGTAGAGAAAACGCTAGAGGAAGCAGAGCGAGCGAATGGAGAACGTATTTTAGGAAAAGATCCAGAAACAGGTCGAACGGTTTTGATTAGAATGACTCGTCTAGGAAGACCAGTTGCACAGATAGGCGCTCCTGACGAATTGGCCGAAGATGAAAAGCCAAAATACGGTAATCTCCGTGTTGGGCAATCCATGGAAACCCTGACTTTCGAGGAAGCAATGGAGTTGTTTAAACTGCCAAAGGATCTCGGAGAATATGACAAGCTACCTGTTTCAGTTGCCATCGGTCGTTTCGGTCCTTACGTCAAATGGGGAGAGGCTTATGTTTCTTTACCGAAAGGAGAGGAGCCACTGGAAGTGAAAATGGAAAGAGCCATTGAACTGATCGAAGAGAAGAAAAAAGCAGATGCACCGATAGGAACTTATAAAGGATTACCATACACGATGGGTAAAGGCCGTTTTGGACCTTTCTTGAAGTACGACAGTATGTACATCAACATCCCTCGTCGTTACGATCCGGAGAATCTAAGTCAGGATGATCAGCACGAATTGATTGCTGCGAAGATTGAAAAAGAAGCGAACCGATATATCATGAAATGGGAGGATGGCAAAATATGTTTGGAAAATGGCAGATGGGGACCTTTCATCCGTTGGGGAAAGAAAAGTATCAAGCTTCCAAAGATTGATGACAAACGCCAAACGCCTGAGCAAGCTGCTGAATTGACGCTAGAGCAAGTGAAGGAGCTTATTGTAGCAGAACATCCTGATGCTTTTAAAGTGAAGGCTAAGAAGAAGAAAGCGGCGCCTAAGAAGAAAGCAAAGAAGGCGGCTCCGAAGAAGAAGTAGAGCTGCATTGATAAATAAAACAAAGACGCTACGTTAGTTAATATACTAACGTAGCGTCTTTTCGTTGTGCGATTGCGGTGAAAAAAAGAAAGCTGAAGGCTCACATCTCAGGAGCACCAATTATAGTCCTTCAATAATCAACTTTGCGGCCCGCTCGGAAGCCCCACTATCTCCCAGCTCTTTCCTTAATTTTCGATACTCCTCTTTCAACTCCTTTTGTTTTTCCGGCTTTAATATCTCCGCTAAGGCTTTTGCCAAATCAGTTGGATTAAAATGCTCTTGTATCAACTCTGCTAATAAAGGCTTTTCTAAAATCAAATTTACAAGTGAAATATACTCGACCTGAATCACCCGTTTTGCAATTTGGTAAGAAATCGGAGATCCTTTATAACAAACGACTTGCGGAATATCGAAAAGCGCGGCTTCTAAAGTAGCAGTACCCGAAGTAACCAAAGCAGCGGTGGACAAGATTAGAAGAGAATAGGTCTCATTTTGAATGAGTTTTATTTCTTGTTCGTTCTGCGCAGCGTTCTGTTGAAATATGTTTTGATAATATTCCTTTGGAATGGAAGGAGCGCCCGCCACTACGAATTGATGATCCGGAAATTGTGGAATCATCTTTAGCATAATACTCAGTGCCGTTTTAATTTCTTGTTTCCTGCTGCCGGGAAGTAGCGCAATTATTTTTTTATCACTAAGGCCATGACGATTTTTGAAATCAGCTGTTGGCTTGAAAGTGTTTACCACGTCAAGGAGTGGATGGCCTACGAAATTTACTTTGTAATTGTATTGTTGATAAAATGCTTTTTCAAATGGAAGGATGACCAGCATCTGATCAATATTGGCTTTTATCTGCTTAGCGCGACTACTATGCCAAGCCCAAATTTGTGGCGAAATGTAGTAACTGACGCGAATGCCTTTTTTCTTAGCCCACTTAGCCATGCGTAAATTAAAGCCAGGATAATCAATCAGAACAAGGACATCCGGTTGGAAATCCAAGATTTGTTTTTTGCAAAGGCGAAAGTTGTTGAATATCGTTGGAAGGTTCATGACCACCTCTGAGAAGCCCATGAAAGCTAGATCTCTGTAGTGCTTTAGGATTTGGGCGCCAGCCTCCTGCATAAGATCACCGCCCCAGCCAGAGATCTCCGCGTTCGGATCTTTTTGGAGGAGGGCGTGCACCAGGTTGGAACCGTGGAGATCGCCGGAAGCTTCGCCGGAGATGAGGTAGTACTTCATTTATTGTTTCGAGTCTAATGAGAAAAACGAATATTGAATTTGCCCGTTAACTTGAGATTCGTATATATCTATGAGCTAAGAATACTTTTCATAATTCCTTCCGTATTTCTAAAGTCGGGAAAAACAACTTCAGCTCCCAATGCTTTCAGCTTTCCATCACCCAAAACATCAATCCCAATAAAGCGAATACCCAGTTCTTTACAAGTTTTATAATCCCAATCGCCATCGCCAAAGTAAACAATGTCGTCAGAAGTATTTGAATGCCTTTCCTTGATTTGCTTCATTGCATGGCGGGTGATGTCCCCTCTGGTTTTGTAATGATCGCTATTTGCAAAAGCAATGTTGGAATGGTCGAGACCGATGCCTTTTAGTTTTGTCCTAGCCGATTGTTCCCAAGCCCCAGTGGCAATTCCAAGCGGATGAGCGGTTTCTATTTTTAGAAATTCAAAGAATTCAATAGCTCCTCGGACTGGCTGAAATTGTTTGGGGTCCTTTTCCAATTCTTCATTTAAAAGGGTCACTAATCTTGACTGGAAATTTTGGTATTCAATAGCTGTAGGTGTTCTGTTAAGATTGGTTTGAATGACTTCCTCGGTTATGCCCCAGTCCGTTACATTTTCCAGTGCCGCCCAGTTTTGATGCTGCAAATCTATTTGGAAAGTTTCCATAAAAGCTTGTATAAAGCACTTGTCGTCAACTGCTTTCGTATCGGCCAGCGTGCCGTCTATGTCAAATATAATGTTACACGGCATTGATTTAAGTTCAGTTGTTAGTTGATTGTTCTCCAAATAGAAAAGTGAATACATTTATTGGCTAATCAGTCCCCTTACATTGCGTCTTCGTTGCGCCGTAGCGGTTACCAAAAAAATTAAACCTTAAAAATAACATCCTGAAACATATAAATCCATATGCCGACTAAGATAACGGTTGGGAACACCATCCCTCGCATGGCATTGTCATGATGCGCTTTTTTATGTAGGTTAAAAGGAATTAAATTTGAGCAAACTGCGAGTAAGGCTAATGTACGAGCGCGCCAAGATGGAGAGAAGCCAACGGGGTCCATAATTTCCAAAGTGGTCAGCGTAGAAAAGAAAAGTGTCCAAAGGCCGTATGCCAGAACGGGAACCAGGATTCCAGTGATTAGGCCGACTTGAAAAGTGTCTTCGCGTAAGTTCATTTTGTAAATGTGTTTAGTGCAAAAAGCACGTTTGTTTTGTGGTCAAAAGATTCTTTGTGTGATGCTTTTATATTTCTACGACCGTACCAATCGTTTTTTAAAATCACGCAGAGCGAGGTGCGAAAAAAAACGTAATGGCACGTTAGCTCTGTGGCCTCTGCGTTATTATTCCGCATCTCCCACCTCTAGGCACACTAAACAGGTTTTTAAACTCCTACAGAAAATGCTGTAGAATTCCTGTTATTAACAATAATTTTACGCAAACCAGTCCGTCATATTCTCCTTTGCCTTATAAGACGTTAAGTCGTGCATAGAAGGAACCACAGAAATATAGCCCTCATCCAAAGCATCTACATCGCTGTCTTCTCCCTTATCATCATTGACAAATTCGCCAGTCAACCAGTAGTAAGGACGCCCCATAGGATCAGTACCTTCCTGGAAGTTTTCTACCCAACGCGCATTAGCCTGTCGGCAGATTTTGATGCCCTTGATTTCTGCTTCCGGCAATTTTGGAATATTGACATTAAGCAAATTGCAATCGGGCAATCCCTTTTCTAGAACGTCTTTTATGATTTTCGTTACAAACTTTCTACTCTGATCAAAATCAGCATCGTGGCTGAAATCCAATAAAGAAAAGCCAATGGAGTTGATGCCTTCCAAAGAAGCTTCCATCGCAGCGGACATCGTACCAGAGTACAAAATATTGATGGCCGCATTGGAACCATGATTAATACCAGAAACACAGAGGTCTACTTTGCGTCCTTTCAAGGCTACGTTATTGGCCAGTTTTACACAGTCCACCGGAGTGCCGCTACATTCATAAGCTTCGATTCCTTCAAATTGATTGGAAGGTTTCAAACGTAAAGGATCTGTAATTGTAATCGCGTGTCCCTGTGCAGATTGAGGAGAATCAGGAGCCACTACAACCACCTCGCCTAAATGGCGGACAATATCTACTAATGTGGCAATTCCTTTTGCAGTAATGCCATCGTCATTTGTTACTAAAATCAAGGGTTTTTTCATGCTGTAAAGAGCGGTAATCTTTTTGTATTAAACAATTATTTTAGGTGTTTTCTTTGGGCTCTACTTGCCCCCAGCCTCTAAAGGGGAGCATCCGCCCGTTTTGTAGACCCATTAGACCTTTTTAGAGTGATAATCCCATTTACTCTAAAAGGATTTATCATTAGAGTTTTAAGTTAACCTTTGGATTCGGATAAGGATAACTTCATCGAAGGTATTTCTCTTCTGGAATAGTTTACGTTATTATGACAATCATTTTACGAGCTTTTGTAATTGATTTAAACCTTAGAATGATTATGTTTGTTGATTGTTTTTTCGTTACGCTAAAAGTCAATAGTTCAACATGTCTATAAAAAAGAAAACAGGAATTCTACTCGTTAATTTGGGAACGCCCGATGATCCATCGCGATGGGCGGTATATCGTTACCTCAAGGAGTTTCTGGCAGATCCGCGCGTTATTGATGTCACTTTTGTTAGAAAAATTTTGATCCCTCTGATCATTATTTTCCGTTCCAAGGAATCTTCGGAGGGGTACAAAGATTTATGGATGGAAGAAGGTTCTCCTTTGAAAGTCTATGGCAATCGATTGACGGATGGCGTGCGAAAGATATTAGGGACGGAGGATTACCAGGTGGAGTTGGCGATGCGTTACCAGAATCCTTCGATTGAATCGGTCATTAAAAAATTGATGGATGCTAAGGTAACCGAGCTTGTTGTTTTGCCGCTGTTTCCTCACTATGCTTCTGCGTCTACAGGTTCCGTACAAGAAGAAGTCATGCGAGTGCTGGCTACTTATTGGACAATGCCGAAGCTCACCATGATCGATCATTTTTACGATTATGAACCGATGATAGATTTATTTGTACAACGAGGTCGTGATTATGATTACAGAAAGTACGACCACATCTTGTTTTCCTACCACGGTTTGCCGGAGCGGCATATGGCAAAGACAGACGATACGTGCAGTCATTGTTTGACACCGGGTTGTTGTGATACCCTTTCGGAAAAAAATCAAATGTGTTATACGGCACATTGCGCAGCTACGACTCGTGCGATTGTGGCCAAGTTGGAGCTGACACCGGATCAGTATACGATGTGTTATCAATCTCGTTTGGGCCGCGACCCTTGGGTTAAGCCGTACACGAGTGATGTGATTGAGGAACAGGCTGAGCTAGGTAGAAAGAATATTTTGGTTTTCTGTCCTGCTTTTGTTTGTGATTGTTTGGAGACTACGATTGAGATTAGTGATGAGTATCAGGAGCTGTTTGAAGAGAAGGGAGGGGAGAAGTTGCAGTTGGTGGAGGGTTTGAATGATGATCCGAGGTGGATTAAGGCGGTGGCGGATTTGGTGAGGGGGGTAAGATTAGGGATGTAGTGATTATGGAGATAGTTAATCAAGATCTAGCCACTCCTCACAAATCCTCCACTCGATCATCAATTCGATCGATCCAAACCACCGTCCCATCCTCATCCGAAGTAACCATCGGTTCAAACCGCTCCCCCCAAACCATCTCTTTCGTAATATAAGAAGTATTCGCATGAACTGTCTGATTATAACTCTCATCATAACCCTTCAGTTGAACTATGATTTCCAAATTGATCTGACTTAGTTCTTCCTTAGTTTTATCACAAAGCGGACTCTCTTCATTTATAGGATGGACTATAGTCCAATTCATCGGGAATAGAAAAATCTGTTTTCTTTCCAACTCTAGTTTAGCAAATTTTCTATTCGGCGTACTATTGTTATACTCTATCCAGGTAGCGAAAACCTCCGTTTCTAAATCAATGATTTTGTGGTTCCTTTTATTAACGATGCGAAACATAAGTGCGGTGATGCCTCGGTATTTGCAAACCACAGCTTTTTGGCTGAAAATAATCTGGGCTTTAGGTTTTGAGAACCGGGCATAGATTAAAGAAGTCGCCAAAGCAAAAGACAGCAAACCCACAAAAGCAATTAAGGCCGACAGAAAATGAGCGCCTACGGTAATTGGACTCAATATGCCATAACCAACAGTGGTAAAAGTTTGAACGCTAAAGAAAAAGGCATGCATTAAGTCTTTCCCAAAAGAATGATTGGTAAGCCCCGATATAGAATCGATGCCAATAATAACTAATGTTACAGCGAATAACAAATTGATTACAATATAGTAAAATACAATTTCGAGAAATAAACGACGCCAGGATTGCTCCACCAGATTCTGATAAGGAGCCCAACTTTGTACACCCCTGCGAGTTACATTAAAAGAGCCGTCCTGTCTGATGAAGCGTTGGAGGGAGACGATCTTGGAACCCAGGCCGAGGTCATCATCCGGCTGTTCTTCTTTTGTACTCATAGGCGACTAGGATTTTTTTGTATCCTATTAATAATTACGGATAGATATAAAATAATGTAGCTGTTCAGCAGTTGGCTTCCTCATAACGCGATAGTGGGAAGTTAAAAGCTAATAGTTGAACTTACGAACAGAGATAAAAATAATACCACTTGTTTTATACAAAGTTCCAATATTCATTGTTTCTTTGTTTGAAGCGAAAGATAATTCTTTTTTTTAGTTTGCATAGATAAATGCTGTATCAGAAATAGAATTCAAGCCGACGGCTTTGAAGGCCGCCGGATGAACTACTTCTCTTCGACTCCCTAAATCCAAAAGAAAAGACCATGCCCCTTCACGCTCTGCTCATCGGAATTAATAATTATCACCCGGAAAGCAATGTTCCTGCGCTCTTAGGTTGCGCTAATGATGTTGCGGTTGTGAACGAATTTCTGCTGCAACAATTTTCAGAAAAAGAAAGATCTATTGCCACTTTGGTAAACGAAGAGGCTACTTATGAAAATATCATCGCTCATTTTGGAGCGGAACATTTGTTGAAAGCTAATAAAGGGGATACGGTTTTGGTTCACTTTAGCGGTCACGGGGCACGTGGTTTTTCTGCTCTGGAGTTCAAAGCCTATTACCCGGACGGAATGGATGAAAACCTAGTTTGTTATGATAGTCGTTTGCCAGGGAAATACGATCTAGCAGATAAAGAACTGGCGGTGCTAATTGAGCGACTGGCTATAAAAGAAATTGATGTAATTATATTGTTGGATTGTTGCCACTCTGGTTCGGGAACCCGTAGTTCTGCAGATTTGAAAATAGCAGCGAGTCGGGAGTGGGAAGATCGGGAGATTGTAAGACCTTTGGAATCTTATCTTAATGGTCACTATAACAGCGATTTATACATTCCGAATTCAAGGCACTTGTTATTAGCAGCCTGCGAAAAAAGACAAAAGGCTTATGAGCTCTCTAACAACCAGGGCGTATTTACAACAAATCTTCTGGAGGTTTTAAACGAACAAAATGCTAAGATCAGTTATGCTGATTTGTATGAACAAACGCGTATACGTATGCGGAGAATCTCTAAGGAGCAAAGTCCGCAGTTTGAAGCTTTTGGCTATTTTAATGTGCATCGCCATTTCTTAAAAAAAGAAGAAGATCCAGTACAAAATTATTCACTTTCTTATCAAAACGATTCTTGGACTGTAGCCGCTGGTGCATTGCAAGGACTTGGCACTTCGGTTGATGAAATTTCCTCGTTTGCGATTTATAACAATAAAAATAAAATTGGAAATGCCAAGACGATCAATGTTCAGTTGGAAGAAAGTACGATTACTTCAACTGTCAAATTAGAGGAGTCGGAAACTTATCATGCTCAGTTGATTAGTATTCCAAAACCTCCGGTTGCTGTTGCTGTCCACTACGAGGAAGGGCAGTCCCCAAAAAATGATTCTGATGAAAAAGGTTATCCAGAAGGACTCCACAAAGCGCTCCTGAAACACAAGCCTCTTTATTTTGAATTATGTGAAGAAGGGGTTTCCTCGCCTTTCCAATTGCATGTTCATTCCAAAGGTTTGACCCTTATTCAAACTAGTGATCAAAAGGTACTTGGAAAGCTTCCGGACAAAGATCAATTTGCTTATCTGACTATCTTTGAGCGATTGGAACATATTTGTCAATTTGAAAAAACAAGAAACCTTGGAAGGGGAGTGGAGTCAAAAAATAGCGATGTAAAATTATTGTTGAAATTGCTTGATGATAATGGAATGGTGACTGAGAAGTTAGAAGAGCTTAGTTCGACAATAGATTTACATAAGGAGGATGGGATCATTCAGAAAGTGGAATATCGAGTAGAGGCGGAGAATAAATCTAAGAAAGCGCAGTACATTTGCTTATTACATTTTAGTCAAAACTACGGCGTGAAAGCGATCTATAATGAGGAAGTTCCAGCAGCCTCGACTGTCATCATGATGAAGAAGGATGAACGAAAGAAGAACTATTGTTTTGACTTAAAGAAAAAGGCGAAAGCGAAAGAGTATTTCAAATTGATTGTTAGTAATAAAAAAATCAATGGCCATTTGTTGGAACAAGAGGAGTTGAAGATAGAGACGCTTCGTGGTACTGGCAAACGGAAAGGAAAGGGGACGGAAGGATTGGAGCAATGGTATGCTTTGGATATAGAGCTTTGTTTGACTAGTTCTTAATATTAGGTAATTACGATTGTATTTTAACGTTGCGCTCATTGCGC
This sequence comes from Saprospiraceae bacterium, assembly GCA_047626155.1. Taxonomy (GTDB): domain Bacteria; phylum Bacteroidota; class Bacteroidia; order Chitinophagales; family Saprospiraceae; genus CALGLS01. Next base: position 5,293 of record JBLHRR010000011.1, on the reverse strand, counting down.
CTCCGCGGTGAAAAAGCACAAAAGCAGAACGCCAAATTAACATGCTTTTTCCCCAAAAAAATATCAAAAAAAGTATTAAAATATCAAAAAACATCAAATGCCAAAACTACATGCCCTTCTCATCGCCATCAATAATTACCACCCGGCCTCCGGTGTTGCCAACCTCGATGGTTGCGTCAACGACCTGACTGCAATGAAAGCTTTTATCAAAAAACACTACACGGATTTAAGTCCCGCCATCAAAACCTTGACAGACAAGCAAGCAACCCGGGAAGGAGTCATCAAGATTTTTGAAAGCCATCTTATTGAAAAAGTAAAACCAGGAGATACCGTTTTATTGTATTATGCAGGTCATGGCTCTTTTGCTAAGACCGCAACGGCTTTCGAAAAATATGACCCAAAAGCGCAAGACGAATCCATGGTTTGCTATGACAGTCGCCTTCCGGGAAACTATGATTTGTCTGACAAAGAAATAGCTGTTCTATTATCTCGAATTGATGAAAGTGCACATACTGTTGTAATTATGGATGCCTGTCACTCTTCTTCTATGACAAGATCGGCTGCAGCTGATTTTAATTTAGGTAAAAAAAGATTTACGCCTCGCCGAGAAAAAGAAAAAGCGAGAGCATTAAAAAGTTATCTTTTAGAAGGGGATAATTTTTACGCGGATATGTGGAAGGCGGAAAAGGAACTCACCATTCCTCGTTCAAAACACTTACTGATCTCCGCTTGTGATCGCGATGAACTGGCCAATGAAACCTCAGAGCGTCGTGGGCTTTTTACCACTACATTGCTCAATGCTTTGGGGCAGAACCGGGATATTACTTATGCTGATTTGTTCTATAAAGTTCGTCAAGGCGTCAATCGAAAAGCGAAAGATCAAAAACCGACATTTGCGTCCTTAGAAGGATTTAACCCCAACACGGTATTTCTGTTGCAAGGCAAAAGGAAAAATGCTAAGAGACATTCCGTTCAATATGTAAATGGCTCCTGGCGAATGGATTATGGTGCTATTCATGGTTTGCCCACTAATGCAGCCGAAATCGATAAACTGGAAATTGCATTGTATTCTAAAGCTGGAAACGGAAATGTATCTACATTGTTACAAAACGTAAAAGTAGAGAAGGTACTGTTGAAAGAGACCATTTTGTCGTTTGAAGAAAAAGACCATGAAAAATCATTTTTTGGAGAGATTCAGAATTTTCCAGGAGCGATGTTGGTCGCTGTTTCTGGGGCTGGAGCAAATGTGAAGAAGTTTGAAAAAGAATACCAAAAAAAGCCCTCTCCATTCTTAATGTTAGATGCCGGTTCGACAGATTCTAAATACAAACTGGAAGTCCAAAAAGATAAGTTGCTGGTAAAGCTGAACGCAAATGGCGACTTGTTACATGGAGTAGAAGGACTGACAGGAAATTCCACGAAATATATAACAGAAACTTTAGAACAAGTTGAAGCTTGGGAACGCTTGAATCAGTTGCAGAATGAAAAGTCGAAAATAAAAAAAGCCATAGAAGTTTGTTTTGTTGACGAATCTGATGAAAATGATCCATTAGAAATTGATGGAACCAAAGAGGTGGAGATCACTTTTGATTATCCGAAAAAAGGAGAAGACAGAGATGACGATGGTGATTTAATAAATTTGTACTACACTATAAAAGCAAGAAATACTTCCGGTAAGAAATTGTACGTTGCATTACTTCACCTGAATGCTAGCTTTGGAATTAGTACCTTTTTTAGCTGTGGTGAAATTCCCCCTAAATCAGATTGGATTACACTGGACAATGAACACGGCCTCCATATCGAAAATGAAAATTGGAATGAGGTAACCGATGTTTTCAAAATAATCGTAAGTACTGAAGCTTTTGATGACCACAAATTTCAACAAGATGCTTTTGAACGTGGCGTCATTGCAAAAAGTCCAAAAGGCATGGCGACTAGAGGCGTTGGTGGTCGAAAAAAATCAGAGTCCGATTGGTGTACCCATACCATTCGAGTAAACTCTATTCGGAAAACCCAGTCAGTAAGTAACAACGACATTACATTTAAAAAAGAAAAGATAAAAATAAAGGCGCACCCATCCTTTACAGCTGATGTTGCTTTTGCTCCCGTAAAATCAGGAACCCGATCTGTTCATCCGGTGGCGGAATTAGCAGCGATTTTTGATAATGAGGAATTTGCCTTGCTTAATCTTGCAAGTGGCAACACGCGTTCCCTTCAAGACAAAACAATTATTGAATTGAGTGGCATCAGCAATGAAAAAGTGCTGAAGAAAAATCCACTTGAAATTCAGGTCAGTCAAAAACTTTCGGCTGACGAAGAGCTAATAGCGGTAACCTTCGACGGAGAATTTGTATTGCCTTTTGGAAGTGTAATTAAGGAGGAAGACGGTTCTTCTACGATTCTGATAAACAAGCTCCCGGTCTCAAAGGACAATGGCCGTACCCGTAGTGTTACAAAAGCAATCTGGTTTTGTTTGCTGAAAGTAAGTGGTTTTAGGAAAAGGGCTTTTCGCTTAAGATTAGCTCAAATGAACAAAAAAGGAAAATTGGTTCAGAACAGGGCGGGGATCAACTCAAAAGTAGCGAAGGCAGAAAAGATCCTCATCTTAGTTCACGGCATCATCGGCGATACGGGATGTATGGCGGAGAACTTACAATTTATGATTGATCCTAAAGATGAGCAGAAGTATGACCTTATGCTCACTTATGATTATGAAAATCTGAATGAGCCGATTGAAAAGATTGCAGAAGAATTCAATGAGAGATTAAAAGAATTCGATCTGAAACCTGGAGATAAGCAAATTGATATTATCGCGCATTCCATGGGTGGTTTGGTCAGTCGATATATGATCGAAAACATACAAGAAGGTAATGGTCTTATCAATAGATTAGTCATGTTGGGAACGCCTAATGGCGGATCACCTTTTGGTTCGATACCGGAATACATCAGTATTTTCCGAACCTTGACTACCACGGCTATCAATTTTGGAAAGCCATTCCTCAAGCCCATTTTGATTTACCTAAAAGCATTAGAGGCATTTAATAGCATTAGCAAAAATGGCAACTTTGTTTTGGTAACCTTAGATCAGATGAGTTCAGAATCTGAGTTTGTAAAGTCATTGTTTGATAATAAGAAACCGCAGACGAAATACTTTGTTATCGCCGGAGATATTACCAAATACAGCCCTGCAACCGATGCACGTTTCGCTCGGTTTGCAGAAAAAATATTACTGAAAATTGGAGATGGGATGAACCATGATATGCCGAACGACATCGCTGTTTCTGTGGATCAGATTTTGGATATTCCCCCTAAGTTTAAGGCAAAGCCTTTTACGGTGATTGGGCATCATCTGAATTATTTTAATGATGATGTGGAGGCGATGAAAGTGCTCCGAGGTATTTTGTTGGGGTAAAGGGGCTTCAATGTTAGGGTAATTTTATCTAGCCCTTTTAACGTGGTTTTTAACATATAGGTAGATTAGAACATATAGCCCAATTCACGAAAGGGCACATAGTAATTTACTTTCAGTAAATTTTACATAGTTCATAAAGGTAGGCTGTGTGAACTATATAAAAAATGCGAATAGTATTTTTACTATGTGTTCTTTTACGCTAGAAGGCTTATATGACCTCTGTGCCTATATGTTAAAATCGTGTTTGGTTCATAAAACAAAAAATGTTGGGACTTCTCGCTCTGTGGCCGATTTGACAACTTTAGGGCAGGCTTTTGCTCAGGGCAAGTCTTTTGTGTTTAAAATTACGATAGTAGAGTCCTGCGTCTAGAAAGAGCAGATGAAACAATTTTAAGCAGTATCAAAAAACACCTTCAAATCAGTCGAAGCTTCTCCCAAAAATCCGTATTATTGTGCTTACCAAAACAAACATACTTTGGACTTCAAAAGCATCCTCTCCGACTTAAAAAAGAAAGAATACAAACCCGTCTATTTCCTGCATGGAGAGGAACCCTATTATATTGATCAGATTTCCCAATTCGTCGAAAGCAAAGTACTCGCGGAAGCCGAGCGTTCTTTCAATCAGACCATTATATATGGAAAGGAAGCGGAGTCGAAAACGGTGATCGACACCTGCTCTCGCTACCCAATGATGTCTAAGTATCAGGTAGTTATAATCAAGGAAGCACAGGAAATGAAGACTTTGAATAATCTGGAATTGTATGTGAATAAGCCTGTTCCTTCCACGATTTTGGTGATTTGTTTTAAGCATAAAAAATTCGATGGACGGACAAAATTTGCGAAAGCAATTAAAGCACATGCAGTGCTTTTTGAATCGAAGAAGTTGTATGACAATCAGGTTCCAGATTGGATTAAGAATTACCTGAAAACTCAAAAACTTACCATCGAACCAGCGGCCAATGAATTGATCGCTGAGTATCTCGGATCGAATTTATCAAAGGTGGCAAATGAGCTGGATAAGCTGATCATCAATTTGCCGAAAGGCGCCAACGTGACTCCCAAGCACGTTCAAGAGAACATCGGCATCAGTAAGGATTACAATGTCTTTGAATTGCAAAATGCGCTGGGTACTCGTAATGTGACCAAGGCCAATCGCATCATCATGTATTTCATCGCCAACGAAAAGAAGAATCCATTGGTGGTGGTTATTGCTACGCTCTATAATTATTTTAGTAAGGTGTATCAGGCTCATTTCCTACAAGGCTTGTCTGATAACGAAATGGCTTCTGCGTTGGGAACTCGTCCTTTCTTTGTGAAAGACTATAAGGCGGCTCGAAAGATGTATTCTTTAGGGAAAACGGAGGCTGTAATAGCATTGTTGTCGGAGTATGATTTGAAATCGAAGGGGGTTGATAATCCGAGTACGCCGCCTTCTGAGTTGTTGCGGGAGATGGTTTGGCGGATATTGCATTGAAGATGGTGATGGAAACTGAAAAATAACAATATAATTGTATTGGCAGTAAACGATGATCTTTCGGTAAATAGAAATCAAACACACCACTTTACCCACTCACAGCATCTGAGTAGTATATTTTAAATAAATAAACTGCTCGTATGAAAAATCTAATCTATCTTCTTCTCCTTTGTATCTTCCTTGTCGCTTGTGCTGCTGAGCAAAGCCCTTATAGCAAAAACAGTAACGCTAATGGGAACTGGGCCGATGAAAATACAGAATATCTAGAACAAGCAATTGAAATCGCTCCTCCCCGAACCAGTAAAGCTCCTCTGTCTCCTCCAGGAAGTGTCAGCGTACGAACCCCTGCCATCCCAAGAGAAGTCATCAAAACAGCAGATTACAAACTCCAAGTATCAGACTTGGAT
>JBLHRR010000010.1:0-68275 GCA_047626155.1 Saprospiraceae bacterium | reverse complement strand
TTATTCTTAACACGTTTTTATTTTTTTGTAGCTATTTTGTTATTAATTAGGATTACTATACGGTGCGACCCCGACGGGGTCGCAAACCCTAACTTATAAATATTTAACCTACGGTGACCTCTCTGAGACCTGGTTTTCATGACCTCCGCGAGGTCACAGTAGGTTAGACCATGAGGCCGAGATTCATTTCGACCCTGTCAGGGTCGCACCATCTCAGATTCTGAAGAGATTCTTTTTTACAATTACTTCGCGTACGATTTCACAGGCGGCTTAAACTTAGTCTCATTTTTCTTAAGATCTTCTTCATAAAAATCCGCAGGGAATCCATTGAGCTGTCGCCACAGTTCATACCAGACAGGCACATCATGAAGAAAGCCAATTCCTCTAACGCCTGCTCCAACTCTAAGCAATTGAGGGAAGGGCAAATCAGGTTCATTTGATTTTACCAAAATACGATACATACTATTGCTATTGGGAATATTATCAATAGCAACCACGTCTCCACTGTATGTTCCAATCGAAAAGCCTGACCATCCCGAAATGATAAATGCTTGCCAACCGTCAAAGACCAATCGTACTTCCTGACCGACATTCATCAATGGTAAATCCATTGGACGAACGTACAGTTCCACGGCCAACTCCCGATTGTAAGGAACAATCGTTACAATGTTATCGCTTTCTTTAATAATCTCACCAAGTCCAGATTTCATGGTCTCCGTAATGTAACCCGATTGCGGAGCTATCACATAATACATCTTATTTCGTTGGTCATAATTAGCGTATTGATTTTTCAATTTATTTAAAGTTCCTTCGCTTTCAAATTGCGCGGAAAGCGTAGAAAACCTATCCGACTGTGATTTTGCAATTTTATTGTTATACTCATTGTCAATCGTCCGCAATGCTATTTGAGCAATGGTTAAATCATTACCACTTTCTTGTAATTTATTTTTAGTCGTTATAACTTTTGCTTTAGTAGATTGCACTTTTAAACGCTTGCCTTCCAAGGCACTTAGCGACTTTATTCCTTTTTGATAAAGCGTATCTGTTCTTTGATATTGAAACGCTGCAATTTCAGCATCCGCTTTCGCTTGATTTACTTCTGCTTGCTGGCTTTCCTGTTTAAATTCTGCTTGTTGAATTTTATTTTGCAGCTGCTCTTTTTTGAACTTCAACTCTAAGCGCAATGCAGAAACTTGGTTGTCAAGTGCGTCCGCTTTTTGTTGGTAACTATCCATGGAACCTTGTTTCGCAACAATTTGATTTGATACTCTTTCTAACAATTTAGGGTCAAAATACTCTGCCTTGACTTCAGATAAAAAAACGATGGTATCCCCTGCTTCTACCAAGTCTCCTTCTCTGACATACCATTTTTCAATCCTTCCAGCGATAGCAGAATTCACATCTTGTGGTCGTTGCGATGGTAAAAGCGTGGTCACTTTTCCTTTCATTTGTATATTCTGAGTCCAAGGCAAAAAGAGCATAACTAAAATAACGGTCAGAAGACCGATCAACCAGATAGAAAACATTCGGTTGGCTCTAGGTAAGTTATTCTTTTGAAAACTATTAATGTCTTCTGTTTTTAATTTATCTAAAATTGAATTATTAGAAATATTCAACATTGTATTTATCTTGTTTTTTGTTTAAATCTTAAAAAGATCCTTCACCAAGGGTTTTAATTTAATATTTTCAAAGGAATCATTTTCCAAAATTTTACCATCTTCCATAATAATAACCCGATCACATTTTTTCGCAAATTCCGGATTATTGGAAATAGCAACTAAAGTCCAGTGCTTTCTATCTTCCGTCAGATAGTCAATGATGAGTTGCTTTTCTTTACGTTCTAAACGGGGCATAAAATTATCCAACAATAGTATTTCAGGTTGAAAAATAAGTGTCCTGGCCAGAATAATTTTTGTCCTTACGCTTCTTGGAACATTAACTCCGTTGGCAATCAATTCCGTTTGGTAGCCATCGGGTAAGTAATTGATGTAGGAATGCAAGCCAATTTCTTTAGCCGTTTGGATTATTTTCTGAAAAGGAATCTCGTCATTACCTAAATTTATATTTTCAAGAATACTCGCATTAAAAATTTCATCCTGACTACTTAGTGTTCCAATTTCTTTTCGCAGAGAGTCTAGGTCTATTCTTTTTAATGGAATACTATTGAACGTAATCATACCTTCATAACTTGTATATAGCCCCCCCAGTAACTTTGTCAAAGTAGACTTTCCAGAACCATTAAATCCAGCGATACAAACCTTTTCCCCTGGTTCTATCTTCAAAGAAACACCATCCAAGGTCAGTCGATTGGAATCTTCATATTTAAAGGACACCCGATCTAGTTCTATTTCAATACCACTTCCTCCTGAGTCCCTTTCTTGTAATTTAATACCATCCGTTGCCTCTAGCGGCAAATCGGTCACGTATCCTATTTTTTCTAAACCAGTTAATACGTCATAAATATTATCCATACTTAGAATCAGCTTCTCCGCAGAATTCATAATCAATATTACAATGATTTCTGCAGCTACAAATTGACCAATACTAATTTCATTCTCAATAACCAGAATACTTCCCAAGAGAAGTAAAGTGGCGGTAATTAACGTTTTAAATAACACAACACTTCCATACTGTATGAGCAGTATTTTAAAATGATCTTTTCTAGCATCGAGATAACTTGTTACCAATTGATCAGTCCTACGAATCGGCAAATTTGATACCCCTGAAAGCTTGAAAATATTCATGGCACGCCCCAACTCTTCTAACCAATGAGCGACTTGATATTTATATTTACTTTCTTTTAAGCTAGTCTTCAATCCTTTTTTACCTGTAAACCAAAAAATGGCTAACAAAATCAGGAGTAATGTCAAACCAAAAAAGATAAAAAACGGATGATACAGCGCCAACAGAAGCAGACCAAAAATGATTTGTAAAATGGCCGTAGAAAAATCAATTAAAATTTTGGGAATCCCTTTTTGTAACGTGATGGTATCAAAAAAACGATTGACCAATTCCGGCGGATAAACCCCCGTAAGGGCTTCTAATTTTAAGCGAGGTACTCGCCAAGCAAATTCAAATGCGGAGCGAGTAAAAATTCTTCGTTGCAATGTTTCCGTAACCACCAATTGCATAATCGTTAGAAATCCATTGAAGGCGATTCCTAACGTAATAATACCAATGAGCAAATAAAGCGAGGAAGAAACTTCGCCACCGACCATCAGATTAATAATGGCTTGAATACCCAAAGGCAACGATAAAGTAATGATTCCTGCAAAAATGGCGTACAAATAAATATAACTGATGTCTTTGCGATCGAGTTCTAAAAGTTTGAAAAATCGTTGTGTCGATGTCATTTATAATTAAATTATAGGACTAAGACTACATTTTAGCCCTTTTACTTTTTTTGTTGAAAAAAGGTAAGATAACAAATACCCACAGGCCCAATGTACCCATTAAAATAAAGATGGTACCCAGGAAATGAATCTTGGCTCCTAACGCTGCACTCTCCGTCATGAAGTATAAATATTCAAAGACGAACCCCAGAATTAGTAGCACTGTGAAATTTAAGGTTTCTTTTTTCATGATCTCGGATTTTATGAATTAAAAATATAGCGTATCTGACTTGAATCCCAAGTTTTTTCCGCTTTAAAAAAGAGCCTCTTCTTCAATATTTTTCAATGTTCTGTTATGAGGTCGTGACTTTAAATCATCATCTACATTAACAAATACAATTCGCTCAATCGAAATGATATTCTTTTTAGTAAAAAGATTTCTCACCTCACAACGAAAAGTAATGGACGTTCGGCCAATGGATATAAACTCTAAGCCAATCTCAATTACATCTGCCTGACTAGCAGAACTGCTAAAGTTAATCTCCGACATATACTTGGTGACCACTTTTGGACTTCCTAGTTTTGTCATGGTATAGATTCCTGCCTCCTCGTCAATCCACTTCAACAATTGTCCTCCAAACAGACTATTATTAGCGTTTAAGTCACCTGGCTTGATTAGTTTTCTAGTATAAAATTTCATTTTCTTTATCTTGTTTTGAACAGCTTATTTTAAGAATACAAAGATACAATAGTTTAGCACTCCTTTTTAATAGTATAACTATTATTTCGCCAAAGTGTTCATCTATCGCATCAAAATAAAATTGGGCTTATTTGATTCTTAAAATCAAACAAACCCAACGAGTTCATACTCATTTAGTTATACGAAGTTATAGGCGCTATCAGAGTGCTAAGTTTTGAAAACCTGCCCGCTAGTATTCAGGCGAGTTTAGTGAACCTCTTTTCTGAGAAAAGTATGGAGAACCTCGAATCGCTGCACCTTTTGTGGTATTAGTGGATAGGTTGAAGGCCTAAGATTCCAAAGCAGGGGCATTGAAGTGCAGAAACATTTCCTGTACGAATTACATTTTCCAAAATGTGCCTTATAACAAATCCGCTACCTTCTTAGCCTCTCGAATTCCGCTTTCATACGCCCCATGAACAGTCCCCCGGTAATCCCTATTGGTATGCTCTCCCGCAAAAAATAACTTGTTGTCAATTGGCTCTTCAAACTCTTCAAAATCAGAACTCCGAGTTCCATTGGTCGCATAAGAAGGTTCTTGGCCATATTTAGTGGATTTCGCATTTAGGGTTGATCAGGGTAGATGAGGGCGGATCAGGGTGGATCAGGGTTCCCACTTACGTGAATTAACGTAAAATGACGCATATCAAGGGAACCCTGATCTACCTATCTACCCTGATCAGCCCTGATCTACCCACTATATATGACGGAGTACCCATAAGAATAAGAACCAAAAGTAAATTCATTAGAACTCCATTTTGTTCTTAGCATATTCGTTGGATCTGGAATACTGTTTCCATAAATAGCTTTTAAACTATTCATTATGTCCGCTATAACCTGAGCATCGGTCATCTCTTCTGTTGGCTTTGAATAGTCTCCAATCGTTAATCCCATTAAAGCATTCGCGTTGGTAAATTTCCCCATATTCATAAAAAAATTGAACTTACCTTTTGTTTCAGCAGTATAACCAATGTACTGTAAATCGGTATCCCAAAAGGGAGTATCCCATACGCATAGAAACTTATTGACCGCACCCATCTTTAATTTATCAATGGGATTTTGAATGCGACTTGGGAGAGCCGGTTCAAAAGAAATAAAATCTGCTTCAAAAGCATCTTGGTCAGTGGTCACCTGAATTTTTTCATCCCCATAATCAATCCCAGCTACTTTGGTATTTAATCGAACATCAATTCCTTCCGCTAAAAAATCAGCCACCTTATCAAAACCATTGGTAATGATTAAATCATCTCCGTTATATGCTTCATCATCGAAAAAATCTAAAGAAGATAAGTTCGAAATATCGCCACCTGCATCAAATTCCAAATAAGCAGAAAGCATGTATGTCCAGAGGCGGTCGTTCTGGTATTGAGGGTATGCATTGTAGAAGACGTCCTGAAAGTTTTCATTGACATTACCATCCAATGAGTCTATTGCGTCATCAAAAAGAGCTTCCGCAGTATCAAGCGCACTGTCCGCATACATAGATCCATCCGTATCAAAAACGGCAACGTTATCATCGCCTGTCAAAAAAGTATTTGCTCCAGCGGAATCTGCCAGCGAGGTGATTGGGTTTCCATCAGGGCCATGTATCCAACTCGCACCTTCATCAAAGGCAATTCCTAAACTTCTATCTGTACAAAGCCTTCCTCCCACCTTTTCTTGTGCTTCAATTACAACAACCGCTATCCCTTTATCTTTGAAATGTTTTGCGGCAGCAAGCCCTGCTATTCCTGCACCAATGATTATTATTTTTTTGTCTGTTGATATTGGATCATCGTCTTCGCCACATGATGTAAAAAACGAAAGCAAAGGAAGGCAATGCGAGAAGTGCATCTTTGATAAATTTTCTTCTTTTCTGGTTATTCATTTTTTGAGGTTGTTTGTATACTCATTAGCGAAAGGTTCCACCAAGATACTATACTTTTCAATAAGAAATCCCACCTCGTATTTGCTCGATCATTGAACTATTTCAAAATATTGCCATCATAATGTTGCCATCATTACTATGATGGAAAGTCGTACTTTCGTGGCTATGGAACTACGAAGACTTTTTAAATACTTAGGTGCCTATTCTGGGAAGATAAATTTTACGATTCTCATAAGTATTATCAATAAGATTGTTGATTTGATGCCCCCTATTATGGTTGGCTGGTTGATTGATTCCGTTAGCGGAAATACGCCGGGATGGATAGCAGCATATTTTAATGTTTCAACACCTTTGTCGATTGCACTATTTTTTGGTTTTTTGATCGTTATTATTTTTGGTGTCGAAAGTTTTACAGAATGGTTATTGAAATTGGGTTTTATGCGATTGGCTCAAAGAGTACAGCATGACTTACGTCTGGATGCTTATAAGCAAATGCAAAGTCGGGAAATTGCTTATTTTGAAAATAACCGAACCGGTAATTTAATGGCAATCTTAAATGATGACATTAATCAATTAGAACGTTTTTTAAATACGGGTTTTAATGAAATCATACAATTAATAACCTTACTCATTTTCGCTTCGATTTGGCTGTTTGGTGTTTCGTGGGAATTGACTTTAATTGGATTTTTACCGATTCCGCTGATTCTTATCGGTAATTTTTATTTTCAACGTTTAATTGGACCTTATTATAGAGAAGTTCGGAAAGCCGTTGGTGAATTAAGCAGTCGCTTAGAAAATAATATTTCGGGAATTTTAGTCATTAAAAGTTTTACCGCAGAAAATTACGAAACAGAAAGAGTGGAAAAAGTTTCTGAAAATTATCGAGATAAGAACTTTCAAGCCATTAAATTTTCGGCGGCTTATATTCCTTTGATTAGAATGTTAATTGCAATAGGTTTTGGTGCAACGATGTCTTTGGGTGCCTATTGGATTATAATAGGAAATGGAAAACTGACTGTTGGAGAATTGACGCTTTTTGCAATGATGATTCAGCGAGTGCTTTGGCCGCTCACTCGTCTGGGAAGTATTTTTGATGAATTAGAACGGGCGAAAGCCAGTGTAAGACGAATTTTTGGTTTAATCGACGCACCAAACGAAATTCCAAATCCTGTACAGCCTGTGCAAATAGAAATCGTAAAAGGCGATATTACTTTGCAGGATATTCATTTTTCCTATCCAAATGATTTGAAAATTATCAACGGTATAACTATTAATGTAAAAGCTGGCGAAACGGTTGGAATTGCAGGAACAACAGGTTCTGGAAAAACGACTTTGATTAAATTATTACTCCGTTTGTACGATGTTGATACTGGTGAAATTAAAATTGATAATCAAAATTTAAAAAATTGGGACTTGACTAAATTGAGAAAAAGCATCGGTTTAGTTAGTCAAGATGTTTACCTCTTTCACGGAACCATTGCCGAAAACATTGCTTATGGAATAGGCAATATTTCGACAGCAGAAATTATCATAGCAGCAGAAAAAGCAGAATTACATGATTTTGTTATGCAGTTGCCTGAAAGGTACGAAACGATAGTTGGCGAACGAGGCGTTAAACTTTCTGGCGGACAACGACAACGTTTAAGTATTGCAAGAGCCATTTTAAAAAATGCACCAATTTTGATTTTAGATGAAGCAACAAGTGCCGTTGATACGGAAACAGAACGAGCCATTCAACAAAGTTTAAATCAATTGACCGAAGGGAAAACCGCTTTAATTATAGCTCACCGACTTTCTACACTTCGTCATGCGAACAAAATTATTGTATTAAAAGATGGCAATATTTCAGAGAGTGGAACGCATCAAGAGTTGTTAGCAAAATCAGGAATTTATTCGGATTTGTGGAAGGTGCAGATTGGGGAATTGTAATAACTCGTTATATTTCAAGGCTTTTACGGAAGCTGGTTTGAGAAAAAAATCAATCCGAAAAGAGGGCCGCGCCAGTAGACATTAGCAACAACTATTACCTTCTTGAATCGGTGGACAAGCTACGGTTCCATAGGTACAATACACACAACAATCCCCCTTCTTAGGTTTTAAAATTATTTTACAATTTTCGCAGTCATAGAAATATTGACAGGCATCTGTTGGCATCGTTTCTTCTTTTGAAAAAGAACATTCGGGGCAAGTGATTGTTGATTGAAGTCTAATAGTATTATTATTCATATTGCTTTTATTATTCTAATAGTTAGCTTTTAATAAAAGCTACTTAATTATTCAACCTCTTTATGATCTCCTCTAAAGCCATTCCCGCCTCTTTCATAACCGGCAAAAACGGCCAAATATGCGGCATCCTCTCCCCTTCGATTACTTCAACATCAACCTTAGCCTTAATCATTTTCTGAACCGCCAATTGCTGATCCGGATAAGTAATATCATATTCCCCTAAAAATAAAATGGTCCTAGGAAATTTTTCGAAGCTACCATTTATTGGAGAAATCATTACGTTTTTTAAATCATCATTCCCAGCACACATTTTCTTCGCACTAAGCACACCCACCTTAGACAACATGGGGTCAATCAAATCTATCTCGTCTATTTCAGGGTTAGACATCGTGGCATCCATAACCGGGGAAACAAGGATAATCTTACGCGGAAGTTCATTGTTGTTTTTGACTAACCGTTGAGTGAGTGCGGCAATTAAAGTTCCTCCCACAGAATCTCCAATAAGCATAATTTGTTTGCCTTCATACTTCTCTAATGCAACCTTGTATACCGCATCTATATTTTCTGAAATTTCTAAAATCTTATGCTCTGGAGCCTTTGGATAATTACACATCCAAATGGTATGATTTGTTTGCTTAGCGATTTCTTGGATCGTATCCCAATGATGTTTCGCGGGGCCAGAAATAAAAGCACCGCCGTGAATGAATATTAATAAACTATTGGAATTTTTATTTCGCTTCACCTCAGTGACTTCCGTTTTCAAAACTTTAAAATTACTTCCTTGATTTTGTTTGAAGAACTTACCTTTTGGATGAGGAACATCTTCTCTTCTTATTTTTTTGAAATTAATTGGATCTTTACTGAAGCCTTTTTTTATGCCTTTTAGTTTTAGAACAAATAGAGTGAGGTAGTATGTTATGCTTTGTGCCATTTTTTTTTATTTACTATTTCAATCTTCCTACTGCCACAACTTCTGCCCACTCCTCGTCCTCCTACGTTCGTCTCGCGTTCGCCCGCGCTCACTCGGAAAATGCTTTGCATTTCATCCGCCTCAAAGGTATTGGAATAGTCATCAAAAGTTTGGTTGTTGTGTTTTATTCAGTCCTTACAAATATAAGAATTGAAAAGGAATTTCTGCCTGTATTTTGTTATAAGTAAGTACTTCGGGAGATTTAAACTTTCAGATAACGGGATTCAGCTTATACTTCCACCTCATAATATACTGAAAGAGAAAAAAACACTAAGAAAAAAATTAGATTTTTCAGGCTTTATATAGAAAAACAAATCTAAAAATAGCCGGAATATAAAAATTACTTTCTCATAGATAAAGTTAAAATACTGCTGACAAACAAGTTATCAGCGGCATTTTATATCATTTAAACAAAGTACATAAGAGCCCCTGAAAAGAGGCAATTTTTTTACTTAAACTTCACCTTCTTCTTCAACAACTCCCCTACTGCTCTCCCCTGGTCCACCCCATAATCAATAGCCGGGCGATAATGAATCCCACCATACAATCGGCTAACCGCCGCCTCTTCCGAAGCCTGAATAAAAGAAGTAAAACTCCTCGCCGGCAAACCAAATTCCACTTCCGTGCTATCAACAAAAGCAAAATTATCTCCGTAAATTTCTGTCAATGCTACCGCTGCTGCACTAGATATAACACTATGCCCACTAGTATGCTCTGGAAACGGTGGCGTCTGCAAAGTCGGCTTCCACTCCTCATCCAACTGACGGTTGATCACCGTTTCTGGTCGCACTAAACTAGAGCGATATTTCTCATCCCAACAAGCAATGAAACCATCAAACAAAGCAATGGATGTCATCGTGTAAGTGTGCATCGTTTTCATAATATCCGCATCTGTTTTCTTAGCAGCTACCGAAGCAATATTCATCCAATGCCCTCCCGGTGTTATTTTTTTAGTGGCATACATTACGTGACCAGTATGATGAGATACGAAAGGATTACAATCCCAAAAACTCGCAATCTCCAGTTCCTCTTTCCCTGCATCTTTTACTGCATGGTACACTTCCATTAACTCTGCATAAAACTTACTGTCTTTGTCCATATTAAATGGCGTCGGTGGCGGTGGTGTAAACTGCGCAGCCGAATCCAAAATCATCGGACGGATTTTATTCCAATGTGGCTCGATGGCATCCATGTAATCAGGCGGCGTCGGTGTCCACTTCGTCAAATCTTCTGGAATGGCATATTTTGGAAAAGTTCGGGTTTGCTTGTACATGTCCTTATCGGCCCAATCGAGAATGTGCTTACTCACTGCATTCCCATAAGCCAAAGAACGATCAAAAACTTCGGGCGGCATATTCATCGCCATAAACTCTGTTTTTATTTTTTCCTCAAATTCTTCCATCACATCTTCCGAAAAAATCAATGCCTTCCCCGTGATCATAAAAGCCTGGGTTGCGGCGAGCGGCAAACAATACTCTTTCCCAGCTTCTTTCTGGGGCACAGCACTCAAATCACCAATCTGCCCCTGCAAAGATTTATATGCTGGATAATCCTGCACCAGCACTTCATAGGCGGCAACGCAAGGATACAGATAATTCCGGCTCGCTACTGGCGGCGAAAAAATATCATTGACAATTATATCTGTTAATTTTTTTACGGACTGATGGATATAAGTCGCGTTTTTGGCTTCCGCTTGAAAATTCGGATTGCTGGTTTCGCAGGCCGTCAAACAGAATAGAAAAATAAGTATTAGGTATTGTGGTAACTTCATTTTGGTGATTGTTTATTAGTTCTTCCGCAAAGCTACGAGAAACTTTCACAAATTTAGGTGAGAAGTAACCGCAAAGGCGCAACGTTTTTCTGCGGAATGAGCTGCTAACTTGATAATGCAAAGTGGCTGTATATTTCAAATTCTGTTTACAGCTCTTTGGCTTTTAATATTATTCCTTTTCTATATGCAAAATCAATACCTCATTGTGGATTCTCAGTTTTAGTGTGGTTACTCACGCAGAGGCCGCAGAACAAAACGCAGCTAACGCATCTCGCTCTGCGCTCTCTGCGCCCTCTGGGTGATTTAAAAATACGATCGGGAAATAGTGGGAATTGAAGTTCCCATTGAAGTTGATTTGAAGTTGATTTGAAGTTGAAAAAACAGAACACACAAACCACGGCAATCATCTGACAAAATGTCATCCTTTATGCTTTAAAACCCCTATATTTGCACTGCAAAAGAAAAAAATATGTATAACGACAATCCTACACTGGATAATTTACGATCCGATTCCAATACCCCATTGCCAGAAGATAAGCAGGGCGACGTCTTCTACAAAGAGCAAATGCAGGGGAAAAAGACCGATAAGAAATTCTATATCGAAAGCTATGGCTGTGCGATGAATTTTAGCGACAGTGAAATTGTAGCTTCTATTCTTGCCGAAATTGGCTATACCCCTACGAAAGATGCTTTCGACTCGGACCTTATCCTCATCAATACCTGCTCCATTCGTGAAAAGGCGGAGCAAACCGTTCGTAAACGATTGAAGCAATTCAATCAGGTAAAACGAAAAAGACCAGGAACCCTAGTCGGCGTACTCGGTTGTATGGCTGAGCGCTTGAAAGCTAAATTCCTAGAAGAGGAGAAATTAGTAGACATCGTAGCTGGACCAGACGCTTACCGCGATTTGCCCAAATTGGTGGCACAAGCGACAGACGGCGATAAAGGCGTAAATGTTTTTCTTTCCAGAGAAGAGACCTATGCCGACATCAGCCCACTGCGTTTGGATTCCAATGGCGTTGCTGCTTTCATTTCCATTATGCGCGGTTGTGATAATATGTGTTCCTTTTGCGTGGTACCTTATACCAGAGGTCGCGAGCGAAGTCGGAATGCCTTTAGTATTGTAGCTGAAGCGATGGATCTTTATGAAAAAGGATACAAAGAAGTAACCTTACTTGGGCAAAATGTAGATTCTTTCAAATGGACCAATCCAGAAAATAACAATGTAGTTACATTTTCTAATTTATTGGAAATGGTGGCACAGGTACACCCTGATATGCGTATCCGTTTTTCTACTTCGCATCCGAAAGACATTACCGATGAGGTTTTGTTTACAATGAAGAAATACAAGAACATCTGTAAATACATTCACCTGCCGGTTCAGTCAGGGAACAGTCGTGTTTTGAAATTAATGAACCGAACTTATACTCGTGAATGGTATACCGAACGAGTAAACCGCATCTACGAGCTCATGCCAGACTGCGCCATTTCTTCTGACATCATCACCGGCTTTTGTACGGAAACGGAAGAAGACCATCTGGAGACCATCAGCATGATTAAGTGGGCGAAATATTCTATGTCTTACATGTTCTACTACTCGGAACGGCCAGGAACTTTAGCGGCCAGAAAGTACGAAGACGATGTGCCTTACGATGATAAAAAAAGAAGACTGGCAGAAATCGTAGACGTCCAACGCGCTGTCTCACACGAGCATAATAAATTGGATATTGGAAAAACTTTCGAAGTACTTATCGAAGGAACATCTAAAAAATCAGAGGATGACTTTAAAGGTCGAAACTCTCAGAATAAGATGGTTATTTTTCCAAAAGCAGAAGGATTGAAACCTGGAGATTATGTGATGGTGAAGGTACTGGAAGTGACGAGTGCTACTTTGAAGGGAGTACTTGCCACTTAGAAGAATATTCATTATTAAAATTAAAAGAAAAAGGGCATCGCCCTGGCAACGTTCAAATTCACCACTATTAAAATTTTACGCTAACAGCATGAGCCATATTGAGAAAACGTTTCAACTAAAAAAAGAATTAGACCGTCCGGAACTTCAGGATATTGGAGAGCGAGTAGAATACAATCGTACTAGAAATAGTATTTTAGAGATGATTTATTCCTTTTATAATCAAAAAGGCAATATTTTTTTCTCCACAATTAAGGAGTTTAATTCTTTTTATTTACGATCTGAGTATTCATTAAAAATTGGACCTCATTACTATAAACCTTGCGAAGATTTTGATTTAATGATCTTTGCGAATCAGGTCACTGACCAAACGGATCTTATACGTTTTAGATATCGTTTTGAGGATTTTAATCGCGAAGGGATTGAACCATTTAATTATGAATCATCGTTAACCTTTAGATTCGAGGATACAAAATGGTCACTTGAAACAAGTGACAAAAAGGATTCGATAGAAAAATTATACTCTGAAGAACTAAGCGAGCAAGAATTAAAAAGACTCATTAATCACGAAGCAAAAAAACACAGCGCTTCCATTCAACAAAAAATAGAAAACACCAAAAACAATAAGTAAAAATAGCACGTATTGAGAAAACTGCCTTCTACGAAATAACTACATGAAGAATCTACATACTATAAAACAACGCTTCGGCATCCTCGGTACCTCCACTGCGCTAGACAACGCCCTCTCCACAGCTGTACGTGTTTCTAACACAGATCTTACAGTCCTGATTACCGGGGAATCCGGTGTCGGTAAAGAGGTTTTTTCTAAAGTCATTCATACCCTGAGCTCGCGAAAGCACAACAAGTTTATCGCCATCAATTGCGGAGCAATACCTTCTGGGACAATCAACTCAGAATTATTTGGACACGAGAAAGGTGCCTTCACCGGAGCCACCAATGAACGAAAAGGGTACTTTGAAACCGTAGATAGCGGTACCATTTTTCTGGATGAAGTCGGAGAAATGCCATTGGACACTCAAGCCTTTTTATTGCGGGTTTTGGAAAGTGGCGAATTCATCAGAGTAGGATCTTCTGCTATCAAAAAAACAGATGTACGTATTATAGCAGCCACCAATACAAACTTGGAAGAGAAGGTACAAAACGGAAAATTCAGAGAGGATCTTTTTTACCGTTTGAACACCGTGCCGATCAAGGTACCTTCTTTGAAAGAGCGCCGAGAAGACATTCATTTGCTATTCCGTTACTTTGCTTCTGAATTTGCCGAAAAGTATCGCACCTCTCCTGTCCGTTTGGACGAGCAAGCAACCTTATTGATCTCTGCTTACCCTTGGCCTGGAAATATCCGAGAACTAAAGAACGTAGCAGAACAACTTTCTGTGATGTCTGAAATAAAAAGCATCACCGCAGAACTCTTGTTAGAATTTATTCCAAAATTGTCGAAAAGAAACCTTCCTGCCATCCGGCGAGACAAAGGTGATAGCGGCATGGAGGAAAGAGAAATTCTATACAAATTGCTTTTTGACATGAAAAAGGATTTGAACCATTTGAAGTCTTTGGTTTTTGAACTCATCAACAACAATGACCTCAGTGTCCCGGATATGCGTAATTTTCGCCAGCTACAATCTGCGGATTATTCCAGCAACCGGGAAGGACAGGCTTCTTTTTCAAAATCAGAATCAAGCTATTTTGTCAACGAAGGAAATGAAGAAGAACAGCCAAGGTCTTCTTACATCGACGATGCTGGTCCCGTCATCATCAACCGCCCCGGTGAGCCCAATTATGAAAAGGTAGAAGAAATAGAAGAAAACCTTTCATTGGAAGATATGGAGAAGACCATGATCAGCCGCGCTTTGATAAAACACAAGAGTCGCCGAAAGGATGCCGCTGCGGAATTAGGTATTTCTGAGCGGACTTTGTATCGAAAAATAAAACAGTATGAGATTGATGAGTAACCTCTACTCTACTAGACTAATACTTGCAACCCAGTAAGTCGTCTAAGTCCAAAACAGATACAACTAAATAGAGGTTATTCCAAATAACAATCATGAAAAAACAAATTATACTCCTCTCCACTACCCTCCTCCTCTGCCTACTGATCAGCGCCTGCTATTCCTTCCGAGGCATTTCCATAAATCCGAATGCCAACACCTTTTATGTAGCACCCTTTGAGGTTGAAGTCAGAGGTCAGGAAGTACCACCACCGCCTACCTTATCGATTACTTTTACGGAACGCTTGAAAGATAAAATACGAGGGGAATCCAGGCTCAACTATAAAGATGTCGATCCCGATATAGAATTCTCAGGAACCATAACTGGCTATGATGTAACGGCAGAGGCTCCACAACAAGGAGAGACCACCAGCTTCAGTCGGCTTACCATCCGCATGAGTGTAGAATACATCGACAATAAAGCTACTGAGGCTGAAATACAGAAAAAAACGGTCTCCTTCTTCCAGGATTACCCTACCGACCAAAACTTACTAAGCATCCAAGACGACTTGATCGACGACATCAATGACGAACTGGTGGACATCATCTTTAACTGGGCATTTAACAATTGGTAGTTGGTTGACTCGTGGATTCGTTAATTGGTCCTACTCTCGCGGGTTTTGGAGGGAATTAGCGGATTGCTTTCCTTGCTTCACTTTTGATGAATTGTTAATTTTTAATTTTCAATTGATTCCCCTTCCTAGTCCCATAACAATTCGCTATTTTTGAGTAAATATTAAAAAGAAGCACCTCACAAATTAACAATTCAACTAATTTTCTAAATCCACTAACCCGCTGAATGGACGCTTTCAATTTCATCCACTTTCTTAAAAATCCAGCATACCTGCATCAGGTTACTTTTCAGGAAATCAACAACCTGATAGAGCAATATCCTTTTTGCCAAAACCTGCATTATCTCGCTTTGCGCAAAGCACAATATGAGAACCATAAAGATTTTGTCAAAAAACTGGAACTAGCGGCTACTTACAGCCCTAACCGACAGTGGCTGTACAGGCAACTTCAGGATGTGCAAGTGGCTGTCAGTGACGAAACAGTCCTAACGGAAGAAGAACCAATCTTGACAGCGGAGACCACTGAAATGGGCTTAGCGCCAAACACCCCTGAAATAGCAGAGGATGAAGTGACCGAAGCAATTGTCCCGGCCCCGGTATATTATCGGGAAGCAGAGCCAGATAACGAGGAACTCCCAGAAGAAGCGATTGACCCAACGATAGAAGAGGACATAGAAACACTAACTGAAGAGACTCCAGGAGACACACCTCCTAGCGATGAATATATGGGGGACGATTCCGCAGAAGAATCCAGCTCCGAACACTTTGAAACTACTGACACAGACAACACCAATTCCCACTCTATTTCTGATAGCGACGATGTCCCTACAGAAATAGATACTACCGATGAATTAGATGTTAACCTTGAAAATCCGGAAGATATGAAACTCCCCGATTATAAAGACAGTAAGGTCATCTTCATGGAAGACTTAGTCGATGAAGTACCACCAATAGAAGAAAGTCTGAATATTGTTGAACCAACTGAGGAGTTCAACAATAACCCTACAAGTGGTTTTTTCGAGCCCTTTGTAGAAGTACAGGAAGATGAAGAGAAGTCATCTGCCGTTTCAGATTTGGAAGAGGAAGAATATGCTACGCCCGACATTCCTTTTGAAATTCATGATGCTCGTGAGCAGCCAGAGGAAGAAGACACCATAACATTTTTTGATGAGGTGCCTTCAGAAGCAGAAGGCCCTGAGGCTGATCCTATTTCTGACGAAGATCAGGAAATGGAAGAAGAAACAGAAGACGAGTTGGAGGAAGAAAGGCATCTGAGCGACGAAGATCCTGATTTTATATTGGATGGAGATACGGCACATTTAGTAGACAGCGACATCCATCAGTTGGATCAGCCTGCTTACCCTTCTGACTCCGTTGAAAACAAACCTTTTGCCGCTATGATAAACGACGACGATCAATTACAACACTCCAATGAGGAAGACGAGGAAGACGAGGAACTGGAAGAAGATTTAACAGCCAAACTTTCTAATGAAGGCTCTCAAAAAAAACCTAAGCCGGTAGGACCAACCCCGAAATCAGCTTTTAGTAGTTGGAGAAAAAATAAGAAGATTACGTCCTCCCCATTGAAAGAGAAAAAGAGCAAGAAGAAAAAATCAAAAGCCGCTAAGGTTGTCGCAGTAGCAGATCTTTTCAAAGAGAAGAAAAAAGAAAAAAAGAAAAAAAATAACAAAAAGAAAAATACTAAGCGCGACGCTATGCAGAGCTTACTGGAACATGAAGATGTTATTTCGGAAACTCTTGCTGAAATCGTAGCAGAGCAGGGACAGAAAAAGAAGGCCATCAAAATGTATCGACGCCTGATAGCAATGCACCCTACGAAGGAAACCATTTACATGGACCGTATTGAAGAGTTGAAGAAAATGGATTGATAATATAAAGCGAAGAACCACTAACTGTCAATTATCTGACTCAAAATTGTTACCATTCCATTTTATCGGGTGCTACCTTTGTATCTATGAAATACTCTAAAGCATTTTTCCTTCTTTTAGCACTAAGCCTCTGCTTTTCCTGCAATAGAGACGACGACGATAATACCGATCAGCCTACTCCTATTGGCCGCATTTTTGGACAGGTCATGCACCACGAAGATCTCATCCCAGATGCTTTGGTCTACATAAAATATGATGCTACAGAATTCCCTGGCATCGATCCTTCTAATTATGACGATCAAGTAACCGTAGACAGCATCGATGCTTCTTTTGAATTTACCAACCTCGGAAAAGGTTCCTATTATTTGTTCGGTATTGGAAATGACGAAGCTTGCTTCTGCGAAGTTATCGGCGGTATTCCCGTAGCTCTAATCAGCGACGAGGCGACCTTTGAAACAATTGTCCCCGTTACAGAATAGTATCATATTGATTAGTATTACACAAAAAATAACCCGCCTGACCGGAACCAATCCGACTGTCGCAGACGGGCGGGCGGGTTTCCCGATTTCTTTGATGGAAACGATTATATAAATCACTCTCCCTGTGGTCGTTTTGATTTACATAATCGTTTCCAAATCGGGATTTAATTTTTCGTTGTCACTTAAAAAAATTCCAATGAATATTTATCGTTTTTGCCTCTCTATATTATTTGCTGTCTTTTTTAACAACCTGTCAGCACAAACCATATTCCAAAACACCTACGGTTCCGTCAATGGCAACCAAGCCAACACTGTTATTTTAACCAACGACGGGGGCTATGCGGTAGCCGGATGGTACGATGCAGAAGGATTGTTTTCTGCTGAGTTTTACCTCCTCGTTTTAGATGCAGCCGGGGATACCCTATGGACAAGAACCTACGGCGCAAAAGTAGACACCAGCGCCAATGGCTTTGTCCTGAACGGAAGTGGCAATGAAGGATACAACCTCATACAAACCAGTGACAATGGCTTTCTATTTGTTGGAGAACGGCATGAAATTTCAGGAGGAACCTCCGATGCCTACGCTGTAAAAATAGACGAACAAGGAGTCTTAGAATGGTCCAGACTCTACGGCGGTGATGACAATGAATATGGCTATGCCGCTGCACAAACGGCAGAGGATGAATTCGTTATTGGTGGTTTTATCGAAACATCAGGTGCTGGCTTAAGAGATATGTTACTCTTCAAAACCAATACCTTCGGAGATACTTTATGGACACAAATTTATGGAGGCCCTTCCATTGATGCAGCGCAGGATATGCAGGCTACTTCGGACGGCGGCTTTATTCTAGCGGGCTACACCTTTAGCTATGGCGCTGGCGATTCTGATGTTTATATTGTTAAAACAGATGAGCAAGGTGATATCCTTTGGCAGAAAACCTATGGCGGTACGTTGAATGACCTAGCCAATTCCATTGCGCTAACCAGCGACGGAGGGTATATTATCTGTGGGGAGTCTGAAAGTTTTGGCGCCGGAGCTTCCGATCTCTATTTACTAAAAATAGACTCGGGTGGCAACTTAGAATGGTCTAAGACTTTTGGTGGTGATGGTTTTGATTCTGGAAAATCAGTTGTTCAAAATTCAGATGGAGGATATATTATGACGGGGTATACTCGAAGCTTTGGAAACGGTGGAGAAGACTTCTACCTCATCAGGACAGATGCGCAGGGCGATCAACTCTGGGCAAAAACATTTGGTGGAAACGAAGACGAAACAGCTCAATCCGTAAAGCAAACCCTCGACGATGGTTTCATTATAACAGGATACACCCGAAGTTATGGCGCCGGAGCGCTAGACGTTTTACTCATCAAAACAGACGAGATGGGCAACAGCGAATGTGATAAAATTGCAGAAGGTAGTCTAACCGAAAGTCCCATAACTATTGAAGGGACAACCGATGCGATCATCAACCAGGGAATGCCTGTCAAACAAAGACCAACGCTCACTGGCTTCACCAACACCATCATTACAGATGCCTGCGACCCCGTCAGCACAAACGAAAACAATAAAGTTACATTTTCGATTTCACCAAATCCAAGTAGTCAGTTTCTAACGATTACGATGGGGAACGAACACATTGTTATAAATAAAGAAATCGTAATCTACGATATGCTAGGCCAGACGATTTCAGCTCAGACATTAGATAAAAGAACAGAAACAATAGACATTTCCAAGCTCCCTTCCGGCGTTTTCTTTTTAAGCGTTTCCGTGGAAGGAGGATGGCAAGTTGCTAAGTTTGTAAAAGAATAATTTTTACCGCAACGAGCGCAACATTAATCCCCTTTCAGTCGGGAAAAAAATTCGCGCTCTTCGCGCCGTTGCGGTAAGGAATATAATTGGCGCAACGCCAATCCATCTAGAACCTAAAAAAGCACCATGCAAAAAAACATATTACCTCTCCTTGTATTTATATTGTTATCACTAGGTTGCTCTAAAGATGAAGAACCTCCTGTAGAAATAGACATGACAGGTTACCCGGAAGAAATCAGCCAGATCATAAGCGGAAAATGTTCGACGGCAGGTTGTCACAACGACATCAGCAAAGTGGCCGCAGCAGGGCTGTCTCTTTCTACTTGGGATAAAATGTTTGAAGGAAGTCGCGGCGGCTCTCCAGTTATTCCTTTTAGAGCCGATCAAAGTTTCCTGCTCTTTTTTCTGAACACCAACCCTGATCTAGGTATTACACTCGCTCCAACAATGCCGATCAATCAACCAGCACTTAGTGCAAAGGAATACAAAACCATCAGTGATTGGATCATCGCCGGAGCGCCAAATAAAGAGGGGCAAGTCAAATTTGCAGATGATCCTTCTCGTAGAAAATTTTATGTAACTAACCAAGGATGCGATTTGGTGGCCGTGTTTGATGCAGAGACCCAGATACTCATGCGCTATATTGATGTAGGTACTAAAGACGAAATTGAGTCGCCACATCAGATTAAAGTTTCGCCAGACGGAAAGTACTGGTATACCATTTTCTTTTCGGGAAACACCATTCAAAAATACGATGCAATTGATGACAGCCTTGTCAGCGAAACCGAAATCGGAACAGGCAGTTGGAACACCTTCCGCATTTCTTCAGATGGTAAATATGCCTATGTTGTAAACTGGAGTGCCAACGGCTCAGTAGCCGTGGTAGATCTGGAAAACATGGAATTGGTAAAAACGATTGTGGGAAATGGTCTCTTCCAATGGCCGCATGGTTCCATGATTAATACTGCCAATAACAACTTGTACGTCACGGCACAACATGGGAATTTCATTTATAAAGTAGATATAGCTGATCTGGATAATCCGGTAATTAGTAAAGTTACTTTGAATGACGTCTCTCCTACCACCATCTCCTGGCTCAATGCCCACGAGATGGAAATGGCACCAGATGGCTCTAGATACTTTGTCACCTGCGAAGGCTCAGATGAAGTTCGGATCATGGACGCTATCGCTGATACTTTAATGGGCATCATTCCTACTGGCAACTTCCCTCAGGAAATGGCCTTTTCTGAGACAAACCCTTACCTCTTCGTCACTTGTACAGAAGACGGAGAGACTTACCCTGGCAAAATCGGCTCTGTTCACGTTATTGATTATATAACCAATACAGTTCTAAAAACCATTTATACTGGCTATCAACCACATGGCATTGCAGTAGATGATCAGGAGCAACTGGTTTATGTCGCCCATCGGAATATTAATACGAATGGCCCTGCGCCACATCACAGTACCGATTGCGAGGGTCGTAATGGTTACGTGACCGTTATAGACCTAAATACGCTAGAACTTATGGAAGAATCGAAGGTGGAAATTTCGGTAGACCCTTATAGTTTATCCATTCGAGGTTAAATAACCATTTTTTATAATGGGAAAAGTGGACTATTACGAATCATTCCTAGACCCTAATCCGTAATTCATAATTGCAAGAGCTTGATTTCTCCAAAAAAAATCCCGTTCTTTGCCCAACTATTTAGAAATTCAAAAAAATACGAATATGATTACAATGATGGTTGTCTTTATCGCACTGATTTGTCTATTGCTTATGGTAGCAATCCTAATCCAGAATCCAAAAGGAGGAGGAGTTGATTCTACCTTTGGAGGAACAGCATCCAACCAAGTGTTTGGAGCAGCGAAATCTGCGGACTTTATCGAAAAAGCTACCTGGTACTTGGCTGCAGCTCTTTTCATCCTATGCATTATCACCTCCGTTATGGTTAGTGGTGGCGGCGGAGTGGAAGCATTGCCAAATATGTTGCCTGAGGGGTAAATCACTTCTTAAGATCTAAAAGAGACTCAATCGCCTTTAAGTTAGGCGGTTGGGTCTTTTTTCGTTTCCTTTGCGGCAATATAGAACAGCGTATGTCAGGTTGTCAAAATCACAAACCACATTTTGTCAATATTCTCAAGGGTTTTCAAGATTTCGCTTCTAATCCCTACTAATGACTGTAATAATGTCAGCTATTCTGCATTGGCACAAACTGTGATTACACAGCATTGTAAAACATGAATTTTCTAACTAATCAAATAATCAAAATCAAATATTATGAAGCCGATAAATGACAGAGTTGTCGTAAAACCTGCACCGGCAGAAGAGAAGACTGCTGGAGGGATTATCATTCCTGACACTGCTAAAGAAAAGCCTCAAAGAGGTGAGATCATCGCCGTAGGTCCTGGTAAGGACGATATCAAAATGACCGTAAGTGTTGGTGACATTGTCCTTTACGGAAAATACGCCGGACAAGAACTGAATTACGAAGGTAACGACTACCTAATCATGCGCGAGGATGATATCCTTGTGATCCTTTAGTTCTAAATTCTTTTAAAAAAATCCAAAACTAATAATTGAAATGGCTAAACAAATAAGCTTCGATGCAGAAGCAAGACAGAAATTAAAAAATGGTATTGATGCTCTCGCAAATGCGGTAAGAGTAACTCTTGGGCCTAAAGGTCGAAATGTTGTTATCCAAAAAAGCTTCGGCGCTCCTTCTATTACTAAGGATGGAGTATCTGTTGCTAAGGAGATCGAACTAGAAGATCCAGTTGAAAACATGGGCGCTCAGATGGTAAAGGAAGTTGCTTCCAAAACTGCTGACATCGCTGGTGATGGTACGACTACCGCAACGGTTCTAGCACAAGCTATGATCACTGCAGGTATGAAAAACGTAACTTCTGGCGCTAACCCAATGGACCTTAAAAGAGGGATTGACAAAGCAGTTGCTTCTGTTATCACTGACCTTAAAGGCCAAAGTGAAATCATCGGTGACGACTTCGAAAAGATCCAACAGGTAGGTGCTATTTCTGCAAACAACGATAACGAAATTGGTTCTTTAATCGCTGATGCGATGAAGCGTGTAACTAAGGACGGAGTAATCACAGTAGAAGAAGCAAAAGGTACAGACACTTACGTTGACGAAGTGATCGGTATGCAATTCGACCGTGGATACTTATCTCCATATTTCGTAACCAATGCAGAAGCAATGATTTCTGAATACGAAAATCCATTGATCCTTATCCACGATAAGAAGATCAGTAACATGCAGGACATCCTTCCTATTTTGGAAAAAGCAGTAGGAACTGGACGGCCATTATTGATCATCGCTGAAGACATTGAGTCTCAGGCTTTGGGTGTTTTGGTTGTAAACCGTTTGCGTGCACAATTGAAAGTAGTTGCTGTTAAGGCTCCTGGTTTCGGTGACCGTCGTAAAGCGATGTTGGAAGATCTTGCCATCCTTACTGGTGGTACAGTTATCTCTGAAGAAGCTGGATACAAATTAGAAAACGCTGAAATTGAGCACTTAGGTTCTGCGGAAAAAATCACTGTTGATAAAGACAACACGACTATCGTAAATGGTGGAGGTGACGAAACTGCGATCAACAATAGAATCGCTCAGATCAAACAACAGATCGACAATACAACTTCTGACTACGACCGTGAAAAGCTACAAGAGCGTTTGGCGAAGTTGGCTGGTGGTGTAGCTGTTCTTTATGTTGGTGCTGCTACTGAAGTAGAAATGAAAGAAAAGAAAGACCGTGTAGATGATGCTTTGGCTGCTACTCGTGCTGCTGTAGAAGAAGGAATCGTAGTAGGTGGTGGTGTAGCGCTTGTAAGAGCGATCTCTTCTTTGGATAAGCTGACTGGCGAAAACGAAGATCAGAACATCGGTATCAACATCGTAAGAAAAGCATTGGAAGCACCTTTGCGTATCATTGCTGAAAATGCAGGTGTAGAAGGTTCTGTCGTTTTGATGAATGTCAAAAACGGAAAAGGATCCTACGGTTTCAATGCTCGTACTGAACAATACGAAGACTTGAAAGCTGCTGGTGTTATCGATCCAACAAAGGTTACACGTATCGCTTTGGAGAATGCTGCTTCAATCGCTGGTATGGTACTGACTACGGAATGTGTCATCAACGAGAAGGCAGACGAAGGTGGTGCTGGAGGACATGCTCACCCACCAATGGGAGGAGGTATGCCGGGAATGATGTAAGATTCTTGTTAAGCATAGAATATAAAAAAGAGCGTCTCAACATTGTTGGGGCGCTTTTTTTGTGGGTGATATACGACATGTAAGTCAAGTTACAAGTTATATTCTTTTCTTTACTATGTGTCAAAGTGCGAGTCGCTACTATCGCAATTTTAAATTGACATTGCGCTTGCAAGGCTACAAGTCCACCACTCCCAAAGGACTCCGAATCCGCATCTTCAATTCAACCACCTCTCCCCTTTCCAATTTAATACCAATTCCCAATTCTTTAAAAATTCTATCAAAAATTTCCGGCTCCGGATGCATTACATATAGCTCCACCAAGCTACAGTCCGAATCAGCCAAGGCCTCAGCAGGATGCGTTTCCGACTGCGACCAATCTACCATAAAAGGAACAATTTCTACTTCAGGTTTTGCTAAAGGCAATATCATTTTCCATTTCAGTAAAGAACCAGCCTCCGTGTTCCGAGAGCCTCCGGTGGTTTTGCCCATTTCGGAATTGTATTGTTGTAAAGTCCGACTGTCTATTTTCAAAATATCCGATTTTAGTGCCCAGCGAGTGATTTGATTCTTTGTCAAAACATCAACGCCCATCCAGCGGGGGGGAGGAATTTCCGTATTGCTTTCATCCGCTGCTAGGAGTTCCAGGTAGCAGCCATTGGACAAATTGAGGAGGGCATTTTTGGTCCCTTGAGTTTTGTGGTAGCCACCAATTATTGGACGAACACCTAAGCTTTTTTCAAAGTCATTGATGGCTTCCTCTAAATTGGAAACGGTGTAAACGATATGGTCTATTGTTCTATTCAACTATTGACTTTTAACTGCTAACTTCCCACTATCGTATTATGTAGAATATAACTAAGTGGATGCTTCACCGCAACGTGTATTTACGTTCGCTCTGCGGCCTCTGCGTGATTAAAAATACGATTGGTGCAATCGATCTGTGGAGATATGCCATATTCTTAGATTCGCTCCATTCGCATTCTATAGTGTAATAATACAATATATCCCTTACTTTTAAAACATCAACAAAATCCAAGTAGTTTCAAACATCAATGGAAAGTCAACGACACCTTTAGGAAAAAGTAGCCGCACTCATTCGAAAGAATAAGACCATTGAAGTATTTAAATTGCTTCGTTTTGGAATATCATTTTACTAAAAAACCAACACATTCAAAAGGCCACCCATCTTACGATAGGCAGCCTTTCACTAAACTGAAGTAATATAAAGATTTCGTAACTGTTCAGTTGGATATGGTTTAGCTGTGGACAGAAGACGGAAGTCTGAAGTTTCCCACCAGTGCAAACCTCGAATTTTACAGTCCTTAGCCTGTGGATTTCACGTTCGATGGAAACTTCCGTCTTCCGTCTGAATAGTTATAAAATTCCTTAGATTCCCTAAACGCAGTTGGCTCCTAGCAGTTCGCTGTTGGCTTCCCTATAACACACTACTCGCCGAAAAACCGGATACCGAATCTCTACTGCCCAAATAAATTAAACTCCACTCTTCTATTCTTCTCTCTTCCCGCCTTATACTTATTCGTCTCAATCGGCTGATCCTCCCCGTACCCAACATAACTCACACGTGAAGCGTCAATTCCTTGTAACAACAAGTAGTCATAACAAGTTTTTGCCCGTCTTTCGGAAAGCATCAAGTTCGTTTCTGCTGAGCCGATACTGTCCGTATGCCCAGAGATGGCGAGGTTATAATTCGGATAGCGGCGCATAATGGCAGCAATCTGGTCCATTACATTCGCGGAAGCGGTTGCCAAAGTAGCCTGTGCATTATTGAATTCTACTTCGTACATGGCATTGGCCAGGAAGTCAGCATCGGCGGCACTAATACCCGGGCAACCATTGTTAGAACCTGAGGTCGTTGGGCATTTGTCATTCTTATCAGAAACGCCGTCGCCATCACTATCTGGGCAGCCGTTGAGTGAGCCCGCTAGCTCAGGGCATTCGTCTATCTCATTCGGGAAACCATCAGAATCGTTGTCATTATTCGGGCAACCGTTATTGGTGGCTAAACCAAATTCTGAGATACATTGGTCTATTTCGTCAGGAACGCCGTCTCCGTCACGATCCGCAATTGGACAACCTCCATTTTCTCTTGGTCCTGCCTCTTTTGGACAATCGTCTTTGCTATCAATGGTACCATCTTCATCCATATCCGGACAGCCGCCATTGGTAGACAAGCCAATTTCTTCAGGGCATTTATCAAACTGATCCGCCAGGCCATCGCCATCCGTATCAGGACAACCAAAGAGATCGGCGAGTCCCGCTTTCTCCGGACAATCATCCATTTCATCAGCAATACCATCGCCATCTTTATCCTTAATCTTTGGTTTACCACCAAACAACATCGCAAGGCCAACACCAAGCTGATCATTGTCATAATCATTGGTCAGGGATAAACGATATTCGTATTGTAGCACTGCACGAAGCCCTTTATGCAATCTGATTTGCACCCCAGCACCAAACGGAACTTGTGGATACCACTGGTTTTCAAAAATACTTTCATTCAAATAGGCGAGGCCTATACCTGACATGATATAAGGCGCCAGTACTTGGTCTCCTTTGAAAAACCCTAGTTGGAGCAATACATCCGTGGACAACCAAAGTTTTGATTCTTGCAATGTACCTGCTTCATCGAACAAGTCGACTAATCCAAGTTTAAAAGGTATTGCCAAATTCAAAGGTCCTTTGAGATGGCGTAAATAAGCCAGCTCACCGCCGTAAGTATTGTCTTGAAAATTAGAAAGCGTTTTCTCGAAAGGTTCGATGTGGTTGATCGAGAGGACTTTAGCAGAGAGGCCGTTTGTGTAAGCAGGGGATTGGGCAAAGGTGGCTATGGAGCAAACCAAAACCAGTGTAAGGGCCAATAGCCCTTTGGGAAAGAGGGTTAGCATATTTTATCGGTTATTTTTAAATTTGGGGGGGGAGCCTCATCTCCAGTAGTAACTATCCTATCAACCCTCTCCCCTCTTTATTAATTTTTCCATCCTTGTTAAGTTGCTTCATCAGACGATCCAGAATTCCATTGATGAAATCTTTACTCCTATCCGTACTATACATCTTGGCTACCTCTACGAATTCATTCAATGTAACTTTAGTCGGGATAGAAGGGAATAAGGTCAATTCGCAAAGCGCCATTTTTAGAATGATCATATCCATAACTGCAACTCGATCCGCGTCCCAGTTTTTCAGTGTAGGCTCGATTACCCCAAGCAACTCTACGTCCTTCTCAAAGACATAGCGTAGGAGCTGTTCACCAAAATCCATCGTCGCTTCTTCGTCTGGTTTGTTCTTTTCAAAAAAGTCAGGCTTACCCGGAAGCGCCTTGATCGTTTTTTTCATGGTACCGATAATCAAAGATCGGTCATCGTCCCAACTCCAGAAGAGGTCACTCATTATTTCGTCATAAACCTCACTGTCCATACAAACTTTGAAGATCTCCAACAAGACTTGCTTATGCTCTTCGTTGGTTGGATTGGTGTTTAGGATATACTTTTGGTAAATTTCCTTTTTAGAAAAAGCCTGATACATTTGACGAACGATGTCTTCGTCTACCAATTTCTTGAAATCATGCTTAACCCAATAGTCTTCCAAGTTAGACCGTATCAGTAAAGCCTGTACCAGCTCATTGGAAAATAATTTATCTGTGAAAATTTTGTCGACAGGAGAGGGAAGATGTTTGGCTTTCCTTTTGACGCCATCGTGGACAGCGTATTCCGCTATCTTGGTGAGGTATAGCAAATTAAACAAATACAACTCATAGGAGTGCTGTATGTTGTCCGTATATTGTTTGCGTATTTCGTTGTACGTTATTGCAGAATCCCGGCTGGCGGAATACAGCATCTGCATAACTTTAACACGAATATTTCTTCGACTAAGCATATCTTTATATCACTTCAGAACCAGCATACAACAAGGTTCTCTTTAATCTAAATTAAGTGGTCGAACTTGGTTTGGGAGCAGAAAATTCCCCCTGTGGTATAGTTCAAGCGACTCTGACGCAAAGAAAACTATTTTTTTCTATTCTTAGTGAGAATAGTCAGAATAAATTTGCGCTAAGTTAATTTAGACTTTACACCAAAATGCAGCAAGCCCCATAATTCTCAGTTGGAGAATTATGGGGCTTGCAAAAAAATGGCTTTTACTCAAGCAGCCTATCAAAGATTCAACAGCAAAAATCACTTAAACCCCTTCGCTTCCATTTCTACAAAAGAAGGTAATTTCTTATGGTGCCACTTATTCACAATTTTTCCATTCTTAAACAAAACGACCCCAGGATTAGAACGCACGATTGTTTTCAATAAAATATCATCTGCCATGTAGAACGGATAAGCCGTTTGTGTCGCATGACGGAATTCCTCAATCGCTTCCGGACCAGCTGCACCAACTACGGCGGTCACCTTATAGCCTGCTTTTTCCGCAGCTTCTGCTAATGGGTTTATTTTATTTTTGAAAATAGTCTGGTAATCTTTATCCCAAAAGAACCGCTCTTGCCGTGCTTCCCGCTTCTTTACAGAGGCCACTTTCCGCACGATGTAAGAGGTATCTGGATTTGTATTTACAATTGTATCATTTACAAAAGTGGTATCATTTACTAATATCATGTCTGTTTTACTTTCGTAATAGAATTTATTACAAACAATGAGAAAGTGATAATTTTCATCTTCCAACAGCTCTTCTACGTACTCGTGTCCATCATCATCCTGAAATGAAAATTCACTGATCTTCGTTGACTTCATCGTTGGTTCTGATCGCACCTGATCGTACTCCCACTCTTCTTTGGGGAATTCCTTGAATCTCTTCGTGAATTCAACCGTCGGTAATTCCACTACCTCTTTTGTTTTCTTATTGGTCAAACTATAGGCAATTACCTGTACACTTGCTGAAGACGCCTCCTCCTGCTGCTTTATACTCGCTATATCTGCCTCCACCTTAAATGGACGAAAATCGGTACCTGGTAAATCCCAAGAGAAATTACTGAAACAGTATAACAAGGTACCTACAGTCGTCACCGCAGCAATAGCTGTTCGAATACCAGGGGTAAACAATTCGTGCATTTTCTTAGATCGAAATACAAACAATAAAGCTGGCACCATCAAAACCAGATCCTTTAAGAAGGATACTTTAGGTTTCAATTTTATAAAATCACCAAAACAACCGCAGTCCGTTACCTTCATGTTGGATTCTACGTAAGGCCCCCATTGACCAAGCTGGAAGAAGTTCACGTCGTTCGGTACATAACCGGTTAGGAAGGTAAAACCTGTCAGGAACGTAAAAAAGGCAACTAGTAAAAGAAAAGCCCAGCTCGTCCATTTGTTTCTAATGCCGATAACCAACATAACTCCCAACACGATTTCAAAAACAATCATAAAGACCGAAAAACCTATGGAGTAGCTTGAAAGAAAAGGAAACAAAGGCGCTAGAAAAGAAAACCAAGTCGCCTCAAAGGTAGATTCAAATTCTGCAAAATATTGCTCCATCTTATAAGCCGTTCCTAAAGGATCTATGGCCTTTACCCAACCGGAGAAAACAAATAGAGCACCACAAAAATTTTGAGTATAAGAGATCAATAAACTCTTCTGTTTTTTCAATCCAGCAACCGCACCCGTTAAAAGTATAGCTGTTATTCCAATGTAAAGTAGTAAAGTTCCTAATGTCATGATATATAGTTTTGATCGCCTGCTCTAAAAGAGACAAGCTTTTTCAGTTTGCGCAAATATACAGGTCTTCTGCGAAAATCACCTCTTACGGAGCCCTATATGTCTTTGGGCTAACTTTGGCGCTAATCTATTTGCCAGTTAATATGTACGATATTGTCTTTACAAAGTTAAGCCCCCTTTAGGCAGGGTACTGTTAATAGGTATTCAATGGTTGTTAATAGATGGTTAACTTAGTAATTGAAAATGGAGAATTAACCAATTCGCACCATACGGTAATCTGCTAATCCGCCAATTTCCGTATCTTGCCCGCATGGATTCTTATCACACTATAACAGACCATCCCACCGCAGAGTTTAAAGACCGAGGCAGTAAATTCATTGCCTATGCTTTCCCCAGTTATACGGAAGAAGACTGGCAAGCGCATTTACAAAATGTAAAGCTGGAACACTTCAAAGCACGGCACCATTGTTATGCTTTCCGAATGGGCATCGATCAAAATAATTTTCGGGCAAATGACGACGGCGAACCCTCTGGCACCGCAGGACGCCCCATCTTGGGCCAAATCGACAAGATGGGATTGACCAATGTTTTCATCGTGGTTGTCCGCTACTTCGGTGGTACTAAGCTTGGCACTTCCGGGCTCATCAATGCTTATCGCGAATCTGCTAAATTAGCTTTGGATCAGGCCACTGTCGTGGAAAGAATCATTGAAGATGTTTATGAGTTGACATTCGGTTATCCGCTGATGAGCAATGTTATGAACGCCGTCAAAAAATTGGAATTGGATATTTGTAAGCAGGAGTTTAATGAACAGGGAAATATTCACTTCGCCGTCAGACAAAGCGAGATTGAGGATACCTTAAGAAGATTGAAGGCGGCCATTTTAGGCATTCACCTTGGAGAGGTTGATGAATTGGAAGAGATGGAAGGTTTTGATTTGGCATTTATTTATACTCGGTAATAAATTTCAATGAAAATCAAAATCAAAAACCTTCTAACGCAGGTACCACGTTAGAAGGTTTTGATTTTGACCAACCCAAATGCATTCACAGGCGGGTTGCTATTTTAATTTCTTTTCTATCTCAATATCGTAATATCCCCTCGTTTCATAATCACATCTCCGTTCAACGGGCATATCACTTCCAGTACATAAATATAAACCCCATCATTTAAGGTTCTACCATTTAAAGTACCATCCCAACCATCGTAGCGATCATCCGTTTGGTAGACCACCGCTCCCCAACGATTGAAAATACGGAAGCTTTGAATGTCTGTAATAGTTGGAGACATTATTAATTCCAACACATCATTTACACCATCTCCATTTGGAGAAAAAACATTCGGTACTGCAAATAATTCTTCCGGACATTCGTAGAGTTCAGTTACCAAAACTTCACGTTGAGACACACAGCCATAAATGGAATCAGTCGCTGTAACGGTGTAAGTAATATCTTCCTCAGGACTAACGGTTGGTGTAGAACAATAGCGACAACTCAAACCAACGACAGGAGACCATTCGTAAGAAAGCGGATTGGTATTGTCAATCGTCGGCTCTACACTTAGTTCAACGAACTTATCCGGTAAGTAATAAGCAATAGGATCCAACTTTATGTCCGGGAGTTCATTGATGATAACCGTGAACATTGCAGTGTCTTCCGCACAAGTTTCCAACTGGCCAGTTACCACAAAAGTCATGGTCTCATCCGGGTAGGCATAAGTAATTGAGCTGCTTACATCCGACAAATACTCAGAAGCTTCCCAAGAATAAGTATCTGCTTCTCCAAAGACTTCTAACAATACTTCATCGCCGGCACAAATCGTCGTATCTCTCCCCCAAATATCTGTTTGGTCTATCACGGTAATTTCAACAGTGTCATTCATCACACACAGATCACGATCTACCGTCAGAATATATTCTGTGGTCATCGCAGGGATTGCTGTGGGTTGCCAATGGGTAGCTGAGGAAAGTGAATTGGCAGGTGTCCAAGATGGGGTGCCTCCTTCTGATAATCCATTCAAGGTTAAAGTTTCTCCATCACAAATGACCTCGTCTTCACCAGCAGTAAAGTCAGCATTTGTCATTACTTCAACGGTTAAAGTATCTATTATTCTACAACCTTCACTGGTGTAAGCTTCTACAACGTAGTCAATATCTTCACTTGGAAAAGCGATTGGATCAGAACAATTAGAGCAAGTCAAATTTGTAGCGACCAACCACTTTGGATTTTCGCCAAAGGTTAGGTTAATCTGTACCGAATCTCCCGAGCAAATCACCCGGTCATCTCCAGCTATTGGGGCCGTATCATTAATCACTTCTATGACAATCGAATCGGAGGACGTACAGCCATTCAAATTCGTTACGGTTAGGTGATAAGTAGAGCTGGCATCTGGACTGGCTACCGGATTAAAACAAGAATTATAACAACTCAATCCCGGAACGGAGTTATCCCATTGGTAAGCATCAATATGGTCTCCACCTCCTGCTTGTATTTGAATAAGATTATTATAACAAATAGAAGTATCCGGTGGTAAGGTTATAGCCGGAACAGTATCTGGCAATACGTTTACCGTTGTTAAAATGATAGTTTCGCAACCAAAGTTATTAGTCAAAATCAATTGATAAGTCGTTGTATCTAAAGGAGCGATTTGAGGCGTTTCACAATCTGTACAACTCAACGAAGCGCCACCTGACCATTCGTAGGTCATATTCAGTGTATCTGTTGTTATAATAGGATTCAGCAATGCCGGTTCTCCCATACATAGTGTATGCAAAGGAACAATAGTAGCCTCTGCAACAGGGAGTGTTGGAAAGGAAGTCATTTTTGTATCTACACAACCCATGGCAGAATGAACGGTTAACTCTACTTGTTGTAAAGTCGAATTTCCAATTGGAAAAATTTGCTCCGGATTCTGTTCTGTTGAATTACCAATGTCAACAAAAGTCCAATCCCATTGTGCTATCGTCGAATTTCCTACCGTAGATAAATCGGTAAATTGAACAGTCAGCGGAACACAACCCGAGCCTGGTGTAAGACTAAATTCTGCTTCCGGGTTCACACCTACACCAATATAATCGTCTCTGAATAAAGAATCTTGGCAAATCCCATTGCTGACTATAAGCTGTACATCAAAACCACCCGGGCTGGTATAGTTCACCCCTACATTATCGAAAAGACTAGTCGCAGGGTCTCCGCCTTCAAAAGCCCATTCTCTATATATTAGGGGATGACTCGAATTAGAAGCATTTATAAAAGTGGTTCCCGTTTCGCCTTCACACAAAGCAGTATCCAATGCAATAAAATTTATTTCTAACAATGCTATTGTAATGGTATCTGGCGATTCGATAACAATACCACAACCGGCATTATCTTCCAAGATTAACTTAGGAATATAGTGACCCGCTTCTGAGTAAGTAAAAGCAATTGTATCTGTCATTGTACTCAACGTACTTTCAATAACACCATTTCCAAAATCCCAAAAATAGTCATAGGATTCTATGGATTCCGCAATAAAGGTAATCACAGCAGGCACACAAGCTGTATCCATATCAAACTTAAAACTGCCGACTGGTCCTTCAATATTGATTAAATCTTCGAGTATCAAAGTATCTTTACATTTGAAAGTAGAACTTGAAATTAACGTTACATCATAAGTTCCGGGATTAGTATAAACGTGAGCCGGATCACTCTGAACAGAATTACCGCTGGCGTCTCCAAAGTCCCATTCAAAACTGGATGCATTCTGAGAGAAGTTCTCAAAATTAACCAATAAAGGTGGGCAGGCAGCATAGGTTTCATCCGGCAAGAATAAAGCAACCGGGTTAGCAATTACGACATAATCTGTTTTGCACAAATCATGTTGGCAGCCATTGACATCCACCACTGTCAGACAAATGCTGTAAGTTCCTTCCTGACCATAAAAGTGAGTCGGATCTTTTGCTGTAGAGGTTTGTCCATCTCCAAAGTTCCAAGAATATTGAAGACCGTCACCCAAAGCCAGACCCGTAAAGTCGACCACAGATTGCGTACAACCTAAGGTGTCTGCACTAAATTCTGCTGTAGGAAAAGTAACGTAAATACCATCGCTTATTTGAAATGTATTCGTACACCCCCAATCATCTGTAGCGATAAGACTAACATCATAGGTGCCGTTTTGAGTAATGTTGTAATCTGGATTTTGATCCGTCAGTATTCCCGGTAAGGCGCCAGGAATAGTCCACTGCCATTGGTTGATTGTTCCAAAAACAGAAGAGGACGAATCTGTCAGGGAGACCTCCAATGGTCGACAACCGGCAATAGGAGCTATATCAAAGTTGGCCGTAACTGCATTGGCATAAATGCTATCCATTAAAGTGATACTATCCTGACAACCATTGATATCTGTAATGTATAATTTCAAACCAGAATAAAGGCCCGGTTCTGTAAACAGTATTGTGGGTTCCTCAGCAGTGGGGTCTGAAATAACTCCTGGTTGATCATTTAACAATACGTAGGAATATTCATTTGCAAAATTACTGTTATCATCTATTTGTACTGTGAGAGGAATACAGCCCGTAGTTGGACTCAACGTAATCAAGGCATCTGGAATACCTACCGTAACCTCATGCCTGAGTGTATCCGTACAGCCCGTAGTATCATTAGCTACCATTTGAGTAATCAAATAGGTACCTGCTTCCGGATATAAAAATTCCGCATTAGGAACCGAACTCGTATCTGTTTCCGTTCCTTCCACTCCAAAGTCATACAACATGGATGTCGCTCCAACAGAAGTGTCTTCTATCGAAATACGGAAGTAGTCAATACAAGAAGTTTCAATAGTAAAGCCAGCTAAAGGAATATTTATAAAAATAAAATCTGTTTCTGTCAATTCACTAGGGCAACCAAGATGAAATACTTCAAGTGTTATATCGTAAGGCCCAATCCCTTGGTATTCGTAATCAGGGTTTTCCTCGGCAGAGGTACCTCCATCACCAAAATTCCAGTTCCATTCATCTGCAAAAGAACTCGAACCGTTAATAAAAGAGATATCGTCTTTCACACAGGCCGTATCTACAGTTGCCGAAAAACTAACATCAGGAGGAATACCTACTCCCACATCGTTTTGATATACAACAGTATCCTTACAACCCAATTGATTGGTTGTTTCCAGGCGAATGTCGTATCGACCAGTATCAGTCAAAACCAAACTCGTTGTTTCTCCTACTCCAAAAACTTCAATTGGAGGCGACTGCGAGCTATTGATCAAAGTCCAGTCCCATTCTACGATGGGAACCAAGGAGTTATTGGTACTTGTCAGGTCAACAGTTAAAGGTGTACAACCAAAAGCATTATCAACTTCTGCCTCGCCGGTAAAATCAAAAATTACAATTTCATCAGAGCTAAAAGTATTGGTACATCCAAATATATTGGTAAGGACTAGGGTAACTGGAAAAGTCCCCAATTCCGTATAAGTATGAGAAGGGGAAGAAGCAGTACTTGTAGAGCCATCTCCAAAATCCCATTCCCAGGAAGTAATCCCTGCCTGATTTGCATTGAATTGTACGGTGTGTGGTAATTCACAGGCAACTGGTTTATCGATTCCGATATTCAATTGTGGTTGTGCAAAAACCTGAATACAGTTTTGAGAATTCACAGAACTAATACATCCTCCATTCGAATATCGAACATAAGATACCGTATAGCATCCTTGATTTTGATAAATGTGTGTTGGCTCTAATTCAGTACTTGTTATACCATTGCCAAAGTTCCACCAAACACTATCGGCAGAAAATGGAGAAGTATCTTCGAAAGTAACTGACAAATCTTCACAGCCCTGGTCAGGTGTAAAAGTAAACGAGGCTGGTGCGCCAATGTGTATATAGTCTTCCAACACCTCTGTAGTAATACAACTACCTGCATTTTCTGCGGTCACGGAAACGGTATAAGCTCCAATCTGATTATAGCTAATAGGAGGAGGCGTTGCTCCGGTAAACGTCATTCCGTTTCCAAAGTCCCAATTATAAGTCACTCCTGCTTCTATATTATTATTGTCAAAGGTCGTTTGAAATGGAGGAAAACAACTAAAAGTATTAGCCGAGCTAACATCGATTACTGGCGGGCTTCCTACAGAAACTATATTACTTTTGGTCATGGTGTTAGAGCAACCAAACTCATCTTGCACCGTAAGACTTACAGAATAATTTCCAGGCAAGTCATAAGTACTCAACACATCAGCATCACTTTCATTAATGACTACTCCTGCAGTTCCACCCAATCCCCAAATCCATTGTTGAATATTCCCTGTCCCTGTAGAGTTGTCTTGAAATGTGACAGTTAGTGGGTTACAGCCCGTTCCTGGATCAACGGTGAAATTCGGTACAGGTAAAGCATTCACTACAATATAATCGTCTTTACACAAAGTTCCTTGAGCTCCGGAGGCATCCGTTGCCGTGAGACAAATCGTATAAGCACCAGGTACGGTGAAGAATTTTCCAGGATTAGCAATGGAAGAAGAAGAGCCATCAAAATCCCAGCTCCAACTCACTATTGCTCCGTTGGTAGAAGAGGCCTGATTTGTAAACTGTGCGTTCACTGTTCCACATCCGGAAGTATTGGACGCAAAAAAGTTAACAGTAACCTGACCAAAGGATTGGGATTGGCAAAATAGAAAAGTTAAACAGGCAAGTATCCAGCGAAATCTCATAGTGTTCTAAATTTACTTAGCGTAACCAGCCTTTATAACTAATAAAATCCGCTTATGCTTAGATTATAACGATCACCCGCTAACCTTCTTTAAACTTAGAAAAGGTACTAAATGGGAGTGTGTTCCGTCGGGTGTGTTTTTATTCAGAGAGATAAAACCAAATTTGGTGCCGAGGATGGCCTTTTTGAAATTTAGACAGGAATAACAGACCTGCTATTATTTACGATAATGGTTCTTTGACGAACCTGTCGGGTCGCCAGGGGGGATTCCGTATTTTTATAGTACCTCAAATAGACTTTCAACTCCTCCTTCCATTGCTCTATAGTCCCTTTTAAATACTCTTTTGAGGAACCACTTCATTTGTCAAAGAAGAGCTATGAAAAAGTGTGATCGTATGAAAAATGATTAGTGAGAGGGAAGAAGCTATGGCAGGGGATAATATTTATTGCATTTTTTTTGTTTAACTAAAAACTCAATAAATTAAACAAAAATGCTAAGGGCTTGTCATTTCCCCTTTTCGTTTAATTTATTTTACAAAAAAGTTAAACAACAATAAGGTCTTCATGTTCCACCCTTATTACTAACACTTACAACCTTAAAAAAAGGAATAAACACATTGCTACTCGTATTTTTGTCACTCTGCCTCTTCGGCCAAACGATCACAGAAATTGTAGTCAATAGCACAGACCACGAAATACTAGAAGACGCTGTAATTGCTGCGGAATTAGATGACGACCTTTCGGGACCTGGTCCTTTTACCTTGTTCGCTCCTACTGACGCAGCTTTTAATGCGCTACCTGCTGGAACACTCGATGCTTTATTACTAGACCCGACTGGTGATCTTGCCCAGATTTTATTGTACCACGTATTAGGCGCTGAAGTGCTCTCTACTGATTTGTCTAATGGACAAATGGCTGCTACTCTACAAGGTGAAGATATTACTGTTACTATTAATGGAACTGATGTTTTCATCAACGATGCCCAGGTAACTGTAGTTAACATCGAAGCTTCTAATGGAGTCGTTCACGTCATTGATGCTGTATTATTGCCACCATCAGTTTTAAGTACTAGTCCAATTAGCGAAAGCGTCATTGCTCTTAGTCCTAATCCAGTAGATGAGCTTATTAACATTCAATTTCCTTCTGAGATGACAGGTGAAAAACAGTTGCAATTAATGGATGCTTCTGGTAGACTTTTACATACTCAACTGATATCCGATGACATTGGAAAAATAAACTTATCCGCATATTCTTCTGGGATTTATTTTATTAGAATCGATACCACTGATGGTAGCTATTTTGATAAGATTGTGAAGAAGTAGGATTCTTATTAACAGTAGATCTAAAAAAGGGATCACGTTAAGCGTGATCCCTTTTTTAGATTTTAAATTACTGTTTATTATTCCAAACCAATTACTTACGTAAACAAATATTATCGTATTAAAGTGATGTCTCCTTTTTTCGTTATCAGTGTACCATCTAGGCCACATATAAACTGGACGAAATAAACATAAACGCCCTCTTGTAATTTTTGTCCTTTGAAAGTACCATCCCAAGATGCGAATTGGTTATTCGAAGTATAAACCAATCCTCCCCAACGGTCATAAACACTGAATAGACGAACCTCCGGAATGGTTGGAGAAACGATTAATTCCAAAGCATCATTAACATTATCATCATTAGGAGAAAACACGTTAGGGACTCCTACCAAGTCTTCAGAGCAAGTAGTCAATTGTTCCATCCTAATGGATCGAGCGTAAGTACAACCGGTATCTTCATCTGTGACGGTCAACGTGTACGTCCTGTTATATTCTGGTGTAACCGATGGACTTTCACAATCAGAACAACTTAGGCCATCTTCAGGAAACCATTGATAGGTAACATTGGTGGCTTCCAAAAATCGAATGCCCAATTGTATCATTTGGCCTTCGAGATAATAACGTACCTCGTCCAAAACAAACTTTGGTGCAGGGATCACTTCTACGTAAGCAGAAGTCGTATCCGCTTCACAAAGCCCAAGACTACCTACAACAGTGTACTCTGTTGATTCTACAGGACTTCCTGTAGGATTCTGTACTGTAGTATTAGACAGTCCTTCTCCAGGAGACCAATCGTAGATATCCGCAAAGCCATCAACGTTCAAGGTTATTTCATCTCCTTCGCAGATTAGAAAATCAGTTGGTCCTAATTCTGTTTTTACATTCACTTCAACCAAGATAGAATCACTAATGCTACATTCTCCATTGATGGCCATGATGGTATACTCTGTGTCCGAAACAGGGGTTCCTTCTGGAGTAA
This sequence comes from Saprospiraceae bacterium, assembly GCA_047626155.1. Taxonomy (GTDB): domain Bacteria; phylum Bacteroidota; class Bacteroidia; order Chitinophagales; family Saprospiraceae; genus CALGLS01. The sequence continues at coordinate 29,823 of JBLHRR010000010.1, read as the reverse complement.
GAATATTTGGATCATTTAAAGTAGCTACTGGAGACCAAGTAATTTGTCCTGGACCAAAGCCTTGCAGATAGGCGATCTCTCCTTCGCAAATGGCGAAGTCCTCCCCCGCTCCAATCAGATTGGCAGCCAGGGTGTTTATTGTTATGGTATCAACTATAAGGCAGCCCATATCTGTTCTGACATTGACAATGTAAGTAGTCGTATCTGTAGGAAATGCAATGGGATCGGGACAGTATGCACATGTAAGATCTGTACTTATCAACCACTGTGGATCGTTACCAAAGCTTGCATCCAATGTTATAGAATCCCCTATACAAATGGTTCTATCTGGCCCTAAAAATGGTTGGAACATATTTTCTATGCCTATGCTAATAGAATCTACGGAAGAACATCCATCTGTAGTTGTAACAGTAACTGCGTAGGTAGAACTAATTTCAGGGCTAGCTACAGGATTAAAACAATTATCATAACAAGATAATCCCGGAGTGTTTGCATCCCATTGGTAACTAAATACAGTAACATTGTTATCAACAGAGGCTACAATCTGCATCAACTCATTAGCACATAAAGTAGTATCCGTTGGAAGTACGATATTTGGGACTTCAATAGGTTTGACAAAAACGGTAACATCCGCTTCTGCCGGACAACCTTCTGCATTAATTACTACTAATGTATAGGTAATGGTGTCCGTTGGGTTCAATACCCAAGGATCAAGACATTCTACACAACTGAGACCTGCGGCAGGTTCCCAGTAATAATCAACCTCGCTGGTATCGGTATTTATGGTTCCATGTAATTGAATGGCTTCACCAGTACAAACTAAAGCATCCTGACCAACATCTATATCCGCTAAAGCAAAGACCACTGCAAAATCAAAATAAGAATCTGTACAACCAACCTCGGTCGTAACTTCCAAATTGATAGCTACTCCAGTACTGGCTTCGAAAACATGAACAGGGTTTTGAACAATAGAAGTAGTCCCATCTCCGAAGTCCCAGCTCCACTGTTCTATCGAACCATTCATAACTGTAGACATATCCATAAACCCAATCGTAACCGGGCCACAACTATCATTGTCCATCATTATAAAATTAGCAATAGGAACTTCTCCAACACCAATGTAGTCTTCTTTAACAAGAGTATCTAGACACCATCTTGATTCAGAAATCAAGGTCACATCATGCGAGCCCGGTATGGAGAAATTCGAGATTGGATTGTTAACCGTTGATGTTGCCGGATTTCCGTTTTCAAAAATCCATTCTAAAGAAGTAACTGGTTCCGTTGAATCAATAATAGGCGTAAAGGATATGGCAGGATCATCTCCACAAACCGTTGTTTTACTTGCCTCAAAATCAGCATCAAGCCCAGCTACATAAATGGTGGAAACAATAGGCAAGGTTCTGAAACATCCTGTACTATTTAACAAACTTAACGTTGGGGTAAAGGTCCCTCTGTTTTCATAAATATAAGTAATCGAGTCGTAGATAATGGGCATATCACTGGAGTCGATGGTTCCTTCTCCAAAGTCCCAGAAGTAGGTATATGCTTCTACAGAGTTGGCCACAAAAGTAACCTCTGCCGGCGCACAGGTACTGTCTATAGATATGGTAAATTCTCCAACCGGACCATCTAAAACAATAAGGTCTGTGAAGACTAAAGTATCCTGGCAACTTTCGGTTCTGATGGCAATCAGCGTTACGTCAAATACCCCCGGCGTAATATAGACATAGCTTGGGTCTACAAAATCAGAGGGCGCATTATTATCTCCAAAATCCCATAAGTAACTATCTGAGTTGATGGATGTATTCGTAAATTTCACAGGCAAAGGAGGACAAGAGGCAAAGGTGGAATCTACTGTAAATCCAGCAACAGGATCTGCTACAACAATATCTTTACAAATAAAGTCAGTACATCCGTATCCATCCGTTATGGTTACACAAGCCGTGAATATCCCCTCCGTTATATATTGATGTAAAGGGTTGCCCCCTGTACCGGTTCCTCCATCTCCAAAGTCCCAACTGTAAGACAATTGCCAACCGGATGAGTTGCTTTGAAAAGGAATATCGTGAGAGGTACAGCTTAAAGTATCTACGGTAAAACTCGCAATAGGAGAAGTCGCATCAATATAGTCTGTCACTGTGATGGTATTAGAACAACCCCAGGAATCCGTAACGGTAAGTATCACATCGTAGGTTCCGAGGTTATCAAAGGTAAAGTTTGGGTTCTGATCGGAAGAAGTTCCTAAACCAGGGCCAAAGTTCCAATTCCATCCTACAACATCCGCAAAATAATCATTTACCGAAAGGTCTGAAAAAGAGACGCTCAAAGGAGCACAACCAGTTGTAATATCAGAAGTAAAATTTGCACTGACTGCATCTACAAAAATGGAATCTGTATAAACTATGGTATCCTGACATTCATTTACATCGGTTACGATTAGAGTTATGTCATCAGTATACAAACCCGGTTGGTTGTAGGTAATCGTTGGATTGGTTGCGTTTGCATTAGAGATAACTCCATTCACTGAAGCCCATTGCCAGACAACCGCATCTATTGATACATCTGTAACCGTTACTGCTAGCGGAGCACAACCTTCGTTTGGTGAAATCGAAAAATTTGCAATAGGCACTGTTACCATGACCTCTAGACTGGCAGAATGCGAACACATTGTTACAGAGTTATATACCCATTGAACTACAGTATAGGTTCCGGGGCCAGGATATACAAACTGAGGATTAACGAGGCTACTAGTATCTGTATCCATTCCGGGCACTCCAAAGTCCCAAAAAGTAGAATCAGCTCCAATCGAGTTATTGACAAACTGGCGAAGCAACTGGTTTTCACAGAAGTTAATCAGTTCAAATTTAGCCACCGGAGCAATGGCATGGATATAGTCATCAAAAGTAATACTGTTGAAACAACCATTGTTAACAACAATCAGACTCACATCATAATATCCCGTATCAGCGTAAGAATATTCCGGATCTTCAAGTATCGACGTTCCTCCATCTCCAAAGTCCCAAAACCATTCATCTACCGCACCTGGAGTCAAATCTGTAAATTCTACTGGTGAATCGATGCAGGTTTCCAAAGGCGTTCCTTCAAAGTTAACGTCCAACTCCAAACCAGCTTCAATGGCGCCATTGAAATAAGCAGTATCAATACAACCAAGTGTATTAGTGGTTATCAATACTACATTGTAAACACCGGTATCCGTAATTAAAAAAGTGGGACTGGCTTCATTAGAGGTAAATGTATTAGTTCCTCCTGTTGCTTCCCAACTCCAACTCGTAATCGGAGAAACGGTATTAGAGGCATCTTCTAAAGTGACCGATAAAGGAACACATCCATCATAAAAATCATTAAGCAACTGGCCCTCCAATGCTTTAGTATTAATAGTATTGATTAAAGTGTCGTTCGTACAACCCAAGGCATTCGTCACAGTCAAAACCACTGGAAACTCTCCAAAGATTTCATAACTGTGGGTTGGATTCTGAAGTGTAGAGGTATTACCATCTCCAAAATTCCACAGCCATTCTGTGGCGTTTATGGAAACACCAGAAAAGTTGACAACATGTGGTAAAGTACATCCAATTAAGTTGTCATTAGTATACCATAGATCTGGTTCCTGATCTACATTGATACAATTTTCGGTATAAACAACCGATGTACAACCATCTACAATTCTGGTTAATTGAACGGTAAAACAACCCGGCTCCGTAAACAAGTGTGTTGGGTTGGCCAATGTAGAAGTACTGCCATCTCCAAAATCCCAAACTATGGACTGAGCCACAAAAGTTGAATTATCTGTAAAGCTAACCAACAGATCCTCGCATCCGTTTTCAGGTGTGTAACTAAAACTTGCTGGATAACCAATATTGATATAGTCTTCCAAAATCAAGGTGTCTGTACAGCCCGACTGGATATCCATGGCAACTACTGTAACAGTGTAAGCACCGGGGGCATCATAGGTAATGGCCGGAGGAGTTGATCCAACATAGGTATCATTATTTCCAAAATCCCAGGTATAGCTTACATTTGCAGCATTACTGTTATTAATAAACGTAATATCATAAGGTGCATTACAAGCAAAGGTATCTACTGCAGAAATAGCTAAAGGTGGTTTTGGAGAAACATTAATATAGGATAGCTTATTAGTGGTGTTCACACAGCCATTATCGTCCGTAACAATTAAGCTCACATTATACGATCCGGGGATAGTGTAAGCGCAAGTGGCTACGGGATTTGTTCCATTTCCGGGAATGGTTCCGCAAGAGCCTCCAAGTCCCCAAATCCAATCCACAATATTCCCATCTGTACCAGAAGATAAATCGGTATAGGTGACTTCCAAAGGCGTACACCCTTGTGTAATATCTGCTGAAAAATTTGGAGTAGGTAAGTTATATATCTGAACCAAATCATCTTTACAGACGGTACAGGTATTTCCTTCGCTATCCGTCACCGTTAGACAAACGGTATAAACCCCTGGTTGGCTAAAGACCGTAGAAGGACATTCCACTGAGAAGGCGCTAATTTCCATATTCCAACTCCAGCCAACTATGGCGCCTGCAGTTGAAGAAGACATATCACAGAAATCAACAGCAAAACCACCGCAACCAGTGACACTGGTGTAGGTAAAATCGCAAGTAATCTGGCTGGTTCCTTTACTCCAAAAACAGCAAAGTATCAGAATGCATTGTAAGACTTTTTTTAACATTACCACAATTAAATTTATAGTACTGATGAAGGTAGAGCGATGCTCCTTAAGTAATAGTGTGTGATAAGTTAATGGGAAAATTATAGTGCCTATAGAATTCAAAACCAAGCTCCATTATAAAATGAAGTTCATTCAACTCTAAGCCTTAGCAAGCATAAAAAGTAGATGCAACGATTATAAAATCGTTGCATCTACTTTTTGTGTGCTACAAATAAATGTTCGATGGGAAAAATAATGTGTGTGAGATATTATAATTTTTATCAATATCCATTCCAATAGTATTACACGAAAAATATTTATAATACCTAATTGAAACTTTAATACATTATGTTTCTGTAACATATCATTTAGTATGACACAAAAATTAGCTTAGACCACTATGCACTCTTGCAGCTAAAATGAAAGAAGTCGTCTAAAAAAGCATTAAATAAGAAAAGCACCTTAGGAATTGGGATCTTCTGGAAATGATTTTGGGAGATTCTGAACCCTGTTATTATTATTCTACCTCTAAGTCAGCAGCTAAACAAAGTTACATTTTTTTTAGGTCAAAAAATGTATTTTAAAAAGAAATCAGCCTTCGTATGCCAATGAATATACATGTGTTTTAATTTCTCTTAATCTCCACAATTTCTACTCGTCTTTCTTCTGCAGCAGCGGGATGATAGATGGAGTTTCTTAGGTCATAAAGATCATCACTAATAGTGGTTGAGGCAGTCGTTTCTCCAAATGATCGCTCGGACAAAATCAACATTCCACTATCCAGATAGCGACTAAAAATGCCGCCTCTCCACGTTTTAAAATGATTTTTCACAGAGCTAATCCGACGCTTTCCTAAAGAGATATTATAGTCACTCTTCGCTCGAGGGCTGGTATATCCTTTTACAAAAATCTCTACCCTTTCTCCTTCTTCCAGCCGAGACAGCAATATTTCTGAAAACAAGTTCAAATGCTCATAACCTTTGCGTATCTTTTTTTCAAAGAAGAAAGTGATATCGTCCTCTCCTTGATAGCGATCTGACTCCGTCATCGGTTTGGTATACTCCCGTTGGTATTCCCACTTTAGCGCGTAGTAAGGATGGTAGGTTTCATCATAGGATTTTTTGGTATAAGTTCTTCTCGTTCTTCTATCCGGCTCATCATTATGGAAGTAAAGAGCCAGGGGTAAAAAGTCCTCTAAAGTTGTTGGTACTTTTTCAATTACCGGAGGAGGCCCGACGCTTGTTGTACTTGGAATATCTGTGGTGTCCGGTGGGATCGAAACGATGGTCAGAGAATCTATCGGTTTGTCTTCCGGAATTGTTGTTTCATCCAATGGCAAAGCGGCCTGATAAATATCGTTGCAGCAGGATTTGTTATTTTTATCCAGATAGAAAGAACCCAAACGATTGGAGGCAAAATAAGCCTTGGTGGAATCCGCACTCATCGTATAGTACAAGTCGTTATAACTACTGTTCAGCGGATAACCCGTATGCTCTATATCTGACCACCCTTCTTCTGTTTTTTGGCTTTTAAAAATATCATAACCTCCCATTCCTTTCCGATAATCGCTACTAAAATAAAGCACCTTAGATGCTTCATGCCAGAAAGGCGTAATATCATTTCCTTCCGTATTTAAGTCTTTGATATTAATCGGATCTTTGAACTTCTTTCCATTTACTTCCGCACACCAAATATCTAAGCCTCCAAGCCCTCCAGCTCTGTCAGACACAAAATATAACAATTCTTTCCCGGAAGTATCTTTAGCAATACAAGGATGCGTTGCAGTTGTTCCTTTTTGATTGATTGTCCCTGGCAATTTCACTCCCTTTATTGACCAACGTTTCCGGCTGTCTTTTTCTCTGTAATACAATTCGCATTGAATTTCACTGGCATTTAAATACTGACAAAGGGTGTAGTAAATTCTCTTCTGATCAATACTAAAGGTGGTATGAGCTGTGTGCGAAGTGTTATTATTAAATTTACGGGGTAGTGGTTTACCCTTCGATCCTCTTATGGAAGTCATTACTTTCGTAATTCTGCGAGGAGGATCATGTTCATCATTTTTATTTTTGAACTTAAAAGAAGAATAATATAAGGTATCTCCTTTCATCAATGGACCAAATTCAGAATACGGTGTATTGACCCGTTTATTCAAGTGCTTGATCGTAACCTCATCCGCATCGTCCATGATTGCCTGCGCATAATTACAGGATTCTATTTGTTTTTTCGCCTCTGCGATATATGTTGAGGTGGCTCCATTTTGTTTGACATATTGATCGAAATATTTTATCGCCGACTCATATTTCCCCATACTTTTTTGAACCGCTCCCAACTGATAAGCCGTCAAAGGAAACAGGTCTTGTTTATCTGAGTTGATGATTCTTTTATAATAAGATTCTGCCTCTTCATAAGCGTGCTGCAAACGAGCCGCCTCCGCATAGGAGAACCAAACTTTAGGATCTGAAGCTTTGAAGGTCATCGCCTCTTGGTAGTATTGCAAAGCAGCGCTGTAATTCTTTTGTTTTACTGCCTTGTCTCCTGCCTTCATAAAGGCTTTAAAGGTTTGTGCAGACAGGTTAGAAACAGCAAAACATCCGATAAGAAATGGGAGAAAAAAACGAAAAACAATTGTCATGGGTGCATAATGTTAGTAAACAGAAGGAGCAGTGTAGATTTGACACAATTAAAAGACAGGACAGGCCTTGATCTCTTTAGTCGGTTTTACTTTTGTAATAATATAAATCAAAGAAAGTTCGAGACCTCCTCTGCTATTGGTTGCCACGTCAAAGTCTGATAAATTTATATCGTAGCTTAAGCCAAATTTCCAAGCCAAATATTGCAGTTCAACGGAAGGAATAACCGCATCAGAACGTCCGAAAAATCGATAAGCAGTTCCAAGTTGAATAGCCATTTCTTTACCTCTCGCTTTGTTTAGCCAATATTTCACGCCTGTCCCAGTAATTCCTTCTTTGTTAGGACCCTGAAACTGAGCGATTCCATGGAAAACGACAGACCATAACTCATTGACCTCTGCTTCACCGGAAGCATAGAAACTAAGGCGCATAGGCAAGGCAACGTCGCCACCTTCATAAAATTTTTGTTGTGGTTTATTTAGATGAAAAGCGCCTACACCAATATCCAACCTTCTGAGTCCTTCATCAAATTGTAACCGCCAGTTGAAACCTGCGCCTACATCAACAAAAGCTACGCTGGTATTGCTAAAATTTTCTCCAGTACCTGCCGTTGCTTCATAAACATCGCCATTCCATTGATTCTCAAATTTTAGGGCATTCAAGCTGAATGATCGTTGGCCTACGCCAAATTGAAAACCGGCAGTCATCATATTATTGTCATTGAGACGCTGAGTATACGCACCACTCAATGCCACCTGTGTCATCCCTAATTCCGAATCACCTGCTTTATCTGTATTCAAAACAATGCCGCCGCCAAAGAATCCATTTTCCAGTTTTTTATGAAAATACTTCATATCAAAAGCAGCTGTGTAGGTTCGATAATCAACAGGCACGGAGCTCCATTGATCTCGGTAATTCCCCATAAAGCGCATATCTCCATTATACATCCCGGTCAATGCTGGGCTAATGTTGAGCGGCGAGTTATAATATTGAGAATAGTGAATATCCTGCGATTGAAGCCCAGTCGATACCAAGAGGCAAAAAAATAAAATTTGGAGGTAGTTTTTTTTCATCACAGCTTTTGCTTTTTAGGAACTTTAAACGTTCATCATTGACAAATTACTAAAATTAGTTATAAATACATAAACCGTTCCCTGTTTTTGTTGAGTGAGCCTTATTTTGTATCCTTGCTGGGGTAGTTAATATTCAATGAACAAGACCTTTTTGCACTAAGTATTACACTAAAATAAAAATCATGTTAAAAATAGGCATCACCGGCGGTATCGGCTCTGGAAAGACGACGGCCTGTAAGCAATTCGCCGTTCTGGGCATCCCTACCTATTATGCAGATGCAGAAGCCAAGCGTCTAATGCTTCAGGATAAGACGCTTGTCGACCAAATCAAAAAAGTCTTTGGGAAAGAGGCCTATTTGGAATCGGGAGCGCTTAATCGGAAACATATTTCGGCTATTGCCTTTAGTAATAAATCCAAATTGGCCATACTCAATGCACTGGTTCACCCTGCCGTTGGAAAAGATGTCTTGCGCTGGTTCAGCGCTCAGAAAAATTGCCCCTTTGCTTTGCAAGAAGCGGCTTTAATGTATGAAAGTGGCTCTTATAAAAAGCTAGATTATATCATTGCGGTCACCGCTCCAGTTGATATCCGAGTAGCCAGAGTTATGAAAAGAGACGGCATTAGGGAAAAAGAAGTCCTCAGCAGAATCAATAACCAAATGGACGAACAGGAAAAGGTCAGACGAGCTGATTTTGTAATTTATAATGATCCCAATCATAATTTGATGCAACAGGTGGTTCATATTTATCACCAAATAAGCGTTTTATGATTAAATAAGTTTGACCGAATACTAAACCAATCTAAGCTATAAAGCCAAAAGACCTCCGCTAGCTGAGGCTATAAAAAGTACACAAATCACGATATTTAGTCTACTAATTATCAGTAAATAATAAATGGAACTTTTATTGCCTCTATATCAAATATTATAATCCAAAAAGTAATTGAGCGAAACAATATTTCATGTTTCAAAGCTTTCGCCCAATATTTAACAAAAAAATAATCTTAAATAGAGAGGACATTTCCCGCTTGTTCCCTATCTTTACATCATCAATTTAATAATATCAGGTTTCTGATTTATTTTTTGTGCTGCTATCAAGAAGAGAACATGTACTTTTAAGGAATACAACCCACTTTAAGAAACACACCCCATTTACGGGTGTTTGAAACATATATTAACATGGTTTCGGATTGAACACCCGAAGTCATTCATCCCTTAAACATATCAAAAACATGAACCCTTTCAACACAATCCTCATTGGAGGATGGTGTGCGTTATTATCATTCTCCGCTAACGCAAGCCATATTTCCGCCTTTCCTAACTCTTATTCTTACTGTAATTTTTCCGCTACGGAACTATTCAAAGACGGCACTAGGTTGTGCGTTGCTGAAACTGCTTCTCTTTTCATAGATGACGACAAAGATGGTATCTCTAACGAAGTAGATTGCGCGCCCAACAATCCAAATCTTCCGGCAACGCCTGGGACACCCTGTAACGATAACAATGATTTTACAAAAGACGACAAAGTACAGGCCGATGCTTGTACCTGTATTGGCACCACTACAAAAAAGGACTCCCCCATCACTATTGATTTGGGAGAAGATCGCCAAATTAATCTTAACGAAACCATTACCATCAGTACCAATGTATTGCAATTCAACACTTGTATTGTGACCACCTGCAAGGAGGAAACACCACTTATCGCACACTGGAATCTTGACAATGGCACTACAGGATCACCCAGTAACAATACGGATAATTACTCCGCTTCTATCAATACAACCAATGAAAATACCTTCTGCGCTAGTATTGTTACAAAAGGGCTTTACCGCTCAGAGGGAGCCGATTTAATTCCAACAAAATCTTATTCTTCCAAAGCAAAAAAAGCCATCATGGCTGATATGCCGCTGATTTCTGAGTTTCAAAACAATCATCCACAATCGCTACGTTTTGACATTATAGTTGACCCATCAGCGGATGTATCCAGAATCACGAAGCTGACTTTCATGGGGAAAACACCTTCCAAATCACAATTAGGAAGCACTACTAGATCCAATAATGGTCCTGCAAAATATGGTATTCGTATTTTAAAAGGCGGAAAGCAAATCTACAAAGCTATTGATATGATGACTAGTAAGACCTGGACGGAGGCTATATTTGATTTCTCTAACGAACCCATTTTTGAGATAAGTAGTACAACGGTTTTCACGGTTGAGCTTTTGGCTTATGACCAAGACCGTGACTCCACTACCACTTCTGTTTGGAACATTGACGACATCAAAATATATGGTGGCTGCTGTAATACTAGTTCTTTTCAAAGTAGCAGATACCTTTGGTCTACCGGACAGCGAACCAATAGCATTGATGTTAAAACAGCCGGAAGCTATACTGTTACAGTCACCGATTGCAATGGGACAACGGCAGTAGATGAGGTGCTTGTGACGAAGAAATAAAAAAGCAAATCATAAACCTATTCCTAAACTATAGGCTTTTATTATATTAAGTACCCGAATCTCTCCTCAAGGAGGTTCGGGTATTTTATTGCAATGGAGTCAATAGAGGTTATTCGGTTTCGGGTTTCCGGTGTTCGGTGTTCGGTTTCCGGCCGACCGTACCATTCTATTTGGAATAACCTCTAGTCTCCTCTTTCTTTCTCTGTGACAGGGTGAAATAATTTTAAAGCCTATTCTTTAAGTAAAAAAATAATTTCACCCAAAAACCTCAGCCCTACTAACCAACTCATTTTCAATGTTAATATACATTAAGGTATTTATTCATTTCTAGTTATAAAAAACCTAAATTCCTAATTCCCTGAAACCCATTCCCGTGAGGAGTTCAAAGTGGTTCACTAATTGCAGAATCTTTAAGGGTATCCAAATAAATTATTTTGGAACAAAGAACAAACCTAAGGCTGATATATCCATATCGCCAAATCATCCGAGAATAAACAAACACCCTGTTCATGAACAAGGCGCATTTAAGAATGTCCTATTGACTCTGAACTGATGCCAGCTTAAGACGTAATTGTTTAGCTGAGTTAAAATCTATAATTAGGCATGAATAATAATCAATACTAAACAGTAAAATACTCTTCTATATATAACAAACAAAATACATCCCTCCCGTTTTGTTTTACAATCAAAATACAACGAATAAAATACTTATTAAAATATTATTAATTAACTAATTCCGTACCCGGAAAACAAATAGTGTTTACGCCTTTTCTAGACAGCTTTCAATAATCAAAAAAGCTTTTATACCGGCTCCTGAACTATTTTTAACCTATAACTCTTATGATGCATTGCAAAACTGTGCTTTTTGGCTTGTTAGGACTATTGCTGTCTCTAACAAGTTTTGCTAATTCGGGGGCCGCTGCCTTTAAAAGCAGTAACCAACCACCCGACTGCTCTTTAGTATCCAACCAGATAAATAATATGATTTATCTGGGAGAATACAACAACAGTAAATACTACTGCTCCAACACCAGTAACTTCACCTGGCACCAGGCTAAAAGTGCTGCGGAGTCAAGTGGTGGGCATTTACTTATCATTAATAACGCTGCGGAAAATGAATACATTCGAAGTAATATTCAGGCAGACTATGTCTGGCTTGGCTTGACCGATGAAGATTCCGAAGGCAACTTTAAAACCGTTCAAGGACTAAGCCCTTCTTATACCTATTGGGAAACTGGAGAGCCGAATAACGATAATGGCAATGAACACTATGTTCGTTTGTTAAAATCCAATGGTAAGTGGACCGATAGAACGGCTTCTTTCGAGGCAGAGTACGTACTAGAAATTCCTTGTCCGGACCCAAACAATCCACCACCTCCAACAGTACCTATTTGTACGACAAGAACAGCAAGTAATGTTGTAAACTGTAACAATGATGAAACTTATGCTGGATGGTTAAAAGTTGAAGGAGAGGACTTCTATTATTCCATCTCAAATGGAGAATTAATAGAATATACTAATGGTACTGCAACTTATACCGCTAGATGGGCCAATAATGAACAAAGTAATATTGTTTTTGACATTGACATCACACTAACTGGTAAAACAGAAACGGCGCCTAACAGTCCAAAACCGCACAGTTGTTTGAATCCAAACACTAATAATTTTTACTACTATCAAGATTTTTCCGGAACACTTAAAGGAAAGCAACTTATAGACGGAGCTGTTATAAATATTAGTTCCTATGGAACTGCGCCGCAGTTAGGAGTTGGGGCCAACGCAACAGGTACTGCCAACGCCTTTGGTATGTCCACCTCGTTTACTGGATTTATTACTCAGCAGCCCAATAGTGGTGGAGACATTTCGCTGGACGCAAACAGCGGTGGTCACGTCGGAGATATAAATATCAAACTATCCGGGGGGGCAGATGATTGCGAAAATTGCGCAGACTCAGATAATGATGGCACTTGCAACGTAGATGATTGTGCACCGAACAATCCCAATATTCCTGCTAACCCCGGAACTTCTTGTAATGATAACAATTCTAATACAATAAACGATGTCATCCAAGCTGATGGCTGTACTTGCGCTGGTAACAGTGGGCCAAATCAAAATGGCAGTATCAAAGTAACTGTACAATCAGACCAAGGTATTTGTCCTGGTGAGACTGTTACCTTAACGGCTACTTACACAGACGAGAGCAGTTGCCAAACTCCTTGTGGTTTTGGTAACGGTAGCAATGCTCAACAAATAGCTAAATGGGATTTGGAAGATTGCGCTTCTTTCAGTGGTGACGGATCTAATTCCGATTACTCTGAAATGACTTCATCCACTAATGGTCTATCCTGCGCTTCTGTAACGGCTTCTGGACTATATCGTTTTGATGGAAACCACTCCTGTACAGATGATGCAGGTAATGAAGATCCTGGAGATGCCGTCTGCTTAGGAATGCCAGACATTAACAACTTTGTGGACAACCATCCTAAAGCACTTCGTTTTGACATCTCTATTGATCCTAGTAATGGCAATAGTGGTATCACTAAACTTACGTTTAAAGAATTTGCACCAAGCACTTTCATTTGGTCACAAACAGGATACACGAGTAGCACAGGCCCTAACAACTATCCTACAAAATATGGAATTAGGGTTTTGAAAAATGGAGTTGAAATTTTTAAACAAACGAATCTCAATACTTCTACCAACAATTGGAGTATGAGAACTTTTGACTTCTCAAGTGACATCAACTTCCAGTCAGATGATATAGCACTTTATAGTTTTGAGTTATTAGCTTATGACCAAATTGGAAACGGAGCGGATATATCCGCTTGGGATATTGACGACATCAGAGCATTTGGAGACTGTTGCGCTACCCAATCCAACAATACAGTCACATACCTTTGGTCTAATAGCGCTACTACGCCGAGCATAACTATTCAGCCTGGCGCTACAACAACCTACACGGTAACCGTAACAGACTGTGTTGGAGATACAGATTCTGACAATGCCACGGTTACAGTCACAGACGCAGACAATGATGGTATTTGCGACAATGAAGATTGCGAACCGAACAATCCAATGCTTCCGACTACAGTCGGATCAGCTTGTGATGATAACAATTCTTATACAATAAATGATATCATCCAAGCTGATAGCTGTACTTGCTTAGGCACCGACATTGTAGTTCCTAACATTAGCATTAACGACATTACTGTAAACGAGGAAGACGGTACCGCTACTTTGGAAATTTGCCTAGACCAAACTACTACTGTTTCAGTTACTGTTGATTACGCGACAGCGGATGCTTCAGCTATCGACGATTCAGATTATAACAATAAAAATGCAACGGTAACTATTCCTGAGAGCGAGAATTGTATCTCTGTTACTTTTGACATTGTAGATGACAATGATCCAGAAGATACGGAGAACTTTGTGGTCAATTTGTCTAATCCAGCCAACGGAAACATAAGTGATCCGCAAGGTACCGTTAACATTCTGGATACAGATAAAGAGCCTTGTACCGTTGACGCTGGTTCTATGTCTACCGACCAGCCTACTGTTCAATTGGTCAATGGAACCGCTACGATAACAGCTACTGCAAATGGTGACGCCAACATTCCTGCTGGTTTCAACCAACTCTTTGTACTGACTAAAGGAATCAACCTTATCATCATTAATGCTGGACCTAATCCTTCTTTTGAAGTAACTGAATTAGGAAAATATACCATTCATTCTTTGGTATACGATCCAAACACGCTGGATCTAGGTATTGTACAATTTGGAACAACTACTGGCTTTGATGTGAATGCATTGCTTATCCAGGGAGGAGGAGCTATTTGTGCCAGCCTTGATGTGGCAGGTGCAATGGTTATCGTTCAGCCTTCCATTAGCATCAACGACATTACCGTAAACGAGGAAGATGGAACAGCTACTTTGCAAATTTGCTTAGATCAAACCACTACGGTTCCTGTAACAGTAAACTATGCTACATCTAATGCAGCTGCAATCTCCGGAATTGATTATGAAGCTAAATCAGCTCAGGCAACCATCCCGGCTGGTGAAACTTGTGTGGATGTCACCTTCGTTATTATTGATGATGAAAATCCGGAACCGAAAGAGCCTTTCTTTGTAAATCTTAGTGCGCCTATAAATGCTAACATTGGAAACCCTTCTGGACTAGTAACCATTCTTGATACCGATAAAGAACCTCCTGTGGTGCCTAATATTACCATCAACGATATCACCGTAAACGAGGAAGATGGAACAGCTACTTTGCAAATTTGCTTAGATCAAACCACTACGGTTCCTGTAACAGTAAACTATGCTACATCTAATGCAGCTGCAATCTCCGGAATTGATTATGAAGCTAAATCAGCTCAGGCAACCATCCCGGCTGGTGAAACTTGTGTGGATGTCACCTTCGTTATTATTGATGATGAAAATCCGGAACCGAAAGAGCCTTTCTTTGTAAATCTTAGTGCGCCTATAAATGCTAACATTGGAAACCCTTCTGGACTAGTAACCATTCTTGATACCGATAAAGAACCTCCTGTGGTGCCTAATATTACCATCAACGATATCACCGTAAACGAGGAAGATGGAACAGCTACTTTGCAAATTTGCTTAGATCAAACCACTACGGTTCCTGTAACAGTGAACTATGCTACATCTAATGCAGCTGCAATCTCCGGAATTGACTATGAAGCTAAATCAGCTCAGGCAACAATCCCGGCTGGTGAAACTTGTGTGGATGTCACCTTTGTTATTGTAGATGATAATGATCCGGAAGATACAGAGAGTTTTCTAGTCAATTTATCTAATCCAACCAACGGAAACGTAAGTGATCCTCAAGGAACAATTACAATTTTAGATGGTGATATTCCATGTCCGGATGCAGATGACGATGGCCTTTGCGACAATGATGACTGTGCACCAAACGATGCCAACTTACCAACAGTTCCGGGAACTGCCTGTAACGATAACAATGCAAATACAATCAACGATATCATTCAATCAGACGGATGTACCTGCGCCGGAGTTGCTTCCCCATGCGACCTTACTGTTACCTTAGGAG
Source organism: Saprospiraceae bacterium (assembly GCA_047626155.1). Classification (GTDB taxonomy): domain Bacteria; phylum Bacteroidota; class Bacteroidia; order Chitinophagales; family Saprospiraceae; genus CALGLS01. The sequence goes on along the minus strand of JBLHRR010000010.1, from coordinate 13,898 downwards.
ATGATGTGACTATTTGTAGTGGAGACAATGTAGCAATCACCGCAATGGTTGATGGTGCAGCTGTTTGTACACCACCTGATTGTAGTAATACGACTTTAGTAACTTACAACGGTAGTTGTGATGATCCGACAGAATGTTTATTCCCCTCTGGGATTGCTTCTTGTCTGGCTGACGTTTCAGGTATTTGTCCTACAGAAGGCCCTGTGAATTCTTCTTGTAACAACAACATCATTTGTATTGCGAGTATGTTCAATAGTTGGGATTTCACAATGAAGGCAAACAGTCCTTTTGAGTTTAAAGAAATAGAAGCAGACTTCTGGTATCCAACAGATGGCAGCAATGCAGGTGGAACAGCGAATAGCAGCTCCTGCCCTACTTCTTACGATGCAACGATTAAGTTTTTTGTAGATGATGTATTGATTGCAACGAAGATTGTGAATGTTGAGGAGAATCAAATTCTAACTAAAACAGTAGGTCCTGACTCACCAATTTTGGTTGAAACAGGAAGTACGCTTAGAGTTGAAATCGGAGGTACACCAGATGATGAAGATTGTGACTTATTTGAATTGGCTGGTTTAAGAGTGAATGGATGTTGTAGTTCTCAGTCTCCTATGGAAACCAATACTTACAACTGGTCTGGACCTGGCGTAAACAGTGCGTCTGCAGCAACAGTAGTTGTTAATAAAGCAGGCACTTACTGTGTAACCGTTACGGATTGTAGTGGATGTACAAGTATTGATTGTATTACTGTTGCTCAACCAGCGGCTAACTTGAATGCAGAAATTAATGTTATAAATATGCCCTCTTCAACAAGTTCATCGAATGGTGTTTTACAGGTAGCTGCCAGTGGAGGAACCGGTCCTTACACTTTTGCCTGGAGCAATGGTCAGACTAATTCTGCCATCAATGGTTTGCCTAGTGGATACTATGGTGTGACGATAACGGATAACAATGGCTGTACAAGTTCAAGTAATGCAACATTAAATGCACGTGCAGTAATTGGAAACAGAATTTGGAATGATGAGAATCAAAACGGAATTCAGGATACTGGTGAAGAAGGTTTAGCTGGATTGCCAGTTACAATTAATGGGCTTCAAAGTGGTGGGAATGTTTATACCAATAGTACGGTCAGTGGACCTGATGGTATCTACTCTTTCGACAATCTTGATCCAGGGAATTACGAAATTGGCTTTACGGCTCCGCAGGACTTTATCGCAGCACCTACTTCTGCTGGTAATGACGAAGCATTGGATTCAAATGCTGATTCAAATACTGGGAATACCGGAAGTATTAGCGTTGGCTTTAATGATGTAATTGACGATATAGATGCTGGTTTCCATAGAGATTGTAGCGATCTGGAAACAGACTTTACCGTTTCAGAACCGATCTGTATTAATTCAATGGCCATTTTCGATGCCTTCCCTGTCGGAACAGGAGCTAGTTATAACTGGTACTTTTTTAATGGAACAACAACAAGTACAACATACATTGGTAGCCAGACTGGCAAATCGGTGGGAATGTCTTTCACTTCCGCGGGACAGAAGCTGGTAAGATTAAATGTAGCATTTGAAGGATGTGAATTTAGCGTAGACCATCTAATAACAGTGTTAGGAAATAACGATCCGGCTTGTTCTTCTTGTAGCAATATCACGGATGGTGGGCAGATTGGAAATGACCAGAGTGGTTGTGCTCCTTTCAACCCAGGTGACCTAACCAATATTACAGCACCAAGTGGTGGTAATGGTACCATTGAATACCGTTGGGCAGCAAGTATTTCAGGTACTGCTCCTCAAGGTTTTGACGATCCCAACTGGACGGTTATCAATATTGCTGATCAAATTATATACAAACCAGGGACTATTAATCAGACGACTTATTATATCCGTTTCAGCAAACGTTCTGGTTGTGAAGAATGGACGGGGATGTCTAACTTTGTTGAGGTAGAAGTAATGGGTGATGACATTACCGCTGAATTTGAAGTACTGAGCGATCCAATCTGTTCGGGTTCTGTTCTTTATTTGGCTGCTTTCGATGTAGGAACAAATGCTGCTTATGACTGGTATTTCTTCAACGGACCAAGTACTAATTCTACGTTCATAGGAGGTAGAAGCGGACAAGAAGTGAACTTTACCTTCACCTCTGGTGGAGAGAAATTAGTTCGTCTGTCTGTGACCAATAGCTTTGGATGTTCTGCGATAATTGATCAGATAATCACGGTATTGGCAGAAGGAGATCCGGCTTGTGCGAACAACCTAGTTCAGAACAATCTGGAATTACGACTTGCGCTAAATCCTGATGATGAAGTAATGCTCGATTGGAAAGCGACTAATGAGCCTGGAGGAGCGATCTATGAGGTTGAACATTCCTTAGATGGAATTAATTTCGATATTATCGGTTCTAACGATAGCGGTTCTAAATCCGGGAATGCAATGTTATACGAATACGTTGATGATATGGTTTCCTTTGGTTTGAACTACTATAGAGTGAAGCAGGTTTTGGTAGATGGTCAATTCCAATATTCAGCAGTGAAGGACATTACGATTAAGTTTACAGATGGTAATAAAGGAATCATATTCCCAAATCCAGCCATTGACCTGACTACATTAATATTCTCTACGCCATTAGAAAAACAGACTGATTTTGAGGTGGTCAATGCTCAGGGGTCGATTGTGAAACGATTTACAATGGCACCCGGTATGGATCGAATAGATCTAAATGTTTCTAAATGGCAAACTGGTTACTACTTTATTTACACTACAGGTAGCGGATACCGTCAGCTGGTGAATAAGTTATTGAAGGCGAACTAAAGGAGCTACTCCTCTGCAAGCGGACGGAGTGTTCAGTAAACTAAAAACCAAGAGGTACGGTCATGAAGATGATCGTACCTCTTTTTTTTATTATTTGACAAATACCGATATGCGGGTATTCCTAAGGTGCTGATTATCAAGTAAATTTGTATATGAATAAGATAATCATGACACAAAAAGACTTTTTACCAATCAAGAAACTCACAGTCTACCTCAAAAAAGTCTTGTCACATCCCTACCCTTAAAAAGCCGTATTCCGCTTGTAGTTACTTAATTATCAAATTATTATAAATAAGAAACCCTAAATACTCCTCGTTACTTTGAACCGATTGAGTCGTGTATTTCCCTTTTTTTTAAAACGATATTAGAGGTTATTCGGTTTCGGGTCTTCGGTTTCCGGCCGACCGTACCATTCTATTTGGAATAACCTCTATTGAGTAACCAACATCTATCAAAGGAATTATGGCCCGATTATTTCAGAGACGACGTTAAATATTATATTTTTACATATGTAAAGTCCCCTTTATGAAACGATTTATAATACTTTACCGTTATAAATGATATATCGGATGCACACTCTCCCACATATCATGAACATAATCACTTGTGCAATTCAGCTTTAAACTGAACATTTTTATAAACCCATAACGAGATAGCTTAGGATTCCTAAGCTTATCCCAAATATTCTAATCCCATGAACAAAACTTTACTCACCTCGTTAATGGCCTTACTTTTTGTATGCGCTACTATGCAAGCTCAAGTCAAAGACAAGTATCAGGACAAATCGTCTTCTTTGACAACGATTGTTGTCAAAGAAGACGCTGCGAATGATATGGACATTTTAAATGATCAATTCGATCTTGATGATGTTGGAATGCATCAGGTTATTCGGATTACCACCAGACAGGAAACGCCTCCTGAGGTAGCTACAGCAGCTCTACCTTCAAATGATAAGATCGATATTCAGTCAGTAACGGAAAGTATGCCTGTTACGAATGAGGCTCCAATTTTTACTGCTGCGGTTGAAAATACACAGCAAGAAACAACGGAAGCTCCTGTAAGTAATACCATAAAGATCGTAAAAGAAGATCGCTTTGAAGCAGACTTAGAAGAAGGGATCATCGCTACTCCTGCTCCGGTAACACTAGAGGAACCAATAGTAAGAACGACAACGCAAAAAAGTTCTCGTTCTTCGAATTATACCGCAACTAAGAGTAAAAGCAGTAAGTATCAGTTTAAAGCTTTTAATAAAACGTTTAAGAAGCAGAAGCGAAAGAGAGTTCCTAAAAAGAGAAAACGTAATAAGCGTTGTTACCGGTTCTAGTTCCTCGACTCGCTGCGCTCGCTCGGAATGACAGGCCTTGCTTCTTCCTTTCTTTGCCGTTAAAGCTCAGCCTGAGCCAATCCGGCTTTATATCTTTCCAAACAGCGTTCTCTGGCGAATTTGTGTTCCACCATAGGTTCAGGATAAGCATCCGTTCCGTATTCGGGGACCCATTGTTTTACGTATTTAAATTGAGGATCGAATTTTTTTAACTGAGATTCTGGGTTGAATATCCTGAAGTAAGGAGCGGCATCAGTGCCACAACCCGCAGCCCATTGCCAACCTCCACTGTTACTTGCCAAATCGAAGTCTAATAATTTTTTAGCGAAATAAGCCTCTCCCCATCGCCAGTCAATTAGTAAATGTTTTGTTAGAAAACTTGCCACAACCATTCTAACCCGGTTGTGCATGAAGCCCGTTTCATTGAGCTGACGCATGCCTGCATCGACCATTGGGTAACCGGTTTTTCCTTCACACCACTTTTTGAAATCATTTTCATCGTAACGCCATTCCACGAAACTGTATTTTGCCCGGAAGGGTTTTGTTACCACATGAGGAAAGTTGGCGAGTATCATCGCGTAAAAATCTCGCCAGACCAGCTCGCTTAGATAAGTCGCATTCAAACTTGCTGCTTTTCTAGCTTTTTCCCGGATACTTATTGTGCCAAATCGAAAATGGATACCCAAACGAGACGTTCCTTCGATAGCTGGAAAATCTCTTTGCTCGTCATATTTCTTGATAATTTTCTGCGCTACTTTTTTTGACGGAATATTAATGTTAGACTTTTCAAATCCCATTTCTTTTAATGTAGGTATCGCGCTTGCATTTGGTACTTTTGCGAAAGCATCAAAATATTTCTCTGTAGGATAAGACTGAAAATAATAAGAGCCTTTTCCACCTCGGACAGCTTTTTTCGTTTCTAGCTTTTTCAACCAGATTTTTTTGTAGGGCGTAAAAACAGTGTAAGGCAGGCCATCAGCTTTAGTTACTTCCAGTTTTTCAAAAATAACCTGATCTTTGAAAGTGTGGAAAGTGATCTCTTCTTTGAGCAGTAGATTTTTTATCTGCTCGTCCCTTTCGATTGCGTAGGTTTCGTAGTCTCGGTTAGTGTAAACGGCTTGGGGCTGATGCGTGGAGATGAGTTCTTTCCAGACCTTTTCAGGTGTTCCGTATTTGACCAATAGTGATGCACCCATTTTTTCCAATTCCTCCTTAAGTTCGTTTAAGGTATCCCATAAAAACTGAACCCGAGCATCGGCTCCACCTTTCAGTTCATCCAGAATATTTTTGTCGAAGATGAAGACTGGAATCACATTTTTACTGTGCCGGAGCGCATGGTATAAGCCTGCGTTGTCTTGTAATCTGAGATCGCGGCGAAACCAGAAAAGGGTAGTTTGGTCTTTCATTTTATAGTAAAAATGGCTCTTTGACGAACCTGTCCACCCTCTAGGGGGGGGATTCCGTGTTTTATATTTCCTCAAATAGATTTTCAATTCTCCTTTCGTTGAATTACAGTCATTTTTGAAAAACCTTTTTGAGGAGCCACGTCATTTGTCAAAGAAGGATAAATATTAGACTTGATTCTGTTCTTTAGTTCTAAAGCTGTTAAACAAAGCAATTTTGTTTAACGTTTATGGCACAAAAAAGGAAATCATCATCAAATTGTTTAAAAAACAAGTAAAAACTTCCTTATTGTAAAAAATACACATACCTTTATGGAAGCTTAGTGGAATTGTGCTATATACACTTCCACAAAATCAACACTCGGCCACCTTAATAGTTTTTGGTTAAATGGTTTAAATTTAAAATGGTAGTACTCATTTCATGTTCCTCTGGTAAAGGAACATCACGTTAAATGGGTCGAGTGAAAATATAAAGAGCGAAGGTGCAAACCTTCGCTCTTTTTTTGTGGATTGCCCCAAAACGGTTGTGGCGCAGGCAATATGCCTACGCCACTTTACACTTTAAAATCGAGGGTATAAAAAAATAAATTATATGCTGATTATGACACAAAAAATAACCCGCGTTTCCATCCCCTAGTCTACCTTCTGAAACATCCTCTAATTGCGTTCCGAAAGTATAACTGTCAATAGTGGTTGTTCCATTAGCAGCAGTCAAAATAATGTCTTCACCACCGGAGCCTAATTTGACATCAATATGCAAAGGGCCTTGAGTCGTTTCTTTATCCAACCATAACAGCAAAAAGCCGCCGGCAGGAATCGTCGTACTTGCCGGGTCTGTTGTTGGAATTTGCCAGACCAAGGGATCGATTGGATCGTCAGAAAGATACATTCCTCCGATGTCTATAGCCGTAGAACCTGGGTTGTAGAGCTCTACCCAATCATCGAAATCACCTATTTCGTAGGAAATGGTGGTTCCATTGGAAGCCATAAATTCATTGATGTAAATCTGCTGTCCTTGCGCAGTATGAAAGGCAAATAAACTAAAGATCAAAGCGATGCAATTGGATCTCCATATTTTGATTACCAACATTTTTAAACTAGGTAATTGATTCAGATTCAAGCCGTTCATAATTGTTAGTATAATGTGAGTGGTTCGTTTTTTAGCGATGAAGAAGTCATAGCCTCTTCTGTCTCCGTTTTATGTGACCATTGGTCATGAAAATAGAACTATACCGAAGTGCATCATGGCAAAACCAGATACTGTAAATCAGTAACTTAATTGGGAATTTGGAAGTTCTGTTAGTTGGAGCCGTATCAAGGCAAAAGGCCTAAAAGTGAAACTGCTATGGCAACAGAAATTAGATCGGTGATGGTTGTATTAGAATAAGTTTGTATAGAATAAAGCGGACATTTTTTATACGTAATTCCTTTACTGTGCTAAAGTAAGCGTTTTATTTTACAAAAGGTCGAATACTAGGAAATATGAGTAAGTATACCCCTTTAAAGGTATAAACTCAAGGGTTGTTTTTATGGGCTGACTTTCCCTAAGGATAGGTCATATTAAACGAGGGGAGTGCGTGACGAATTCCCTGCTTTTGGTAGTTGGCAGTTTTCTTTGATGGATTTGGATAAACCACTAAACCTACATCATATAACAATAACATTACTTCTTCTTCTTCTAATTCTTCTTCCTGCGGTACAAAAGAGTAAGGGATACCGCCAATAACATTTGACTGACAGGGAACCATATTGGTTGCTGAAAGCTCGACATAATCGCGAGCTTTGACCTCTTCTCTAATGAACAGTCCATACATTGTAATTCGTGCCTCTTCGTCTGCTTTTCTGATCCAGAGGTCTTCAAACGTATAGACCCCACCATAAAAGAAGCTGCTCTTTTTCACTTCGGCATCGTCTTCTACAAAAACAAAAACGTTTTCCTCACCAGGGTTGAAGGTATTGTATTTTCCAATGCTCAATTTCTCATCTATAATCAGGTTGGTGCATTGGTCAAACAATATCGTTACATTAGACCCGAGATCCAGTTCTTCGATGAAAACAAATTCCTGTCCGGAGAATGTAATCGTAGCTCCTTCGTCTACATCTATGTCTCCATAAACAGATTCGGTTAAAACCAACGTTTCACTTTCGTTGACATCTACGTCTTGATCGTTTGTTGTATTTTTATTGTTATATGAAAAATCGGGAAGAATTGATTGTGCGGGTATGACGTTGATGTTACTGACTTTAGCCCGACCATATACTCTGACATAATCTCCATTTACGAAAGTGCCACCTGCAATAACTTCAGATTCTTCTGTGATTTTCGAATCGCCATCTTCCTCCGTTACGCCAAGGCCTCCGCTTAAGACGGTGGCTCTTTCTAATTTTAATCCTCTAAGCCAATTAGTACATAATTCACACTGTTGCCACCGCCACATGACACAAAGCCCTTCTGGCGCATTATCAAAATTGACTTCATCTACTGAAACGGGCAGTTCTAAAATAGTTCCGGTGACCTCGGTAACCACCCATTTCGAGAAGAGTCCTACGTTTACGGAAACGATTACACCCTTGGCTCACTCCTGCGTTGTTTGCTCCAGATGACAAAGAAATTGGGTTTGCTAAATTTCAAAAACTTAGCAAACCCAATGGAAAACATAGCTCTTATTATTTAAGAAACCCAAGGCCCTTTTATAGCAAGGGTGTCTCCATTTTCCTGAATATTTACGAATAGTGTTTTTCCGGAAGGAGAAAAGGTCAATCCGGCGAATTCAGATTTGGAGCTGATGTTATTTGCTAGGGTGTAGATGGAGCCGTCTGGCTTGATCCCTCTGATGTGGTTACTTTGGCCATTATCTTCGCAAAGGATTACATCGCCCCAAGGAGCGATGGTGAGGTTGTCGCAATTTTGCAGAAGGGTTTTGTCTTCAGACTCTGCGAATAATTCCAAGCGACCGGGATCTTCATTTTCCTTAACCGTTCCTTCGTTGGGGCTCGGAATATATTTGAATACCTGTCCTAGTTTTCTAGGGCCACCATTGGTGCAGGCGAAGTATAACTCGCCTTCACCAAACCACATACCCTCTCCTCTTGCGAAGCGGGCCGCTCCATTTTGGTAGCCTCGGTAGCGGAGGTCGTCTTCTAGTGACTCTACGTCATCAATGTCTAACCACTCTACTTTGTAGCTTTCGTTTAGCTTCATGTCTGGGCTTGTCCAGTTTCTGGTCTCGAATTTTGGTTGACCCTGAATACAGAGTATCTGTAATCTACCGCCCTCTAATAATTTTCCTTTCACTTTAGGGATAAAGCGATAGATCAGACCATCGCCCCGGTCTTCTGTTTCGTAAACGATTCCGGTACGCGGATCAACACAGACTGCTTCGTGATTGAAACGCCCCATCCCTGTGATGGGAATGGCTTCATGTAATTGTGTTGTTGTAGTTGCTGGCACTTCAAAGCAATAGCCATGATTTTTTTCCAGGCTACCCTCTCCTGCATTAGAAACGCTTTCTTCGCAGGTAATCCAGGTTCCCCAAGGCGTTGATCCTCCGGCACAATTTCGAATGGTGCCCGCGAGGCTTAGAAATTCTTTTTCGACCCTCCCCGTCTCTTCGTTATAAACCATAGTAGTGGTTCCTCCCAAACCTGGCGTCTTTCCTTTTCCAAAGTCGTAAAAATATTGTTGATTTACTTTAGAGAGTAATTCATACTTTCTGCCGAAAGCACCATATTTTGCTTGCTGTGGTGAGTTTTCGTGATTACGAACAATGATCACTTTTCCATTCTCTGCGGCAAAGGTAGCCATCCCGTCTGGGCGGCCAGGCAGGAATAAGCCATCGTCCATTTTACTCCCTGCTTTAGATATGATGTCATAGCTAAATCCTTTTGGCAGCTCTAAGTATTCATGGGGATCGGGCTGAAGCGCTCCAAAACCCTTAGATTTCTTAGCATTTTTTATTCGGGTACAACTGTGCAGACCGGCGAACCCGATGGACAGAATCGCTGCTTGCTTTAGGAAATTTCTGCGATGGATAGGAGTCATGGGTTTGTTATTTTGTAGTTTACTAAGAATTTGTTAGGGATCAAAATTAATTAAAATAGTGAAGTATTCAATTTTTATTTGATATTAAAAATTCGCATGTTTGAACTTACGCTCTTTTCATTCTGCTACTTCAAACAACTCTTTAATATCATCTACTCTTCCATTTTTAAAGAAAATATTAAACGCTTCGATCTTTTGAATTTGTTCAATTTCATCTATCCTATATAATTTTGCGTAGATTTTATTGACAGACAGGTCAAGTACTATTATTTTTTTCTTTGTCTCATCATAGTCTCTTGTATTGTTAAAATCAATTCCACTTAGCTTAGAGCCAATTCCATTTCTTTTAAAATTAACGCGATTTTTCATATCATATCCACTAGTCCTTAATGGCTTTGGGATCTGGCCTTTCTTCTGGGTCATAGACCTCTACGATTGAGTATAATTGACCGTTCGATTTAACCACATCCAACCTTCTTTCAGTTAGCGTATTAGTACATGAACTCAGTATCACCTTGTTTTGGATTAAGGTATAACCATATGGCTCCAGTTTTATTTTATCTCTTACAATTGATTCTAACCTATTTTCTTGAAGGTACACCGTATGACTTTCAACATGAAAATTGAGTCTTTCTGTACAAAAACTAAAGCCTAGTTGATGTACCTTTTCCTTGAATAGCGGAGGGATCGTATCAAATTCAAAGTCCTTAAAAGTATACCTCGACATTCGTAAATAAGGATCTTCAAATATTACATCAGTATCTTTTTTTATTAAGGAGTTCTCCTTTTTAATTGATTTGAACGACTGCAGGCTTCTACTAATTCTCTCTTTACGTTTTATATTAAAAAAATCGTGCTCTAAATTCAAAAATGGATTTTGAGCTTTATAATCATATTCAAAAATGGGCTTCTTGGAAATCGTATCTATAACAATCAAGGAATAATTCGTAAGTTCTGAATTATATGTTGTGGTAAAACATTTAAGCTTAAGCCTACTTTTTTCTATTAATTCACAGCAGCTATATTGAGCAAAAATAAGATTAAGCGGAAGTATTGTTATTAGAGCAATTAGTATTTTCATAGTTCAAAAACGATGGACATCTTTAAATAATTTCCGAGCTAATAACTTTAACGACTTTTCGACTCCGCATTAATGTTATATGTTATACGCTTCATCCACGACCTTAGATACAAACTCTTATTTTAATCCATATGTTAATATCCCGTTCATAAGAATAAGGCCATAGCTTGATAGTTTTCAGTTCAAAGCTTTTTAAATATCAAAAATTATCCTATAAAAACCCAACAAAGCTGTAAGTTCCTATTTATCATTTTAGCAACCGTATTTCTTCACTTTCCACTAATTGGTCAGGACTTCAACATCAAAGCAGGACTATTGTTATATAAGTTTACTTCAAAAGAAGTACCTACTGCTCTTAACATGAGCCAAGAAAGTAACCCGATTTTTTATTTCAATCAACACAGAGCTCCCGACCAATGATCACTTTAAAATTGAAACTGGTTTATCTATAAATTCAAAAGGTAGCAGTGAAGATTATTTTATAATGAATGAAATGAGACAGAGATTAGAATATGACTCGTCCTATTCTGTAAGAATGACTTATCTTGAAATTCCGGTCTTGGCTAAAACGTATTTCCACAAAGGAAAAATGAATTTTTATGGCGCTCTTGGGCCATACTTTTCTTTTGGACTAAGAGGAGAAACCGAATCTGAAAGTACTAATCAACAGTTTACTTCTAGTAAAAATGACATCAAGTGGGGATCAAATAAGGAAGTTAACTCTTTTAGCAGAATTGATTACGGACTACAATTTAATATAGGAGCTGAGTTGAAGTCATTTCAAATGGGCGTGATTTATGGTTTAGGCCTCCATAATCTATCTATTCATAATGATATAGATTCAAGCAATATTAGAAATAGAACGTGGAGTATCTATGTCGGTTATAGGTTGTTCGATAAGAATTCTTGATTAAATAAAAAAGGCTTCACCAGGCATATTAAAACTGCCTGATGAAGCCTACAAAAAAAGGGCCGCGGTATTACTAAATACAAATAATATAGATAATTCTTACAGCGGGTTTTCAAAAAAAATCATTTGGCATATTGGTCGGTCTAATTATTTCTCTAAGATCAATCGTTCCGTAAGGATTTCACCTCCGGTTTTAAAAGTCAACAAGTAAAGACCCTCTGAAAGATTCCCAAGGTTGACAGGTACAAGCATCTCCGCATCTTCATTCGATACTATTTCTTGCACAAAAACTTTCCTTCCCTGCAAATCAAAAATCTCCAATAAACCATCCTCTCCTCTTTCCATCTGAATTTGCATGGACGTTACACCCGCAGGAACCGGATTCGGAAATACTTTAAAAGAAGACAGCCTCCCCTTTACCTCAGCAGAAACCACCTTCGAATATTCAAAAGCAGCATCAAAATCTACTTGACGTAAACGGTAATAATTGACTCCTGCAATTGGATTGTTATCTAAAAAGGAATAATGGTTTGTAGTCGCGCTGGTCCCTCTCCCTTTTACAAAACCAATGGCTTCCCATTCTTTATTTTCTTTTCTCCTTTCGATGTGGAAACCTTCGTTGTTTTCTTCACTTGCTGTGAGCCAGTTGAGTTCGACAGATTGGTTTTTTGTTTGTGCGGTGAAGGAAACCAATTCTACTGGTAATGGACCGCCGACAGTAATGGTAAATGCAGTGCTGGTGTAGCTTGTCGTAAAAGTCCCTCCGGGAACAGCGGGAATGGTAACCGAAGCAAATTAAGGGAATTGTTATTCAGTATGCTATGGTTATCGAACTGGCCACCGCTAATAGAAAGAGTGCCGGTGTTGGACAAGGTACCCGTATTTGAAATGTAAGAAGGATTGTTCAGGGTGCCGATGTTATTTAGGGTACCAATGTTATATATCTGGTTAAAATTATCTACTGTACCACTAAGATAATTCGTCAGGGTGCCACCAACGGAATTGTTCAAGAAATTTGAGTTGGAAATCGTACTATAGTTATTTAGATCGCTGCCGTTTGCATTGGTTAGAACACCGGTAGTGCTGTTGGACAGGCTGCCGCCAATATTGTTAGATAAGGTACCATCGTTGTTTAGTACGCCGGTGATGGAGAGGTGCCCGGTGTTTGTCATGGTTCCGGAATTGTCGAACTGGCCGCCAATAGAAAGCGTGTCGGTGTTGGAGAGGGTTCCTGTGTTGGATAGGTAGGAAGGACTGGTGATGGTCCCGAAGTTATTTATTAAGGACCCAAAGCAATCAATATAGTGATCCGCAGCATTAACGAAAGTGCCATTATTTGTTAGGGTGCCCGATATATCGATTACACCACCATTGGTCAATGTCTTACCAGAATTTATATTTAGCATACCTCCTGGATTAATTCTAAGGAAATGACTGGACTCAAGAGTCAATGAATTAGCTAAAGTCATATCACCGGTAGGCCCGATAACAATAGTGCCCGAAATCCAATTCAATACCCCAGTCGGCCATGTACCTGTATTGTTAAAAATGATTTGCTCAGGATTTGTTAAGTTGATAACGCCTCCAATATTCGCCAGGGTTCCTTCCATGTTTAGTTCTCCTGCATTGATCAGTCTATCTGTATTGGTCAATGTTTCGGAACTGATTATCACGGATGAATTTATAATTTTAGCAGAGTTCTCAAAGGTTCCATTATTGATGATCGTATCGTTGTTTATTACAGTTCCCTCATTGGTAAAAAATGAACCAATAGGGCAGGTTAATTTCCCATCATTAGTGAAGGTTCCAATAGAATTTCCAAAAGCAAAGTTGTTTTCTACGGTACCACTATTGGTGAAAATCCCAGGATTAAGTAACATGTTCGGATCTTCTGCATTATTGGTCCAAGTCCCAGAAAAATCAAGCGACACTCCTTCAAGGCCATCCCCGTTGAAAACCATCAGATCATTATTAATGATGGTTCCTTCGCAATTAAATACAGTCATGTAATCGCTGGTAAACATCGCGTCATTCGTAAATGTAATACCATTGTTAACACTAAACTCATCATCATTGAAGATTAATCCAGCATTGCTAATAGTTACATCTAGCTCACAGGCTCCATTAATATAAACCTGATCGTCTACAGTTATGGAAGTACCAGGATAAGAAGGACTCCAATTGGCGGCCGTACTCCAGGCATTCCCACTGACATTGGTAAAGGTATAAGTCGATTGTGCAAACCCGAAATTGGAAATTAAGAGGAAAAAATTAATTATAAAAGAGACTTGCGGTTCATCTGATAATATGTTGAGATTAAAAAATGGCAAA
>JBLHRR010000009.1:0-75552 GCA_047626155.1 Saprospiraceae bacterium | reverse complement strand
CCTAATGCTACTGTAGTATCATGTGAGCCTATGGATGGTTTCCCAATAGATACAGTCATTCTGGATATCTATTTATATGATATGTCTGGTAATAAGAGTAATACGGTATAACGAACAATTATCTTGTTATGTGATGATTAGTTATTGTAACAACCTAAAGAAAAAGCATTGAAATATAAAACGAGTGAATACATTGTTATATCTTCTATAAAACAATAATTAAACATTTTCGCTTTTTGTCCATATCAAATTAACTAGTTCGTTCATAATTAAAATATAACAATATAAACCTACGCTCAGTAACAAACCTATGATTCCAGGAAAGCAAATACCGCCCCTCACCTACCGCATCAACGGTCACTCCCATCTCCTACCCAATCCGGAAGAGATTCCAAAATTCATGAAAGAGCAGGAAATCTTTTGGGTAGATGACGATCGTAAGTTCATGCTACAAAAAGGATGGAAGCGCCCTGTTACAGATTCTAGTTTCTTCCTAAAGGAGAAATTAGAATGGATGGAGAAAAACAAAATCGACCATGCGGTTGTTCTGAATCTGTCGCAGTTGTATGGCAATGGCCTGCGCTACGAGGAGATGAAAGGCGTGCTTCGTTTTCAGAATGATTTTAATGCTTCCGTGCAGGAAAGACACCCAGATAAATTCACCTGTGGTTTCGTCGTTCATGCCGGCTTTGTAAAGTCTGCACTCTGGGAAATTGAACGTTGCGTAGAAAAGCTGGGATTGCGGGTACTTTGTTTGCCAACGCATTATATGGACTCTGTTGGTACATGGCGCTGCATCTTCGATAAGGAAACGAGACCGATTTTGGAGTTGGCCAATCACTATGGACTAGCGATAGAAATTCATCCTTACGATGGAGAAAAATTTATCAAACTAGAAAATACAGCTTGGCGTTTCCACCTCGTTTGGATGCTCGCTCAATGTGCAGATGCGTATCATTTTTACACGTTGAATGGCTATCAGAATGAGTTTCCAAACATCCGGGTTTGTTTTGCGCATGGTGGCCAATTGGCACATGTCAACCTGGGAAGACGGATACAAGCCTTTGACGGACGACCTGATTTATTTGAAGGTAAAGTCCACCCTCGAAATGCGGTGGGCCACAAAAATATATTTTTTGACACCTTAGTTCATGATACCGTTTCCTTGGATATGATGGTAAACCGCTTGGCGGGGACAGACCAAATCATTATGGGTCTGGATGATCCTTATCCGCTGGGCGAAATGGAAAGTGATGCACAGTCTTCTTATCCTGGAAAGTTACTGGATTTAGCACTGGAACGGGACATTGTGAATCAGCGACAGTATCGGGATATCTGGGAAGGGAATGTGATTAAGTGGCTGGGGCTTGATCCACGAGAAAGAGCTTTGGTGGATTCATAAATTAGTTAATTGATGCTGTAGAACGTTGCATCTTCGTAGCGCCGTTACGGTTACAAAAAAGAAACATGGAAAAAGAAAAAATAATCATAGTCGGCGCAGGCCTTTGCGGAACCCTTCTCGCAGTACGCATGGCCCAACGTGGCTACCAAATCCATCTCTACGAGCGTAGTGGTGACATGCGCTTAGAATCCGTAGGTGCAGGGCGCTCCATCAACTTGGCACTCTCTAGCCGAGGACTTGCGGCTTTGGATAAGGTGGGTTTGAAAGAAGAAATCCTAAAGGAATGTATTCCTATGAAAGGGCGATTGATTCATCCATTAGGTGGCGATTCCTTTTTGTCAAAATATAGTGGACGGGAAGAAGATTATATTAATTCCGTCTCGAGGTGGGGACTTAATGTGTCTTTATTAAACATGGCAGAAAAGGAAGAAAATATTACCTTGTTCTTCAATCATAAATGTACCAATGTTGATTTGGAGAACGCGACGGCCTCTTTCAACAATGCTACTACAAACGATACTGTCACAGACAATGGTTCTGTAGTAATCGGAACGGATGGCGCGGGCTCTGCTGTTCGGAAAGCCATGATGGGGAAAACTACGCAATTGTTATTCAACTATTCTCAGGATTTCCTACGACATGGTTATAAAGAATTGACTATTCAACCAGGCAAAGATGGCGCTTATCAAATAGAGAAAAACGCCTTGCACATTTGGCCACGAGGATCTTTCATGATCATTGCGCTTCCGAATTTGGATGGTAGTTTTACCGTGACCATGTTCCACCCTTTCGAGGGTGACGTTGGTTTTAACAATTTAACTACAAAAGAAAAGGTACAAGACTTTTTTGAAGAATACTTCCCTACCCTGATTCCATATATTCCGAATTATGTAGAAGAGTTCTTTGAAAATCCGGTCGGTACTTTAGGTACGATTAAATGCTATCCTTGGCAGGCTTTCGGGAAGACTTTGATTATGGGCGATGCGGCTCATGCGATTGTGCCTTTCTATGGCCAAGGCATGAATGCTTCCTTTGAAGACGTCCGCGTTTTTGATGATGTCATGGATGAATTTGATGGAGACTGGACCAAAGCTTTTCAACAGTTTCAGGAATTACGTTACCGAAATACGAATGCCATTGCTGACCTTGCCATTGACAATTTCATAGAGATGCAGGATAAAGTGGATGATGAGGATTTCAAGAAGAAACGGAAATTGGAAATGCAGTTGGAGCAGAAGCATCCTGATTATTATTCTAAATATTCGCTGGTTACTTTCCGTGCAGATATGCCTTATGCGAAGGCGATGGAATTGGGGAGAGCGCAGGATGAGTTGTTGCTGAAGATGTGTGCGGATAAGGAGGTGGAGGAGGTTGAGATTGGGGAGGTTTATGAGAAGGTTATGGCGTTGGGGAAATTGGATTATTAAACTTTATAGCAGCTGGCTTTTAGCAGTTGGCAGTTGGCTTCCCTATAATGCGAGCCAACTGCCAGTAGCTAAATGCTTTTATCAACATCAACAAAAATGAAAGAATCAAAAGTACTCTCAGATAAAGCTCAACCTTTAGGTAACTACCCTCACGTAAAAAGAGTGGGCAATTTCATCTATGTCTCTGGAACCAGCAGCCGACGTCCAGACAACACACATGTAGGTGCGGTGTTGGGAGAAGATGGAAAATGGGAATTGGATATTAGGCTTCAGACTAAGGCGGTGATTGAAAACATTGGAGCGCTCCTAGGAAGCATTGGTGCTGACCTTTCTGACCTTATTGATATTTCTACTTTCTTGGTAGACATGAAAGATTTCAAAGGTTATAATGAGGTTTATGGTACTTTTTTCGATCATACTGGGCCTACTCGAACTACGGTGGCGGTGCATCAGTTGCCGCATCCTAATTTGTTGATTGAGATTAAGGCGGTAGCTTGGAAAGCGGTTGGTTGATTAATAATTTCTATATTGCATATATTTAGTATTACACAAAAAATAATTTCGTCTAATATTAACAAAAGCAAAACTTAGTGAATTGCTTACAGAGCTAGAGGCTGATCGAGTTGAGAAAACGATATCGAAAACCGATACCAATAAATTTAGTGAGGCGATTTGCTCTTTCAGTAATGATATGGTTGGGAAAGGGCTCCCCGGTTATCTCATCATTGGAGCTAACGATGATGGTTCGATTGAAGGAATTGATATTGATGAACAATTAATCCAAACATTACTGGGTTTCCGGACAGATGGAAGAATTGTTCCTCCACCAGCAATGGTCGTAGAGAAGTTTTCATTCGATGAAGGTGATCTGGCCGTCGTGGAAGTACAGCCTTCTATGGTACCACCTGTAAGATACAAAGGAAAAGTATGTGTTAGGATTGGCCCAAGGAAAGGAGTTGCCAATGAAGCAGAAGAGCGAATTTTAAGCAAAAAACGATCTACTTTTGCCAGGTCTTTTGATACACAACCCTGCTTTGGAAGTACACTTGATGATTTAAGCATAAATATTTTCACCTTAAGTTATCTGCCAACTGCAACCGATGAAGAAACATTGAAAGCTAATGGTCGTGACACTAAAGAACAACTCGCTTCTTTAAAATTTTATGATTTAAAATCTGATTGTCCAACTAATGCAGGTATATTGTTATTTGGAAAGAATCCCAGATTTTATCTGCCAGGAGCAAACGTTCAGTATGTTAAATTCAATGGTCCTGATGAGGTTAGTGACTTTGTGTACGAGTATGGCTTTGATGGTGATTTGACAACACAAATGCGAATAATGAATGAATTCATTCAATCTCAAATCGTGAAGAAAGTCCAACATAACCTTACTGAACAATATCGTTTTTCTTATCCTAGTGCAGCAATACAAGAGTTGCTCTACAATGCAGTTATCTATAGGGATTACCAGTCCAATGCTGCTATAAAATTTTACGAATTTGATGATCGAATAGAGATAATTAACCCCGGTGGTTTATACGGCGACGCAAGGCCCGAAAACTTCCCAGATAAAAATGATTATCGAAACCCTACAATAGCGGAGGCTGCTAAAAACCTAGGATATATCAATAGTTTTAACGTTGGTGTAAAAAGGGCTAAAGCGGCACTTCGTAAAAATGGTAACCCTGAGCCAACATTTATTATCGATCAACAAACCAGCTTTGGCGTAAAGATTTACAAATAGGCTCGCTAGGCTCCTACCTCAAGCCCCAATATCCAACCGCTCAAACTTCCTCAAAGCCAGCACTAATAACAAAACACCTACAACCACAAAAAACACCACAGCTCCCCAAGCCACACCATACCCCGGTTCAAAGATTTCAAAACCCAAATAACCAAAGGGAGTAGCATAGCCAATCCAGTCCAAACCCTCTGCCGCTTTTGCAATAGCACTCAGAAAAAAGGCACCGAACACTAAACCTACAGCCATCCCCATAAAATTATTTTTAGATCCGACGTACACAGGAATGAGGACTCCGATGCAGGTAAAAAAGAAAACCAGCACCAGGCCGTGGAATTGCATGGTAGCAAAAATACGCCAGTCTGCTTCTCCTTCTCCGAAGATTAAGATCCCGATTATGGCCGCTAGTGTTTGTAACAATTGAATAGCGAAAACCAGTGTAAACAGGCTCATCATTTTTGTAGTAAAAATAGCTTTACGTGAAAGCGGCTTTGTCAATAAGAACTCGGCGGTGCGGTCTCTTTCTTCTTTCGAAAGAATCGTAGCACCAGTGGATGTGGTATAAATCCCTATGATGACAATGATGTAAATACCGTAGTAGGTATTGTAACCACCTAGGATATTACTCCAGGTATCCGCATTCAGACTCATCGCTTTGGAGAGGCCTTCCGGCATGCTTTTCATGAGTGCAGCCATTTCAGTACCCATTTTTTTGATGAAAGGAAAAAGAGACATGACCAACATGGTTAGTCCCATAACAATACTCGTCCAAATCATCAGATTCTTTCGATTTCGCTTAAGTTCCTTGGTGTATAGGTTATTGTTCATGTTGATAGTAGTTCATGAAAATGGATTCTAAATCGGGTTCTTCCAGTACGCAATCTACCAGATCAAGACTGGCCATCCACTGGGTGAGTTCTTTAACGGGGCCTACATATTCGCAGGTGAGCTTATTATTAAACCAATGTGGTTTTTGGACGCCTTTCGGCAAATGAAAATCCGCTGGCTTCTTCTGAAAAACTAATGTTACTTTTTTCATTTGTTTTTTCAACAGCGATTGTATGTCTTCTGTCGCAACGATTTCACCATCCCGAATCACAGCTGCCCGATCACAGATTCTTTGAATTTCGGAAAGGACATGAGAACTAAAAAAAATGGTCGTTCCTTTTTTATTTTCTTCTTCTAGTAATTCAAAGAATACGTTTTTCATCAATGGATCAAGGCCGGAGGTCGGTTCATCCATAATTAACAAATCTGGTTTATGAATGATGGACTGGATGATGCCGCACTTCTTTTTATTTCCAAAAGAGAGGTCTGTAATTTGTTTGTTGAGGTCTAGTTTGAAAACTGCTGCTAAACGATCCACTTCGGTATAATCATCAATGCCGTAGAAGCGGCAGTGGTATTCTAGCAGTTCGCGGGAAGTCATTTCATTGTAGTAATTGACTTCTGAGGGGAGGTAGCCAATTTTTTTTCTGATCTCCTGTCCGTCTGTACGGATGTCTTTTCCGAAAATAGTGGCGGTGCCGGATTGGGGAATGAGTAAGCCAAGTAGGGTTCGAATGGTGGTTGATTTACCGGCGCCGTTGGGGCCAATGAATCCGAAGATTTCACCATCTTGAATTTCGAGGGAGATGTTTTTAATCCCGATTTGTTGGCCGTAGTATTTGGTGAGGCTTTTGGTTTGGATGGCTAACATAGTTTCATTTGTTTTAAATGTTTATGCTGTTTTATTTTAATCTTCGCTCCATAAAACGCTCCGGTTGTGCTAATTCCGTAAAGCCCAATTTCGTATACAGCCAATGTGCATCTTTTGTTATCAATACCCAACGTCCTACCTTTTGAAAATCAGTACTATTCAGAATCGTATTTAATAACAGCTTAGAATAGCCATTCCCACGATGTTCTTCCAGTATAAAAACGTCCATTAAATAGGCAAAGACTATCTTGTCTGTCAATACTCTGATAAAACCAATTTGCTTCCCGTCCAAGTACATTCCATAACAGATGGAATTCTCTATGGAGGTTTTGATATCCTCTTCTGTTCGTTGACTTGCCCAATAACTGCTCTTCAGGAACTGGCAAATAACGAAAATATCCAAAAGGGATTTGTCTGTGGATATTTTAATTTCGGGAAGTGTTTCCATGTTTCTTTAGGTACTATTCTCCAAGCAATCTAAGGTATAAGGTAACTGCAACGACGCAAGGAGAACGCTACGATTTTTCGCGAGCCAAGAGTACCAATTAACTAATCCACCAATCCAACCAATTAACCACCTACTCAACCATCCCCTTCATCTCATTCAACTTCATCAAAGCCTCAATCGGCGTCATCCCATTCACATCCATATCTTCCAGCACTTCTTTCAGCTTCGCCCCTACCGGATCATTCGCTTCAAAAAAACTCAACTGCATCGGCTCCGGCATTTGCTTGAGCTGCTTTCTAGCGTTTTTGGATTTGACCCCCAAATTATTGTTATCAATACTATGTTGCTCCAGTTGCTTTAGAATATCAGCAGCCCGTTTGACAATACTTTTCGGCATTCCGGCCATCTTAGCAACGTAAATACCAAAACTGTGATTGCTACCTCCTGCTACCAACTTTCGTAAGAAGATGACTTTTTGGCCGACTTCTTTTGTAGAGATGTGGAAGTTTTTAATTCTTGGAAATTTGTTGTTTAGCTCATTCAACTCGTGGTAGTGCGTTGCAAAAAGCGTCTTGGGTTTGGCTTGGCCATTGGTATGTAAAAACTCCGCGATCGACCAGGCGATGGAAACCCCATCAAAGGTAGAAGTCCCTCTTCCTATCTCGTCCAGAAGGATCAAACTATTGTCCGAAATGTTATTCATGATACTAGCGGTCTCATTCATTTCGACCATGAAGGTGGATTCTCCACTAGAGATATTATCGGAGGCCCCTACCCTAGTAAAGACTTTGTCGACGATACCAATGCTGGCGGCTTTTGCAGGAACGAAACTTCCCATTTGGCCCATCAGACAAATCAAAGCGGTTTGTCGGAGGAGGGCGGATTTACCGGCCATGTTCGGGCCTGTAATCATGAGAATTTGCTGATCATCGTTGTCGAGGTAAACGTCGTTGGGGATGTAGCTTTCGCCAAGTGGCAATTGCTGTTCTATCACCGGGTGGCGTCCTTCTTTGATGTCGATTTTACCATCCTCTGTTATCGTTGGACGGCAGTATTCATTTTTTATGGCTATTTTAGCGAAGGACATCAAGCAATCGATTTGTGCTATCAGAGAAGCATTGTGTTGTATCGGTCGAATGTAATCCGCTATGATCATGACCAGCGTTTGGAACAACCTGCTTTCCAGTGCCTGTATCTTTTCTTCTGCTCCTAATATCTTCGATTCCAGCTTTTTCAACTCATCTGTGATGTAGCGTTCCGCGTTGGTCAGTGTTTGTTTTCTAACCCAGTTATCTGGAATAAGTCCTTGATTTTTGTATTTATTGGTAACTTCTAAATAATAACCAAAGACATTATTAAAACCAATCTTCAAATTCGTGATGCCCGTCTTTTCTGCCTCCTCCCTTTGGATATCTAATAACAATTCTTTCCCGTTATTTATAATATTCCTCAAATCATCCAACTCCTCATTAACACCATCATTTATAACATTACCTTTACTAACCAAAACCGGAGGATCTTCATTGATTTCTTTTTCAATCTGATCTTTCAATTTCACGCAAGGGTTCAATCCGTCCGCTATTTTTTCTAGCGAAGCATTTCCACTTTTCGCCAGACTTTCTTTTATAGGTGCAATGGCCTTTAGCGCGCGCTTCAATTGGACCACTTCTCTTGGATTCACTTTGCCCAAAGGCACTTTAGAAATCAATCGTTCTAAATCTCCGATAAGTCGAATGTTCCCATCCAGCTCTTGTTTAAGTTCCTGTTCTCTAATGAAAAACTCCACTACTTCCAATCGTCCTTGGATGGCCGCCTTCATTTTTAGTGGCAACACCACCCACTTCTTTAACAAACGCGCTCCCATTGGGGAAACCGTTTTGTCCAATACATCTATCAGCGTCACCCCATTTTCATGCTGACTATAAAGTAGTTCTAAATTTCTAATGGTAAACCGATCCAACCAAACGTATTTGTCTGCTTCGATTCTACTGATGGCATTGACGTGTTTGAGATTCGTATTTTCGGTTGTAGCTAAATAATGTAACACTGCTCCCGCAGCCATTTGTGCCATCTCTAATTCTTCCACACCAAAACCTTTGAGGGATTGTACTTCAAACTGAGCCAGCAATTTCTCCCGGGCATAGTCTGAGGTAAAAACCCAATCGTCTAAAGTAAAGGTGTAAAACTGATCGCCGAATTGCTGGGTAAATTGTTTGGCGGCCGTTCGTGCAAACAGTACCTCGTTTGGCTTTAAGCCCTGCAACAACTTATCGACATATTGGAGGTTACCTTCACTGACTATAAACTCTCCAGTGGAAATATCTAACAATGCTATTCCGTGGTGGTTCTTTTTGCCAAAAGCAACAGCTGCCAAGAAATTATTGGTTTTATGATCCAACAACTGATCGTTGACCGCAATACCTGGCGTCACTATTTCTGTTACGCCTCGCTTCACAATTTTCTTTTCCTTGGAAGGCTTTTCTAGTTGCTCACAAATGGCCACTCGATGTCCGGCACGAACCAGTCGAGGTAGATAAGTGTCCAATGAATGGTAGGGAAATCCGGCCAACTCTATGTCGACGCCACCGTTGTTTCTCTTGGTCAGGGTAATGCCTAAAACACGGGATGCGGTAATGGCATCCTCGGCAAAAGTTTCATAGAAATCGCCTACTCGAAACAGCATAATGGCTTCGGGGTATTTTGCTTTTAGCCCGAAATATTGTTGCATCAATGGCGTTACTCTCCCTTCCTTCTTGGTTGTTTTTTTTGTCTTGTTACTCACGATGGCGAAGATAGGGAATATCCTTTTAACTGTTAACTATAACTATTAACTTCTCCCACTATCGTATTATCTTAGTAACAACGAAAAATTAACTTCCCGATTTGGAAACGATTATGTAAATCAAAACAACCAAAGGGAGAGTGATTTATATAATCGTTTCCACCAAAGAAATCGGGAAATTATTTTTAGTGTAACACTGTAGTGTACCGAATGTAGATTTACTCACGCAGAGGCCGCAGAGTTAGGCGCGAAAAATACGTTCGCTCTACGCACTCTGCGGCCTCTGCGTGATTTAAAATACGATTGGTCGCAATGAATAAAAACCACAACTCAATCATTACCCTAATTGAACAATTCTCTATCAATAAATCTATCTCCTTTCTGAGCCTGTCTTTAAGATTCCGAAATGACCTACTTTTAACAACGCTATTCGCTCCCCGATAGCGAACAGTTACGTTGCTTTAATTTCAACTTTGAGTAGCGAATTCCTTATATTTGCCTTCGAATAGCGCCTCTTTAGTAGAAATATATTTAACATACTGACTATCAAAAGGTTAAGGCACTATTTAGCATTAAGCAAAAAACTTTTTAACTAATCACATCAAATAAGACATGATCGATTTATTTCAGAAATTCAATGAAGGGCAGGAAGAACTTTTAGTAGATGCTATTCCATTGATTACCATATTAATAGCTGGCGCTGATGGAAATATTGACGACGATGAAAAATCCTGGGGAGCGAAGCTGACAAAGATCAGAAGTTATTCATACCCTGAATTGCTAAACGAATATTATAAGACAGTGGGTGCTACCTATTCTGACAAGGTAGAATCTTATATCAAAAGCTTACCCTCTGATGTGGATGCACGTACCGCAGCCATCTCTGAAAAGCTAACGGGCTTGAATGGATTGTTGGCTCAGTTGGATCAGGCTGATGCTCATATCATTTATAAAAGCTTCCTAACTTTTGCAGAACATGTTGCAAAGGCTTCTGGCGGATTTTTGCGTATTGGTGCCATTAGTAATGCCGAATCTAAATTGATGGGGCTTCCAATGATCACTGCTATTGAACAGCCGGAAGAAGAGGCATAAAAACGATTATGCTACTAGGTTGCGCAAGTTAGCGGCCACTCCTTTAGTAGGCTGGGGGGTAGAAAAGAAAAGCAGCCTAGTAGCATAACAAAGAACAATGTCCCTTTTGACACAATAGTACACCGTTCTTATGAACGGTTTTTTTGTTTATATACAACCTATTTCTTCACCAATTCTTCATTAACTATCCACCAATCATGAGATACCTAAACCTTCTATTTATTTGCGCGCTGTTCGCGGCCTGCAATTCTGGCACAGATGCCAACACTGCTGCTACAACAGCTGCAGAAACTGCTACTAAGGCGGTTACAGACGCTGCACCGGCTCCGGCTGCTGAAAAAAAATATACCCTGACTCCATTTGCGGCATCAACAGAATATGCTGATGCTAAAATAGAATCAGTTACTTACCAAAACAATAAGTTCGATTTCAAAGTCGGAGAGGGCACCTATAAATTAGGAATGCAGACTCCAGATGCTGGAGCAAAAAACTGTGCGAACTCTGCCAAGGGACAACACATTCACCTTATTGTAGACAACAAGCCTTACGCTGCAAAGTATGAGGCTAGCTTTGACTACCCAATGGATCACGGTGATCACTACATTCTTGGTTTCCTTTCTCGTTCTTACCACGAAAGTATCAAAACGAAAGATGCACACTGGTTGAAAAAAGGACATATCCATGGCGGCGCTCTTCAAGGAGGTAAAGAAGTAACAGAACCTATGGTTTTTTACTCTCGTCCAAAAGGAACTTACACTGGGAAGCTAGCGACTGAAAAAGTAATGTTAGATTTCTACCTTGCAAATGTAGTGTTAGGGACTCAATTCAAAGTAAAAGCAGCCATCAACGGAGAAGTTCATATGATCGACCGCTGGCAGCCATATTACATCGAAGGAATGCCAATGGGAGAAAATAAAGTTACCCTGACTTTGGTAGACGGAAATGGAGAAATGGTAAAAACACCATTGAATCCAGTGACCAGAACTTTCACTTTGGCAGCTGATCCTTTGGAGGCAGCAGCGAAATAAACTTGGCTCCCATTAGAGTTTATGCTGAAATGTTTTGTATAGGAATCAAATAGATGTTTTTTTTCAGAACGAAGCTCTTTTCTGAGTTCGTAGCCTTAGCTACGGGCGAACAAAAAGCTGAAGTGCTGGATAAAAACATCATTTGAGAACATACAAATTATTTTGGAATAAACTCTATTATATTGAATGGGTAGATCAGGGGTGGATAAGGGCTCCCAATAACGTAATTAAGCGCAAGCTAAGGGAACCCTAATCCACCATCATCTACCTTTATATTTCTTTCCCATTCTGACTCCATGTTTCAAACCCGAATCAAACAAGCTGCCCTCACACTTCTTGCACTCTCTGCACTGCTAAGGATCATTGTATTTTTACAGAACAGGACTTTGTTTTTGGACGAAGCCAATCTTAGTAGGAACATTGTTGAAAAAAGCTATGGCGCGCTGTTTGGAGCATTGGATTATGAGCAATTCGCTCCTCCGATGTATACGGTATTGGTGAAATTCTTTGTTTCGCTTGGCGGAGTTAATGAATACAGTCTTCGCTTTTTTGCCCTACTCATGGGCTTTGGCGCACTCTATTTTTTTTATCGGCTTGCGCAAAAAATGTTTTCGGGCCCTGGGATATTATACGCCATTGCCTTGTTTGGTTTTTCCATTTATATGATGCGTTACCAAACGGAAAATAAGCAATATGCAGGAGACGTCTTCTTTACCATCTTATTTCTCTTTTCAGCTTGGCACTATCGATTTCATTCTATTAAGGATTACTTCTTATTAGGCATCGCAGGCGCAATAGCTGTTTGGTTTTCAATGCCCATCGTTTTTTCACTGGCCGCCGTTGGGGCTTACCTTTGCTGGGAAAACCTCCTAAAGGCCAAGAGTCAACAAACCAAACCTGAGGTCCTAACAAGACTCTCACTGACAGCTGCGCTGTGGCTCATTAGCTTCGGCATTCTATTCTTCACCAATCTAAAAACCAGCATAGACAGTCAATACCTTAAGGATTTCCATAAGTGGCATTATTTAAAATTGCCTTATACCCTTAGCCACATTAAGATGAACATATCCGTTTTCAATGGCTTCCTAGAGGCAATGATCGGACCGGATGCCTGGGTTCGAAGATGGACGGTAATCTGTATTCTTTTGGGTAGTTGGCGACTGTACAAAATAGACAAAGGTAAATTCATTTTGATACTGGGGCCGATAATCACTTGCTTTGTAGCCTCTATGTTAGGCCAATATGTGTTACTGCCTCGCATCAGTTTATTTATGATGCCTATCTTCATGCTCCTGATTGGATTGGGCGCTGATGTCCTTTACGGGAAAATAATGTTATGGAATAACAAACTGAAGTATGGTGTAGCAGCTTTAATGCTCATTCCGATTGTCCTAAGCCTGAAATCAGAGACTGGTATTCCCTTCTTTGTGAACGAATATACAATTGCAACCTCCCGCTCCACCTTACAGCAGATCAGTGAGCATCCCGAAAGAGAGCGTCCTTTATTCGTCGTACACATTGCCCAACCTACTTATCTTTTCTACACGCAGTTGTATGACCAAAGGATTGACATTCCTTCAAGCACCCTTGAATATGGTGTCTGGAATTCTGATTTCACAAAACTTGCTCCGGTCTGGAAAAAGAAAGGATTTGAAAAGGTATGGATTTATGACAGCCACACTTTTGGAAAGAAACTGAAAAAATTGAAACAGCAGGTTGCTGCGATTGGAGAAACGGAGGTTTTGATTGAAGGGGAGTTTGGGGCTGGGTATTTAGTGCGATTGAAGTAACAATCCCCTACTCCGCAACCCCTTCATAAAACCCACTAGTATAACCTCCCCAAATTCCAACAGCTCCTTCCACATTAGATTTCACCTGTGTATAAGAACCAAAAGGTCCTTGATTTACCTTATTAAATTCTAAAGTATCCCAAAATTTATAGTGAGCCGCATCTATCGTCAACCAACGGAGAACAACCTCCTCTCCAGGACGAAATAAACCAAAGATCCCTACACCACCTTCCTCCCGAAAAGGAGCTTCTCCTTTGGCTAATGGAAAGTCAACCGGCTGCCCTGAAAAAAGTAAATCATTAAAAACAGAATTGAAACCTGGGTAGAAAGGCTCCTGATTCGTACTGGTAGCATAGCGATAATAATTGTCCTCCAATTCCGGATCTGTAAAAACGATTCGCATTTCTAACAAAGAGTCTCCGAAGCCTCCAGGAGCTGCTACGAAGTACATGGAATCCAGCGGAACAAAGTTCGGAATAGTTGTAGTAGCAGTAACCACTTCTTTATCGGTTTCCACTAGTAAACTATACGTTTTACCAATCTCTCCCATAAAGGAAAAACTCAAATCGGTATAAATACAATAATTGACATTGACATCATTCAAATCCGGAAGCGTTTCTATAGCCAATTCTCTAAATTCTTCTGGCAAGTCCTCCCAACATACTTCTTCCAGTACAATTGATTCGCTGCCATCACTAACCTGTACAAAAGCATTGTGAACAAAGAGCTCACTAATATCCTGCGTTGTGATTTCCTCATAAAAAGGAAGCGTCCGTGTTAGGATGACGTAAGGAGGTAATGGATTTTCATTGGCAACTTCAATGTGGCCTTCTACCACTAGAACAGGATCAGTAGTGGTTATATCGGGTTGGAAGCGCTCTTCGCAAGCACTCAGCATAAGTATTGTTATAACAACGAATAGTCTATTTATTTTCATCTTATTTAATTTTAAGTACTAGATGGTTTCATTAGGTTCAGCTCGCTCTGCTGCCTCTGCGTGATTATTAATTTTCGATCGTTACATCTACTATTAAGAGAAGAGACTTACTCCCTTTTTAGTGTATTTACTCACGTAGAGCGCGCAGAGGCCGCAGGGCTAACGTGATATTAAAGTGCAACTCTATTAGATAGCGCCACATAACATTCGCCAAATGGGAGGCACAACAAACGCAACTTTTTTTTCAATAGGGGGGAATCCTCCTCTACCCTCATCAACCCTTTATTTAAACTTCACCTTCCAACTCACCGAGGGAATCACAGGAAACAAACTAATCTTATAAGCCTCCGCTAGAAAAGCCCCTGTATCTAAATCCGCTTTAAACACAGGGAAAACAAATGCCGGATTTTGTCTGTTATAAGCATTGTAAATAGAGAATACCCAATTCGTTTCATATCGTTTATTCTCCTTTTTAGTTGGACTAAAAGTCGCTGAAATATCTATCCGGTGATAAGGATCTATGCGGGCGGAATTACGTGGCCCATATCTAATATTTAGATTTTGTTCTATGAAAAATATGCTTTCGATAGGTGTATAAGCATTCCCAGTTCCATAGACAAACACCATCCCTAGGTTCCATTTTTTATTGATGTCGTAACTCATCACTACAGACAAATCGTGCCGACGATCGTACTTCTGAGGGTAAGCAGCTCCATTGTTAATCTCCTCAAAAAAGCGTTCTGTTTTCGACAAAGTGTAACCCATCCAACCGGTGAGGGCTCCTGTCCTTTTTTTGAGAAAAAACTCCAATCCATAGGAACGACCTGTTCCAAATATAAAATCATTTTCTGTTTCTACAGAGGGATCAGGCACTACAAATTCGCCATAATCGATCTGGTTCTTCAAATCTTTGTAATAACTTTCTATGGACATTTCATAGCGACCATTACTGAAATTATGAAACCAACCAGCGGTAGCCTGCCAACCAATTTGTGGCTTCACTAATGGAGACGAAGGCACCCATACATCCGTTGGTAAAGTGGTGGCAGAATTACTGACCAGATGGAGATATTGGCGCGTCAGTACCCAGGCTGCTTTGAAGGAACTGTTTTCTTGCCAACTGTATTTTGCCGAAAGGCGCGGCTCCAACCCACCATAAGTAACCACGGGCTCGCCGTAGTCAAATTCCTTTCCAGTGGCTTTATCCGAGAAGGGGCCAAAGAGGGTAAACATAGAAGCCCGCAATCCGAGATTCAAGGTCCAAGAATCATTTAACGTCCAGTTGTCTTCCAAATAAACGGCAGATTCAAGAGCGTATTTTGGCTTCAAGCTGTTGCTAAATTCTTCAGTCCCCGAATTTGCATTTATAATGTTAGGGGTCAAGCGATGCCAAGTAGCCTCTCCTCCCATTTTGACGATGTGCCCTAATTTTGGAAAATATTCCAGGCCTAATTTAAAGGTGTAATCACGGACACCTGAGAAAGCATTAACTTCAAAATCTGCTTGTTGGCCGTTGAAACTGAAGTCATAATAATTGGCAATCAAAGTAGTATTCATAAATAGCTTATCACTAAACAAATGGTTCCAGCGTAGCGTAGACATTGTATTTCCGTAAGGAAGGGTAAAAGAAAAACCTCGATCTACAGCATTAAACTTTAAGACATCCCGACCGATGTACGTGGTCAGGTAAATTTGATCCTTATCTGAAAACCGATAATTCGCTTTTGCATTGATATCGTAAAAATAATAATTGGTTCCTTCAAAAGAAGTTTCACGTAAGAAAGGCTGCGCCAGATCAAAGCCATAAGTACGCCTTGCTGTAAGTATGAAAGAACTCTTATTTTTTTGTATCGGACCTTCTATCAGGAACTTTGAGGAAATAAGACCGATGGAAGCTTCTCCTGCAAAACTCTTGTTATTTCCTTCCTTCATCTGGATATCAACTACGGAGGAAAGCCTACCACCATAGCTGGCGGGCATCGTTCCTTTGATCAATGTTGTATTGGAAATTGCAGCGGAATTAAAGACCGAGAAAAAGCCCAGCATGTGGCCCGTGTTGTAGACTAAAGCGCCATCCAGCAAAATCAAATTCTGATCGGGGCCACCACCTCGCACGTAAAAGCCGGTATTGCCTTCCGAGGCTGAAAGTACCCCTGGCAATAATTGTAGTGTTTTTAAAATATCGACCTCTCCCATCAATGCGGGCAATTTCTCTACCTGACTCATCGGTAGGTCAACCTGCCCCATATCCGTGCTTTGCACCTGTTCATTTTTATTTGTTGCTGTAACAACGACCTCCTGAAATTGTACGCCAGGCTGCATTTCTATATTGAGTCGCTGATCTTCAATGAGGTTTACTTCTATTTCCTGACTGACATAACCCATGTAAGAAAATACGATGGTATGGGATCCTTCCGGCAAAGAAAAGGAGTAGAAGCCATAGTTATTTGTGGTCGCTCCTTCTGTTGTCTTTGTCTTGTTATAAATAGTCGCTTGAATGAGCATTTCGCCCGTCTCCAAATCTTTGAGGTAACCGGAGATGGTATGGCTCTGCGCTTGAGTGGCAGTAAAGACTGCGATCAGAAGTATTATTGTTAGGAAATGGATTTTTGTTTGCATAGATTTTAGCTTCTTCGTTTTGCTATATCTCAGAATGGAGAGAACGATTTATTCAAAAGCTATTTTCCGATTGGGTAACAGGCTGAAGGCCTGAAATTCCAGAGCATGGGGCATCGCCCCATGTGAAAAATCTACAATTGGATATCAGCCTCTCGGGCTGAGATTCCCCGGTTTTCAAGGCATCCCAAACGCGGAATCTCAGGCCGGCAGCCTCTACCCTTATTTCAAACCAATTGCACGATTATTAGTGCTAAACCAAAGCAACCGGCTCCACTCGGAATCCACTTTGCTTCAGCAATGGCAACACCCCTCTTTGTCCTGCCAAATGGCCTGCACCGATGGCGACACAGATGGTTTGCTCTTTTGCCATTTCAGCGATTCGCTCTGCCATGATTAGGTTTCGGTTGTAGAGTAATAACTTCCGCATGCCCTTTGATGATTTCTTTACTGCTTTATATAAACGCTGAATGTCTGCCTCTTTGTACAAGCGAGTCATTTTCTTAATTTCTTTGCGGTAAGCGCCTACATTTTTCACAATCCCCATCAGGTTTCTAAGTTGATATTCCATTGGAATCTGAAGCATGATATTGATTTGTTCGATGTAGGTTTCCACACCCAATACTGTTTTCTCTTGTTGACGAGCGTATTGCCAAAGTGTTTCATCCAGCGACAGTGGCATTTCGTCAGAGAGCATCCGACCTGCTATTAAGTTAGCAATTAAAATAGGTTGGCTGGTATTAAAATGGACCAAATCCATCCCGGCTATCTTCTGCAGGACTTTTCGAGTTTTCTTATACTGCTTTTCAGAAAGTAGGAAATCCAACGTTTCTCCTTCTGGTAAATCCAACACATCACTGGATACGTTAGTTTCCATTTCTTCCAAGTTGAACTCTGTGGCAAAGGCTTCGCAGGCGTCTATCTTTTGAAAAACCAAGTCTCGGTATAAAAAGGCATCTTTATCACGCACGTGCATAGTTCCAAAGAGGTAGGAGTCGCCGGGCATTCTATCTCCAGATATTTTCCAGAGTAAGCTTTGTTTTTTCTTTTTCATAGAATTTTTAAATGAACTAATTATTCGGTATTAGATAGGCTGCTACTATTGTGTGTTTAATTAACAGCAAAAGTACCCAAGTGTTTTCGCCTTTTAGCACGAAGGAAAAATAAATGTCTGGTTTGACTAACGTTGTGCTCGTAGCGCCCATCTGACAAACTCCCGGCAGGCGCAGTTGCGGTAAAAAATAATTGACGGAACGCCAATTTGCTATATTCCACCAGATGAAATCATTTAGTACCGAAAAAAGCTTAGGCATAAAAAAAGCCCCCAATTATGGGAGCTTCTTCTTTATTTGTTTGGTGCCCGGAGCGGGACTCGAACCCGCACACCCTTACGGACACATGGCCCTCAACCATGCCTGTCTACCAATTTCAGCACCCGGGCGGATACGTTTTTACTGTTCGGTGCGCAAAGTTAAAAGAATAAACAGATTATTCCATAGTATTACACAAAAAATAACCCGCCTGACCGTAACGGGCTAATTTCAACCTTTTTACACTCAATCATTTATCTAACTTCCTCTCCTGAATAGTCGTTACAATTGCAAATCGTTGAAGTTATTTTTTTTGTTGCCTAATCCGTTCCTCTATTTTTTATTGCTATCTTTTTACTTCCCGAAATGTCACATAAAATATTGTCTATCAGCGCTATTCATATCTAATCAAAAACCTAAACAAATTTTTTGGGTGGCAAATTCTAATTCAAATCGACCATTTATCAGGGCAAAAGTATCAAAGAGAACTTATTACGACCATCTGTCATGCCAAAGAAGCACGAATACTAGAAATTAAGCTGTTCTTAATATTAGCTTAACTCGTCACATAAAATGCTTCTCTAAACATAAAACGAATGCACTAAATATAATTAAGTTATATATTTGTTACTCAAGACAGCCATGATACGTGTGAAACCTACCAAACATATTTTCCATTCCGGAAAAAGTATGCCTTTGGCATACTCCCAAATAATAATAATAGAAAGCCAAGAATTCACATTTAGAAACACTTTAAAACCACCACACACTATGGAGCTTTTTCTACTCGTGTCAATGGCATTAACCATTGTAACTTTTTCACTTATTGTATTGTCGGAACCTATTACCCCTTCTATCGCAGAAAACGATGGCGAATTCGCTGCTGATTTTTTATTAGAAGATAATAGAGCAGAGAGGAGAGACGCTGTTGTTAACACGC
Source organism: Saprospiraceae bacterium (assembly GCA_047626155.1). Classification (GTDB taxonomy): domain Bacteria; phylum Bacteroidota; class Bacteroidia; order Chitinophagales; family Saprospiraceae; genus CALGLS01. The sequence continues at coordinate 56,340 of JBLHRR010000009.1, read as the reverse complement.
TTAACGAAACAACAGTACCTCAAGCAACAGCAGTTGCTATTTGATATTCCTAACACTTCAATTGCAGTGTTATTTAGAATTTACTACTTTTTAAACAGCGAAGGCAGACTAGGCTAAAAGGCAAAACAAAAAGCTGACAACCATTGGATTCCCCCATGACAACAGCAAACTATCAATCCCATGCCACCGATAGCCGGTAAAACATTAAAAGCCAAAAAACTGTTTTTAGTATCAGGTAACTGCTACAGAAACAAACGCATTTGAAGACCTTATGTCGCTTAGACCTTGCCTTTGGCGAGGTCTTTTTTTTTGTTGACTAAATCCCACGAAACTCCCCCAACATAGTAAAACCAACCAAAGCCTCCGTTACCATCTGCCCATAATCTTGGGCAACTGCGCTTTTTGCGTATTGCAATATGGCCACCGCCTCTTTGGTAGACTTACTTTTCTGTTTTCCGCTACTACCATCCAAATGGATCAATACCAAACCAGATTTAGTCTCCAACACCATATCAAGTACCGTTTCCAACCTCCTCCCCTCTTCTCTATATCGAATGGGATAATGTTTAATAATTTTTGTAGGCGCCCAATTCGCTTTTATTTTATCATAAAATGCTTTTGAATAATCTTGTAATGTCTTTGTTGGAATAGATTGTTCCATAGAGAAACGATCTAGAACAGATTCCGCCATACTTTCGCGGTAACTTGATTCAAGCTCCGGATGATCTCCCATCAGCATCGCCTGAAGTAGTTTGGCCGTAGCTATTTGTTCCTCCTCTTCAACGATAGGAACCGTCGCAAACGGAACAGGGCTGCCGTAAGTAGCTGTATTGTTAGAGTTTTCTTTTTTTAGATCAATATAATAAGGTTGGTAAAAAATAGTTCCTTTCCGTTCTTCCAGATAAGTCACCTTTTCTTCCTCCAATTCGGTATGGCCAAAATCTCTTTCAAAAGCGTTGACGTCAGTAGCTTTCGTAATGATTTTACCTTCCCATTCCCAAGGCGTTTCCGCATCATCTTTATCTATGGTTGGATGATCTTCCTGTCCAGCATGCCATACCCGGTTGAGCCAGTTGGTTGATTTTTCACGGGTAGGGAAAATGAGGTAATCACGGGCACGGGTAATACCAACATATAACAAACGAGCTTCCTCTGCTAATGCTTCCGTTTTAGCTTCCGCAAATGCTTCACTCTGTTGCATCCGTTGTTCGAGGCGAGTATTACGACTTTGTTTTCCGTAAGGATTAATCCAAAAACGAACCCAACGATTGCCCAGTAAGTTACGAAGATCTATTTCGTCAGACTCTGGTACGATCTTCAATCCGTAGGTATTTTCCCGCAAGGTACCTTCTAAATCGTAACAGATAACGGCAGGCCATTCAAGGCCTTTACTTTTATGATAGGTCAATACGTTTACCGCATCAGATCCTTCTCCGGAGCCTTGCTGATCGAGGCCTTTTCCTTCCAAGTCACTTAGCCATAACAAGAATCCTCCGAGAGAGGCTGCAATGTGCAATCGGTTGCAAGCCGATTCATATTTCAAAGCATAATGACGAAGCATATCAACGTTGGCCATCCGCAGGTCAGTCTTTCCCCAAGTGGCGATAATGCGCCGAAGATTGAGCTCTTCGAGTAATAGATCCAAGATCTCCGCACCAGATAAATCACGGGCTTCCTCTCTCAAACTATTCAAGCGTTCGATGTAGCCATTCCCTTCCGCCCACTTTTCTTCCCACGAAGGCAACTCACCCACTTCTTTCAAATATTCAAGCCGATCTTCAATGATTTCTTCTGTGCGCATATTGGCTGCCAACAATAGTATTTCAGCAATGGAAAGAGAGTCAGAAGAATGTAAAATAAATTTCAAACAAGCCAGTATCAGTTTAGATTCAGCGGTATTCAACAAACCCATTCTGGCAATTGCTGCTTTCAAACCTGTTCGGTGTAAGGCATCTGCGATATCCTGACAAGCTTTATTCGATCGGCATAAGACGGCAATATCGCCCGGTATAATGGGACGGGATTTGGAAGCGCCTTTCGGCAAAACGGGAACGCCTCTTTCTAGTAATAGCGACTGAATGCTGTTTGCCAAACAGTTTTCCATCCAGGGTTTTCCAGGCATCCGGCCTTCCCCAAACTCAAAATGCCAATGTTGTATGGCTTCCTGCATTTCGAGGGGTTCTTGTTTGAATTTTTCATCATTCGGATTAGCTGCTTTGGTACGTTTTGCACGAAGCATAACCCGTTCTTTTGGTAATTCCGGAAAGGCTTTTACGAATAAGGCATTGGTCAGGTTCACAACATCCTCCCGAGAGCGCCAGGAATGCTCCAGTATATTTTCTTTCTTGATTCCGTTCTCGTTTATAATTTCCTGCATTAGCTTGGGGTCCGCTCCTCGAAATCCGTAAATGCTTTGTTTAGGGTCACCTACCCAGATGGAATGCGGTACAATTTGGGAGAGCTTCAAAAATATGTCCAGCTGTATTGGACTAGTATCTTGAAATTCATCCACCATTAAAAGGTCTATCTCCTCATGCAATACTTCCCGAACTTCCGAATTATCCAACAATCGTTTTACCAAGGTTTCCATATCCACATAATCAATCAAGCCTCTTTGCTTTTTGTAACGGTCGTACTCTTCCAAAGCCAAGATGGCAATATCGAATATCTGATTGATGAAGTCCTGAATATCCGCGTGAAACTTTGGATGTTCATCGTGCGTTTCCGCAAACTCTTTAAGTTCTTCAACAGCCTCTCTACTTTTCGCTCCTACTTTTACTTTACCAATTCGCACCCAATCCTGCCAGTTCAATTCGCCTCGAAGCTGGAGATTATTGAGTTGATTTTTCAAATCGTTTTTTCCCTTTAAGGTAACCTTCGTCTCATCGGTGTTGTTCTCTAGCGCCGTGACCGCATCAGTGAGCAATTTCAATAAACGCTCATTGAAAAACTCAGGAGAATTGACCGATGGTTCCCCCAACAGGGGAAGGAAAGATTCGTAGGATAATTTCTTAGATTTTTCTAAAACAGGAATAGAAAAATCATTGGAACGAGCGACATCGGTAAGATCTTTTACCAACTTACGCCATTGATCAGCTTCTTCGGCGGTCATCCCCAATCGTTCGCTACTTTGCTGAATGGCAATGATCCGTTCCTCTGTAAGAATGGCTGCCAATGATTTATTGAACAAAACCTGTTGGTCTTCATCAGCGATGATATCTACTTCAGGAGAAACCCCGGCTTCGAAGGCGAAACGTTTGAGGAGCTTTACCCCAAGTCCGTGTACGGTGCCGATAAGTGCGTTGGTAAGTTCGTTGGCTTTTTCGGCCATCCCTTTTTCGAGGAGTCGGACGCGGACGCGCTCTTGGAGTTCGGCGGCTGCCTTGTTGGTAAAAGTAGTAGCAATAATGCCATTGGCGCGGACACCACTTTTTTCATCTTCGAGCAAGGCGACCATTTCTTCAGTGAGGCGGTATGTTTTTCCGGAACCGGCTCCGGCAGATATTATTTTGATTGGCATGTTAGTGTTTTGGTGTCCTTCGTTTTCGTGTAATATTAAGAGGCAAAAATAACAATTCCTAGTAAACTATTAAAGATTATTCGGTTTTCGACCGGCCGTACCATTCTATTTAAAATAAAGGCTATTAGCGTTTGACAACCAAATAAGACCTTCCTATTCCCCCTCTCGCCCAAGTCGTTCTTCCAGGGCGCGCACCATCAAATTCGCTCCCGTTGATCCTACCTTTTTCAATTCGGCTATAATATTCTTATAGTCTTTGTCATTCCGATTCTGACTTAATTTAAAAGCCGCTTCTACTTTTTCTATCTCTATTTCAAAACCAGTTACGCCCTTTAGCATTCGCTGAACACTTTTAGGCAATGTCTCTAAAGATATCGGGCGCTCACTAATCTGCTCATGTCGATCGGTAAGCCGAGCAACGGCGTCCCAGGTCTCTGTTTCATCCAGAATTTTCAACTTTCCGTAGACGTGAACACTCATATAATTCCAAGTGGGTGCATTGGGCTTTTCATACCAGGAAGAAGAAATATAATGCGAAGCCGGGGAATGAAAAATCGCTAATACTTTTGATTCTCCTTTAAACAATTGACTATGGGGATTTACCTTGGCAATGTGACCGCGTAGCATTTGAGTTCCATTCTCCGTTTCTTCAATTTCCATGGGGGTGTGTGTTGCCATGGGGTAGTCAATATCTTGACTGACTAACGTGCCGAGGCTGACGGATTTGATGAAGTCGGTGATGATTTGTTTGTCTTCTATTTTGTAGTAATCTGGTATCCACATGGAAGTTAATTTTGATATGAGTGCGTGACAAATTCCCTGCTTTTGGCAGTTGGCAGTTGGCCTCCCTCGAACGCGCCTTTTAATGCGTCTGAGCGAAGCTAACTGAGATGGTTAGTGGGTACGTTTAGTAAACCTTGAAGGTTTACTAAACGTTTATACGCTTGCCCAAACGTCATTTCTAACGTATTTTTTCGCTCAATAGCAAATGTAAAATTATTGTTACAACTTAATCCATCTCTTCGATACCGCTTCTCCATCCACTTCAACTGAAAGCCAGTAAAGACCATTTCCAAATTCAGAAACATCTAATACTTCTTCCTGCTCATCCATCAAAACTTCCGTAATTAACTTTCCATTTACATCATAAATAATCAGATGGATTTCTTCTGAAAAATAGTTTTCGATACTAACAGTCAACAATTCTTTTACAGGATTTGGAGATAGATTGAAATTAAACTTAGTATTTTGCAAATTTGGCTTCAAGCTAGTCGGCATACATTCCGCCACCCAGCTATTTCCATCTAAATTCCAATTATCATCAATCGGGACGCATAGGTGAGTCAAAGCCGTCACCGCCACATCTGGAAGTCTTGGGGTATTGGTATAATCATAGACCACAATAGAATCGTAATCATTCCAAATGGCTCCATTGATCAGGCCATTGTTATTGTTTATTTCATCAAGGACAGCTGTAGCCACAGCTCCTTCATTCATTTTCCAATAGCCTAAAAGATCGTCCCAATTTGGATGCGTATTATTTACGGCAGTGCAAGCCCAATCGGAAACCTCCTGATCCCCAACAATAGTATTCCAGACTCGAACTTCTGCTATTGCTCCCTGGTAAGCATAGTCACCATCAATGTCTGCGCCGAAGAACAATCCTTCATTCGTATTAATATCACCGACATTAGAAATATCAGCTGACGTTAAAAAAACGCCGTCTTCATACATTTTCATTTCCCCATCTCTGTCAAAACTGACCGTCAACGTGTGCCAATTGTTATCTGCTATTGAGCCGCCCGTATTTATATCTGCTCTGTTCGAACCATCCCCGATATTTACCTTCCATTCTGGCCCAGAGGCATAACGGAAAGAAAAAATGAAACCTGGATTTCCGCCAGAGTCCCAGTCTTTATTTCCAACTATGGCAACATCTGCGGCAAGCGTTGTTCGAACACGACATTCAATAGTAAAGTCCTGATCTGCACCGAAATCGAAGATTGGATTTGGGCTTACTTCAACATGGTTTCCATTTCCATTGAACTGTAATTCTACTGTATCACCAAGACAATTTGTGGGGTTATCTGCAATTAACATACTGTCCCTCAAAACCACAGAAGGTGCGACCGAAGCGCCACTAGCAATAAAAAACACTTCCTGTTCTTCTTGACTGGTACCCCCGTGAGAAAAGCCAAGTCCGCCGTGATCTGGCGTGAGAAGAATGAGCCAATCTTCTTCCGCATAATTTGGTCTTCCTATCAGCGCATCTAGTACGATTCCTATATTGACATCAATCTCCTCAATTGCTTCGATATAAGCTGGATTGTTTGGTGTAAAACCAGAGCCGTGCCCGGCATGATCGACATCATCAAAATGGAGAAAGAAAATGTCCGGATCATTACTCGTCATATAGCTAGCGGCTTGAGTAGCTACTTCGAGATCAGTCCCCAGGTTCAGTTTAAAATCTGCATGATCCTGAACGATATTATCATTAATGGGATCCCAGTGAACGAAGGAAACCGTATGTAAATCTGGGTTCTCTTCTTCGATGTATTTAAAGATCATTGGGTATTCCGTGTAATTATTGTTGGAAAAATCATTCCCTGTTACCAAATGCTTATCCGACCAAACCCCGCAGAGGATAGCCGACCAACCGGGACCGCTGATGGTGATGTCATCGTTGAGGGCATGAGGGCTGTAGATTCCGTCGGCGATGAGGTTGTCGATGTTTGGCGTATTGGCCAATTGCAGCGCATCAGGTCGGGCTCCATCTATTCCTATGACGAGGACTTTTTGTTGCGCTTGTAAGCTTGTTGTTAGTAGTAGCGCTAAGAATAGTAGTTTACGGATGTTGTTTTGCATGATGGATGAGTTTTAAATGTAAGCTTATGGTTCCCGAGATTTACTAGATCTGTGAGATCTTTCAAATCCTACATCGGTCTGTCTATAAAACTGGTCGCTTGTTGGAGGCGTTCTTCTATGGTTCCGGATACTTTAAGGACCTTTTTATTTAGCCTCACTAGTTCTTGTTCGTAGGTTGCATATAGTCGTTCCCGGTCATCTGGATTTTCTCGTAAGGGATCAGGTTCCCAAGGGATGTCTGGAGCGCAAAGCAAATAAGCATCGTAGTGCCGATTTTCGATTTCTTGATTTATCCAACGGAAGCTACCTTTGAATTTTTCTTTTTGCCATATTCGAATGGTGATCAAATCGGTATCACAGAAGAGGACATTGCTGATTTGAGCGGCCGTGTGGTCTTCCTGCTTGACTTGTTCTTTGGCTATTTCTAGGAGGTCCAGTTCTGTGTATGGTCGACCGAGGTTTTCGATATAGAAGCGGGCATATTCGGGAACCCACAGCGTTTGGTAGTACTCAGCCAGGCTTTCTGCGAGGGTGGTTTTGCCAGAAGACTCCGGGCCAGTTAGAACAATTTTTCTCATAGGAAACATTTTAGCATTAAGACTGTTAAGATAGCTCAGGAAACAATCTCATTTGCTGCACGAACTTAGTCATTTTTTTTCGAAAATTAATAGCAACTATTACTATATGATTCTTTGACAAACCTGTCCGCCATTCAAGGGGATTCTACGTTTTAATAAGTCCTTCAAAATATTTTCAGCAGTCACTTAGTTGTACTAGAGCCACTTTTGAATAATCTTTTTGAGGAATCACATCATTTGTCAAAGAAGACCTTACATTTGCAGGAACATTAAGCTGATACCTAGATGCACGATATAGAACCTTTTTACAAATGGCGAAGTCAATATGTGGCTTCAGATGATGAACGCTCGCCTTTTCATGGCCGGCAGTATAATGAATTTTCTTTTTCACAGAAAATTTATAACTACTTCATCCATCCGCAATGGGACGATTTTGGCTCCAGCACCTTATACATGAAAATCTTGTTTGTCGACTACGATAAACATTTTGCGATTTTTGAATTGATTGGGGAATGGAATGATTGTTTGCACAATGACATCAACTTTTTGAAACGAGAGGTGGCTGATGCTTTGATTGATCAAGGGATTTCGAAGTTCATTCTCCTTTCGGAAAATGTGTTGAATTTTCATGCTGGAGATGATTGTTATTATGAGGAGTGGTGGGATGATGTAAAAGAGGAGGATGGTTGGATTGCGATTGTAAATACTTTGGATCATGTGAAGGATGAAATGGAAGAGGTACGACTGCAATATTATGTGAACTTCGGAAACGAACTGAATGGCTTGCCATGGCACAATTTAAAACCTAAACTTCTTTTCGAGTTGGTGGAAGGGATTTTGAAGAATCAGGTCCGGCAGTTGGGTTAAAATTACTAGAGGGCAGATAAGGGTTCCCTTGATTCCGCATCTACCTTACCTTTGCGGGAAGCCCTTATCTGTCATCATACTCAAGATAATTAAAAACTACAGAAAAATAGAAATATGCATAAATCCGGATTCGTAAATATCATTGGCCGACCAAACGTAGGGAAATCAACTTTGATGAACACCCTCATTGGCGAGCGGATGTCCATCATTACCAACAAGCCTCAGACGACCCGGCACCGGATCATCGGGATTGTGAATGATGAGCATTCTCAGATTGTATTTTCGGATACTCCGGGTTTCATTACGGAGCCGGCTTACAAAATGCAGGAGGCCATGAACAGTTCTGTTTTCTCCACTTTTGAGGATGCAGACATCATGATTTTTGTAACGGATACTCAGGAAAAATACGAAGACGACGATCAGGTCATAGAACGGTTGAAGAAAATTGACATTCCTTTGTTTTTAGTGATTAACAAAATTGACTTATTAAAAACACCAGGGGAAGTGCTTGCTTTGATTGCCAGTTGGAATAAACGGGTGAAGTTTACAGAGACCATTCCGATTTCTGCGCTGAAGGGTAACAATACAGATGCATTGGTGAAATTGATTCAGGGACGGCTAAAGGAAGGGCCGGCTTATTATCCAAAGGATCAACTGACGGATAAGTCGGAGCGCTTTTTTGTTTCTGAAATCGTACGGGAGAAAATACTGGAATTATACAAGCAGGAGATCCCCTACTCTTGTGAAGTTATTGTGGATACGTTTAAGGAAACGGAAACGAATAGTGGTCAACCAATGGTGAAAATCCGTGCGGAAATTTATGTTGCTAGAAAAACGCAAAAATCCATTATTATCGGAAAGGATGGATCTGCTATTAAGCGATTGGGTACGGAAGCTCGGAAAGGCATTGAGTACTTTTTGGATAAGAAGGTGTTTTTAGAATTGTTTGTGAAAGTGAAAGATGGCTGGCGTGATGATGAGAAGAGTTTGAAGCATTTTGGGTATTAAGTTCCTTTTCGTACCTATTCTGTATAATGGCTTCTAGCTATTTGCAGTTAGCAGTTAGCTTCGCTATAACGCGAAAGTGGGAAGCTAACTGCTAGCTGCTAAAAGCCAACTGCTGAACAGTTACCCCATTTCTATATAAACAGAAGTCGCCTTCTCCCCTCCTCCATCGAGCCATTCCCAATCCAAATGTAATAGTATTTTCTGTTCTTCATTCAAAATAACTTTAGCAATCGCTTTGCCTGATTTCAAAACATCCTCAGTGGTTAGGCAGTGGTAACGCATATGCAATTCTTCTCCATCGAGGCGGGCTATGATCTTTCCGTAACGAACCGTTCCTCCATAGTAATCTGCTGTTACGAGATTCCCATCTTGCTTATATTCAAAACCGTATTGGTATTGACCGTTCCTTTTTCGCTATTTTCCAGCAATGCGAATGTTTTGTTATTGAAATTCACGACCCTCATTTCTGCGTTTTAGATAATTCGCTTAGCAAACCTTCCAGCACCTCTTTCCGCAATTTATTCGCATCTCGATTATTGATAAAAACCGAAATAGATAAATCCAATTCTGGGAAATATTGAACGATGGTTCCCCAAAAGCCTCCGTGACCATAACTTGTATAACCGTTTACCTTTGACTCCATCAATCCGAGATGATAGTTTTCGCCGGTATCTTCTTTGGCAGGCATTGGGGTATAGATTAATTGAAGCGTTTCTGCTTTGTCAAAGAATTTCCCGTTGAAAAGCAATTGAGAAAATCGAGCGATGTCTTTTGTCGTCGCAGCAATTCCTCCTCCTCCATAGAGGTCGAAAGAGTGGTCGAGAACATAGCTGTCAAAGCCCATTTTATCCCAATATTGATGAACGAGAGGTTTAGTATTTTTTGGTACATCTTCAAGCGAATCAAACCAAGTGTTATCCAAACGGAATCTTTTGTATTGCAATAAATCTCGAATAGCGGTATAGAATTTCTTTCCTGTGCGTTGCTCAATGATTTCTGAAAGGAGGGAAAAATTGGTATCGGCATAGCTAAATATATCTCCAGGACTACCGAGAGGTTCGCCTCCAGAAACAGCCAGTGCAATTTGTTCGTCGCGTGTCCAACGATATTTCGGATTCTCTTGCGCCCTCTTTATCAATAGCCTTTCCTCTGAATCAACATAATCATAAACACCTGAGGTATGAGACATTAAATGAGCAATAGTAATCGCTTCCAAATCATAAGCGTCTTTTGCTAACACTGCTTTTGTATTTTCAGAAAGGTGCTTTGCGATAGGATCCGTTATTTGTAATTTATTTAATTCTACCAACCGAAGGATACTCGCCGATACATAGGTTTTGGTATTACTGGCAATCAGGGCGGGTTGATCCGCTTGAATCGGAGTTCCTTTTTTATCGGAAGTACCGGCGGCACCACTCCAGGAGAGTTTCCTTTTATAAGACTCTACATGCGCCATGATTCCGACGGCGTTGGGGTTGGCTTTGTAAATGGAATCGAGTACGGCTTGACAGAGCGCTTCTGTTTTTTGAATTTTTTTATTGACGAGGAGCTCGGAATTGGTTTTCTGGTTGCAACTCAGAAATAGGAATGGAAGAACGAAAAGGAGCTTAGTTAATTTGGTGTTCATAATTCTAGATTTTAGTTATGACAAATATAGCGTATTTAAAAATGTCGCTTTTCGTTCGCTGGTAATTAATTTTCTAAAAAGGGAAATCGCCTCACCATATAGTAGAGTACTTATTAAGTCGATACCTTACAAGAGTATGGATTAATTTTGCTAGCCCAAAAACATATAATCGACAATCTTTAGTCCTCCCTCGAATCTCTCTTGCATACTTCCGTTCAAAAGAATACCTTAGCCTTACAAAAAAAATCAAAACAAACATGTCTTTCCTATCCAAAATATTTAAAGGCCGGAGTACCACCATGAAAGAAGTCGCCATGGAGCTCGGGATGAACTATTACGAATCAGATGAAGAAGAGTTGGTTCATAGCCTGGCGGGGTTCAAAGTTTTTCAGCGCGGGCGTTCTCGGAAGGTGCGGAATCTACTCAGCCATATTGACCAGCAAGAAGACCATGAGCTTTGCATTTTTGATTATAGCATTATAACTGGCGGCGGGAAGAACAGGTCGAGACGGCATTTTACCATTTTCATGGTTCGCGCTTCTGGAATGAATCTGCCTCTTTTCCAGTTGAAGCCGAAATACTTCTATCACAAAATCGGCGAGTACATTGGCTGGACAAAGGACATTGGTTTTGACACGCATCCCATTTTTACTGAAAATTACTTGTTACAAGGGAATCAGGAGATTGACATCCGCTATATTTTTCATACAGACTTACTGGATTTCTTTTCCAGAGAAGAGGGTTGGTATCTGGAAGGCTTCGGAAGTGATCTGTTATTTTACCGAGAACATGGGCGCGCGAACAAGGAGGCTATTCCTAATTTATTTGACAAGGGGGAGTACGTGTATAGCTTGTTGAGGTAATTTCACCACTCCAATCCATAATCTTCTTTTATCTTTTGCACCTCATTATATTTAGGTTGCTTTCCCATAAAGACTCGTCGTCCATTGGAATACTCTTTGAATTTAATTCTGGCATCATACCATAGACGACATAAGGCCAACACTTTTCGTTTGAGTGCGTGACATATTTCCGGAATCCAAGTTTTGGCAGTTAGCAGTTAGCTACTGGCAGCTGCCAAAAGCAGGGAATTCGTCACGCACTCTTTTCGTTTTTTAGCTTCATAATGAAAAACAAATTCCTCTTCTTCAAAAATGAATTGAACTCTAGATATCTGATTTGGTGCTAGTTGATCTACAATTACAAGGTTTTACCACTACGCTACCCTATTAGAGACGGAGTTATGTACTCCTCCCCCCATTCTGCTCCGTTGATTAGCAAACAAATAACGGCTCCTAACCTCTCAACCTACTTGTCCATTTCGCCCAACAAAGAAAGCACCTCCCCCAGATCCACCAATTTAAAGTTCTGATTCCGCTTTATCGTATCGTCAAAGTTGAAACCATCTTGCACCACCAATAAACCTTTTGGAAACATTGTTCCCAGTCCCTTTGACATAATTTCTAAACCATCTGTTTCTTCTGATCCATCCACCAATCCTTTTTTTATGATAAAAGAATCTACATACTTTCGTTTCTCTAAATCGAAAATGGCGTAAGAAAAATTCCCTTGACTAGAAGCTACCAGGTAATGTGGCGGTAACAAAGCTAGCCCTTCTATGTCAAATGAAATCTTATTGTTAGATTCTGTACTCCCTTCCAGTAGCACACCGTCTGTATCTCCCGCAGGCCAGGCAGAAAAAAGATAAATCCCCGCTCCTTCCTCTCCTACAAAAAGACGATGACCGTCATCATCTACCACCATTCCTTCTACTTGTGTTGGGAGTTTCAACTTCCGAACGATTGCTGTGACTAGCTCGTTATTCACATCTAAGCTTATGGTAATTTGGTGTACTTCCCCATTTTTATTATTAACAAAAGCAAATAACGAAGCGGCCTCTGTTTTGTATAGACACAAGCCATAGGGTTCAAAATCACCCAATTGAATGCGGTAATCTGCTTCGCTTTTTATAGCTCCATTCTCATCAATAAGAAATAAAACAAGGGTACTGTCGCTTCGGTTACTCCCTACCAAAACATCGACCTCCGACTTACCCATTTTAACAGAACGTCGAATATCTATGTTATTTATTTTCCCGCAAGGTACAAATTGTAGTTCCCGACCGGACAAATCATATGCGTGAATTCCGCCTTTTTTATTGGTACCAAAAATGATACTATTTGCTGGAGTTTTGGCTGAATACCAAATGGCCGGATCATCAGCAGCATCGTCTTCTGTACTGGCCGCTCCTACTGGCTCCGTTTCAACATTTGCGATTACCGATTTGTAAATCTTTTGTTGGCGTTCCTTTGCAGCCCGAAATTCTTTTGCCTCTTTTTTTACTTCCAATTTCCCATCAAAGACACTACAGGTTTGCAATAGAAAAACGGATAATAAAATCACTATAAAAAAAAGAACAGAGAAAAGGAAAGTCTTCCCCCTGTCATTGTTATAAAACGTACTTATCATTACAAAATATTTTTTTTAAAAGAATTAATTATTCGACAGTTGGCTTTTAGCCGATGGCAGTTAGCTTCCCACTTTCGCGTTATGGAGAAGCTAACTGCCAATAGCTAAAGGCAACATACTGAACAGTTACAAAAGAATTAATAATTAAATTTCACACCAATATTCGCCTGCGTCCCATAATATTCGGCTTGCATTGTTCTACTCGAAACACCTTGAAAATATCGAAGTGGTTGATTAAGCAAGTTATTCATGCTGAAGTAAAGACGCCAGTTATCGGTTAAAGCATAGTCCGCATTAAAGTCGAGATAATTAACGACATCGTACCAACGATCATAGAAAGCTTCGTCGTTGTATTCTTCAATAAAAGAATCTGCAAAATTGTAGGATAATCTTAGATCCAATTTTTTCAAGTCATAAGCCAAACTAAGGTTAAATAAATTTTTCGGTGTACCTACTAAAGGCAAATCTTCCTCTTCTCTACCCTCCAGCTTAACATCTTTCAATTTAGATTGGTTGTAAGTGTAATTGGTATAAACGGTAAAATTTCCAAGCGCTCCTGGTAAAAAATCAAGGCGGCGCTGCAAGCCGATTTCAAAACCAAACAAGTCTGCATCACCTGCATTTACGGGTTGCCGAAACTGTTCATAGGTCGTCCCCTGAAAGTTGACATCATTCTGCGTCTTTGTGGCAATAACGTTTGTTAGGTTCTTGTAAAACAGGCCACCTGAAATCAATCCAATGTTTTTAAAATAGTGTTCCAACAATATATCTACATTCATTGAAGTAGTCGCTTCCAAAGCCGGGTTACCTATGCTGATTTCGTTGTCTTCTGTATTGATTTGCTGATAAGGAACCAAATCGAAATAATTTGGACGAGCCAAGGTGTTGGTCCAAGCCAAACGAAGATTCGTCCATTTTGACAGGTTGTATTTAATGTGTAAACCAGGTAATACATTAGCGTAATCATCAGACTCTCCTTCAGAACCGGTCAGGGTTTCCCCATCAAATATTTTTCCGCTATAGCTCACTTTAGTTTGCTCATAACGTACACCTGCGACCATAGTCATCTTTTTTCCTAGATTCTGAGTATACATCACGTAAGCCGCTGTTACATCTTCTTCTGCATCAAAATTACCCGCGAATTCTTCTAACACATCTTCGCCTTCAAAGCCCTTGGTAAAGTCCGTATCTCCTAAAAATTCCTTACTTACAAAAGAACCAATTTCATAATCGCCAATGCTAAAATCCGACTCTGTTTCACTTTCTGTATTTCTTAAAGCATCCATTACAAAAGCATCTTCATCAAGTGGCGTATACTCTCTGAAACTATTATCTCTGGTCTTTGATTTGTTTTTAAAACGCCCTCCTACTTTAAGGAAGCTGGAGTTTTTACCAAAAAGAATTGGAATCTCTACATCCAGTTTTCCATTCAAATCCTGCTCATCTGTATATTGAAATTCTTCTGTTATTTCGTTCAAACCGTAAGCCGCAGAAAGGTCCATTCCTTCTCCATTGATTGGCGTTACAATTGGTGTTTCCAAATCTATCAAATCCAAAGAAACAGGTTGATCTTTTACGTTCATGGAAATGTATCGCTCATTCGGTCGGTCTTCACTTGCCTTTAGCGCAGAAGCAGACCAGGTGACTTTTATTTTATTAAAGAAGTGCGTACCGCCCAATCCAACACTTTGCATACGTTGGTCTTCCAGACGTCCATAATTATTGTCCTTTACTCCTCCTTTAGTTTGTCTTCTAATTTCTGCAACATAAGAGCCGTCCTCTAATTGTTCGATATCTTTATATCTTCTTCGGTATCTGTTTTCCCAGTCATTCCTCCAATTGTACATTCCTGTAAGATAAATGTTATGTGATTCATTAATATTATAATCAAGCGTCGCAGAATAGCTCTGTCGAATACGTTGCAATGAGTATTTCCTTACCTGATGATCAGTAGGATATACGCTACCATCTTTATCATTTTCGTCCAGATAATCCCACTCGGTTTCTACGTTATCAGAGCGGACTGATTTGTCTAAAATAGAAGCACTTACGATCAAGCCAAGTTTATCTTTTGCAAAGCGATTGGAATAAGTCAGCCTGCCTTTTATTATTGGTTTCTTTGTCAAAAAGCTATAACCAGTTCCCAGTGTTCCCTGAATGCTTGCACCGGCAGGTGCTTTTTTGGTCACTAAGTTAATAGATCCACCAATCGCATCTCCATCCATATCAGGAGTCACCGCTTTGTTTACTTCTATGGTAGAAACCATGTCAGCAGGGATCAAATCAAGTTGGACGTATCTTTTTTCTGCTTCAGCAGAAGGAATTCTTTCTCCATTGATGGTAATGGAATTGAGCTCTGGAGCGGTACCTCTGATGTTTGCAAACCTGGCCTCTCCCTGATCATATTGTACATTGATACCAGATACTCTTTTCAAGGCATCCCCAATATTAGCATCCGGGAATCTTTCGATTTGTTCACTTGCAATAATATTCGAGATGTTTAATCTGTTTTTTTGGTTGTTCAATGCTTTTGCCTGACCTTCCAATCTTCCATTAATGACTACTTCCGAGAGTATGTTACTTTGGGCCATTGTAACATTTTGTAACAAGGTGTTTTCATTTCCGATGGTTACTTCCGTCGTTTGATTACCGTAACCGATGTAGCTCACCACTAATTGATAGGTACCTGCGGGAATATTGAATATTTTATAGCTCCCGTTGATGTCTGTCAGATCAGAGTAATTGGTTCCTTCCAGATAAACATGAGCTCCTGGAAGGCCTTCTGAAAAATCATCCAGAATAGCTCCTCTAAGATTGCTTTGTGCAGTAAGGATAGTGGAACCCATTAGGAGAAAAGATAGGATAATGTAAAATTGCTTTTTCATATTAGATTGTTTTGATTTTTAAAAAAGCAAAGGTATTTTTTCTATGTCTCCTGATTATTTCGGGGTTGATAAGAGTAAATTAAGTGCAGGTTAAATTAAGTGTTGTTAGCATTAAGCAAATGTTAGGACCATTTACTTCGTTCCATTTCTTCTACGTTTTTTTTCTATCAAAATTTGGAAATCGATTCGAATATAAATCCAGAAAATAACAGCACTTAAAGGCAATAGAATTAAACTAATTCCTATTCCTTCATCTACAAAAAGAAAATATAAGCCAATTAAAAGAAATATAAAGAAAAAACCATAGCCAATTAATCGCATTAAAATATTTCCGACTGTCCATTCACTACCTTCCCAGAAGCCTTTCTCCTTTTGTTCTTCAATTGCTCTTTGCTTGGTTCTTTTCTTTGCCAGTTTCAAGTAAATATCTTTACCATCAATAAAGTCTCTGGCATTCTCAATAAAGACAGCTACGTTTTCTTTGTTCTTTTTAAATGAAGGCGAGTACCTACCTTTCGGGTTTTTAATACTATTAATCAGGATCGAATTTTCTTCTCTTTTAATGGCTATTCTTTGGCTACTATTATTTAGTAAGCCTGAACCATATCTTGTCGCAACAATATACCCTTCACTTACTTCTGCAACCTGCCAATTCAATTCTCTCGCTGTTATTTTCACAACTTCTTTAAATTCTTTAGGTAAAAGCCTGATTGGGTATCGATTAAAATAGGTCTTTCTTTTTTGATAAAAATAAACAAGAGGAGCAAAAACAAGAGTGATACAACTCATGTAAAAGGACGATTCTAGTACTTTAGAATCTAATGATTCTATGATATGCATATAACCAAACATGCAAGCAGGAATGCAAAGCACTCCTACGAATAGATAATGATCGAATATTTTATCACCTAAGCTGAGGTCTATTCTTTCCTTTGTTTTCAAATCTTCAAAGTTAATAAAGTCCTTTATAAGAAAATGATTCGCCCTCCTTTTTTAGATGTCAATGGAAACAAAATAAACCTTTTAACACCCACAGAAGCTTTTAATGCAACATCCAAAAAGTCTTCGCGTCTACATAAATGGTATAAATACTGCATGGATACTTTAGATTCTCCTTAAACAAGGTAAAAATAGTATTTTCTTAACTTTTTGTTTTCCATCATTTTGGTACCTTTGGAAACTCAAAACAGACGCTAAGTCTACACAAAAGATAACTTACGAATAATATTATTAGACCACGGACGTAAAAAACAGTAAACAATGAAAAAGATTATAATCCTAAGCCTTCTCGTTTTATCCGCTTTTGTTGGGCAGAGTCAAGAAGCTTACAAAGCAGAAAATGAAGGTTGGTTGGTTAGCATAGACGAAGCCTACACCTTATCTAAGGAAACGGGGAAGCCTATTATGGCCAATTTCACAGGTAGCGATTGGTGTGGATGGTGTAAGAAATTGACTGCTTCTGTATTTTCAAAGAAAGATTTTAAAACCTGGGCGGATGAAAATGTGATCCTCTTAGAATTGGATTTCCCTAAAAGAACACAATTGCCTGATGACATCAAGGAGCAAAACGCAGCGCTTCAGCAAGCTTTTCAAGTGCGTGGCTATCCTACTGTTTGGGTTTTCCACCTTGATAAAGATGCTAACAATGGTCAGTTCCAGATAGACGGTCTTGGTAAAACAGGTTATAGAAAATCTGTAAAGGAATTCACTACGGACATTGAATCCATGATTACAAAGTACGAAAAGGGGAAATAATATTCCTTCTAATATATACGCTTTCTATAAAGCCTGAATTTTCTATCAAGAAAATTCAGGCTTTAATATTTTACGAAGTAAAGCATCAAATTCTCCAAAAGACGCTGGAGGAGTCGACCCTACATTCACCCCGGGCCGCAGACCGGGGCTCGCAAAAAAAACAGAAAATTTCCTACCTTAGTATTACACAAAAAATAATTTCCCGATTTCTTTGGTGGAAACGATTATATAAATCACTCTCCCTTCGGTCATTTTGATTTACATAATCGTTTCCAAATCGGGAAGTTAATTTTTTGTTGTTACTTAGAACTTTTTCAAATTCAATTCGTCTTAGTACTACGGCATTCTAAGTCCAAATTAAATACTACACAAAGTCCCCCTATGAAAAACAGCCTCTACCTTTTAACTTTTCTCTTTTTATTTACAAGCACCCTACTACAAGCCGGCGGCATCTCTGGCTCCATCAAAGACATCAATGGTGAGCCCCTCTCCTATGCTACTATTTTTATCAAAAGCCAGGGTACGGGTACCACCACCAATCTTGATGGCAATTACTCCATCCGCCTAAGCACCGGTACCTACGAAGTGATTTATCAATACCTAGGCTACAAATCGAAATCCCGAAGAGTGATTGTTTCCAACAATGATTTTACGGTACTGAATGTGGTACTGGAACAAGAAATTCTAAATTTAGAGCAGGTAGAAATTATAGATGGCCGAGAGAATCCTGCCTATACCATTATGAGAAAGGCCATTGCAAAAAGCAGTTATCATATTCAACAATTGGACAGCTATAAGGCCATCATTTATATGAAGGGTTCTGGACGGATTAAAAAAGTCCCGAGGATTATCAGGAAAAAAATGGAGAAAGAAGGGCTGGATACCAAGAGAGTTTATACCCTGGAATCCGTCAGTGAATTTAGCTATAAGCGACCAAATACTTATACGGAAAAAGTCATTTCCATAAATTCAAAAGGAGATGCCAATAACATGAGTCCCAACCAATACCTAAATGCCAGTTTTTACAACTCAAAAGTAGGAGAATCCATCTCGCCATTGTCACCGAAAGCTTTTGGTTATTACAAATTTGAATTGGAAGGCACCTTTTTCGATCAGGGGAAAATGATTAATAAAATCAAAGTTACTCCACGTAGCAAGGGGGATCACCTTTTTGAAGGTTTCATTAGTATCGTAGAGGAAGAATGGGCGATACATAGTCTGGACTTAAATACGGTCACTCAAGGTATTCGGATAAATATCAAACAAATTTACGAGCCCATCCAAGATAAAGCTTGGATGCCTGTTAGCCATACCTTCGTGATTTCAGGGCAGCTTTTTGGCCTTGGCTTTGAATTCAACTACCTCGCTACTGCGAGCAATTATACAATAGAACTTAACCCAGATCTTCAAGTTGAAATGGTGGTTATTGATGAAACCATTCAGACAGAAAAGGCTGCAGAATTGAAAAACCGTTCTAAAAAACAAAAGAAAAAAGATACGGAACTTAGCGACATTCAGCAAAAGCTATCCGACGGTGAAGAAATCAACCGAAAGGATCTTCGTAAGATGATGAAGCAATATGAAAAGCAGGAACGTAAAGAATCTGAGGAACCAAAAGTAGAATCTAACAAAACGTACACGGTAGACAGTTTGGCGACTAATAGAGACTCCATATACTGGGCCGACATTCGCTCCGTACCACTTACCACTCTTGAAGTTCGGGGTTATAAAATCCGTGACAGCATCGCCATTATCGAAAAAGCAGAAGCGAAAAAGGATTCTACGAAAACCGAAAAAAAGAATCGGTACATGCCCTGGGATATTTTTTTCCCCAATGATTGGAAATTAGCGGAAGGTACTTATATTCACCTGGGCTCTCCACTTTACAAATTGAATTTCAATACCGTAGAAGGGTACAATAGCAACTACGATGTTCACCTCACTAAAAAATGGGAAAACGACAATCGGTTTAAAGTAGGTGGAAAGATCGCTTATAGTTTGGCTCGTAATAAAGTTACAGGAAAAGGATACAGTAGTTTTGATTATGGGAAGCCACTACAAAGAGGCGAATTAAAAATCGAAGGCGGTCAGTACCTCAGCCAGCTGAATTCAGAGAGCCCCATCTACCCGATTGTCAATACTTTCATGACTTTGTTGTTTAATGACAATTACATGAAATTGTACCAAAAGAATTATATCTCCCTAAAAAACGATAAACTACTGCGCCCCAACTTCCGTCTTATCACCAAAGTAGAATGGGCCGAGCGCATGCATCTCATCAACAATCAGGATGCGCGCTCTTGGGTCAAAGACAGCAAAGAAGACTTCACCTCCAATACACCTCCGAATTCGGAACTGGAAACTACTTTGTTCAACACCCACAAAGCGACCACCCTTCACCTGGGCATGGAATACCAACCCTGGCTGCGGTACTATATCAAAAATGGAGTAAAGAACGTTTCCGAACGGGTCACGCCTACTTTCTTCTTAAATTATAACAAAGGTATTCCGGACATCGCCAAAAGCATTACAGACTTTGACCAGGTGGAAATTGGATTCAAACATCAATTAGAAATTGGCATCAGAGGTAAGCTCAGTTTACACGGTCGCTTCGGGCATTTTTTCAACAATGATGAAATGACCCTTCTCGATTACAAACACTTCAAAGCCAACCTCACCCCCTTCGTCACCACTGACCCTGTAGAGACTTTCCGATTGTTGGATTATTACAACTACAGTACAAACAACAGCTATTTCATTGGTCACAGTCATCTGCAATTCCGAAAATTCCTTGCTACACAACTGGTTGAATTACGTTATATGGGAATTAAAGAAAACCTCTTTGTCAATTACCTCAGTACGAGTAAATCGCAAAACTATTTTGAGGTCGGATATAGTATTGATAAAATACTTCGCTTCCTCCGATTGGAGTTCGTGACTTCTTATCAGAATTTCAAATATGAGAGCTGGGGTATTCGGATTGGGATTGCGAGTGGGTTTGGAGCGGGCGTTATTTCGGTGGAGTAATGAAGGGTAACCGCAACGAATACATTTGGGATGGCGGAGATGAAGGTGGTCAGCAT
The DNA here is from genome assembly GCA_047626155.1 of Saprospiraceae bacterium. GTDB lineage: Bacteria > Bacteroidota > Bacteroidia > Chitinophagales > Saprospiraceae > CALGLS01. The sequence goes on along the minus strand of JBLHRR010000009.1, from coordinate 35,683 downwards.
TTCCTTGAAAGGATCGGAAATAACATTGACTTGTAAAGTATCCAAAGCTGTGATGAGCATTGGAATGAATACGATAACGAATATGATTTTTTTGAAAATTCCGCCCAGGTCTGCCTAAGAAGAAAAACCCATTTTAGTAGCATAGCGATCAATGGCATCTCCTGCAAAACCAACCACTTCAGAAGCGATAGTGGCTATGATATAAGCGGCAAAACCAATTAATGTGGTAATGGATGGCTCCGTGCTGAATAGGCTACTTTTTGAATAGTTGGATATTTCTTATGATTTGGTTGTGGCAAGAATGACGAAGAAGATGCGGGAAGAACTAAAGGAATATTGAATGTCCAATAATGAATATTGAATTGTTCGCCGCGTTGCTTACGCTTTTCACTGATGATTGTACCGACCTTATGGAAGGAAGGTTTTCGCGTTAGAAGGCCCAATCATTATTCATTATTTAAAAGTATATCCCTCCCCAACAAATTTGATAATTTATAAGCCACTCTTGCACCAACGTTTCCATCCCAGTCACCTTCTCCAGCCACTTCACAAACATCAAAACCAATCAACTCACGTCCCGAGGCAATGATTTGGCGGAATAAATAAAAGACCTCTTGTAATTCAAAACCACCGGGCACTGGCGTCCCTGTACCAGGACATAACTTAGGATCAAGGCCATCAATATCAAAGCTTATATATACTTTTTGCGGCAGCGCTTCTATCATTTTTGCGCAAAGCGAGGCAAAGGTTCCTCCCATATACAAATGGGTCCGAATGTCTTTTTCATGAAAAACCTGCACCCGATCATCTTCCTTCGCCAAAGCGATTTCCTCTTCACAATAATCTCGGATACCAACTTGTACTAGTTTTGTTATTTGTGGCAACTGCAAAGCATTGTAAAAAATGGACGCATGAGAATAATCGAACCCTTCATACGCTTTACGCAAATCCATATGCGCATCTATTTGTAGGATACCAAAGTCCTCATGACGTTCTGCTAGCGCTTCCAAAAAACCCAGTGGCGTACTGTGGTCTCCTCCGATCAAGCCAACTCGCTTTCCTCTTTCTAACAATGCACTTGTTTCTTCTTTTACCCAATCTTTCAAATCCAAACAAGCCGCGTTTATTTTTCTTCTCCGTGCCTCCATTTCTGCCTCATTTCCAGAAGGGCTCCCTTCTTCCAACCATTCGATATAGCTAAGTGCTTTGGCACGTAGTTCTTTATTCCGCGCAGCCCATTCTTTATTTGAAGGACGCATAAACAAGCCCATCTTCCAAGCATCCGGAACGTCTTCATCGTATAAATCCAACTGAGGGGAAGCACTTAGAATATTATCAGGCCCTTTGACGGTGCCATCGTTATAAGAAACAGTGACATCCCAGGGGACAGGGAATAACACTACACTTGCATCATCTTCCTTAAATGGCAGGCCGACGAAGTGATCGTTATTGAATCCGATTCCAGAAGGATCGAAGGAAGCTATTTTTTCTTGTTTGTTCATTATGTAAATAAATCTAATATCCTAAAATATCCAACATAGAATCCGAACGCTGTTCCTCTTTATATAAAACATCTGTCAGATTCCCTCTTTCATCACGATCGAGCAAAACATGTTTTGGAGAAGGAATCAGACAATGTTTAATCCCTCCATAACCGCTAATGGAATCCTGATAAGCACCCGTATGGAAAAAGCCGATATACAAAGGCTCTTCTTCTGAAGGATCATAGGCGGGAAGGAAAACCTGATTTTCATGGACCTCCGAGTTGTAGTAATCCGAGTTGTCGCAAGTGAGGCCGCCGATATTCACTCGGGTGTATTCGTTGTGCCACTTATTGATGGGGAGTAAAATAAAACGCTGCGCAATCCCCCAACTATCAGGAATGGTGTTCATCAGCGAATTATCTATCATGTACCAAAGCTCAGAATCATTCTGTTTCTTTTGGCCTAGAACAGAGAAGATCACAGCGCCACTTTCTCCAACGGTATAAGAACCAAATTCAGAAAAGATATCCGGCTCTTCGATTCCCTCTTCTTCACAAGCTTCTGCGATCAGGTTTACTATTTGTTTGATCATATATTTATAATCAAATTCAGAACCCAGCGAATTTCGAATGGGCATCCCTCCCCCAATATTGATCGCGCTTAGGCTGGGGCAAACTTTTTTGAGTTCACAATAAAGCTTAATCGCCTTTTTCAATTCTTCCCAGTAATAGAGCGTATCGCGGATACCGGTATCGACAAAAAAGTGAAGCATTTTAACTTCAAACTTAGGATTCTTTGCAATCTTTTCCTGATAAAAAGAAATCAATTCTGAATGGCGGATTCCCAATCGGGAGGTATAAAAAGGAAAACTGGGCTCTTCTTCTGTAGCTACGCGCAATCCAATTTTAAGCTTTTCATCAGAGGCCTCATCAAAACCTTGTAGTTCCTCCATGTTGTCTAATACTGGGATTACATTTTTGTAACCATCTTTTATTAAGCCTACGATTTTATCAATGTATCCCTTGGGTTTAAACCCATTGTTGATAATAAATTCGGATTTGGTGATCTTTCCCTTTTGCTCCAATCGGCGGATGAGATCAATGTCAAATTCGGAACTTGTTTCCAGATGTGCACCATGTTCGAGTATTTCATCTAGGACATAGCTGAAATGATTACTTTTGGTACAATAGCAATAGTAATATTTTCCGCTGTAGCCTTTGACTTTCATGGCCCGGTTAAAAAGGTTTCGCACCCGCTTGATCTGCAGTCCGATCTTTGGTAAATAAGTGATTTTTAAAGGAGTCCCGTATTTTTCAATAAGGTGTTTCAAGGGAATATCATGGAAGGTAAGATACCCTTGCTCTATGTCAAAACCTTCTTGTGGGAAGTAGAAGGTCTGATCTATGAGGTCAAAATATTTGTTCGCCACTTATACTTTTATGTTAGAATGTTAGAATTGAAACCAGTTTATGTATGGTCTCTTTGCATTGAAAATCGTAAGAATTTCCATATTAAGAAACCAAGATAGTGAAAATGTAAAGAATTTACGATAGGAAATTCATAAGCTATAAACTATGCATCTTGTTGTAGATGTTTTTTCCTTTTTCGCTCTCTATTCAACCCAATTATTAATCCAATAAACCCAATTAAAAGACAAGACATCATCCAAAAAACAAGATCATACTTTTCAGTCAACAATCTGTAGGTAACTGTAAAAATGAACAAAATCAATCCATTGATTTGCCAAATATAATCCTTCTCTAATCGAATACTTTTATCAATATTTGGCGTCAGATTAAATAAGATTTTAATTTCGTTCCAGTCCCAAATAATAAGCAATAAGTTAGCCGCCAGCATAAGTCCAGTAATCACTGGAGTATAAGCGAAATAATAGGATAACGTTATGATAAAGATGTTCAAGGTAATTGGAAAATTAATTAACGCCCCTAATTTAGAAAACCGTTGTGTCATCAACAATAGTCCAGCAATTAATTGACATACTCCTATAAACTGCCAATATAGTCCAGATTGGTACATCGTCTCAAAAAAATGCCACGCGCTATTTATTGGATTCAATGCTCCGCTTTCAGAGGTAAACCGATTTCCTCTAATTTTTATTAGACTTGCAAAAACAAATGCTCCTCCAATTAAATATCTCGTATAAATGATAAAAATTTGAGGCAAGATCTTTTCCTTAATTTTATTCATAAGTAATAATTGATTTATATAAACTCTCTTTTTCTTAGGCAGACGATTAGAATGGACATTCGTTACCCTAGACTCAGTCGCTTAGAATGGCAGATAAAATGTTCTTCGTTTTCATTCCCTATTCTGCCTCCCATTCCGCAAGTTCAGAGCAAACTATTCCTATCGGAGCGATACAAAATAACAGAGCCTGATGCAAAAAAAATGCATCAGGCTCTGTAGCAAGAACAAGAAAGAATTTCAGCTGGATTACTCCGCCTTCGTCAATTTCAAAGGAGCGCTCACAAAACCATCTGCTTCGATCTGTGCGATGTAAAGACCTTTGAAAACCAGATCATCTATAATAATGTTCCCGCTGCGATTGGTCAATGGCTTTGCATTAACAATCTGCCCCAAGGCATCATAAATAACCAGACGTCCATTTGTAAAACCTTCTGGTAAATCATAATTCAGACTAAGGATATTACGGAATGGGTTTGGAGTCGCCGACATCTTGTAAGCCGTATTTATATTATTATTGCTAACCATTATCAGCTCTCCGGAAATGTCGAAGAGGTCAATACCTACTTCCAGCAAGTGGCCATTATCATCAACCAACTGATCGCTCGTTTCAAATTCAACCACCATATTTTCCGTAAGGTCGATTTCTTCAGCAACCTCAAATATGTATGGTCCTTCCCAGCCATTAGTATTTTGATTGATATTTAATAGCTCTACGGTTTCAATGCCATTACTTATTCTGACTACCAACTCATCATTTGGGTTTCCATTTCCTCCTCCGTTAGCAAACCAAGCATAGAAAGATAATGTTGGATTTTCGTATTGCGCTAAATTCATCGAAGGAGAAGTCAATATCGTGTTTCCGTTATCTACGTCATCATTACCAACTCCTAGTGCTGCGGCATTTCCAGTCACATAGCAACGGTTTCCAATATCGCTCGCAATATCTTCTTCCGGGTTAAAGACCACTCCGTTATTACTACTGGTTCCAAAAGGTTCACCTCTCTCCCACTCTCCTGTTTCTGCAGAACCAGAAATTGTCCATCCCTGATCAACTACAAATTCATCACGGTAACCCCTATCTAATTCAAAGACCAGACTGTTGTCATCAGCGATAGCTACAAGATCAATCGCTTCTGTCAAATGCCCCCAACTTCCGGCGGCCATAAGATATTCTCCTTGGGTTACTTCTGGCAATATAAATGTACCATCAGCTTCCGCTAAAAGAGAAAAGCTAAATTCGTCATTGTATACTTCGATGCCTGCATTTGGAATTCCCACTCCAGTCAAAGCATCTACCACCTGACCACCAATCGCGAAAGTAGGTAGTTTTTCTAATGCGACATCTTGAATCAACAGCAGTCCATTGTCTAAGGCCAGAGAAAGCGTTTGAGAGATATAACCCGGAGCAGAATAAATAACATCATAAGTTCCGGCTGTTGCCAAACCTGTTTTGTAATCTCCTATTGCATTTGCGGTTTCCTCATTAAGTTCAGTGGTTACTATTTCTACTGAAGCATTGTTGATGCCCGTTCCAGTTCCTGCGTCTGTAATATTTCCTTCCAACCAGCAAGCGCGCACATAGTTAGGTTCCAGTACATACAATCCATTTCCAATATCAGAAATCAAAATCAAACCAGAAGGTAAATAAGGGTAAGCTCCCCAAGCACCATTGAAGCCAGTGTTGGCAGGAATGTAGGTGTCAAAGTTTCCAACCTCAATCAAGTTTTCCGGGTTAGAACCATCTACAACGATACAACCATCTGAATAATAAGAAATAATAATCCAGTCATTCCATACGTGCACATTATGTGGGATCACACCATCGTTTAGCGTAATCAAAGGCTTGAATAAATCTAGGGTTTTAATGTCTGTTGGATCAGAAACATCATACGAACCGATTGGCGCATTGGCCAGCTCATCTGTTGTAAACAAAACATCTCCTGCATCATTCAACCAAGCATTATGTGTAAAGGAAAAGTCCGTTTCCTTGTCACCCAAATATTGAGTATTCGTTTTATCGGTCACATCATAGATACTGAAGACCCCTGCGTTAATTTCAGAGGAGTACATTTTATTATCTCTGGTATAAACGTCGTGTGAATAAGTAGAAGGCCCTGCACCAGCTACAGTTGGTAATGCGGGATCGGTTGCGCAATCGACATAAATCATTCCTCCATTATTCAAGTTACAACCAGCTAGATAAGCATAGCCAAATTCATCAATCCAAATGTTGTGGCATCTCTCTAAGGTTCCGAGGTTCCCGAAATCCGTCATTTGAAAACTAGTAACGGAGTTTGGTAAATCAGTCATATCAATTACCGTCAGTCCATCATTCCCTTGATCTGTTGTTACATAGGCAAAAGTTCCCCAAGTTTTGATGTCTCTCCAAATAGAATTAGCACCAGGTACGTAGGCCACCTGAACTGGGTTTTCGGGGTCAGCCAAACTAACAATAGAAGTACCATTGGCAGCTCCCACCAATGCATATTCTGTTCCGTCAGGTGCTGCATAACCCCAAATATCATTCAATTCCTCGTTGTAACCAAGATCGGAAATATAGGTTACATTGAGCTGAGCAATCGCCATCTGAACGGTAGCAATTAATGCAATAAGTGTAAGTAGTCTTTTAATCATTTTCTTTTTCTATGTCTGTTAAAAAATATAAACGCACTAGGATTTAGGGGAAGGGATTAACGCCTTCCATTTACGTTGTAAAACTTTAAAATTGGTTGTTTGTGAAGGCCCGCAAAGATAGGGATTAATAGTTTAGCTTCTTTCCATTTTAATAACCGACAGCGTCAAGCGGGAGACACAAATCAGTTTATTCTCTTCGTTATGTATTTCGATTGACCAAACGTGGACATTTCTTCCTACCCGAATCGGTCGTACCGTTCCCGTCACAAGACCAGAACGAACTCCTTTCAAGTGGTTGGCATTGATCTCCAAGCCCACAACACTTTCTTTGCTTATATCTGCCAAACAAAGCATGCCTGCGACCGAGCCCATCGTCTCTGCCAAAGCCGCAGAAGCTCCGCCATGCAGTAGACCAAAAGGTTGATGTGTTCGTTTATCCACTGGCATCGTTGCCTTGAGATACTCCTCTCCAATTTCAACCCATTGGATACCAAGGTGTTCAACCAGTGTATTTGTAGATGTATTGTTGAGTCCCTCTAAGGTGAGCGGTTGTTTCCAGATCATAAGTAATTATTCAAAACGTAAAATTATTCAAAATCCTCTTCATCTCCTAAGTTCAAACGTGCTCCTGCCAATTCATTCATACTGTGCTGATCTCCTTGCTTTTTAGAGACGGCCATTCCTGTTGTATAGGTTTGGAATGCTTCGGCTGCTTTCTCAAAATGTTCGTAGAGTTTGCCCAAATGGTAGTAGGTGCCGACGTATTCGGGATCTTTGTTTAGGAGCTCCAGGTAGTAATCCAGCGCCTGGTTCATTTGTTTTGCTTTTTCGTACTCTTTGGCTAGGGCGAAGAGAAGGAAAGAATCGTTGGGGAGTTCTTTTTGTAGTAGGAGTAGTTGGCTGAGTCTATTGGTCATAGTTTTTTTTTTCGAGCCCCAACTGTCTGTCGGGGTGAATGGTGGTTCGACTCCTCCAGAGTCTTTTGTTTCGGTCGTCCTTGTGCCTGTCGGGGATTAGATTTGGGACTCTGCTGGAGTCTTTTGTATTTCTTCAAAACAATTTCTGAGTAGTATGGTTTTGTTAATGAGCTTTTTAGCTAAAATTCGCTTAAATGGGTAATCATTACTTCTTGTAGTGAATCATACAATAAGCATAAGAGGCGGCAACCTAAGCAGAATTACTTCGTAAAACACTACTAAACAATATTTTACATATAAAAATTATATGTTTTTCCTGAGTTGAAATCGCTTCGCTTTTTAAGTTAAAAAGTCCTATATTTGCAGCGTTTTTTGAAAAAAGAGGCTTTAAATATTTTGGTATCATTACCAATACAAAATGCAAGATTGCCTTTCTTTTTCACACCATTTTGATCTCAGGGTCACAAAATTAAAAATTATCTCGAATGAAGTTACTCGTTTGTGTAAGTAAAACACCAGATACTACCTCTAAGATTGCCTTTACAGATGGCAATACCACTTTTGATACCAACGGTATTCAGTACATCATGAATCCATACGATGAATGGTATGCTTTGGTCAGAGCAATCGAATTAAAAGAACAAGTCGGTGCAGGATCTGTTACGACCATCATGGTTGGCGACTCTAGCGCTGATGTGGTTATCCGAAAAGGATTGGCCATTGGTGCTGACGAAGCTGTGCGAATTGACATGGCTCCTAAAAGTGCGATGGCTGTTGCTCAACAAATTGCAGCTTATGCAAAAGAACAGAACTTCGATATCATATTCCTAGGCAAAGAAACTATCGACTACAATGGTGGAGAAATCGGAGCTATGGTCGCAGAGTTAATGGATTTACCTTTTATCTCTTTTGGAAGTAAAATGGAAGTAGCTGGTAATACAGCTACCATAAATAGAGAGATTGAAGGAGGTAGCGAAATACTAGAAGTAGATACGCCTTTCGTTATCAGTGCAGCTAAAGGATTGGCAGAACAGAGAATCCCGAACATGCGTGGAATTATGATGGCTAAAAGAAAACCATTAAATGTCATCCCTCCTGTGGAAGTAAAGGACTTGGCAACCGTTTCGTCTTATGAATTACCTGATGAAAAAACGGCAGTAAAAATGATAGACCCGGAGAACATGGAAGAATTAGTGAGATTGCTTCATGAGGAGGCTAAGGTGATTTAGGCAGCTAACTGCCATCTCATGAAGAGTTACAACCACTCTTCTCGTTATCAAATTTAGAAAATCAACTAATATTAACCCTTCTTTGACAAATGACGTGATTCCTCAAAAAGATGCTGCTGAAATTGACTGTAGTTCAACGAAAGGAATGTTGAAAATCATTTTGAGGAATTATAAAACACGGAATTTGTCAAAGAATCATATTAATGTATAATGATATTAATTTTTGCAGAAAGCACTAAAGGAAAATTTAAGAAGTCTATTCTAGAAGCCGTAACCTATGGCGCCAAACTAGGGAAGGCAATGGGTAAAGAATGCGCCGCCATCGTTTTAGGTGCAGCCGACAATGCTGGAGGTCTCGGTACTTATGGGGCTAATAAGGTCTATCAAGTAAATGGTGACTTTGCCAACTTTGATAGCCAGGTATACAGCCAAGTTATTTCTAATGCAGCCAAGCAATTGGGAGCAGAAGTTGTTTTACTGAGCAGTACCTCTAATGGAAAATCACTTTTTGGAAGAATCGCTGTTCGTTTGGAGGCAGGTGCGGTTTCTAACGTAAATGCTTTGCCGGATGTCAGTAATGGCTTCAAGGTTAAAAAAAGTGTTTTCTCTGGAAAAGCAGTTGCAGAATATGACGTTAACTCGCCAGTGAAAGTGCTTTCCCTAATGGGAAATGCCATTCCGCCTGAAGCAATGGGCGCTGCTGTGGCTATAGAAACTTTGGACATCGAAGTTCCAGCTTCAAAGATTCGAGTGAAGGAAGTTAAAACCGTAGAAGGTACCGTTCCATTACCCGAAGCAGAATTGGTAGTATCCGCAGGAAGAGGAATGAAGGGCCCTGAAAACTGGGGTATTATTGAGGAATTAGCAAATATCCTTGGGGCAACAACGGCTTGTTCACGGCCAGTAGCCGATACCGGATGGCGCCCTCACCACGAACACGTAGGTCAGACAGGTGTTGCTATTCGACCAAACCTGTACTTCGCTATTGGTATTTCCGGAGCGATTCAACACTTGGCAGGAGTCAACAATTCTAAAGTAATTGTGGTCATCAACAAAGACCCTGAAGCTCCATTCTTCAAAGCCGCAAACTATGGCGTTTGTGCCGATTTATTCGATGTAGTTCCTAAGTTGAACGCAGCGATGAAGAAGTTTAAAGAAGCAGGATAAACAACTCTTGTTTAAATGGCACTCCATTAGCAGGTAATTGTAATAATAAAACGCTGTAAAAAAGCCTGCGGGAACGTAACGAAAAGCGTTTCAACGGCGTTTGACAACTAATACCGTGACGTTGATTAATTTTTTTGTACTTTTAATCATCAATGTCATGAGCGGAATCAAAATATCACAGTGATCATATGAAAAAAATAGAATTAGATATTGTTGCCTTATCCCACAGTGTTACCCAATCGCACAATTATGCGGTAGTATTGGGAGAACAGGAGGGATCCAGAAGACTACCTATCGTTATTGGTGGTTTCGAAGCACAGGCCATAGCGGTAGCCATGGAGCGAATGACCCCTAATCGTCCTTTGACCCATGATCTGTTTAAAAATACTTTAGACACTTATCAAGTGGAGCTAAAAGAAGTCATCATCAATAACTTATTGGATGGTATCTTCTACGCTCGCCTCATTTGCATCCGAGAAGGAGAAAGTGTGGAAATTGATTCTCGTACTTCCGATGCTTTAGCAATGGCGGTTCGTTTCAATTGCCCAATCTACACCTACGAATTTATCCTAGATGCCGCTGGTGTTATTTTAGAAGACCCGGAAGAAGGAGCTCCTAAAGCTGCCGGATCGGATACTACACCTAAGAAAAAACGTAAAAAAGCCGCTGCTACTACGTCCTCTAAAAATAAAGGCCTCGCTTCTTACTCCGATGGTGATTTAGAAGAAATGCTGGAAGAGGTACTTGGGAAAGAAGATTATGAAAGAGCAGCTGAGATTCGTGATGAATTGAATAAGAGAAATGGCGGCACGGAAGAGTAAAATTCTTTTTGGTTTCTTTATAAAAAAAAACATCTGATGTAATTCATCAGATGTTTTTTTTGTGCTAAATGGTTTTATCTAGTAATGCCCGATAAATTGGCGTTCCGCCAATTATATTTTTCACTACAAGAGCTAAGCGCTACTAAGGAGAAAGCCAAGGGCCTACAAAAAGTCCACCTTCCCTGAGTCCAAGTGATAATAACCGGCCACCACTTTCACCGTACCATTTTCTACGGCTCCATTAATAATCGTTGATCGGCTACACATTTCCTTCACCGTCAATTGAGCGTTTATTTTCACGATTTCATTCACCGTTGCTCCTTCAGGTGCTGCTGCGATAGCTGGGGTAATGTGCGAAAGCAAATGATTCAAATTATGTCCATTGTCACCACCTTTTATTGCTGCAGTAACCGCTCCGCAGGCTTGGTGCCCCAATACTACAATCACTGTGCTATGGCAATGCGCTACCGCATACTCTATACTTGCGATCGAAGAATTATTTGCTACATTTCCAGCTACGCGTACTACGAACAGCTCTCCAAGTCCAGTATCAAAAGCGAGTTCGGGCACTACTCTACTATCGGCGCAACTGAGTACAATGGCATAAGGTTCCTGCCCACGAGTAAGTGCTCCTCTTCTAGAGCTGTCCTGCAATTTGTTGTCAAGTTTGTCCAATACAAATCGATCGTTTCCGTCTTTTAACCTTTGTAAGATGTCTTGTTGTGTCATATCAGTTTGTTTTATTTTTGATTAGTTAGCAATCATTTTGTTCTAAGTAACAACGAAAAATTAACTTCCCGATTTGGAAACGGTTATGTAAATCAAAACGACCACAGGGAGAGTGGTTTATATAATCGTTTCCACGAAAAAAATCGGGAAATTATTTTTAGTGTAATACTAATACCCTGTGATTAACAGAGTCTATCCGTTTTTTGTTGAAGTATTTCAATGAAAAAATAAGAATATCCGCTACATTACCAACTCAAAGAGCAAGAGAAACCCAAAGCTAAAAAACACGTACGAATAACAAAAATCATTTCGCATCTAAACCTATAAATGAAAATAGTTCCAATCATAGCGGCCTTCCTTTTCACCGCAGCTTTGCTCTTTGGGCAAAACCCTGGGAAAGAGACGCCATTGTATTATAAAAAGAACCTCATCACATGGGGAAAGTATACCTATACTGATAACCTGCAAGGCTTAGGTGTACTAATGACAGACCTGGAGAAAGCTGATGAAGAGCTGTATAAACAATTACTACCGGAGTATAGCGAAATGGTAGAAAGGCAGCGTCAAGGCAAATTGATCGCTGCTTTGGGTGGAAGTGTTGGCTTGGGTTTTATGTTACATGGCTTACTCTCCGCCCTCGTGGGGAGAGACGATGGGGAGAAATGGCGGCTTAATTATGCTACCTTAACAATTGGTGGAGTAGTTACTACAGGATCATTGATTTATGCCAATACCACGCTGGTGAAACGATTTGACATCATTCATTTCGCTAACCGCTTTAATGAATTGGCGAAAGGTACTAAGTTGCGATTTAGCCTTAGCCCTCAACTTCATCTTGATGATACGAATACGCTGGGTGGAGGGCTTAGTCTTAGGGTTCGTTTTTAGGAAAAAGGTAACCGCTACGACGCTAAGAGAACGCAAAGTCCTACAAGGACGATATCTCTCAGGATAGTTCTTTAGTCCTATTACTATTACTATTACTATTACGTTTCATTTCACGCAACCATATCCTCCAACACCTTCACAACCTTCCCTATCATCTCCTCGCTAACATCCAAGTGAAAGACAAATCGCACCGTATTAACCCCAAAAGCAGAAGCCAATATCCCTTTCCCGTTCAGGTGCTCAATAAAGCTTGCCGCCGTCCATGGAGCCTTTACATCAAAAATCAGGATATTGGTACGAATCGGACGTACATTTTCTGCATAATCCATCTTTTCTAAAACGGCTCCCAACATCTTTGCTCGGTCATTATCGATCTTCAATCGTGCTACATTGTTGTCCAATGCATAGATGCCTGCGGCGGCTAGGAATCCAGCTTGTCTCATTCCTCCCCCCATTGCCTTTCGCAGCTTTCGGGCTTTCTTCATCTGGGCCTCCCCTCCTATCAATAGAGAACCAACTGGGGCTCCCAATCCCTTAGACAAGCAAATGGAAATCGAATCAAATAAGGCACCATGTTCCGCCGGGCTATCGCCCGTTTCTACTAGGGCATTGAACAATCGAGCACCATCCAGGTGTAGACGTAATCCTTTTGTTAGACATAACGCTCTAATTGGTTTTATTTCTTCCAGTATATAATAACTACCCCCTCCTTTATTGCAGGTGTTTTCCAAAACGACCAGGGCTGAATTTGGCAACCAATCATAGTCTGGCCGAATAGCGGCTTCTATTTGAGGTGCCGTTATTTTGCCATGTTCGCCAGCTATGAGGTTTACCGCTACTCCGGAGTTGGAAGCATAGCCCCCTGTTTCATATTGAAAAACATGAGAGTAATGGTCACAGATCATTTCATCCAGGCGTTGAGTGTTTACCTGTATAGCGATTTGATTGGTCATGGTTCCAGATGGGCAGAAGAGCGCTGCTTCTTTTCCAAACAACTTAGCCGCCTTTTCTTCCAGGGCATTGACCGTTGGATCATCGCGGAAGACGTCGTCACCGACTTTGGCGTCCATCATTGCGGACAGCATTTCGGGACTAGGTTTAGTAACGGTATCTGATATTAAGTTGATCATTTATGATTGGGTGTTTATTATATTGAAGACTGGTGCAACTACGGTTGAAGTAGTACCAACGATTTACGTTTCCTAAACTTCGAAAGTTTAGGAAACGTCTAAAATCCAAAGGAAATCATCTGGAATTAAAAAGAATCTATTTCACAATTAGCAAGTCCACGGAATGATAAGTCTCTGCTTCCATTTGTACATAATACAACCCGGAAATATATTGTTGCAAAGAAATAACGGTCTGAGTCTCCTCCCCTTCTCTTCTTAGTTTTTGACTATAGACCAACTGTCCTAATGCATCCCAAATAGAAATAGTGAGGTATTCTTCGGCCTCCGTTTCCTTCCATTTCACGGTAAAGGATTCATGAGCAGGGTTTGGAAACACTTCGAAGGCTGACTTATTCAAAGGCGTACCTAGGCCAGATGTGGCTTCATTGTTATACCTGAACGTTGGCGCTTTGAATTCAAAGTTACCGGTGCCATTCGGAATACGGGCGTAGGAGATATTGGTTGATTGTTCACCATATTGAACAGAATCCTGAATAACGCCGTCAGCATTAGAGAGATAAAGAGTTTCTCCTGATTTACTGAGTTTGAAATTGGTGTGTCGGGCGCCCTGTGATTCATCATCATCAGCCCAAAATATTTTATAGCCAAAAGGCCCGATCATTTCTCCGCTGGGTACCTCCCATTTTTGGAGATCGTCCAATTTGTCCGAAAGGAAATAACCAGCCATATCAATGGTTGTATTTGTTTTGTTATGGATTTCAAGCCAATCGTCAGCTTGTCCAGCTTCGTCCAAAATTCCAGTCAGCTCTCCATTGTCTGCCATCAATTCATTGATCACTAGAGATTGTGCGTTTCCAAAATTTGCCACACTTAGAAAGAGTAGCAATGCAAAATAATTTTTCTTAGTATTCATAATTTAAAATGGATGTTAAGTCAATTCGACAATGGCTATAATAGCTGTCAATGTTTTAATTGATAAAAAGTTAAACAAATGTAAGTAAATGCCTGAATATTATCCAGCAGTCAAACGGAAGGATTTTGTTAGGCCCGTTACAATACTCATTTGTTCCATAAAATCGGGCATTACGTTAATGGTTTGTATAATATCCTTTCTGTTTCTATCAACAAATAGAGCAAAACCTTTGTAGTTCGGAGGTTATTTAGTTAATTTGCCCAGCTATTTCAACTTTAGACCCAGTATGTTATCACTAGATCAGTTTTACAAATCGGCAATTACTGTCGATAACGTCATTTTTGGCTTCGACGACCAAAACTTAAAGGTATTGCTCATTAAGCGTGGGGAAGCGCCCTATAACGACAAATGGGCCTTACCAGGCTACTTTATAAAAGAGAATGAAGACCTCGATACTTCTGCTCAGCGTGTACTGAATGAGATAACGGGGCTCAGTAATGTTTACCTTGAACAAGTCAATGCTTTTGGTACCATAGACCGTCATCCCGCTGGCCGGGTTATCACCGTAGCTTATTACTCTTTAGTCAAAATTAGTGAATATCAGGTCAAGGCGGCCTCTATTGCAGAAAAGGCAAAATGGCATCCATTGACCAAAGCCCTTATGAAAGAACTCGCTTTTGATCACGATAAGATACTGAATAGTTGTTTTAATCGTCTGAAGGTAAGAGTAAGAACCAGACCTGTTGGTTTTGAATTGTTGCCACCAAAATTCACCCTTACTGAATTACAATTACTCTACGAAGCCATTTTAGGTATGACCCTCGACAAGCGAAATTTCAGAAAAAAGATTTTGTCTATGAATCTGTTAATAGATTTAGAAGAAATGCAAAAAGATGTAGCGCACCGTCCAGCGAAATTATATCGTTTTGACAAAGATCGTTATGAGCAGCTTGTATCTGGTGGATTTACTTTTGAGTTATAATTCTTACAAAACCTCCCCATCTCCCATATACATCACCACTTTAGCGATATTCACTTGGTCCGTTTGAAAATCAAGAATGAAGTTTTTCAATTCAGTTTCATTTCCATTTAACTTATAAATAAACGGGAGCACACCATTAGGAATATCAGTATTTATAGCCGCAGCATTAAGTACGACTTTGTTTTCTTCAATCTCAAAATGGCCGTAATATCCTTCTTTTAATTCAGCAGTATTGGCGTAAGTTTCCAAAGCCCCTAGAAATTGAACAGGAAGGTTTGAAGCGGTACTGTCCAGCAGTTCGATATAACCCCAAAAGTAATCATCAGGGATCCTTAATAAGTTGCTTTCCAACATCGTAAGGCCATGAGTCGTCTTCATCTCCAGTAAATAACCTTCTTCCGAAACGGTCATCTCTCCTTCATTCGTTATCGATTCATTGGTTATGGAATTCAAAGCCAGATTAATCTCTATGTCGTAAGTACCTGCCTCTATTTCGCCAAGTTCAGCATTCGTCTGAGCAGTAGCTTCAATATTATCACAGTCTCCATTTAACTCTAAGCTATCAATAGAGATAATGATATTGCTTTGAGTTGAGTTAATGGAATGTCTTAAAATGACGTTGGAGCAAGCGAGATTTTCTTTGGTGGCCACATGAACCCGCAATTTATTTTGACCTGGCAATAGTTCTTCGAACAGCTGCACATCAAATTCTTCGTCGATATTGATTTTTACGTTAGAATCATCATCCTTTCTACAGGACGTCAGGCTCAATAAAGCCAAAGAGAAGAAAAAGGAAAGTAGTCGAGTTGTATTCATTTCTAGCTAAGCGCTTTTGTTATAATATTGAAGCCTCTCCTTGACAAAATCCGGGTATTATAGTTCCTCATTTGTCAAAGAGGGATGTTTAAAATGTTTGAGTTGAATAGCTTTATAAAGTTTGAGATTTAAGTGCTTTTGGTTGTCTTCCTATAAACCTGTTAAGTCTTCTAAGCTCAAAACGGGTAAAAGTAGAAATAGCTGCCCAATAAAGAGAATAATCTGATTTAGATTATAAAGCGCTTTGAAATAAGCGCTCCTTATTTTCTAAAAATACGAAATTAATCTGGTTTTTTGATACGAGACCTTATACCATTCGTCTCCAAATTCACTCCATTCATCCATTCTTTTATATCAAACCAACTCTCTTTACTTTCTTGCGTTAGTAAGTAAAAGTTATTTGCTAAAAATACCGAAAGCATTCTAATAAAGCCTAATAAAGCGGCCTGACCATAACTCTATGATTACCCTAAACAACATTCGAAAGTCCTACCACACTGATTACAACAGTCTTGAAGTCCTTAAAGGTATTGATCTGAATATCAAGACTGGCGAGTTTGTTTCCATTATGGGATCTTCCGGTTCTGGCAAATCAACCTTGCTCAATATTCTCGGTTTGTTGGATGAATATGACGAAGGCGAATACCTGCTGAATGGCATTTCTATGAAAAAGCTTTCGCAAAAACAGGCGGCACTCTATCGCAACCAGCTCATTGGCTTTGTTTTCCAATCTTTCAATTTACTAAATTTCAAAACGGCAGCAGAAAACGTCGCCCTCCCTCTGTATTATCAAAAGGTAGATCGAAAGAAGCGGCAGGAAATCGCAATAGAATATCTAGAAAAAGTAGGATTAAAAGAATGGGCACACCATCTGCCCACCCAAATGTCTGGTGGTCAACAACAACGAGTAGCCATTGCCCGATCACTCATCACTCAACCCAAAGTCATACTCGCCGATGAACCAACCGGTGCCCTGGATTCCACCACCTCACATGAGGTCATGGACATTTTCAAAAAGGTAAACCAACAAGGCATCACCATTATCATCGTTACACACGAGGACGACATTGCAAAGGAAACCAATCGAGTCATTCGCCTGAAAGATGGTCTTATTGAAAACCCACAAATTATTAAGCCATGATTGATATAGATAAATGGCAAGAGATATTCAGCTCTTTAGGGCGGCACAAGCTGCGGACCTTCCTGACAGCCTTTAGTGTCTGGTGGGGTATTTTCATGCTCGTCATTTTATTAGGCGCAGGTAAAGGCTTACAAAATTCTGTGGAACACAATTTTAAAAATGATGCGATCAACACCATATGGGTCTGGAGAAACGAAACTACTATTCCTTATAAGGGTCTTCCTGCTGGCCGACAAGTTAAATTCGATAATAGCGATCATTCCGAATTCAAAAAAACAAACGGAGTTCGCCACGGTTCAGCCCGATTATTTTTGAGTGGCAACTTTTTTATTTCTTACAAAAACAAGAGTCTTGCATATAATGTCCAATGTGTAAGTCCGGAACATCTTTACATAGAAACACCGAAGCTCGTAGAAGGCCGATTTATCAATGATATGGATATGGCGCAATACCGGAAGGTGGCTGCCATTGGTATGGCCGTAAAAAAAGAATTTTTTGAAAATGAAGAGGCTCTTGGGAAATACATCAAAATCAAAGGCGTGGAATATCGGGTCGTCGGTGTTTTTACAGAAACACGAGAACGCGAAACCGAACGGGTTTATCTTCCCATCGCAACTGCCCAAAAAATTGAAGGCACCAAAAACGTTCATACCTTAAGTGCAGAACTGGGTGAAGTGGATCTCGAAGGATCTATAGTCATACAAGACCGAATCAGACAACAAATATATAGTAAACATAAAATTCATCCGGATGATCGGCAGGCCATAGGTATGTCTAATGGAACTGCCCGAGTACAAGAGTTCCGACAATTGTTTGGTTTTATAAAAGCCTTTATTTGGTTTGTAGGCATAGGTAGTATCATCGCAGGCGTCATTGGCGTGAGTAACATTATGCTCATCATTGTCAAGGACAGAACTAAAGAAATTGGAATTCGAAAAGCAATCGGCGCCACCCCTTATTCTATCGTTAGTATGATAGTGCAAGAGGCCGTTTTTCTAACCAGCGTAGCGGGCTATATTGGCTTGGCTTCTGGGCTGGCTCTGATATATGGCGTCCAACAACTAATGGTTCAAAATGATCTGGACGGAGAATATTTTCGAAACCCTGAAGTAGATGTACAAACGGTAATTATTGCGGTCATCGTCTTGGTGATTAGCGGGGTCCTTTCAGGTTTGATCCCAGCCATGCAAGCGGCTAAAGTAAATCCAGTGGTCGCGATGAAGGGGGGATAATAAAGGTATATGAGATTTCCCACTAACGTAAATTTGATGCGAACTAAGGGGAACCTCATCTACCCAACCGACATAACAAATAATAAAATATAACAATACAAATACATGTTCGACTTAGACAAATGGCAAGAAATATTTGACACCATCCAGAAGCATAAACTTCGGACAGGACTGACTGCACTTGGTGTTTTCTGGGGTATTTTCATGTTGGTCTTTCTAATGGGTGCGGGGAAAGGTTTACAGAACGGCGTGTACAGTATGTTTGGTGGTCACGCCAAAAACAGTATGTACTTGGATGGACGTTTCACCACGAAGCCTTACAAAGGGTTAAAACCGGGCAGGCCAGTACACATGACCAATGACGATATCCAGGCAATCCGAATAAATTTTAAAGATGAAATAGAATACATCGCCCCAAGACTTTGGATGTCTTCGGGGGAAGTGATTCGAAAAAACAAACACGCTGCATTTGATGTTCGCGGGGATGCGCCCGACCTAGTTAAGATTGATGCCATCTACATAAAAGAAGGTCGATTCCTCAATCAGAACGACATGAAGGACAAACGTAAGGTTGCTGTTATTGGAGACCTCGTCAGAGAAATGCTTTTTGAAGAAGGAGAAGATGCCATTGGTGAGTATATCCGTTTTCGCGGGGTAGACTATCGAGTGATTGGCATCTTAAAATCCAATCGCCGTGGGGAAGATTCTGTAGAAGATGAAAAGACAATTTTCATCCCGATTACTACCGCACAGCAGATTACCAACAGACCAAATCAAATCGGCTGGTTTGTCTGCTCTATGCATCCGAATGTAGTCGTCAGTAGCGTAGAACCAAAAATTAAAGCCTTCATCAAAGAACGGCATAACATTGCACCAGATGATAACCAAGCCATGTGGTCTGACAATATAGAAGAGGAATTTCAAAACATTACCAATCTTTTCTTGGGCATTAGAATGCTCATCTGGTTTGTAGGCATTGGTAGTTTATTGGCTGGAATTATTGGCGTTGGAAACATCATGTTGATTGTGGTGAAAGAACGCACGAAGGAAATTGGAATCCGGAAAGCACTCGGTGCCACCCCAGGGTCTATTATCAGTATGATTTTACTGGAATCGGTATTTCTGACAACGATAGCAGGTTACCTCGGTTTGGTATGCAGCACCATGATTATCTGGCTGATGAGTTCGGCCACTGGAGAAGGCTCTGATTTTTTCATGAACCCAGAAATAGATTTAAGGGTTGGACTTACCGCCTTAGTTATACTGGTTATTTCTGGAGCGCTGACGGGGTTTATTCCAGCTATGCAAGCTTCACGGGTAAATCCAGTGGAGGCTTTGAAGGACGAATGACGTTTAAATCAAAATGACAGTCTAAATCAAAACCTTCTAATGCAAACAAAAGCAAAACTCCAATACCAATCAAAATTTTCTATCGTGATTTCCATGTCTTGGCTTTTGATTGAAATTTTGATTTAAAAACAACACTATTACAAGGCCTTTTTGAATGAGCCTGATCTACCCAAATAAAATTTAAAATCATGAATAAAGGTTGCTTAATTTCTCTTGCCGTCGTTCTTTTGTTAGCCACTGTGGCTCTTGGCGCTTACTTCTCACAGAAATCAGACAATGCGGAAGAAGGCATTGAACTAACTAAAGCTACTATTGCCGACATCACCAAGAAGACCGTTGCTACGGGATCTGTTCGTCCTCGAAAGGAGGTCAATATAAAACCACAGGTTTCTGGAGTAGTCGGAGAACTATACGTAGAAGCTGGCGAAATTGTAAAAAAAGGACAACGGCTTGCAAAAATTAAACTGGTACCTAGCGAGGTCAATATCAATAATGCGCAATCTGGAGTTGACCTAGCACGCATCCGTTTTAAGCAAGCAGAGCGTGAATTGGTTCGTCAAAAGGATGTCAATAGTAAGCAGTTAGATGTGGAAAATGCCCGCGTTAATTTTGAAAATTCTAAGAGAGAGGAAACACGTCAAAAGCAATTGTTTGACGATGGTGTCATTTCTCAATTAGATTATAATCAATTCAGTGTAGACTTCAATTTGCGGAAAGCGGAATATGAAAACCAGAAAATCCTGTCAGGAAATACGTTGAAACAATTCGAAACGGAAGTTGAAATTCGACGGGCTGAGTTGAATGCTGCAGTTAGTAATTTACAATTATTACGAGAAGGAGCCACCAACAATTCTAAGCAGGTATCTAACGTAGTTTCTTCTACCGTAGATGGGATGGTTTTAGATGTTCCAATAGAGGAAGGTTCTTCTGTCATTGAAAGAAATAACTTTAATGAAGGTACCAGTATTGCGACCGTTGCAGATATGAATTCTTTGATTTTTGAGGGGATGGTGGATGAGTCTGATGTTGGAAAGTTGAAAGAAGGAATGCCATTGGAGTTGACCATTGGCGCTATTGAAAACGTACGATTTGCCGCTACCCTGGAATACATTTCACCGAAAGGAGTCACAGAAGAGGGTACTGTAAAATTTGAAGTAAGAGCGGCAATCAACCCGAGTTCTGACGTTTTCCTTCGAGCCGGTTATAGCGCTAGCGCTGATATCATTTTGGCTAAAAAGGAAAAGGTAATCACCATCAATGAGCGGGATATGATCATGCGTAATGATTCTACATTTGTAAAAGTGAAGACTGGGGATAATACCTTTGAAGAGCGATTTATTGAGACGGGCTTATCGGATGGAATTTTGATTGAGGTGGTAAGTGGTCTGGATACTTTAATGGAGATACAAGTAATTAAATAATCTTGATCTCATCAATTTAAAAAGTACCTAGTTTCAGCGAAATATACCCCATTCCAAACGTAGAATGTGTCCCTAAAATTTTAAAAAAAGAACCTTCTGTGTATTTTTGATTATTAGCGCATAATCAAAACACAAGAGGTCTTTATGGATAAGAACTTAGTACAAATTGGGGATGACTCCTGTTCCTTTTGGTTCTTTGGCGAATTAGGTTTTAAAAGAAATGACTTAAGCCTAAGGAGAAATTACTGGTCCTTATTCTTTGCTTAACGACGGAGTCCGAAACGATAGCTCTTAATTGATAGTGCGTGTTTATCCCAGCATTTATTTGAATGCTTTTGGTCAATGGGTATTCTATTCTACATTTTGCCATGAGGCCAACAGAAGTTGACTGAAGTGGTTCTCCTTGTTGATTCAGATCGACGACCTCCTCGTTTTCGCCGTAGCGTTTGCCTTCTCCTTTATTGTAAAGATTGTAAGAAGGCCCTGCCGAAAACACTAGCTTGACCTTTCTCAAACCAATCCGATAGTTGAATAGTAGACTGGTGTGAAATTGATTTAAAATTAGGTTGGATTTAATCCTCCTTCTATTTGTAGCATAAGTTGTTCGATATACCGTTAGCGAATAATCATTGAAGTCTATCTCCTCCTCGAAGTAGGAAAAATGCCTTTGGTATTCGAAGCCCAAGGAAACGCCTATGTTTTTACTTATCCAATAATCCAGGTTGGTTCCTAAGTAGTAGGAAACCCGATCTGTTTCTGTTCTTTTTCGATCTACTATTAGCGCGTCACCCTCAGGGATCGTTGCGTTCAAGTTCGTTTTAAAAGAGCCAAAGCCTGTGGCTATTCCCAACTGGAATTTTCTGATTTTCACTTGAGGTTCGTTCTTAAATTGGGAGGTATCCAAAGGAAAATGCACCTGAGTCAATAAATCATTTAGTGTCAACAGGGGATCTAAGCCAGCTAATGCTAGGTGTAAAGGAGCTTCGAAATGAGCTATTTGATCCGCAGTACTTTCCGCTGCTATTGCATCTGACGTTTCCAACTTATCTGAAGAGAATGAAGAAGCAATATCGTCTTCAACTGTTATTGAATTATTTAATCTACCATTTTTCAGTGGCTCAATAGTCGGCAATATCATTTGTTGTGGATCAATCGACTTCAGTTCAAAGGTCTCTTTTTTCAGTTTTACGTTTGTATTGTTATCTTCCCTCAACGAATTGGCCTTATCAACATATGTTTTGAGGTTTGCATTTTTGG
Organism: Saprospiraceae bacterium; assembly: GCA_047626155.1. Taxonomy (GTDB): domain Bacteria; phylum Bacteroidota; class Bacteroidia; order Chitinophagales; family Saprospiraceae; genus CALGLS01. The sequence goes on along the minus strand of JBLHRR010000009.1, from coordinate 13,364 downwards.
ATGGCACTTGCCCATCCAAAGTAGCCTCTTTCCCCTCTGTGCCTTTTGACCTGGAGGAAGAACTTTGTTGAGGTTCATTAATATCGCCACTGTATTCTTCATTCAAATATTTTTTGTTTTGTTTTTCATCTAGAATTGCATTGCTGCGCTTTACCTCTGTCTGTTCAGCAATTGGCTGAGATTGTTCATCTGAAACATTCTCTATGAAAGTGCTATCCGTTTTATACCAATAAAGATAACCCAGGCCACTACAGAAAAAGGCACCTACCAAAAACCACAGTAAGAAAAAAACCTTACGTTTCTTTTTCTTAGGCGGCTCAACAGTTTGCCAAATATCAACAACATCTACATCCATCTCTACTGGCGATAGATGCTCTTCAAACATTTCATCTATTTCTTTATCTGTCATAGGTACCTTTTTTTAGGAAGTTGCCTTCCGATAATAATTTCTGTAAGGACTTTCGTGCTCTTGTTAGAATGGTTCTGGAGTAACTTTCTGTAATACCCATTGCTATTGCAATTTCCTTATGCGCATATCCTTCAATAGCATGCATGTTAAATATGAGCCGCTCTAAATCAGGTAACCTCAACACCATTTTGTATAAATCCTTAGCTACGATATTCGAATCTATCAATTCGTAACTGGAATGTCTTTCCTGATGTGCAACATACTTCTGCTGATTTTCTAACAATGCTTTTTCTTTTCTCATATGCATTAGAATCATTCGAATAACCACCGACTATAACCAGGGAAGAAAAGCGCCTTTTTCAGCACTATACAAATCTATTTTTTGAAAAACATGTATGAACGTATCCTGCAAAATATCCTTTGAACTTTCCTTCGACAAGGTGTAGCGATAAGCAAGGCCCATCAATACTTTGCTGTATTGATAGACCAATGCTTTTTGCCCCAATGGGTTTCGCTCTTTACAAAATTGTATAATTTCCTTCTCCTTCAATTCATTCAATATTATAGCTGGAAATAAATGTCAAAAAACACAAGAGGGTCTCTATTTGTAATTATGTTTCCAGTTCCTTGTTCTACCAACACACCTTCGCCTTCAAAGTGTAAATAGTCTGCTCCGTCTATGCAGTTATACGTTTGTATCCAAGTCGTTGCGTAATTCGGATTACTTGAATGTATTCTAAACTGATACGAATCATGCATGGCGTCTTTCAGCGGAATAGAAATTTCACAATACCCGACTTCACAAGCTTCGTCTTCTACCCCACTTATATTCACAATGATACCACCTGCAACATTTAAGTCTTGGGAGGTATTTTGGATGTCAATTTCGAAGTAGGCATGTACCAGTGTCATCAAGTTTCCATCGCTGTCATATGCATTATTGGTGAAGCCACTAGCAGCAGTTCCGATCAGGGTATCTCCTCCAGTTATCGCCCTAAGAAGATAGGGCGGTTCCGTAACAACCTCGCAGGCTAGCATTGTCCCCAAGACTATATCATTGTTCGTATTAGGAAGAACCAAAACTTCGCTTGATCTTGTAAAGTCAATATCGTAAGCCGTGATTTTTATCTGATCATTACAACTGTAAAACGCTAAAGAAAAACTTCCGTCAGCTTCGATATAACTGACTAATACTTGGTCTTCTTGATTCGTTGCCAAGACATAACCTGAAGTAATGTTTTGTTGACTACAGTCTTGAACCACACCTGTAACCGTGATCATTTCAGGAGCCTCAATGAGTAAATTTCCGAAATTCTGAAAAGTAGTTAAAGCCGGAATCGCTAGGGTGTAAACTGGAATTCCACATTCTGTATCAAAGGAGTTCGCATAAATTTCTAAAACCAAATCTAAGCCTTTAGGCACTTTCATAGAAAAGAAGCCATCTCCTGCTGACCGAGTAAAACTTGCAATAGCACTGTTAGCGATAGATACTTTTATAAAAATATCTTTAACAGGAATAGCGCTCTGACCGTTATCAATCTCTTCTAAAACAAAGCCTAAAATCTTTGTAGGATCTTGCATCACAAAGCAACACCAATAACTAAAATGATCTACCTCAGTAAGATAATGATCACCGACCAAGGTCCCCTCGCCATCCTCTTCCCAAATACCCAGCGCTTCATCATAATGCCCCAAGCTAATCGTAGCAGGTGCCGTACTGAGCAATTCAGCCGGGATTGGCAACTCCATCGAAACTGGTTTATTTATTTCTAAAGGCTCACCAGCATCGCTATACAATTCAACACCAACACCTGCATAGACTTGCATCAGTTGTCTCTCCTTGTCTCTACTCAGCACTTCAAAATCAGAAGGAAATCGACCTGCGATATCCGCTGTGGTAGGATCTAGACTTGATAGATATACTTTTACATTTCCATTATAGCGACTACCATCTGCTTTGACAAATGCATCAGCAGGGAAATTTATTTTTACTCCTCCAGAAGACAAAACTTCTCCTCCTTGACTGGAAGGTAATTCAATCCCATCTTTCAACAATACTAGTATTACATTCACATGAAAACGCCCCCCTGCTCCTACTTCTGTCGTTTTATAACCTTTAAAATAATTTGCATGCCCAAATTGAATCTTTGCTCGAATCCCGTGTGCATTGATATTATCGAAATGGTAAAATCCGTTTTCATCTGTACTTGTATAGTTGTCGTCAATAGCAACTTCAACATTTTCAATCGGGTTATTCATTTCATCGACGACCGTTCCTGAAAGGCTGAATTTGAGCAGCTCCGTTTCCTCTATGACATTCTCTGGCTCCGTAATATCTATTTCCTCTTTTTTGCAAGAAGACATAAAAAATAAGAGTCCTACAAAGAACAACAAACTGTATTTTAACTGGGGTTTTATTTTGATCACTTTCATTTTTTTATTTTTAGTTCATACCTGAAAATAAATGACGTCTCATTTTTTTATCGGAAGCTTCACCTATAGTATGAAGTAAGATGGGAAAACGCTACAAGGTATTTGAAATAATTTTCGTTTTAGAAGTTATACTATCCTCTTTTGGGGAAACACCCTCTGTATTCAATATGACTTGGTGGACAAGCCGAGATAAGCACAAGAAGCATGGGATAAGTATCATTTACCGAATATTGAGAAACATCCATATCCAATTGGAAACCTTACACTAGACAACTACTCTCAAGATGGTGCCATAGAACAGAAAATCGGTACCGCAAGGTTGCGATACCGATTTACCGATTAAGAGCTACAATCTCCAAAGCTCTTCATGCTTTATTTTATGGAAAACATTTTGAACGTCCATAATGGTTTATATGACGTACCTGTACAATTTACTTTTGAGATGACTCATTTTTCTTTATTTCCTACAACACGATTGACTAATCCTACAATCGTACCTTCAAAAATTTCCCAAACAAATCTGCCCCTTTTTTATTTACAATTCTAATAATATAACTACCTGGTAACAATTGTTCTACATTTTCTAAGGCTATCACCACTACCCCTCCATTCACCTCTGAGCTTCCGCTATACATCATCTTTCCGGACAGGTGGTAAATTTCAAAACTAACTTCACGAACTTTAAAACCGCTAAGTGCTACATTCAATGTGTTCGTTACCGGATTCGGGAAGACTTTCAATTGTCCTTCTCCCAAAATTTCTACCACACGAATGCCACTGTATTCAAAACGTCCATCAAAATCCGTTTGCTTTAGACGGTAATAATCCTTCCCTACGAAAGGATTGTTATCGTAAGTCTGATACGTACGGGCGAGACCAGTACTACCAGCCCCTTCTTCTCTGTGGATCGCTTCGAAATCGACTCCATTGACAGAGCGTTCTATGGTGAAATAGTCGTTGTTGTCTTCTGCTAGTGTAACCCATTGTAAGGATACTTTTCCTGCTTCTGGGCGGGCGGTGAAGGATAGAAGTTCTACTGGTAAGGGTGATTGTGGTGGTAAGGGTTCATATTCATCAGGTAAAGATTGACTAGGCAAAACAGGCGAACTATTGAATTCGTATGCGCCAAAGTCTATGACCATTCCCGATCCCGGTGCTGATTCCGCTACTCGATGATTCCAATCTCGTTCTATTGACAATAGTTCCATCGAATCCATATCCATATCGAAGTCTAGCAGGTCCATTGGCAAAAAGGTTTCGTCTCCAACATCAAGAGCACTCGAACTTGCCTCTAGTCGAAAATTTCGATTACCCTCATCTACAAAGTCCGGAGTATTTGGAGAAGGGGCACCTGGGTCTTCATATAAGACATTCCCTCCACAGGTCAAAGTACCGTCATTCCCAAAGTATAAAGAATCACAATCAATAGCATCGACCAATGAATAATCTAAGTCTATTTCAGGAGTTCCACCTCCTGCTTGACTCATATGGAAGTGAGGATTAAAATCAGAGACAGAGCTCCAAAAAATACTATTCCTTATGGTTGTTTTTCCATTACCTGTGTTAGATTCATTAACGTAGATATGCCCCCCATTTCCATTAGCCGCATTATTACTGTAAAACGTGGAGTTAGTGACCTGCATTTCAGAGGTTCCTCCTTCACTCGCAAGGCAATATAAACCAGCAGCAGAGACAGAAGAGGTGTTATCATAAACCAAACAGTTAACTAAATGAGGGCTACTCACCCCAGTCTCGTTTCTTCCAAAGCTATAAATAGCGCCACCAAGGTTAAATGATAGGTTTTCATTAAATATACAACTCACGATAGACGGTGAGCAAACACCATCGGTACCATTATTATAAATAGCACCACCAAAACTGGCAGTATTACCGGTAAAAGTAGAATAGATCAAATCCGACGAGCATTCTCCATCATTCTGGATAGCGCCTCCATTAAAGATACTCTTGTTATTTATAAATAAACAATTACCTGCTGCATAATGAGCGTAGCCACCTGATCTGCCATCCGCATAAATTGCGCCGCCAAGCTGGAGCGCGTAGTTGTCTTTGAATATCGTATTTCTGAAAACAGGTACTCCTCCATTAGAACTTCCTCCATCAATAAAAACACCTCCTCCGCTAGAACTCATCAATGCCCCTGCCCCCATATCCGCAACACCACCTGATATAGTAAAACCGTCTATTAATGAATAAAGACAAAGCAATTTCATACGAACAACAGTACTGGAATTATCAAAATCTGGTGTGTTAACACTATAACCAGGACCATCATCCTCATCTATATCTCCACTCAAAATGGTCTCGTTATTGGCAATGTCACGTTGAGACAAAAGGTTCTCTGTCCCATCAAAACCACCGTAAAGGTATGTGATGTGTGGAATATCAAAATAGATCGTTCTATCCGTATCGTTAGGATAATAAATTCCCTGAGCAACCCAGATGGTATCGTCTTGGGTAAGGGTAGATTCAGCAAGGGCTAATGCATCCTGCAAATCATCATAAGCCGTTGACCAGGATGAACCATCTCCTCCGGTACCAGCCGTAACATCCACATAAATCTTATTTTGGGAAAATCCAGTACAGATAGAAAAAGCGAGTAGTAAGAACGACGCACAGGTTCTAATTATCATTTGGTTACAAGCAGTTAGCATAGATTACATTTTTTGAAAATTACCAAAAAGTATGTAATGGGAGAAAGGGGTGTTTTTCAGAGGAGATTTAAGGCTAAAAGAGTTCTTGTACTTTCATTCTCACAAATTTACGATTTATCGCTCTTTCATGCTTACCCACAAAATGGTATTTTCCATATATGACTTATCTGACATGTTAGCTTTCTGCGTTTCGCCTCAAACGTAAAAAGCCCCGCCGAAAACTGGCGAGGCTTTTTAATTTCATGGGTGATATAAAAAACAAGTGATCATCATAAGACTACTTCCTTGGCAATTAATTATGCCAGTATTTTTTTATCATTCCCAGTTTTCGAGTGTGCTTAATTTTCCATCATCCAGTTTTGAAACCAACCCGTTCCCGTTCCCGTCAGGCAGGTTAATTTTTCCTGGTCTAGCCATTAAAAACAGCGTGGGCTTGTGCTTTTTCTAAAACTGAACTATACAAATATACAAAATTCTGTTATACGTTGCTACTCTTGGATTGTTAAAACTTTGAGAGTGGAAAAAGATGTCACTTGGGAATACGTAGCTAATTGGCGTTCCGCCATTATATTTTTTACCGCAACTGCCTGCCCTGAGCCAGTCCGACTGTCGCAGACGGGCAGGCTTGTCGAATGGGGCACAAAGAGCGCTACGTTAAACCACTTTCGCTAGAAAAACTGTTGCGCTCTTTGCACCTTTGCAGCGAAAAAAACTCAAGAGAAGCGAGAGTCTATACGGACCAATACGCAAAGCTAATTGATCCTCCTTTGATATGACAAATCTTTAAAGGATTTGCCATATCCTTAGATTGCCCCCATTCACTCCACCTTTATAACAAAGTCTTTCATGTTTTCCGTGACGAAGTAATCTAGTTTTCCATCGGCTGTATTGTATATCAGGCAAAGGCCTAGTTCGGGATGGGCTTTGGCGAAAGCCATTGATTTTTCTAGCCCCATTACCATGAAAGAGGTAGCATAGGCATCAGCCAGCATGCAATCTTTGGTAAGGACGGAAGCACTTAGCAAGCGATCTCTTTTCGAAAAACCTGTTATCGGGTCAATAGTATGGGAATAATAAACACCATCCGCTAGGTAGACATTTCGATAGTTCCCGGAAGTTGCAACTGCCTTGTTATCTAATTTTATGATTAGATAAAAGTCATTTGGTGCAGAGGCTATTTCTGGCCGGCTAATACCAACCGACCACAGTATTCCTGCCGGGTTACGTCCTTTGGTGTTTACCTCCCCTCCTATTTCTACGAAGTAATCACTTATGTTTTGTTGATCGAAGTATCGGCAAATTTCGTCAACGCCATAGCCTTTTGCCAACGCCGAAAAATCGATTTGCACTTGAGGGTTGTCTTTTGATAAAAAGCCATTTTCGTTCAGCGTTACATGATCCATCCCCACGAAGCTTAACAATGCTTTTACTTTTTGTTTATCTGCTTCTTTTACCTGGCCTCTTCCGGTATACCCGAAACCCCAGTAGTTGACCAAAGGCATTACTGTAGGGTCGAATTGCTGCTGGGTTTCTTTATTTATTTTTTGCGCTGCTTTTAGGTTTTGCAAGAAGTGTGCATGTTCTTGAGCATCTAACTGTACACCTTTTTCTGATTGATTAAATTGAGAAATAATGGCCGCAGGGATATAAGTAGAAACTTCTTCATTCAAGCGAATCAGTAGAGAATCTATGTTTTTTTGATGAAGGGTATTGTTATCTCCGGCGTAGGTGATGTGCCAGGTGGTTCCCATCGTTTTGCCCTGGAGTTTGTTGTAAGCTTTGGCGGTTGGTGGCGCTTCTGTTGACGGAGCTGCTGCGGGGCTTTGTTGTTGGCAGGAGCAGATGGGGACTAATAGGAGGAGGAAATATAGGAATTGTTTGGGCATAGGTTTTTATGTTTATCTTCTATCCTTACTTTGTTATGGATTCCAAAAGTTTAAAAAGTGAGCCATCCGATATCAAACAACCCGATTCCATCATGGTGAACAGCTCCATTTCCCGCTTATCGTCTTTGTACTTTTTTTCTGTAACATAGATACTCAGCTTTGCGCCAGAGGCCTGCATTTTGGTAAGCATCAGTTTAGAATCTTCGTCTTCGGTAAAGTCTAAAGCTGTTTCTCCTTCGACCGTTATGCCACGAAGTATGATTTTTTCTTTAGAGCAATGAAAGGTTCGAATTTCCTTTTTGGTTTTAAAATCTAGGTATTCTACTTTGCTGAGTGTTTCGTGGAAAACAACATCGCTGAAGGATTCGATGAGCTCCTCGGTACGTTTGTAGTCTTCTGCTTTTATTTTCACCCAATCATCAGCGGGAATGCCATTGACGGCTAGGAAGCGAGCAAAGGCTGTTTCTAGTTCGGAGAGTTCGTCGTTTGTTAGTCGGCGGTAGGTCATATTTCTTTTTGATAGGTTGCTATTTTAATTGGAGCGCGAATTTAAGGAAAATAATGTTTACGGTGCGGAAAAACCTGTTCGGACATACGTTTAAATACATAATAGCTTTTCACAGTTTTAGCAAAAAAAGATGCATATTTTTCGGCGCGCGTAATTCGCGGATGAATCACACAGAGGCCACAGAGCGAGATGCAAAAAAGCGTATTGGGCACACGTTAAAACGTCCTCCTCCTTACAACCTCCCCAAACGCTCCTCCAACCACCGCTTATTAAAAGGCTTAGCAATCGCCAACTCCTCCTTCAATTTCTCCAAAGCCAATTTCGACTTTTCCACTTTCCTAAATGGTTGCCGATACCGCAACTGACTTGCCTTTTGTGTCAGCTTAAACAAATGCGTGTACCCTTTTCGACGAAAGTCAGAAATGGACCTATCTCGTTGTAAAGCCTGGACAAATGACTTGCACAAGGCCACCAAGGCCTCATGTTCTTCAAGGTCGTAATAAATTTTTAATAACAATGCTTTTGCGCTCATACTGTAACGAGCATCGGTATAGCTAACCTGCAATAGCAGTTGCATTGCTTTTTTGTATTCTTCGGTAGCGTAATAATATTGTGCAAGGTTGTAGGAATAAGCATTCTCTTGTACTTCTGCCATTAGGAAAGGGCGATACCTTTCTAAGAATTGACGAACCCAATCTACTTCCCCTAATCCCAGTCCTGCTGTAACAATGTTCTTGTAATGCCATTCCGGCAAGAGGTCGCCAATGAATAGGAGTCTTTTTTCTAATTGTATTTGGTACAACTGAAATGAAGCCCGAAGAAATTCCGATCTACTTTTATTGATTTGATCAACACAATAGTTCTGAAGGTAATTGTAAATGTTTTGTAATTCTTCTGTTGGAAAAAATGGAGCGAATTGTTCCACGGCCTGAAAAGCCGTTTCATAATACTGCACTTCTTCATTGACAATCATTTGGTAAATGTGGTAGTAGACATTGACCGGAGGTATTTTAAAATAACGCTCCTTGTTTTCTTGCACTACTTGCAATATGGCTTCTAATAGAATCGAAGAATAATCCACTTTTACCATTCGGCTTCGCACCAACATTTCGCAAGCATCTTTTAATTTTTCCGACAAGTAGTAGGCATCCAAATGATGTGCCTTTTGCTGTAATGCGCCCTTCTCCTTTCCGACCGCCTGTTCTGTATACATCTGATCTGCTTCTCCATCTAACAAAAATCGTTTATGAAAATAGGCACTGTCTCTAACTTCTTGCTCATCCGTATTCGTACGCTCCTGGTCCAAATGCTTTAGATGAATGTTCGTTTGTTTTTTCTCTCGCAACTGAGAAAGCAAAAAAATGGATTTAGAAAGAGATGACTTTTGGTAGGCTTCTGTATCTAAGAATTCATATAACAACCTACGCACGTATGTCAGAAAAACTGGAACCTGGGCAGCAGACTCTTTTTTTCCTGGGAATAGGGCTTTCGCCAAAGCCCTATTCCCACAGTTCTTCTCGCTAAATTGCGGGTAAAGCCCATTCAAATACAACAGGATTTCCTTCACGCCGCTGTGCTTATTATGATAAGGAGACAGCGCAAAATCCTTGAAACGGGTCATCTCTTTACGATCCAAAGCCGATAATATGGTGAAAAGGGTATTCATTATTATAAAAATATCCAAATATTTAAAACCAAAAACAAACAATAGTTACTGATTATCAATTAATTATAAAATTAACTCCTCAAAAATAACAAAATAAAATCCAAATATCAAGACAAAATATAGTTTCTAAAAGCACTTTTCTTTCTCACCTTTGTAATATCACAGGGGTTCAGTTAATTTCAACCCAGAACCTCTGAACAGAATGTTTCTCAGCATTTTACTAAACGAACTAAATTTTAGCTATATGAACCATCAACGGAAACTTATCATGAACAGAATTTACCTTAGTTGCCTTTTCCTATTGGCTCTTTTCAATTCCAATTTGCTTCAAGCACAATGCGTCATAGAAAACGTAATCATTGATGCTACAGCTTGCAATAACCTAAATGAATTTGATGTCGTTATCGATTTTGAATGGGGCGGAGGAACGGACTCTTTTGTGGTAGCAGGCAATGGAAATAACTACGGTACTTTTGCAAAGGCAGACTTGCCCGTTACATTAGACTCTCCATTTTTCGTTGGAGACAATTCCAGTATTTATGAATTCGTCATTTACGATAGTGAGCTACAGGCCTATTGCTCTGCCGATGTATTGTTAGGGCCGCTTGGTTGTGGGCCAGTGCCACTTTGTGAAATAGCGGACTTGTCCATCGTGGCTGTTGAATGCGTCTCTCAGGATATTCAGACTTTAGTCATTGACTTTGAATACAGCGATGCTCCTAATGATTATTTCGACATTATAGACACCGAAGGAAACTACCTTACTTCTTTTCTATTGTCTGATTTACCTGTCACTTGGAATTACGACTATAGTGATGTGACGGTGATTGAAACACTTCAGATTTGTATAAATGACACACCTGATTGTTGTGCGGATACAGATTTTACATTATTGAATTGTCCTCCTAATGGTTGCCAGATTAGTGGTCCACAAATGAATTTCAGCACCTGTGACGCCATGGGCAATTTTTATATTACACTTCACTTTGATTATCAAAACACAGCTGATTCTTTCGACCTAGCTTTTATTCCTAGTGACATCCCCGTCCTTGTGCCTTATGCTTATACTGATTTACCCATACAACTGGGCCCTTTCAATAATAATGATTTCCAAACTTTTTCAGCAACCTTTTATGATCAAGACAATCCGGATTGTACGGCTTCTGTTACGGCTTCCTATTTTTGTAACGATCCTTGTGAAATCTTTGAAATGGATGTTCAAGTCGGCGATTGCAACGCTAGTGGTGTTTTTCCATTGACCATCAATTTTGAAGCACAGAATCCAGCTAATGACTTTTTCGACCTTTTTATAGATCAGGAGTTTATTGGATTTTACCCCCTAAGTGATTTACCACTCGAATATGATTATAGCGCCACAAGTGGAAGTGGGCTCGTTCAAGTATGCATCAATGACAATCCAGATTGTTGTGCGCAAATGGAATTCGAAAATCCTTGTAATAACAATTGCGAAATTGGTACAATCAGTTTCGAACCTAATTGCGATGGCGATATTTCTTTTGGATTTATAAACTTTGACCACGACAATACCAGCGACTCTTTCAATTTAACAATAAATAACGATTCTTATACTTTTGCCTATACCGACCTTCCTGTCAATATTAGCCCACTTCCCGATAATGGAAATGTTTATATGCTCGTCACTGTTACAGATCAAAACGATCCTAACTGTGGAAACGAAGTCGATCATGATGCCATTGATTGTTCCGTATCGAATTGTGAAATCTGGGATCTTGTTGTCGAAGCACATGATTGTGATGGAGAATTCTTTTTAGTAGACCTTGATTTTAATTTTAATAATACCAGTGATTCTTTCTCTGTCGTTGGCAACGGAATGAACTATGGAAATTTTGCTTATGCAGATTTGTTCATCACTCTTGGACCTTTTGAAGCCAATGGAATGGTTTACGAATTTATCATTTCGGATAGTGATCAACCTGACTGTGGTGGTTTTACCCAAATTGAGTCCGAAGATTGTACAAACGGAGGAGATTGTGAAATCAGCAACCTGGATGTTTATCCACTTACTTGCAATCCGGATGGAAGTTATTCTGTATTAATTCTTTTTGATTATGAAAATGTAAACTCGGATCTCTTCGACGTTTATTCAGTTAACGGCAATTTCATTGACACTTACAACTACAATCAATTGCCACTTACGATCCCTTCCTTCCCCGCGAGTGGGAATGCCAACGACGTGATAACTGTTTGTAATAATGACAGCGATCAGTGCTGTGCAGTTGCAGAATTTGAAGCATTGGATTGTAGCGCTTGTGAAATCGTAAATGTACTGTTGGAAGAGCAGCCTTGTGCTGCTGATTTCAATTTCATGATCAGTCTCGATTTAGAAGTACAAGGCAATGGGGCCTTAGGGTTTCTAGTGCTTGGAAACGGAACCAATTATGGGGCTTTTGACTATGCGGACCTTCCCATTGAGTTGGGGCCTTTTACTGGAGATCCCATCACTACCTATGAATTCATTGTTGTAGATATTGCGAATACAAGCTGTACGGGTTCGGCTACGATTGGTCCTATTGACTGTCAAGCTCCGCAGCCCATTTGGCCTGGAGATGTAAACCTGGATTTCATTTCCAATCATTTTGACCTCTTGAACATTGGTGTTACTTATGGTGAAACAGGAGCGGAACGAGCAGTATCGGCCATCGACTGGATGAGCTTTGAGGGAGACAATTGGGCAGGTACTTTTGCAAATGGAGCCAATTGGAAACATGCGGATTGTAATGGCGATGGCGAAATAAATAACATTGACCTTACAGCCATAGAAAATAATTACGATGAAACGCACGGAACGGTCCTCCCCTATGAGGAGATCGATATTGCGTCTGGTTCTCCTTCCTTTTTTATCGACTTACCGGATTTTGATGAAATCACTTTAGGAGAAGCTTTTGTAGCGCCAATTATCCTCGGAGATCAGGATACACCTGTTGATCAAATATACGGTATTGCTTTTACGGTAGAATACGACCCAACGATGATGGATGAAGCTGGTGTCTATGTAGAAACAGGTAGTAGTTGGCTGGGAGAGCAAAATACTCAATTGATCAGTATTGATAAAAGCTTTGCTGATGAAGGCATCATAGAAGTTGCCATCACCAGAACTGATCATGAAGACACTGCTGGCTTTGGTACCATTTCCTATTTCATTGGTATCATAGATGACATTGCCGGAAAATCGGAACTGGCTGTGGAGATTACCAATGTTGTAGCGATTACTTATGAGGAAGCTAGGATCAGCTTGGAGACTCCTACTGCAATTATCGATTTGACCACTAGCCTGGAAAAGGTACTTGACAATTCCGTCACAGTTTTCCCTAACCCTGCGCAGGAAACTTTAAATATTTTCACTACTGGCTTAGAAATACCGACACAAATCAAGGTTTACAATACCTTAGGGCAGCTAATCGAGCAAATAGAAGCTCCTACCGAAAAATCACAACTCAATGTAAACAACTGGATTCCAGGAATTTACTTCCTTGACATTCAGTTCGAGCAAGGAGCGGTGAATAAAAAAGTAGAGGTTTTGAAATAGTCATTCAACGCTAATTAAAGAGGCCAGGCACTTGCTTAAGTGTCTGGCCTTTTTTGTGATAATTGTTTGTAAACGAGTGATTAATGGCGGTAATAAGGGGATTTATTAAATTATTTTATGATACATTTTTTAGATATGAATTTACTCCATTCATCAAAAAACGATACCCACTAAAGCTCGAACCGAGAGACAAGCATTAAAAGACATACAACTAAACATTAA
>JBLHRR010000008.1:0-76286 GCA_047626155.1 Saprospiraceae bacterium | reverse complement strand
TAAGTTATTCCCCATTAATTTACCCATCAAACCAACTTTACCTTTAACTCAAATAATCATATTTCTTCTAATCCCCTTCCTTGGTAATAGCCAACAAAATGCGTCTACTCCATTTGAGAAGCTGATACTTCAGCAACAGCAGACGTACAGCAAGGCCATCGAACAAGCTCAACTGGCTTTTCAACTAGCAGAAAACAACAAGAATAAAAAGCAGTCAGCCATTGCCTTAAACAGGGAGGGACTATCATTAATCAAACTATCAAAACGGGTGAAAAAGAATCGTAAGGAAGCGATCAAAATATTCAAACAAAGCTTATTTTACCTGGCCGGCATAGACCATCAAGCATTACGAATTGATAATCTGGAAAATTTAAAATGGCTGGCATTACAAGATAAAGACAAGCAACAAGTTGCGCTCTACGAAAAACAGATAGCTGAAATAAAGAACCTTTTTTCGAGGCCAGAATTGGTATTCACACCGGTCCATTAGTAGCTGGCGTTGTGGGTTCTAAAAAGTTCGCTTATGACGTTTGGGGAGATACAGTAAATATTGCAGCGCGACTAGAGTCCAATAGTGAAGCTGGGAAAGTGAATATTTCCTCTGCGACTTTCTCCATTGTCAAAAAGGAATTTGATTGTGAAAGCAGAGGAAATATTCCAATCAAAAATTTAGGGGAGATTGGGATGTACTTTGTAAAAGGAGAATTGAGGTAAATTAAATTCTCTTAACCCATTTCCAAACAAAAACGGCCGCTCCCAAAAAGAAGCAGCCGTTTTTGCTAAAAAATAATTCTTCTTATCTCGCAAACGAAACTGCGCGCTTCTCGCGAATCACGGTCACTTTAATCTGTCCAGGATATTGCATTTCGTCCTGTATCTTCTGAGAGATTGCGAAGGATATGTCATCCGCTACTTTATCGCTTACTTTATCAGATTCAACGATTACACGAAGTTCACGCCCTGCTTGCATTGCATAAGCTTTTTGTACGCCCTCATGTCCCATTGCCAACTCTTCCAATTCGCCGATTCGCTTGAGGTAAGATTCCAAAATTTCTCTACGAGCACCTGGTCGCGCACCAGAGATGGCATCACAAGCTTGAACGATTGGAGAAATGATGTTTGTCATTTCTACTTCATCGTGGTGAGCTCCTACTGCATTCGCTACGATCGGGTGTTCTTTGTGTTTCTCACAAAGTTTCATTCCCATTAATGCGTGAGATAGTTCTGTTTCTTCCTCTGCTACTTTTCCAATATCGTGAAGTAGCCCCGCACGTTTGGCCATCTTAGCTTGCTTTGGCGAAAGCCCTAATTCGGCAGCCATTATCGCAGAAAGGTGAGCCGTTTCTATAGAGTGCTTCAAAAGGTTTTGTCCGTAAGAAGAACGGAAACGCATACGTCCAACCATCTTTACCATGTAGGCGCTAAGGTTGTGAATGTCCAATTCGATAACAGTACGTTGACCGATTTCTACGATTTGCTCATCCAGTTCTTTTCTTGTTTTTGCAACGACTTCTTCAATACGTGCTGGATGGATACGACCATCCGCTACCAATCGTTTTAAGGAAAGGCGACAAACCTCTCTTCTAATCGGATCGAAACTGGAAATAACAATAGCTTCCGGTGTATCGTCTACTACGATTTCGGCACCAGTGGCTGCTTCTAAGGCACGAATGTTACGACCTTCACGTCCGATGATTTGACCTTTAAGGTCATCCGAATCAAGGTTAAAAACAGAAACGGTATTTTCAATCGTATACTCCGCACACATTCTTTGAATCGTTTGGATCACGATCTTTTTCGCTTCTTTATTTGCCGTTACTTTAGCGTCCTGAATGGTGTCTTTAATCAAGGCCATCGCATCATTTTGTGCTTTACCTTTTACCGCTTCTAGGATTTGCTCTTTAGCTTCCTGCTCGCTGAGGCGCGCTACATTCTCCAAGGCACGGATGTGCTCTTCACTAGATTTCTCCAACTCCTCTTTTTTCTTAGTCACTACTTTCAACTGTGTTTCGAGGTTACTTCGAATGGATTTAGCCTCCGATTCTCGTTGTTCCAGATCTGCTTCAATATTCTTGTACTTGTTTGTTTTTTGCTTAAGGCCTTCTTCCCTTTTCACTACATCTACTTCTCGGTCTTTCAAGTCCAGTTTGTGTTGTGCTTTTTCTTTGTCTAATTCAGAACGCATTTTATTGAAACGGTCTTTCGCTTCCTGAATTTTTTTTCGCTTGATGTTTTCGTTCTTTTGTTCTGCTTTTGCTATTACGCGATCAGCTTTTACGTTTGCGTCTTCAGTGACTCTTTTAGCAGCAAGGTGAGCTTCCTGTAAAATCAGATCAGATTTTCGGTTGTTCTCTTCCGTTTTCGCCTGATTTGATTTTTTGATCATTCCTTGAACAATCAGAAAGCCTATTATTACGCCAACGATGACGCCGGCAATCAATCCTATTCCTATTTCCATGATGATAAGCGGTTTTATATAAAAATTGATCTTTTGTTCTGTTTTGGCCCTAAACCTAAAAACTATGAATCAATTTTATGTGAGTTAAATATTTTTCTGTTTTTCTTAAAACCAATCTACTTTAAGTAGATAAAGCAAAAGGAGGCTTTAAATCAATACATACCAGAAGTTGGAAGAATAGAAGAATAGTTAGGAGACTATTTAAGGAGTGTGTCGAGTAACTGGTCGAGTTGTTCTATTTTTTCAGAAACAGCATTCATTTTGGGATTTTCAGAGGCATTACCTGCTTCCTTATTTTCCAATTGCTGTTTACCAGTTCTCCATTTATGCAAATCAACCGCATAAGTCAGTAGCGCCATAGAAAGGCAGTCCTGCTTATCCTTTTTGTTATAGTTCAATTGAAAGTTGCTAGTTTTTTCATTCACCTCCTTAACAATCTGTCGTACAGATGTTTCATCCGCCTCTTCAACTCTCAGTGGGTAGGGACGTCCGGCAATAAGTACCGTTATATTTTTAAGTTCCTTTTCGTCCATAACTATCTAGCTGTTTTGCAGCCATTCAATACATTTATCAATTTCCCTAATGTATTGGGCAATCTCCTTTTTCATTTTCTTATCTTTCAATTCCGCTACTTTATCTTTCTTCCACGCTAAAGGTAATATTTTTGTCTGTTTTTCTAGTGCTAATAATTTTGTGTTTTTCTGAATCACTTCAGATTGGAGCGTTTTGTAATCCCCTTTTAGCTTTTCGTGCTCCCGTTGCAAGGTCTGTAGCTTGGCAGCCAACTGCCTCACTTTCTGTTCTATTTGTGCTACTTTATTTATCAGTAACTCTTGCATAATCGATATTTTGCTTCTTTGATCTAGCTCATTTCTTTTTGAGCATTCGCCAAGGGTTATTTATTTTCTAATAATCGCTCCTACTTTCTCTTCATAAGAACGAATTAATTGCTGCATAATTTTATCCACATCCTTGTCTTTCAAGGTTTTAGACGAATCTTCAAAGATAAAACTCACTGCATACGACTTTTTGTCCTTGCCTAGCTGCTTTTCATTTTCATAAACGTCGAAGAGATTTACCTCTTTGAGCAACTTCTTACCTGTCTTACGGGCTATTCCTGCAATATCCTCAAAATTAACAGAATTTTCGATAACAAGGGCTAAATCTCTACGAACGGTAGGAAACTTACTCAATGGTACAAATCCTATTTTATGCTTCTTAACTACTTTCATCAGGGATTCCCAGTTGAAATCTGCGTAAAAAACACTTCGTTTGATTCCCATCGCTTTGAGAATAGATTTCTTTACTTCACCAAACTCTACCAAAACCTGAGGGCCTCTGTGATAGCGCATTCCGTAAGAAAAGGTCTCGTCGTTAATCGCTGTCTGCTGAAAACCACTCGCCCCTAGTCGCTCTAACACTTGTGCTACTAATGCTTTAAGGCTGTAGTAAGTCACTTCATTTTTATCTTTATTCAACCATCCTTCAGGCTCTCGTTGTCCACTCATCCATACGCAAAGGTGTTCCTTTTCTTCAAAGTTCGCTTCGTCTTTCTTTTTGTAAGAACGACCGAACTCATATAACTTGACATTCGCCTGCTGTCGATTCTGGTTGTGTAAAACAGACTCCAACCCACCGAACAACATCGTTGGTCTCATGATGTTCAGATGAATATTAGAGGTGTTGTTAAC
Organism: Saprospiraceae bacterium; assembly: GCA_047626155.1. Lineage (GTDB taxonomy): Bacteria > Bacteroidota > Bacteroidia > Chitinophagales > Saprospiraceae > CALGLS01. Next base: position 72,137 of record JBLHRR010000008.1, on the reverse strand, counting down.
AAAAACAAGCTCCTCCTTCGGCACTGGATAAGTCTCTTCAAAATACTTTGACTGTGTCAGTGAGAGCGCCATTATTTCATTAAAACCTTTAGCCGCTAACATACTTCCTGCTGTGTTACGTACTTTTTGCGGCTCAGGTTGCCTAGTTGGGATAACTGCCATTTTTAAATGCCCCGAAAGAGGTACCTGGTCGAAACCATAAATACGTAAAATTTCTTCAATAACATCTGCTTCGCGTAATACATCTACCTTGTTAGTAGGTACCGCTACTGTGAATCTTTCGCCGTTGTCATTAGTTATATCCATTTCCAAAGCGGCCAAAATTGCCTGTGTCTTTTCTTTGGGGATATCAGTTCCAATTAATCGGTTGATATTTTGGTAAGAGATCTCTATCTCATGCTTTGCCACTGGAGAAGGATATAGATCCACAATCTCAGAAGCGATTTCTCCTCCTCCTAATTCTGTGATCAAAAGGGCAGCTCGTTTAAGTGCGTCTATTGTTATATTAGGATCTACTCCTTTTTCAAAACAAGTAGCCGCATCCGTTCTCAGCAAATGACGAGTACTGCTTCTACGAATTGTTTTTGCATCAAAACAAGCCGCTTCCAAAAATATATTTTTAGTCCCCTCAGTCACTCCCGATTTGATTCCTCCAAAAACACCCGCCATGCACATCCCATTCGATTCTCCATCACAGATCATCAAGTCTTCTTCGTGTAGTTTTCTTTCTACCTCATCTAAAGAATCAAAAGAGGTCCCGCCTGCCAAATTCTTAACAATAATTTTACGTCCTTTGATTTGATCGAAATCAAAAGCATGTAAAGGTTGTCCGTATTCGTGTAAAACGAAGTTGGTCACATCTACAATGTTGTTGATGGGACGAACACCTATGGCATTTAATTTTTTTTGCATCCAATCTGGAGATGGGCCAACGGTCACCTTACTGATACTAACCCCAGCATAACGCGGACAAGCTGCAATGTTTTCTACTTCTACCGGGATAGCAAGTGTATTGTTATTTACTTTAAAGGCTTCCGTGTTCGGAAGTTTCACTTCCCCAGATCCTTCATAGTTTATTTTCAGTGCTGCCGCTAAATCTTTTGCGACACCAATGTGATTGGTTGCATCCGAACGGTTCGGTGTCAGACCAATATCGTAAACAATATCAGATTCAATATTGAAATATTCCTTAGCTGGCTGGCCAATGGTAGCCGTTTCAGGTAAAACCATAATTCCATCATGACTTTCGCCCAAGCCGAGTTCGTCCTCTGCACAAATCATCCCCTCAGACACTTCGCCACGCATTTTTCCTTTTTTAATAACAAAGCTTTTGCCTTCTTTATCATACAGCTTTGTACCTATCGTAGCGACCAATACTTTTTGTCCGGCAGCTACGTTTGGTGCACCACAAACAATTTGCAAAGGCTCCTCCTCTCCTACATCAACGGTAGTCAGAGACAACCGATCTGCATTGGGATGTTGTCCACAGGTTTTCACATGGCCAATTACAATCCCTTCCAGACCTCCTTTAATGCTTTCAATTTCCTCCATTCCTTCTACTTCCAGGCCAATACTCGTGAGTATCTCGCTAATTTTTTCAGCAGGGAGTTCAATATCGAGGTAGTCTTTTAGCCAGCTTAATGAAACATTCATACGTCAAATTCTAGTTTGTGATTACGCAAAATTGGACGCAAAGATAGGTATTTGAAAGGAAGAATGAAAGGGGGAGGTTTATGGTTGATTTTGAGTAATCAATAGTCATTAAAAACCTTCCTTTCAAATCATGCATTTATTCATTCTTCATCTCTAAAAAAACAGAAAAGCCAGCATGATCACGTCATACTGGCTTTTCTCTAGAAAGTTCGATACAGCCTATGATCTAGGCTGCAATAAAATATCATTATTGAATAAGATCAACCTCCTCTACTTGCAATACTTCGCGAGACCCTGTCGCTAAATCATATCTGGATATGAATGTAACAACGTAACAATGCTCTGGCCTCCATGCTAAATTACCAGCTGCATCTTTTGGCATTTCAAAAGGAGCAAATTCAAAAGTCACAATTTGGCCTGTTGCTATTGGAGTCGTAATGGAAGTCCCTTCTACTGTTGCTGTTTGCTGTCCAGTATAAGCTAATGCCGTACGCAGAACATGATTGTGCTCATATTCTAGCTCTAGGTTAGTTCCGTTCAGTTGTGCATCAATAATATGGCTTTCTGTGATGTAAGCTGTCACCCGAATATCTCCTTCCATTCGCTGAGAAGCGGTGACACTTCCATCCACAACCAAAGTATTTGTTTCTGAATCATACGTTGCTCTAAGCCCCATTAGTGCTTCGGGTTCTTCTTCTAATTCCTGAACAACTAAATCTGACCAAGCGATGAAAGGAACAACTGCTAAATCGTTACCTGGAAATAACGTCCGATTGATCGCTGCTGCTGGAATCGGTCCGTTAGTTTCCATATATTCTGCAATTTGATCTCCATAATCAGTTTGGAAATTATATTTAGCGCCAGATGCAGGATCTCCAATTGGTCCTACTTTAGTAGTATGTACAGCTACCGCTACGATACTCTTCCCATAAAGCTCTACTAAATCCTGGATCGCAGAAGCTCCTTGAGGACAAGCTGAGCAGGCGCCTCCTGTAAATTCTTCAATCAGTACTTTACGACTTGTATCTGGGGGAGTAGGCTCTGGTACAACTACCATTTGCTCTTCGCAAGCAGTAAATAAGAATAGGAAAACAACTAAAAGAGAGAATAGATTTTTCATACTTATATATTTTATCTTATTTTCAAGAGTAATAATAATTGGTTGATCCTTTATTAGAAACCAGAGGTTACATTAAATTTCACGCCACTGAAGGCGGGTTCCAATCGGCAGATCCCTCCAGTACAAACAACACCTTCTACTTGTTTCACATAACTTAAACCAAAGCGGTTGGATTTGAAATTATAGAAAACATCAAAACGGGGATAATGAATTTTGTCATACTTTTCCGTTGGAGAAGAATTATACATATCAGATACAACGATGGACCAATGTGAATTAATATTAAATTCTGCCAGAGCAAACATCCAACTACCAAAGTCCTGTTTCGTACTCATATACTGTGCTTCTAGTCGCAGAGATCTTCTCGAAGTAAAACGGTATAAGAAGTCAGCATAAGGAACCACTGCTTTCAACAATGGCTCATCTTTTACTTCATATACTGATTGATTGTATTCCTGATATTGCACGCCACCTTTTAAAGACCATTTACGCTTGTATTTATAATACACTTCTGTAAAAATTTCGCGATACAATTGGTCATTATCAAGATCCGTAATATTAGAGAAGTTAAAGCTTACTTTAAATTTTTTGTTTATCGAATATCGAATATCTAACAGAACTGCCTGTTCTCCTAATTCCTGAGTTGCTGCGCTATATCGGGATGTCAGCCTGTAAGTATTGTCACGAGTCATTGGAGGTAAAAAGTTAACAATACCTCGATTGAGTAAAACAAAAGGATTGGATCTGAATTTGAAATTATCTGTTCTTTTTCCTTCCAGCGTTACACCTATTTTTTTAGATGCATAAGCCAAAGAGGTGTAGACAACAGTTCCTGTGTTGTTTGTAAGTCCCCCTAGGACAGGAAGGCCAGAAAGGCTAAATCTTTCTAGGTTTGGATCTTCAACTACATCTTTAGTTTTATAAGCTCCTTCAACATACCAGTTAAGTTTACCATAAGACAAGGAATTATACAAAGAGAATGCGTAGGTATTATATTGAGGTTTTACCTGATCTTCCTTTCGGTAAGTTTGCAATACTCCAACCACCTGATCAATTGTCGCTTCTGAAAAAGTCTTGTTAACTACCCCAAAACCAGGAGCTAAAGAAATGGCTCCTTCTTCTCCAAGAGAGATAAAACCATCTGCACTAAAACCTTTGACAATGGTACTGAATATAGGAGTTCCTCCGAATTCTTCGTCTACAAAAGCATCTATGTTTCTTTGCTTTCCAGAAAAAGCTTTGAGTTCCCAATCTGGTGTCAGTTGGTAAGTTAACCTCAAACCATATAAGGAGTTATCAATCGCTAATGGTCTTTGTTCAAAGGCCCGGAAGATGATACCAGAGCCTATCTGATCATAAAGGTAACCCGCTGAAATACCGAATTTATCCAATTTCTTTTTGATGTACCAACGACCTATCCCTTGACCATTACTAGCGGTGAGTGGATCGATGAGGTTGGAATTGTTGTACAAGTCAAATCGAAGACCTACATCGAAGCCCCAATTGCTGTAATTCAGTTGCATCCAAGATTCTGAGCCGTAAAGTTGCTTGTCGTATTGTGGTATTCCTGCTGCTCCGATCGCGGAGTCTCTTATAAAGAAATTAGCATTGGCTTCGAGACTACCCGAAAGGCGTCCTCCATTTTGCGCAAAGACGCTTGCACTAAAAAAGAACAGCGCAAATATACAGGTACATAAAATTCTCATAAAGTGATTTTTGATCAATTAAAGTTATTGAAACCAGCCCGTTCCGGTCAGCCGGGTTATTTTTTTTTTGTACTAGTTAACAAAAGTTTTCTATTTCTTGATGTCGTTTTCCAGCCAAGTCTCCCCTAGTAAAAAAAGTTCTTTTTACCCCTCGTGACAAAAACACTCTCTCTACGTCTAAATGATGAATCGACGAAATAATGTCGAAGGTTCATACAAGGGGCGTTAAAGATAAGTTAAACGGGGAGGAAGTCGGTTTTACGACTCAAAAAAGAAATAGATTGTCGTCTACCTTTTAAACAAGTTCAAAAATAGCTTAAGGTTTTGAGATTTTAGCTAATAAAAAATTAAAACTGCTAATTTTACGTCTGAAGTACTAGATCTACAATACTATCATTAAAAAATCTATTTAAACATTTACTTTATGAAATTGATAAAATCGCTACTTTTATTACTTGCCGTTTGTTTTACTACCAACACTTTCGCGCAAAAGACTCTTCCGGATGTTAATGTAAAAACCCTTGAAGGTAAAACGGTCAGCATGAAAGACTACGCTACTGATGGAAAAGTAACCGTTCTTTGTTTTTGGGCAACCTGGTGTAGCCCTTGTAAAAGAGAATTGTCCAATATTGCAGAAATTTATCCAGATTGGTTAGAAAGCTACGATGTAGAATTACTAGCCATTACTTTAGATGTAAAGCAGCGTCTTGCAAAAGCTAAAGTACAAAGTAGCCAATGGGATTACACCGTGCTTAGTGACTCTAACCAAGAATTGCAAAGAGCTTTAGGTTTCCAGAATCCTCCTCAGACTTATGTGATTGACAAGAATGGCCATATTGTATACGAGCACAATGGTTACTCTCCTGGAGATGAAGAAGCTTTGGAAGAAGCTATTGCAAAAGCGAATAAAGGAGAAGCGGTTAAAGGCCACTAATCGCCTAATTCTTTCTATAAAAAAATGACATTAAAAAGCCGGGCTAACTAAGTTAGCCCGGCTTTTTAATGTCACACCTATTGATTATTATCCAATTAGAGAATCAATTAACCGTTTTCAAATTCATCTCATTTCTCCTTTTTCGCCTTAGGTTTAGCGGCAGCTTTAGTAAGCGGGATTTATGACAAAAGATTATTTTCATCAGGGAATACCAAAGCTGGTTTGTATTTTTTAGCTTCCTCTAAGTCCATAAAACCATAGCTGATGATGATGACGATATCTCCAACTGCTACTTTTCGAGCGGCAGCTCCATTAAGGCAAATAACACCAGACCCACGTTCGCCTTTAATGACGTAAGTTTCGAGTCGGGCACCATTGTTATTATTAACAATTTGCACCCGTTCGCCTTCCTGTAATATGGCCGCGTCCATTAGGTCTTCATCAATAGTGATGCTTCCCATGTAATTAAGATCGGCTTGCGTTACAATAGCCCGATGTATTTTTGATTTGAATCTTTGTATTAACATAATGCAAAAGTATAAAATTTTAGAACCCTATGCCGGATATCATTTCATTACAAATCCAGCATTAATTTTTCGCTTCAACTAGAACCATATTATCAATTAGTCTAACTTCTCCAATCCATACGGCCAGACAAGCGACGATATAATCAGACTCGTTTACAGCCAAAATGGACTGTAAGGTTCGTCCATCTGCTATTTCAAAATATTCTAGTTTGATGTCAGGTAAAGACAACTGCTTTGTAGCCCATTCTTTCAACGTTTGAATGTCTTTTTGTTTCTTTATTTTTCGGGCTACCGCTTTCAGCGTTTTATGTAGAACGGGCACCTGGATTCTATGTTTTTTAGGCAATCGAACGTTACGTGAACTCATTGCCAACCCATCTTTTTCTCGAATAATAGGACACATCACCAGTTCAATGGGAATTGATAATTGCTCAATCATATTGCGAACGATAGCAACCTGCTGAAAGTCTTTTTGTCCCATATATAGGCGATCCGGTTCTACCATATCGAGAAGCCTTTTGACTACCTGAGCCATTCCGTCGAAGTGCCCCGGGCGGAAATAGCCTTCCATTACATTTTCCAATCCTTCAAAAGAAATAGAAAGCTTCGTCTTTAAACCTGGTGGATAAACTTCAGACGCAACTGGCCAGAACAGAATGCTATTCCCAGCCGCTTCCAGTAAAGCCATATCATTTTCTATAGTTCGGGGATATTTATCTAAGTCCGTTTTTTCATTAAACTGCGTTGGATTCACAAAAATACTACAGACCGTATAGCTATTTTCAGAAAGAGAACGTTTAATTAAGGAAAGGTGCCCATGATGAAGGGCACCCATTGTTGGAACGAAGCCAAAAGTACAATTGGGTTCTTCTGATTTCTTACGTTTGAAAAAGGCTTTAAGGTCTTTCTCTTTTTTAAATAAAATCATCTTAGTTTAATTTTACATGCATTAAAACCTGAATAACAGCTGTTTTACGGAATACTTTTCCCTTGAAATACTGGTTTCTGCTAAACGATGCAAAAAATTAGATATTTTCTGTGTAAAAGCGAGCGAATATAGTGGTTTTTATTAAGAGTCCTAACAGACAAAGGGGCTGTATAATACGGTAAAGTCTGGGATTTTTGCTAACTTTGCAGTGTTGTTCATTGAAGATGAAATACAAAACATCATTACATAAAATACTGTTGCGAATATGGATAAGAAGAAAGTTTTGATCATTACCCAAGAAATGCAGCCTTATACTGCACTTTCTGAAATCGCGGAGATTGCAAGACAATTACCACAATACGTTCAGGAAAAGGGGATGGAAATCAGAGTACTAATGCCCCGCTATGGGACTATAAACGAGAGAAGACACCGATTACATGAAGTGGTAAGACTTTCAGGAATGAACATAATTGTCGATGAAGACGATTATCCGTTAATTATAAAAGTTGCTTCTTTACCTGGAGCACGAATTCAAGTTTACTTCCTGGACAATGACGACTTCTTCAAACGTAAGTCTGTCTTTGAAGACGACAAAGGAGAAGCTTTTGAAGACAATGAAGATCGAATGGTTTTCTTCTGCAAAGGCGTCATTGAAACGGTTAAGAAATTTGGATGGCCACCAGATATCATTCACTGCCACGGCTGGATGACAAGTTTGGTTCCTTTCTATCTTAAAACGGCGTATAAAACGGAACCTTTATTCCAGCAGTCCAAAGTAGTTTACTCTATTTATGGAGAAGAGGTTGGAAAAGATTTCACCGAAGAATTCCTAACTAAAGCTTCTATTAACAATCTGGAACCTGAAGATTTAGCGGCTTACCAACAAGACAAAGTAACAACTTTGCATGAAGGTGCTGTTCAGTTCTCAGATGCCATCATTCAGGGTTCTGAAAAAATAAGCGCTCCTGTTACTGATATTTTAGCCGGACTAGACGTACCAAAACTGGATTATATCAGTGAAGACATCATGCCTGCATATCTTGAGTTCTTCAACTCTTTAATGGAGCAGGAAGAGGAAGTTGAATAAAAGTCTGATACAATTCTTTTAGTATCAAAAAAGAAGGTGAAGCAACTTAGTGTTGTTTTACCTTCTTTTAATTTCAGATAAAAACATCTATCAACAACGCCTTAACAACAACAAAAAATAACTTGACAATCTGGAAGCTTTTAGGTAGAGCTTAACTTACTCAGGTAGAGAACCTTAGCTTAAGCATTCCACAATGAAAGATTGTCAAATTATTCTTTGTGTAATACTTACATTGATTAATTGCGTTATATTTTCACGGAAGGTTCAATTTAGCCCGCTAGGTCAGTATCCGTACTACAAGCAACTATTCCTACAATCAAAACATCATGAAGTGGTTATGGTATCTACTTTAATGTCATTATTTAAATAGCTACCTCTTCACTCATTATACAATCAAAAAAAACATGAAAAATTATTTTGCGATTAAAAGTATCTTCATATTCACAGTGATAACGCTTTTATTCTCTTGTGCAGAACCAACGACTATCGGATCGGAACTACAGGAATCGGCGGATGTATTTGCAACAGATACATTCAGCCTTAAGATGACGACAATCAAAGATGATAGTCTCGAAGTTTTCACACCAGTTATCAATACCGCTTTTTCTACTTTCCTATGTGGTAATTACGACGATGAAATCATGGGAGAAATGTCTGCTAGTATTTTCACACAATTTAGAGTAGGAACAGCCCCTCCTGATGAATTTTTTACAGGCACACTTGATTCTGTGTTCTTACACCTTCCTTACAACTTCAACAATTACTATGGTAATCTTGACGAGGTCTTTACTTTTGAAGTTTACCGTATGACGGAAGAGATGAACATAGGGGAGACCTATTACACTACCACGACTTTCAACTATGATCCTAGCCCTGTTGGCTCTCTCACTTTCACACCGAGTGAGGATACAGCTGCTATTGAATACATTTTAACAACAGAGTATATTGTATCTACTGGTACCAGCATAACAGATACCAGTGAGATAAGCGACCACTTAAGGATACCATTAGACCTTAGCTTTGGCGAAGAATTTACTGATTTGTCCATTGACGTTGATAGTGTTATGCAAACGACACTAAAACTTCAAGAGTTCTTTAACGGTCTTCACATAAGGTCTGTAAATTCAACTGACGAAGGGATGGTTGCCCTCGATTTGAATCAGTTTGTTAGTGCTACGTCAATAGGTGCGGGCATGACTTTTTTTTACAGCTATCCTTCCGTAACAGGGGATACAATATTTAATCGTCGCCATTCTATTTATACAAATTCTCCATCTGATACGTATGTCGCAAAGTCTAACAATGTTATATCTAATTTTTCACCAGAAGTAGAAGCGGCCTTCGATCAGGTTGCTACCGGCGATGAGCAATTGTACCTTCAAGCGCTAATAGGTCCTAATATAGAAATAGAAATTCCTTATGCAGATGCTTTAAAGAACACCATCATTAATAAAGCGGACCTTACCATTACGGTTGCCAGCCCAGAGGATGAGGATAGGAATACACCATTCCAGATCATTGTTGCAACAAGGACAGTAGATGGCACGTATCAAGCTATCGATGATGTTCTCTTTGCTATTAGCAGAGGTAATCTTACCCTATTTGGAGGCCAGGTAGTAGAAAATGAATCACTGAGAGAATATACCTTTAACCTCTCCGCTGTTTTTCAGGATCTCGCGGATATTAAGAACGAACCTTTATATCTAGTCATTTTCCCAAAAGCAGAACAGGTTTCCCGAATGACCATTTATGGCCCGGACCATAGTCAATACCCCGCCAAGCTAAACGTGGTTTACACTAAACTACCAGAATAATTATTACACATCACTCATTATACATCACCTAAAAACTATTAACCCTATGTGTGGAATTGTCGCTTATATCGGAAAAAAACAGGCCTATCCTATCCTGATAAACGGACTGAAAAGGCTAGAATACAGAGGCTATGATAGTGCAGGGATTGCCATTAAAAATGGAAAATTACAGGTTTACAAATGCAAAGGAAAGGTTCAGGATTTGATCAACTTTTCACGAGACAAGAATCTGGAAGGAACCATTGGCATAGGACACACAAGGTGGGCGACTCACGGTAAGCCTGATGACATCAATGCGCATCCACACACCTCCAATACAGGCGACTTAGTTCTTATTCATAATGGAATTATTGAAAACTATGCAGTCCTCAAAGAGGCCTTAATCAAAGATGGTCATGTCTTTTCCAGCGAAACAGATACAGAGGTTTTAATTCATCTTATTGGAAAATTGAAAAAAAATGGAAATCTAAGCCTGGAAGAAGCAGTACGTATTGCTCTTACTAAGGTGGTAGGAGCCTATGCGATTGTTGTTATGGATAAAGATGATTCCGACAAGTTGGTTGCTGCCCGGAAAGGAAGTCCATTAGTTATCGGAATTGGAAATGAAGAATTTTTTATTGCTTCTGATGCAACGCCACTCGCAGAATATACAAAGAATGTTGTTTACCTGAATGACCAGGAGATTGCAGTAGTCACTAGAGGTTCTGAGTTGAAAATCAAAAATATCGGAAACGAAATTCAGACACCATATATTCAGCATTTGGATATGCAGATCGAGGAAATGGAAAAAGGAGATTATGAGCATTTCATGCTGAAAGAAATTTATGAACAACCACGTACGGTAGCAGAGACCATGCGTGGAAGAATTAGTGCTGCGGAACAATGGGTCAAATTGGGCGGCATAGAAGAAGTTTCTGAGCGCATCTCTAAAGCCAATCGGTTCATCATTGCGGCCTGTGGTACTTCATGGCATGCCGCCTTGATTGGAGAATACCTCTTTGAAGAGCTAGCCAGAATCCCTGTGGAAGTAGAGTACGCATCTGAATTGCGCTATCGTAATCCGATCATCAATTCAGACGATGTGGTCATCGCACTTTCTCAATCAGGAGAAACCGCCGACACTTTAGCTGCTTTAGAATTGGCTAAAGAGAAAGGGGCTTTGTTATACGGTATTGTAAACTCAGTCGGTTCTTCTATCTCCAGAATAACAGATGCTGGTTCCTATATCCACGTAGGGCCAGAGATTGGAGTAGCCTCCACCAAAGCATTCACTGGCCAAGTTACCTTGCTAACGCTAATGGCGTTGTACCTTGGATATAAGAGGGGGACCATTCCTAAATCATATTACATTCAATTATTGGAAGAGTTAGAAGCCATTCCTGGTAAAATTGAACAAATACTAGAAAAATCATCGGATCAGATAAAATATATTGCTGGTAAGATAAAAGATGCGAATAATGCGCTGTATCTTGGCCGCGGTTACAACTTCCCTATAGCACTGGAAGGTGCATTAAAGCTAAAAGAAATTTCTTACATCCATGCTGAAGGCTACCCTGCCGCGGAGATGAAGCATGGTCCTATCGCTTTAATTGATGAGAATATGCCAGTGGTGGTTATTGCCACTAATAAGAGTTCTTATGACAAAATAGTCAGTAACGTTCAGGAGGTGAAAGCCAGAAAAGGAATTGTTATTGCTATTGTTGGAGAATCAGATACTGAAATTCGCAAGATTGCAGATTACACTATCGTAATTCCTGAAACGGATGAACCTCTAACTCCATTACTTTCTTCGATTCCTCTACAATTGCTTTCTTACCACATCGCTTTGATGAGAGGATGTAATGTGGATCAACCTAGAAATCTGGCTAAATCGGTTACTGTAGAATAACATTCAAAACCTATATTATGCAAAACTACCACATGGAGTATAATTCAGCAAAAGAGGAGCTGATTCTACCAGAATATGGCAGAAACGTTCAATTGCTGATCCAACATGCAAAGACCATCGAGAATAGAGATATGCGACAGGCTTTTATTCAAAAAGTGATTCTGCTTATGCACCAGATGAACCCACAAAATAGAAGCATTGATGAGTACAAGGATAAGCTCTGGGGACATGTTTTCCACATTGCGAATTACGACATTGATGTTACACCTGATGTTGGCGATATTCCTACTAGAGAAGGTGCTCGAAAGAAGCCCGACCAAATTGCATATCCTCATAACGATACAAGATACCGTCACTATGGATACAATGTTCAAAAGTTAACGGAAAAAGCCATCGCGATGGAAGATGGTTCAAAGAAAACAGGATTCGTTAATGCCATTGCATCTTACATGAAATTGGCTTATAGAACCTGGAATAAAGATCATTATGTAAGTGATGAAGTCATCAAAGGAGATCTGCAAAAATTATCCAATGGAGACCTACAAGTTGAAGATGGGGTTTTTCTTGATGGCTTGAGTAACAATAATAACAATAACAATTCCCACCATAAGAACAAGCGTCCCCATAAAAAGAATGGGCCTCCGAAAGGGTCAAAGCATTCTCGAAATGGGCATGGTGGTAAACAACAACATAGAAGGAAATAATTTTTTGATACCTTATTTATGTTTCTTTAAAAGCCGGTTGGAATCATTTATTCCAACCGGCTTTTCTATTTCCAGATCTTCCGTACCTTAGTGCCGATCGAACTATTAGAAGAAACAATAGCAAACAATAAACCTTTTTTGACAAATAACGTGGTTCCTCAATAAGATGCTACTGAAAACGACCGTAGAGCAACGAAGGGGGTATTGAGAATCTTTTTGAGGAAGTATAAAACACGGAATTCATCAAAGAACCACAACAAATAACTATGTCCAAAAAAGACACTTTTGAAGTAATAGGAGGCCAAAAACTATCCGGAGAGATTACGCCTCAAGGGGCTAAGAATGAAGCATTACAAATTCTTTGTGCTGTATTATTGACCGACGAGAAGATGACCATTTCCAATGTCCCAGACATTCTAGATGTGCAACGTCTGATCAGTTTACTGAAAGGCTTAAAAGTAAAGACTCGTAAAATCAACAAAGACACTTATAGTTTTCAGTCCGATGCGATTGATCTGGATTTTTTCACCAGCCCTACTTTTCAGGCAGATGCCAAAAAGATCAGAGGTTCGGTAATGTTAATTGGTCCACTATTGGCTCGTTTTGGCAGAGCTTACCTCCCCAAACCTGGAGGAGATAAAATCGGGCGGCGCCGATTAGACACCCACTTCCTCGGTTTTCAAAAACTAGGGGCTCGTTTCCGTTATGACGACCAGGGCAATTATTTTTTAGAAGCAAAAAAGCTAAAAGGTACGCACATCCTGATGGATGAAATTTCCGTTACCGGGACGGCTAACATTGTTATGGCTGCGACTTTGTCAAAGGGAACGACCCAGATTTACAATGCGGCCTGTGAGCCTTATTTGCAGCAACTTTGCAGAATGTTGAATGACATGGGCGCTCAGATTTCTGGCATCGGTTCCAACTTATTAACCATAGAAGGAATTGAACGACTAGGAGGAACAAAGCATCGCATCTTACCTGATTTTATTGAAATTGGCAGCTTCATCGGCCTAGCTGCGATGACGCAATCCGACATCACCATAAAAAATTGTGCTGTTGATCAGCTTGGTAATACACTACCTGTTTTCAAACGAATGGGTATCAAATTGAACATCAAAGGAGATGACATTCATGTTCCTCCACAAAAGTCTTACAAAGTTCAAAATTTCATTGATGGTTCTATTCTCACCATTTATGATTCACCTTGGCCTGGATTTACACCTGACCTTATGAGTATTATGTTAGTGATTGCAACGCAGGCAAAAGGCTCTGTTTTGATTCATCAAAAAATGTTTGAAAGCCGGTTGTTTTTCGTGGATAAGTTGATTGACATGGGGGCACAAATCATTCTTTGTGATCCGCACCGAGCTACGGTTATTGGCTTAAACAGAAGCCAACAACTAAGGGGTATTGAGATGACTTCACCCGATATCCGAGCGGGAGTTGCTTTACTTATAGCAGCACTTTCCGCTAAAGGAAAATCCGTCATCAAAAATATTCATCAAATTGATCGAGGCTATCAATTTATTGATAAAAGATTAAATGCTTTAGGAGCGAATATAAAGCGAGTGTAGAAGGAAGACTTAACCTCTTCATACAAATCCATAATCCGGCAAAACTGGGTTATGGATTTATAATTTCAGCTAATGAATAAAACTTAGCTCTTTCATCCCAAAAGTCTCCTCTCCCTTATCGTGGATCATTAATAACTTCCCATCAGGTAATACATCTACAATTCTCCCCTCGAAGAAGTTTCCATCGGGTCGCTTATATAAACGATCTTCCATAAAGTAATAGAGCCTGTTCAGGTAATCTTTTCTAATGGTATCAAATTGGCCTGCACGTAGTTGCAAATATCTTTTTTCCATGGCAGAACATAAGATTGCCATCAGACTATTCAAAGGAACTTCTTTACCAAGTGTCTGCTTAAGAGAAATGGGGTTGGGAGCATCTGATAAAAATAGTTCCTGATTGACATTAATTCCTACTCCAATAATGGCGTGAAGTAACTGTGTTTGATTAATACTACTTTGCAATAACATTCCGCCCAGTTTTTTGTTCCCTACATAAATGTCATTTGGCCATTTTAACGCAAGCGAATCTGGAATAAAAAAGTCTAAAGCATCAGCAACAGCAAGGGCAAAGCATTGCGTAAGGGCAAATTGTTTTGACACCGCTAAAAATGTGGGATAGAGAATGACACTAAATGTCAGGTTCTTACCAGGCGCACTCTCCCAAGAACTGCCAATCTGACCACGCCCCATGGACTGTTCATCGGTCGTTATGACAGTTCCTTCAGGTGGTTTACTTTTTGATAAAAGTTTTATAGCGTATTGGTTAGTAGAACTAGTCGTCTTTAGGTGCTCTAAATGACGCCCCATGAAAAGGGTGTTTTCGATAGTATGCAAGTAAATATAATTTAGTAATTTTACCTATGTACATTCAGTTAGAATACAAAGATACAATTTAGCAAGGTTCTTCTGAAATAAGCGTAATAGATTTCAACGAGCCAAAGGTTTTTACAACCTTTCATTGAGTTAATTTTCTCTAAAACAAATAGATAATTTGAGTTCACAAAAAGAAGCACAACAAAAGCCGCTGTCTGATGAAGAGCTGAATGCTTTAATCATTGATAGCATTCAGGACATCAAGGGTAAAAACATAGTCAAAATAGACCTTCGTCAATTAGATGATGCCCCAACTAACTTTTTCATTATTTGTGAAGGAGATTCTACTACACAGGTTAAATCGATAGCCGATAATATTTATGGCCGGTTGAAAAAAGAAGCCTTGCTACTCCCACTCCATTTCGAAGGACAGCAAAATGCTTTATGGGTTTTATTGGATTACTTTAATATCGTCGTTCATGTCTTCTATAAAGAAAAGCGATCCTTTTATGAATTAGAAGATTTATGGGGAGATGGCATCTTTACGGAGTATCAAAATCTATAGGTCACCTATCTATCTGACGACATCCGTCTGGTCAGATAGATAGGTTTGCATAAAAAAACCTTATATCTGTCGATTACTTCAAACGAAATCTTCATTTTACTGTTCTTAATATGTTCAGTTTATATAACATTAATAATTATCACTTTCTACACAGCAGTACACCGAGCAAATTAATCAGAGTACTCGATCTAGGAAAGTAAAAATAACACCGCTTCAAATGGAAGATAACGATCAAAAGCCAGTAACGCCCAGATTCAATTCGTACTGGATTTACGGAATACTGGCATTATTTCTCCTTGGATTAAATTTCTATAGCCTCAGTAATGCTCCTAATGAAAATATTACTTGGGGTAAGTTTGAGTCGATGATCAATTCAAGAGATGTAAAAAAACTCGTAGTCGTCAATAAAGAATATGCCCATGTGTATATCAAAGAAGATAGGCTCAGTAAGTACAAGGATGCTGCTGAAGGTAAATTCGGCGCTGTCCGCCCTCACTTCACTTTTGAAATTGGTCCGATAGACCGTTTCGACGAAAAGTTAGAACTTGCTCAAAAAGACTTTTCTATTGCAGACAAAGTACACGCTGAGTATGAAACCAAACACAACTGGCTTGGCACTATAATCAACTGGATTCTACCGATTCTAATTATTGTAGGAATCTGGCTCTTTATTATGCGCCGGGTAGGTGGTGGTGGTGGTGGCCCTGGGTCACAGATATTCAATATTGGGAAATCAAAAGCGGCACTATTCGATGGCAATGCCAAAGTAAACGTAACCTTCGAAGACGTTGCTGGCTTGGACGAGGCAAAAGAAGAGGTCATGGAAGTCGTTGATTTTTTGAAAAATCCTAAAAAATATACTTCCCTAGGTGGTAAAATACCAAAAGGTGTTCTATTAGTAGGCCCTCCAGGTACTGGTAAAACCCTTTTAGCGAAAGCGGTTGCTGGTGAAGCAGGTGTTCCTTTTTTCTCTATATCTGGTTCAGAATTTGTGGAAATGTTTGTGGGGGTTGGAGCATCTCGTGTACGAGATCTCTTTAAGCAAGCTCGTGAAAAAGCGCCTTGCATCGTTTTTATTGATGAAATTGATGCCATTGGTCGTGCCAGAGGGAAGGGAGCTTTCCAGGGTGGTAATGACGAGAGAGAAAATACTCTTAATCAGCTTTTGGTAGAAATGGATGGGTTCAGCACCGACAAAGGGGTGATCCTCATGGCTGCGACCAACCGTCCGGATGTACTTGATAGCGCCTTACTTCGACCTGGTCGTTTTGATCGTCAGATTGGAATTGATCGCCCAGATTTAAAAGGTAGAGAAGCTATCTTCAATGTTCATTTGAAAAACATCAAAATTGGACCTAGCGTAAAAGCAGAGATACTTGCAGAGATGACTCCTGGTTTTGCCGGAGCAGAAATCGCTAATGTTTGTAATGAAGCTGCTTTGATCGCTGCTCGCCGCAACAAGCGGGAAATTGATCTTGATGATTTCAACTACGCTCTAGATAGAGCCATTGGTGGTTTGGAAAAAAAGAACAAAATCATTTCGCCTAGTGAAAAGAAAATCATTGCTTATCACGAAGCTGGTCACGCGGTTTGTGGATGGTTCTTGGAACATGCCTCTCCTTTAGTAAAAGTAACAATAGTTCCACGTGGTGTTGGCACGTTAGGATATGCGCAGTATTTACCTAAAGAGGAGTACATTACTAGAACAGAACAACTTCTGGACAGAATGTGTATGACCTTTGGCGGCAGAGCTGCAGAACGAGTGATCTTTGACAAGATATCCACTGGCGCGCAAAGCGATTTGGATCAGGTAACTAAAATGGCTTATGGGATGGTATCCGTATATGGTATGAGTGAAAAGGTAGGAAATGTATCCTTCTATGGCATGCAGGAACAATTTAGCAAACCTTACTCCGATGAAACAGCTTCTATGATAGACAAAGAAGTTCGAGTACTGGTAGAGAAACAATACGAACGGGCACAGAAGTTACTTCGTGAAAAACATAACGAACTGGAAATACTCGCAAATGCCTTGTTAGAAAACGAGGTCCTATTGAAATCCGATGTAGAACGATTGATTGGTGAGCGCCCAGCTGATGTAAAAGCAAAGCTTGATGCAGCCAATGAAAAACTTTCGGATAACGATACAGAAATAGAAGAAGACTTACCTCAGGGTGGTGCTCCTACTTCTGATGAAGATCCTTCAAAAGAGGTTTAATCTCAGATGGTTTTTAACCTCCTTTCCAGCTCAGGGTAAAAAAGAAGAGCGCCTTACTGACTTTCAGTAAGGCGCTCTTCTTTTTATTATACTCTTGCTTGCTATCCCCTTTTACCTTAAGCTTCCTCCATTCCTTTTACCAGCAACTGGAAACCATTTCCATGAATGTTTACAATCTCTATATTGGTATCTCCTTTCAGGTATTTCCGAAGTTTCGTTACAAAAACATCCATACTACGAGCAGTGAAATAGTTGTCTTCACCCCAAATTTTTGTCAAAGCTTCGGAACGTGGTAAAACGTCATTCATCTTAAGACAGAACATACGGAGCAGTTGTGCTTCCTTGGGAGAAAGTTTTGCCGTTTCTTTTGTTATTGTATCCGTTAAAATACGGACAGGGAAATCGAAATGATACTTACCTATATTGAACTCCTTGATGTCGTCCTTCGGATCTACCTTTTGCTGACTTCTTTTGAGTATGGCCTGAATACGATATAGTAATTCTTCCGAGTTGAATGGTTTTGATATGTAATCATCTGCTCCCAATTTGAAACCTTTGAGTACGTCTTCTTTCATTGTTTTTGCCGTGAGGAAAATAATCGGCATTGTACCTCCATTGTCTCTAATGTCTTTAGCCAGTGTAAAGCCATCTTTTTTAGGCATCATTACATCGAATATTCCGAGGTCGAAACTGTCTTTGTTATAGGTTGACAATCCCATTTCACCGTCAGTAGCTAGTGTGACTTCATAGTCATGCATTTCGAGGTAAGAGCGAAGAACATCGCCAAAATTTTGATCATCTTCTACGAGGAGTATCTTGTTTCCTGTTGACATAAATTATTAGGTTTTTCTTTTGATCTGAGTTTATCGTTGCTTTATACTTTTAATTCAAGGGTATTCAATACCGTTTTTCTTTTAATCCTGATATTGAACAAAGGGGAAAGATAATATAAAACTACTTCCTTTTCCTAATTCACTTTTGACATCTATCTGTCCTTTATGCGCGGTCATCATTGCTTTTACATAACTAAGTCCTAAACCGAAACCTTTTACGTCATGAAGATCACCGGTATGGACTCTGTAAAATTTGTCAAAGATGTGTTTTCTAGCCTCTTTTGTCATTCCAAAGCCTTTATCACTGACTATAACTTCAAGTCCATTAGATACATTGCGTGTATGGATATAAATTTCTGGTTTTTCCGGCGAATATTTGTTTGCATTCTCCAAAAGGTTATTAATAATATTAGAAACATGGGTCAAATCTCCTTGGATCATATATTTTTCAGCTCTTAGGTCAGTACTTACTTTTCCTTCTCTGCGCTCCACCTGAAGGCTTGAGTTTCTAACGGCCTGCTCAATGATGATATGCATATCTAGATTCGTCAACTTCAAGTTAAAATCTCGTTTATCAATAACCGCCATTTGTAATACTTTTTCTACCTGGCTGTTCATTCGTTTATTTTCTTGCTTTATAATTTTAGCAAAACGACCAATTTTCTCTGGGTTTCCTGCCACCATCGGATTAGTCATAGAATCGGCAGCGAGGGAAATTGTAGCGATTGGTGTCTTAAATTCATGAGTCATATTATTGATGAAATCTGTTTTCATCTCTGACAATTTTTTCTGTTGG
The DNA here is from genome assembly GCA_047626155.1 of Saprospiraceae bacterium. Taxonomy (GTDB): domain Bacteria; phylum Bacteroidota; class Bacteroidia; order Chitinophagales; family Saprospiraceae; genus CALGLS01. The sequence goes on along the minus strand of JBLHRR010000008.1, from coordinate 52,974 downwards.
AAAATGACTTGAATCGTATAGGCAAAACAAAATAAAATGATCCCAGTGAAAAGGATGGAGGCCAATAATGCTTTCCAAACCGATCCCCAAAACAGGCTTGCTCTACCGGGGAAATAAATGGTCAATAATCCAGGGCTATTAATATCCTCTGGAAAAAGATCAACACGATATTCTGAGTTAAAAAGATTCTTCCAACCTGTAGCTACCGTATGCGGGCTGCTGTCTTTCACTACATAAAATCCGTTTCTAATAACAAAAGAACGATCCTTATGAGCAAAAACACCATAATCATAGCCGATTTTGATCCCGTGATTCGCCATCTCATTCCGAATGAATTCATCGAGGTAATTGATATTAATACGCTGGGTAATTGGCTCTGGTTTTAGTAATTTCATCAGCCCTTTCCGCTCCTTATAGTCAACGATTCTTTGGTAACGTTCGGAGCGCTCTCTTTCACAATTAGGACAAGTACAAGTATCGTTGTCTGAACTATACTGTTCGTAGATATTTCTATTGCTTTCTCCTCCCAAAACAAAAGAATCTAACAGTACCTCTCCTGCGTTAAATTCCACGACCATGTTTTCCGAAGCTCCTCTCAGCTGTCTAAATAACTTGGTTCGGAAATCTTCATCTAAGTTAATAACCTCCATACTTTCCTCCATATCTTCCGCTATCTGCAATTTGCTGGAAACCCGGTTAAGAACAGAGAATACTCCTTTCTCAAAACGATCCTGATTTTCTTGAATATTTGAACGAATCCAGTAGGTTTGCAACAATACAATCCCGATGAGTGCAGTACTCATCAAACCAATAACCAACCAAATCGCTCTTCTACTCATTTAAGGGATTGTTTTTTTGAAAGAAGATTGTATAGGGTGAAGAACCCATAAGTTCATACAAGGTAATAAGTAAGCCTTTCTATATACTATTTTATTACACAAAAAATAATTTAGACCACTAGACTCGATCCTCCCGTCCGTTGATTCCTCCTATTTCCCTTCAATACAAAACTACTAGAATAATAGAGTCTATTATATAACTCAATCTTTTAGCTTCAGATTCTTCGGAGGCCTATGTACAAAGAAAAGCAGGAAAAAGTTGCCATAGCTTTTATGAAAAATGCCCTTATTGATATAAAACCAATAAGGGCACTTTTCTAAAGTAAATAGCACAACGCGCCTTCCTCATACAAGCAGTCATTTTTCTAAGACAACCGAATTTCATCTTCATTGTCATCAAAGAAAGTGTATTGCATTACTTGGTAATTACCCTTAGAAAATATTTTTATCCATTTGAAATACTTTGTAAACCAGCGCATTTGCATGCTTGGCAGCCCTTGCTTCATGAAAGCGTAGATATATGGATGGACATGTAATTGAATCTTAGAGTTTGGCCGGGACTGTAAGATGTACTCCAGATCTCTTTCAATATTATCTGTCAAAAGAATCGACGGATTTATCTTTCCGGAACCTTCACAAGAAGGGCAAACTTCGGCAGTATTAATTTTCACTTCTGGGCGAACCCGCTGACGCGTAATCTGCATCAAACCGAACTTACTTAATGGCAAAATGGTATGTTGAGCCCGATCCCTTCTCATCGCGTCCCGCATGGCTTTTACCAATTGTCTTTTATGTTCCGGGTTTCTCATATCGATAAAGTCGATAATGATGATCCCCCCAATATCTCGCAATCTCATTTGACGCGCAATCTCATCTGCAGATTCTAAATTCACATTTAGTACTGCTTGCGCTTGTTCTCCAGTCGATACTTTATGCCCACTGTTCACATCAACCACGTGCATTGCTTCCGTAGATTCAATAACAAGATATGCGCCGCTAGGCATTGTAGCTGTCTTACCAAACGAAGATTTGATTTGACGACTGACTCCGTAGGCATCAAAAAGAGCTTTATTCGACTTGTGATGTTTTACGATATTAACTTGTTCCGGAGATATAGAACTCAACAACGTTTTTGTATTTTCATACAATTCTTTATCGTTGACTACGATTTTATTAAAGGAATCGCTGAGTACATCACGTAAGATACTAGAAGCTTTATCTAGTTCACTTAACAATTTTTTAGGCGGTTCCGACTGATGTAGTTGTTTGTGGATTTCCTCCCATTTAGACATCAGCCCCAGTAGCTCTTCATGAAGCTCTGCTACTCGTTTCCCCTCTGCTGCCGTCCTTACGATCAGCCCGAAATTTTTCGGTTTGATGCTTTCGATCAAAGTACGTAATCGCTTTCTTTCGTCTGAACTTCCTATCTTTTTCGACACCGCAATGATGTCGGAAAATGGCGTTAATACGACGTACCTTCCAGGAATGGTTACTTCACAACTTAGGCGAGGCCCTTTTGTAGAAATAGGCTCCTTAAGGATTTGAACCAATAATTTTTCCCTCTTATTTAAGACCTGAGTAACCTTACCTGTTTTAACTATTTCAGGTTCAAAGGTAAATCGGTCTAATAAGTGGGTGCTCTGCTTCCCTGAAATAGATTCATTGCTGTACTTAACCAAAGAACGGAGTCTTGGTCCAAGATCAGTGTAATGAAGGAAAGCGTCTTTTTTGTGGCCAATATCCACAAAAGCGGCATTGAGACCAGGCATCAATTTCCTGATACGCCCGACGAAAATATCGCCAACTGTAAAATTAGTGTTGGTTTTCTGGTAGTGCAATTCTACCAGTTTACCATTCTCCAGCAAAGCAATTTCTACTTCTGTGGGCGTTGAGTTAATAATGAGTTCTTTCTCTAATTTCACATCACTCGGCTCAGTAGGAACAGGGTTAGGCTTGCGTTCTACTATTTTGCTCATATATATATAAGGTGAAGGCAAAATGCAATTAGAAATAGGCGTCGAAAAAATTCAGCTCAGGCTATTCAAAGCTGAGTCAATTCGTTTTACAGACGTACAGAAAGAAATTTCTAGAGAAGTAAACACGAAAGTTCATCTGAGAAAAAGGCATCACTATAGCATTTATCAGCTTGCAAGTGGCATCTATCTCATTAGGATGCTATTGGATACAGGAATGCGCAAAACTCAAAGCTCTGTGAATTTTGTACAACCCAATTTAGCATAAATAAGAGTGAAAATTGAATCCTCTCCCTTATCCTTAAAATAAGCTAAAGAAAATCATTCTGTAAGCAGGTACCGGAATGCTCGTTATTATCACAAGCATTCCGGCAACAATTTAGTGCTAAATACTATAATTTACCTATTGGTAATTTACAGCAGCACTAGTCAAAAAGAGAATTTACTTCTTCTTCTTGTGTCTGTTCTTACGAAGTCTTTTCTTTCGTTTGTGTGTAGCGATCTTGTGGCGCTTACGCTTCTTTCCACATGGCATAATGTAGTTCTTTAAAAAGAAGTCTCAGATGGAACGGTATAAATCCGCAAAACACCTTTTGGCTTCCCAATTATAAAATAAATGTTTTCGATCAGTTTTTGTTTTAACGCATAAAACTGATACTCTTAAGTATATCTTAACCAGGAGTTTTCCTGATGAAGTATCGTATCTATTGAGCGGCCGCTCCCTGACTGCACTTATTAGCAGCTTCAGTCGCTTTCGCTTGTTGCCCAGCTCCCTGATAGGCTTCTGCCAGTAGGCAATAAGCTTTTGTATGGGTTGGACTTAATTCAATCACTCGCTCCAATCGGCCAATTGCTTTTTCAAATTGTCCCGTTTGAATCCCTAATCTTCCCAAGTTGGTTAATACTCCAACATTATCTGGGTTCTTTTTATTTAAGTCTATCAACATTAAGATCCCTTTCATCGGGTTACCTTTAGGAGGATAGTCTGTATAGCAAACCGCCAAGTTTACTTTGTGATCAATATTTTCCGGATTAATGGAAATAGCGTTTTCAAAGGCAGCTACTGAATTTTGAAGGCAAAAATCCTTTACTTTCTCTGAAGAAGCTCTTTGTAAGCCTATTCCATAAGTTGTACCTGCAATAGACCAAGATGTTTCGTCTTGGAGCAGTTCTGCAATTTCGGAAGCATAAAACCCGGCAATTTCCGGTCTTTGAATTTCAAACCATGCTCCGGACAAGAGTTTTAGGTTTTGTACCTTATCCTCGGGAGTGGTACTCGCTTCTATTGCCTGCTCAAAACTTTGAATACTAGCCAATTGGCCAGGTGTCAGTTGAGTTTTTGCTTCTTTAAGCAAAACTCTTATATCAGTGCTGGCCGAATTAAGCGCCCGCTTTTCTTCTACTTGGTCGTGATTCTTCGTTTTGGTGTCAAAACCGCAATAAAGCAATGAAAAACAAATCACTGCAGCGACTATGACATAAATATGAGCTTTGGTCATGGATAATGGGTTTATTAACCAACTTCCTTGATGCCGTCTGAGTCACCACTAGGGAGTTCATTCACATTTTCTTTGACCTGCTCTACAAAAATCTTAGCAGGTTTGAAAGAAGGGATAAAGTGCTCAGGTATTTCGATAGCTATATTCTGTTTAATATGGCGACCTACTTTCTTTGCACGTTTCTTTATCACAAAGCTGCCAAAACCTCGGATGTAAACATTTTCTCCAGAAGACAATGCTGTTTTCACCTCCTTGAAGAAGGTCTCTAAAGTAACTAAAACGTCAACTTTAGGAACACCTGTTTTTTCCGAAATGGCTGTTACTAAGTCAGCTTTTCTCATCGCTTGTGTTTGATTTATAAATAGTTATGAAATAAAAGCTGCTCATTTTAGAGCGGTGCAAATTTCGGGTATTTATTCGTTAATTGAAAATATAAACTCATTTATTTTAACTTTTTTCTGCTTTTAGATTCAATTTGTTATACTTAAATAATTTTATTCATATGATAATGTCCATTATTACTGCTTTTTAAGGACTTTTGCCCTCAACGAGTGTTCATCAGAAATACACTCCCCCTATTTAATTAGTAGGCTTAGAGAAGGACTTGAATGCGTATAACCTATCGAAACGCCATATTCTTTAGCCTATTATCACAGAATTTAAAACAATCGAATAACTTATTTGTCTATTGAGCTACCGATGTTGTTTTGATTATTATCATTGGTAGGCTATCTTTGTGCCCCTTATAACAAGTTATTATAAAGCCAGGGAATTTTCCTTAGTCGCGGACCGCAACTTAATCTGCTTCTTAACACACATCACTTAAAGTGCCTGATACTCCATAGGTTCAATCACTTTTTATTAATTACATCCTTTTTATGCTATTATCAATGACCGGATACGGCCGAGCCGTAAATACTTACCAAGAAAAGACCATTACGGTGGAAATCCGATCACTGAACAGCAAGTTCACCGATCTTAGGATTAAGAACCCGCAAAACTATCGAGACAAGGAGCCCTTGATCCGTAAGGTAGTCACTGCCCTTACCGAAAGAGGGAAGGTAGATGTAACCATCGACATTAAATCTGCGGCAGGGGATGGAGAATTCGCACTTAATAAAGCGCTATTCAAAAAATACCATCAGGAATTAACCAAGCTTACAGAATCACTGAATATTCCGCAAGGAGATTTGATTCAATCTATCTTACGTTTACCTAATGTAGTGGCTCCTGATGAAAACACTGCCGATGAAGGCGAATGGAAAATGGTAGAGCAAACCATTCATGATGCGATCAACACCTTCACCAGCTTCAGAAAGGAAGAAGGTGCTGCTATGGAAGCTGATTGTAAAAAGCGAATCAACCACATCGTTTCGTTACTGGACACTATTGAACCACATGAAAAAGCACGGGTAGAACATTTGAAAACAAAGATTAACCGCCACATGGAAGAATATGTTGGCAAGGACAATATAGACGCCAATCGTTTTGAACAGGAAATTCTTTACTACCTGGAAAAAATTGATGTAACAGAAGAGAAGGTTCGCCTCGCACAACACTGTAAGTTTTTCTTAGAAGAAGTAGCTTCTGAAAAAACACTAAAAGGGAAGAAGCTTAGTTTCATCAGTCAGGAAATGGGAAGAGAAATAAATACGCTCGGGTCAAAAGCAAATTCCTCTGCCATTCAGCACATTGTTGTCGTGATGAAAGATGAGCTGGAGAAAATTAAGGAGCAGGTTCTGAATACCATTTAGAATCAAAATTTATACGGACTATCAATTCATCATGATTTTAAGCCTGTAATTTTATTTGGTTCTTTCACCGAGCTCATCATTTCTAATAAAACACAGTCAAAAACAATTATAGAAAAGTAATATACTAATGGGTAAACTAATCGTCTTTACGGCACCTTCAGGAGCAGGCAAAACTACCGTCGTTCGACATCTTTTGGCAAACTATAAAGAGTTGGGGTTTTCCATTTCTGCAACCAATCGTAAGAAGCGGAAAAAAGAAAAGGGTGGGTTCGATTATTATTTTTTGAGTACTCAAGAATTCAAAAAACGAGTCAAAAATGAAGAATTTGTAGAATGGGAGGAGGTCTATGACAATCAGTTCTACGGAACACTAAAAAGTGAAGTGGATCGGGTATGGGGTGAAGGCAAGGATATTGTTTTTGACATTGAAGTAAAGGGAGCTACCAATATCAAAAAGTTGTATCCGGAGGCTATGGTTGTTTTCATCCGACCACCTTCACTACAGGTTTTGATAGATCGGTTGAACAAAAGAAAAACAGAAACAGAAGCCAGTTTGAAAAAAAGAATTGCACGAGTAAAAGAGGAGTTAACTTACGAAAACAATTTTGACCGCATTTTGGTTAATGATGTATTGGAAGTTGCCTTAAAAGAGGCGGAGCTCATGATTGAAAGTTTTATTGGCATCTCAGATTCGATATGAATACCTTAACAACTAACGGCATTACCATAAGTGTAGAAACCTTTTATCAGCACGTACAGTCTGATGTGCGAAAGCATAAGTATATTTATGCTTATCGGGTAAAGATTGAAAATAAAAGTAGCTATACGGTTCAGTTATTACGTCGGCATTGGTTTATATGCAATGTCCTGGATGGAAAAAAGGAAGTAGAAGGAGAAGGCATCATTGGCAAACAACCGACCCTCACCCCTGGTGAATCACATCAGTACGTTTCCTGGTGTCCGCTCAGCAATGATATTGGAAAGATGTATGGTACTTTTTTAATGGTAACTCGCCCAGAGAATAAAGAATTTTATGTTCGGATTCCAGAATTCAAATTGGTAGCACCGCATCGCTTGAATTAATTTTGAATGGAAGCACTTTCCTTTACGCTTCCATTCAGCGGTTTATTTATTTAAAAACAACGTAAATACAAAAATGAGTAATTTTTTTCCACTAACTGTAAAAAGCATTATCAACGAGACAGCGCAAGCTGCTTCTGTCGTTTTCACAGTCCCTTCAGAGCTCAAAGAGACTTTTCAATATAAAGCTGGACAATACCTAACATTACTTTTTCAAATTGGAGACCATGAAGTGAGACGCTCCTATTCCATGTCGAGTGCCCCTTTTGAAGAAGAAATTCAGGTTACTGTTAAGCGAGTGGAAGGCGGCCTAGTTTCTAATTATATTATTGACAAAATAAAACCGGGAAGTACGGTTAAGGTAATGGCTCCACAGGGCCGATTCACCGCTAAAATTTCTGATGAAAATCGAAAGACCTATTACTTTTTCGGGGCAGGAAGTGGCATTACACCTCTGATGTCTTTAATCAAGACCATTCTGGAGGAGGAAGCACAAAGCAGCGTCTTTTTACTTTATGGAAACAGAGAAGAGGAGTCCATCATCTTTAAAGCTCAACTAAAGAGCTTAGAAGAAAAATATACGGGACAACTCGTAGTAGAACATATCCTGAGTCAGCCCATAAGAGAAAAAAAGAGTAACCTCTCTAGCTTTTTCTCAAAAACAAAAACAAATTGGAGAGGACTCACTGGTCGAATCGACCACCAACAAATCGCACGTTTTTTTGATGAACATCCAAAACGATACGAAGACAGCACTTACTACATCTGTGGTCCCGGAGAGATGATAGACACTGTAGAAGGCGCGCTACTTGGGCAAGGCATTGAACAAAAGAAAATATACTCTGAGCGGTTCCTAACCGCTATCGATAGTGGCTCTTCCAACAACAAATCTACAGCAAAAAAAGGAGATGGGGCATCTGTTCTTATTCATCTTGATGGAGAGGAAATTAACTTATCTGTCCCCGTCGGAAAAACAGTGTTAGATGCCTTGATTGATGCGAAGTATGAACCACCTTATTCCTGCCGATCTGGCTCTTGCGCAGCCTGTATGGGGAAAGTTGTAAAAGGGAAAGTAGAGATGGATGCCTGTTTTGCTTTGGATGATGACGAAATTGCAGAGGGCTACGTATTGACCTGTCAGTCGCATCCTAAAACCGATGAAGTGGAGATTAGTTTTGATATGTAGTCAACTTTAACCTTTAACTATGACTGTTAACTGCCCTCGATCGTGTTGATAGAGAAACTAAGAAATGAACGGTTGCAATTTACAGTAAATAAAGTGAGCCATAATCTTGATTAAGATTGTGGCTCACTTTATATAAAAAATTATTATCAGTTATAAACGCCTCTCTAAATCCTCCTTTTCCCAAGCTACTTCTACCGACCAGGCTTCTGGCTTATCCGCAAAAAGAGCTTTCGTTTTAGGCCACACCTTTGCAAACAGTTCAGACTTTCGATATTTATTTAATGCTGCTTCATTTTCCCAAAAGGAGTAAGTAAAAAAGATGTTGCCCTCCTTCTTTTCTCTCCACAGTTCAAGATGATGACATCCTTCAAAATTTGCGATTTTGTTTTTACTACTTTCAAAGATCTTAAGAAAGGCTTCCGTTTTGTCTTTTTGAAAAGTGAGTTTGACTATTCTTTTTATCATGAAATTATTATTTTTTCAAGCGACTATATACTTTTGCCAGCACTGGCTCCCAACTCTATCTGCCTAACGAGAAAGGCTCTAAAGTAGCGGCTGCCACCCGCAGACATATCTGTGAAAAAGTAGCTTGTTTCTGAAAAGTGCATACTAGTCTATCATACTTCTTTAAAATTCACCTGTATCGTATCCTCTAACTTCAAGCCCTGAAGACTTGCGGCCTTCCCTTGGTTTATCGCTATTTCCAAACATCCGGCGGAGTTAAAAAAACACATCATCTCCCCTACTGCTACATCGGAATAACGATCGCTCATTCTGACGATTGGATTATACGCTTTGAAATATAAAGCAAACTTTCGACCCGCTCCTATCTTATCAAAGAGCGCTCGTTTGATGTTTGTTATAACATTTTCGTAATTATCAACATAAATCACTGCACCTCTAATTTCAGAACTACCGATAACCGGCTGAAAGGTAATGCGTTCTTCAATAGACTCTATAGGGATACCAATTTCATTAAATGGCTTTTCACTAACGAGGTGAGCAACCGCTTCTGCAAAAGTGTCCTTAATAGGAAAAGCATTATTCTCTATATAACTGATTTCGTAGGCATCCTTTGTTATTTTATGATCGAAAAGCAGGGAGAATACGCTATTGTCCGACCCTATGAAATAATGCCCTCCATAACGGATGGCCAAAAAACAAGGTTTTTTATTACTATAATTACTAATGCTAATAATCATGAATGGTTCCAACCGGAAATTCGGCAAAACAATTTTTTAAAATAAAGGCTCCCTGAAAATAAAGGCTCCCTGAACGATATCATAGATTGCAACGTTATTACTTATATCTACAATCTGAAGTGCGGGCCCTTTGCTCAACAAAGCACCTTTCAACAGGCCGACGTAATAGTCTTTCAAGGCAAAATCCGTTGTAAGAGTTATGATGGGCATAAATATTGTAGATTTTTATAATGTTTATCATTGACAATTGCGTAGAAAGGTAAAGTTCCTAAATAGTCTGTATTTTAGCACAAAATACTTAAAATCAATCAAAATTAAAATCATATTGAGCGAAATAATTCTAACCATAGATGGCGTCGATCCACTTGAACTCTATGGACAAAACAACAGTAAGCTAAGTCTCTTACGTAAAGCATTCCCAGATGTAAATATTACCTCTCGTGGAAATAGCATGAAACTGACAGGGGAAAAGAAAGATACCCAGAAGGCTAAAGGCATGGTCGAACTTATGGTTCGCATGTTATTAGAAAAGCATGAACTTAGCATGCAAGCCGTTGAAGATATAATCAATGGCAATAACCCTTTCGAAACTAAACTCAGCAACGGCAACAGCAATTCTACCATTGTACATGGACGAAATGGCCGACCGATAAAGGCAAAAACGCACAATCAGAAAAGGTTGGTAGAAGCCAGCGAAACTTGTGATATTGTTTTTGCTATGGGGCCAGCCGGTACCGGTAAAACATATGTCGCTGTAGCAATGGCTGTCCGAGCATTGAAAAACAAACTCGTCAAAAAAATAATTCTGACTCGACCGGCTGTAGAAGCTGGAGAAAATCTCGGTTTTCTTCCTGGAGATCTGAAGGATAAAGTAGACCCATATCTTCGCCCGCTTTACGATGCATTAGACGATATGCTTCCACTGGATAAGCTTAACTATTTCATGACCAACCGTATTATTGAAGTCGCCCCCTTGGCTTTCATGCGTGGTCGTACCTTAGATAACGCTTTCATTATTCTGGATGAGGCACAGAATGCTTCGACCACTCAAATAAAAATGTTCCTGACTCGTATTGGCCCTTCCGCCAAATGTGTAATCACTGGTGACTTGAGTCAGATTGATTTGCCACGCAACCAACGGTCAGGACTCCGCCAATCCATCAATATTCTTCGCGACGTATCGGGGATCGGAATTGTAGAGCTTACCGCAGACGATGTTGTTCGGCACCGCTTGGTAAAAGAAATCATCAAGGCCTATGATAAAGATGCAGCAGTCCGGCAAAAATTGAAAGATCAGGAACGTGGACGAGCAGGAGATCGGAATCAAAGTGAGGGAGAGGAAGGGAGGTAGCGTGGCTCCTTCGGAGTTTTTTTTTCACGAGCCCCGAGTTGCTACTCGGGGTTAATGTAGGGTTGACTCCTCCAGAGTCTTCGTGGAGAATTAGTGATTGACATTCTAAGACTTAACTTGTAACAATGAACTTACACCTTTCCAAATCTGATAAGAATCTTATCGGCACTATAAAATTAAATGGTTCTAAAAGCATTAATAATCGGGCCTTGATTATGCGAGCACTCTGTGAGGAGGATTGTGTTTTGGACAATTTATCTAATGCAGCTGATAGTCAGCAATTGTTAAAATTATTAGAGGGCAAAGAGGATGTTCTAGATGCACAAGCCGGAGGAACGACCTTTCGTTTTTTGACCGCTTTTCTTTCTATACAATCTGGCACCAAAACATTGACCGGAAGTGCGCGAATGAAGCAGCGTCCAATCGGACCGCTTGTGGATGCCTTGCGAACAGTAGGATCTTCGATTGACTATCTCGAAAAGGAAGGTTATCCTCCTATTCAAATTGGACCACCTAGAGTTGGACTAACTAATGAGCTGAGCATTCCTGCGAATATCAGCTCCCAGTTTATTTCTGCCCTGCTGATGGTTGCCCCTACTATGCCAAAAGGTTTGGTTATTCACCTGATCGGGGATGTGGTTTCTCCTTCCTACATTAATATGACGCTGAAATTGATGAATCACTTTGGAATTGAATCCGAATGGCTAGGAAAAACCATCCACATTAGTCCTCAGACTTATGTTGCTAAAGATCTTTATGTTGAAGCAGATTGGTCCGCCGCCTCTTATTATTATGGTTTGGCTGCTTTCGCAGAAAAAGTAGATCTAACTTTAGAAGGGCTTTCAACTAACAGTGTTCAGGGAGATTCTGTCTTGGCGGAAGTCATGACGAATTTTGGGGTTGAAACGGAATTCGGTGAAAATAGTATTCGATTAACGAAGAGCGAAAATTTTATTCTCTCTCCTAAATTTTCTTACAATTTTATTGACTGCCCGGACATTGCTCAAACGCTTGCGGTAGTCTGTGCTGGTCTAGGTGTACAGGCAAATTTCTCGGGTTTACAGACATTACGAATAAAAGAAACGGACCGCATTGCTGCACTCCAACAAGAATTGGCAAAGGTTCAGGTTAGCTTTCCTACTGTGACGGAAGATAGTTTTTCTACTTCAGGAAAAGCTTTGTTATCTAATCCTGTTTTTGATACTTATGAGGATCATCGGATGGCGATGTCTTTGGCGATGTTGGGAATATATGGTGAGCTTGAAGTTCGGGAAGCTGGGGTTGTGGAAAAAAGCTATCCGGTGTTTTGGGAGGATTTGAGGAGGGTGGGCTTTGTGGTGACTTAGTTTTGTACGTATTATTTTTACAACTAAAAACTCTCCCAAATGGTGTTTAAAGAATAACATGCTTAAACGTTTCGCGGCGTAATTAGATTTATACTATCACTAACCTCCATAAAACCTATTCAACTAAAGTTTAGTTATTTTCTAGATACAGATTCCATTCCACTAGCCCCACAATCACCCTAAAATTTCCGAAATTCAAAGCGATAAGTAAGATTCAGAAACCTGACTTTAAGAAAAAACAGGTAGAAACAATCTAAATGTTATTAAGGCAATCCAGTATATTATTGTTATTATTGTTATGACAATTGTAATCTTCTTGTTAAGTATTTGCACGTAAACAAACTCCTTCTAGAGTTATGTACCATTCTTGTAGGTTTGATTTATTTCTGCATTCAAGAAAATACGTGAAAGGCCAAATACCTAATAATCAAATTGCATCCTTTTTTTAGGGATAAGGAGATCCCGAATCCCTTCACTTTTAAAACTATTTTTTTATGAAAACGCAACCACTTAACGCGCGCTTCCTCAACACACACACCACAAGTGGCGACTTCTTAGCTTCTTATTCTTGCTTATATTAGGTTTTAATCAAACACTAAAAGCTCAATGTGATCCTATTATTCTCTCCTTTGAAGCTTTACAAAGCCCTCCCTGGCCTCCCTTTTGTGATGAAATTCCTTTTAGAATAGTGATAGGGAATAACTGCGGACAACCTTTGACCGGTATTAGAGCAGGAATCAGCATTGCGCCTACTACTGTGAAATTGGATGTTCCAGGTACTGGTGGATTTGGATTTCCTTGGTCAGGTAATGGATCTCCAGGTTTAAGTCGGCACAGGTACGATTCGGAATCATTTGACCTAGATCATCTGGAAACCAGAACTTTTGACTTTTGGCTTAAAGGGGAAAGTTGTACCTTAAGCGGGGATTACCAAGTTTGGGCTGGTATTGTAAATGCGGCTAATATATTATTTGTTCCAGCCACTGGCAATTTAGCTTGGCCCTCTCCTTTTGCATCATGTAGACTAATAGATGGAAGTCTTACTCAATTAATAGGTACTAATAATACTGTGCAAATAATGCCCGATCTTCCAGCTTGTGATGTGTATAATTCAAATCTGATACCTCGTGTTTTCGTAGTAACCAATGATCTTATTGTGGATGTTAATGGCTTGTATTGTATGAGTCCAATCAATATAACCCAACCTACTGATCGGGTTATCAGTATGCAAAAAGATGCAAGAATAATAGTCAAAAATGGATCGCATCTCCAAATTGAAGACTTTGAAATAAAAGGATGTGACGAAATGTGGCAAAGTATCGTTGTGGAAAATGGTGGAAGACTGACCTTGAACAACTGTACTATTCGGGACGCATGGACAGCGGTGGAGGTAGAGCCAGGAGGGATAGTCACGCTCCACCGAAATGAATTCCGAAATAATGCCGTTAGCTTGAACATAACAAAGCTTAATTCTTCACAGCCTAGCGCACAAGTTAGCATCACTCGAAATTTATTCCATGGTGTCGGAACCTTAAAAGCACCTTTCGAAAACCAAATACCAAATGCAGGTATAATAGTCAGAAACATTCCTGAATTAAACCTACCAGGTTCCTCTGGTGGAGGTAATACATTTTCCAATACTTTTCGCAACATGCGTAATGGTGTTATTAGCACCAACTCCGATGTCTCTATAAGGAAAGCTATTTTTGAAGACATTCTACAACAAAATGGAACAGGAGGAGTGGCTGTCAGATCTAGGGGAGGCGCTGACTATAGAACAGTAACTATAGATGGAGCAGAATTTAGCAACTGTTTCACCGGAGTAAGTTCTAGTCGGGACTGGTTGACTGTTGAAAATTCGACAATGGCTAAGATGAATAATGGTATATTAATAACAAACGCGGCTTCCATGCTTCAGCGTATTACTGATAACAAGATTTCTGCTTCTGATAGAGGAATCGAATATACAGGAATAGAACCCCTGTTCCTAAAAGTTTATAATAACCGAATAACGATGAACAACCCTACAGATGCGCTAAATAGCTTCGCTATCAGAGGTAATCTGACGATTGCTAATAGTCTTTTTTCTAGCTGGCTTGTAGAAAACAATTCGATTAAATTAGAAGATGCGAGGTTCGGTATTTTTGTATCCTCTGGTGCTGTAGTCGACTTGAAAGACAATGCGATATCCACCGCGTTTGGTAGTACTTTGTTGGAGGAGTATAATTACATCTTCTTAGATGGCACCCAATCTCCTTCTGTAAGTTGTAATAGTATATTTGGAAATGCAAAAGGAGATAACTATAAAGATGCCAGAGGAATCACCCTCAACGGTACCTCATTCGGTGCAATAGAATGCAATAGTATTACAAAAACAGAAATAGGCATCGATGTAAACGATATGTCTATGGATACAAGACTCAGCGGAAATACCTTAGATAGACATCAGACCGGACTTCAACTACGCGAAAACGCAAACATCGGGCAGCAAACCTTTAACGGAAACGATTGGACCTTTCTTAATTCTGTGGATGATCCTGATCCTTTAGATGATTTGTTTGGGGCGAGGCATCTTGGGGGGAGTCAAACACAAGGTCAATCACAGTTCATTGTAAACAATTCTGCAGATGATGAATATATGCCTTCTTTGCCTTCTGCGAATCTTTCTTGGTTTGTGTCTAATTCTAATGGCTTGAATTTTACTTGTCCTGTTAACAGTGTTTGCGGTTTTTCCACAAATGGATTTATAGCTGATGAAGACGATAAATTAAAGAAAAACATCATTAATAATCAATTAGCAAGTGATGGATTTAATGCGGCATTGCGCTATGCGGGTGCAAGGCAGTTGTACCGAGGCCTTCAAGAAAGTACAGCACAAATAAATACAGGAGGGTTGTTTGATTCGTTTTTAAGTGCAGAAAGTACAACAAGCGTTGGCCAGTTCAATGCTATTGAAAATGATATTAGTGATTTATTCACCATAGATTCATTGGAACAGGACAGCCTGCTAGAGTATTGGGAAACAGTTGTTGACAATACAGCTGCTATTTGGCTGAAAGACAGTTTGCTAAATGAAACAACTGATCCGGCCGAGATAAATATATTAATCAACGATAAAAGCACTTTAGAGCTTGAACGAGAGCAGGCTAACGTCAATGCTCAACTAATTTATAAGCAACTAGAAACCGATAAACTTGCTGCGATCCCTCAGATAACTTCGAATAATCAAGCCATAAGCACCACTGCTATTTATGAAACCAATCAGAAAACAGTGACGAATACACTGCTTAAAACTTTAGCCATAGGTCTGGAACCAGATAGTGTCCAATTAGTGGACTTAGAAGCGATTGCTAATCAATGCCCCTTAGCAGGAGGGGAAGCCGTTTATCACGCAAGGGCATTAGTACAGGGTGGCTATTACGATGACGAAGCTTTATGTGCAGCAGCTAATCAGAATAGCGAAATGGAAAAAGAAGAACAAGCGGTGACTTTTAGCATTTTTCCAAATCCATCCAATGGTAAGTTCAGCTTATTGTTACCAGCAGATGTAAAGGCTGTTACCATATCGAATACTATGGGTCAGGTGATTCAGCGATGGGATGACAGGGTATTTGAAGCATATTGGGAAGTGCCAAATGTGAATCTTTCTGCTGGCACCTATTATTGTAGCGTAGAAACGATAAACGGAGCCACTACGAAGGCATTTGTAGTTATTAAATAAAAAGTATTTTGGAGGTTGTCTCTACCTAAGAGGCAGCCTCTATTTATTTAATTTCTAATTATAAATACGAACTCTTATGAAGAAAATATTATGGTTTTTAGTTTACATACTGCTTACGTTCAATAGCTTTGCTCAAGTAAAACATGATTACAATTGGTTAATAGGCCAAGGAACAATACCTGACAATAGTGTAGATTCTGGAATGGACATTAATTTTACTGAGAATTCCGTGTCGATTACTTCTATGTGGCGAGACATAGACATAGAAGGTACCAATGCCACCATGAGCGACGCAGAAGGAAACCTCCTCTTCTATACCAACGGCTGCAAAATTTTCAATGCAGATCATGAGCTAATGGAAAACGGTAACAATATAAATGCAGGAGAAGTCAACGACATTCAATGTCCCGACAATGAGGTCGGAGGAGCCTATACAGTCACCAATGGTATATTAGCCCTACCCGATCCAGGTTCAGATAGTTTATATTATTTATTTCATCAGCGGATAGTTTATCTCGATCCTTTTGATGTGAAAATAGATCGCCTGTTGTATTCGGTGATTAATATGAATGAGGATGGAGGAAGAGGTGCCGTTATTGAAAAGGATATTACTATTATACCGGATACCTTGTGGTTTGGAGATTTGACCGCTGTTCGTCATTCGAATGGGATAGATTGGTGGATAGCTAGTTTTAAAAATTTATCAGATACCAGTTATATGGTATTACTGACAGGAGATACTGTTTTGACTCCGCAGGCACAGAAGGTTGGATTGTCTCCACAAGGAGGAGAAGAAATAGGACAATCCTGTTTTAGTCCAGACGGAACTAAGTTCGTTAGGTATAATCAAGTAGATCAATTATACTCTATACGATTTTGACAGGAGTACAGGTCTGTTTAGTAATTTTCAACAAATTATAGTTGCAGATACTATTTATCAAGGCGGCGTCGCCATCTCTCCAAATTCAAGATATTTATATACATCTGTAGTTTTTGAGTTATACCAATTCGATCTATGGGCAGCGGATATTGCCTCCTCCAAAGTGCTGGTCGGAACCTACGATGGTTTTCAAGATCCCTTTTCTACTTATTTTTATAGAATGCAATTAGGTCCGGACTGCCGGATTTATATGCACTCCGGATCCGGTCATTATTCCTGGCATGTCATCAATCAGCCCGATGAGCCCGGACTGGCTTGTGATTTCCGTCAGCATAGCTTTGAGTTGCCGTATACCAACTTTCGCGCTATGCCTTATTTTCCCAATTACCGTCTTGGCATTACGCCTACTTATCCTTGTGATAGTACGATAGCGGTTGTTTTGACGAGTAGTTTGTTGCCGGAGGTGAAGGCGGCGGATTTTGAGGTGTTGCTGTATCCGAATCCGGTGAAGAGAAGTGGTGTTTTGGAAATGAAACTTGGGAAAGGGTTTGATGGAGAACTGTTGTTATATGATATTTTGGGACGAGAGATTTTGTCTCAGTCGGTGAAAGGGGAGCGACGGTTGCGTGTTGCCTTAGGCAATGAGATTATGGATGCTGGGGTTTATTTTTGGTTTTTGCGGAATGGGGTTGGGGAGGTAGCCTCGGGAAAAGTGGTGATCGAATAAATCCCCCGACTAGCTCTTACGTCGCTAACTCGGAATCACAGGCCGGTAGATGGCGATATGTTCACATCGGCAACCGAAATGACGCGAACCAACCGCAGCGAACGCATAGCTTTTGTTCCTCCTTTGATATGCCATATCTCCAGGCGATCTTTGATCTTTTGGAGGGGGGGGGATATGACATATCCTTAGATTCACTTATTATGCGGCGAAAGCGAGTTCGTAGACTCCATAAAAAAAGCATGACTTCCCAGCCATGCTTTTTTTATTTCATCATCAAAGAAAACCAACCCTACTGATAATTCTCTTCGTAAAACTTCTTATAATTCTCCAAGCTCTTTTCTTTTAGTACCAAACGGTAATTGAACTGCGTAATCGGGTACATTTCAAAAGGCGTGTCTTTCAAAAAGTCATCTCCGTTTTTACTTGCGCTATCCAAGTACCTCATTGCGTCGTCTTTGTTCTTAAAACGTCGGATGACCAATACGGGGGTACCACCATCTTTTATAGAACCGAGCATAACATTAGAAATACGCAGCTTATCTAACTTGTGGTATTTACGATTGTAATCTGATACTTTGTTTTTTGCATCTGATAGCTTCACATCTTTTCCTCCTGTCAATGCGACAATGAAGTAGTGCAGTTTTAGATTCTCCAATTTAAAGTCAGACTTCGACCCTTTGTCTTTTTTCTTTTTCTTATCCCGTGCGTTTTTATCAGCATTCAACAAACGAAGAATTTCTTTAGCCCTAGTTTCTTCTGGAGTGTCTGGGTGTTTTGCAATGACCTCTTTGAGTCCTTTTACGTAAGCTTCTTTCCCTTTTAGGTTACCCATACTCATGGCACTAAGCAGACCAAATTTTGGTTGGTAAATATTACTTGGTCCAAACGTACCGACCGCTTCGACAACTCGGTTTTGTACATCCTGATAGTTCCCTTTTTGGAAATTGAAAAAAGTCTCGTTATAGTAATTTGTCAACTTTCTTTCTTCATCATTCAATTCATTGAGATAATTCGGATCGATCAATACACGGGCAAAAGTTCCTGCCTTGTATTTTTCCATAAGGCGATCATAAGCTTCTTTTGCTTTAACAGGATTCCCTAAGTCGGTGTAGGCCAGGTGTAAGTTATAGAGTGCTTCCTCTTCGTGTTTGGTAGTCGGATAATCAGCTAATAATTTTTCGAGGCTTTCTACAGCCTTTTCATTATTCTCCAAACGATCACGGTACAGAATTCCTAAAGCTAGTAAAGCATCCTGAATATCCAGGTGAGTCGCTTCGATATCTTCAGGAGCTGTAGGCACATCCGCAAATATTCTCTCGACGTCTTCGTCTGTAAGCTTGAAACTAATGGCCTCTTTCGCTTGCACCACTTCCTCATCACCATCTCCTCGTCCTGAGGAGCCTCTCCAGTTGTCTTCCAATGCGCGCTTCCCCCATTTTCTTTCAAAGTCACGAGCTCCTCTTTTCTTGATGCGTTCATCCGCGTAGAAAGGGAAAGAACTTTTAGTATTTGGACCTCTTGCACTTCCGGAACGGCCATTAAGTCTTAGTGGACCTTTGGAAGTCTTTGATTTAGCAGACGGTTTGTCCCCTGCCAACAAAGCCAAACGTCGAGCTTCCTCTTCTGCTTTCTTTATCTTTCCTGCTAATTCCTTTCGTTGTTCATCGGTCATTGCGCTTATCATCAGCAAGCTATCGCTAAGTGTAATAACTCCTATGTTTTTTGCAATATCCGTAAGATTATTGTTGAATTTATTTATACTAGCATAACGTTCATCAGTTTTTGGCATTACCTGAGCCGTACTGTCATAATAATTCTTAGCATTTACGAAATCTTCATTTGCAAAAAAGTACTCGGCCAACTGTAGGTAAGACTCTGTCTTCTGAGCAATATTTCCTTTGTTATACAACAATGATTTTTTCAAATAAGCGATGGCTTCATTTTCATTCTTTTCCTGAATCGCAACTCCTGCCATGGCATAAAAAATCTGATCTAAATACTCTACGTTCTTAACATCTTTCAACATCTTACTATACACCTTCTGGGTATCTTCCGCTGTAGCTTGTCCGGATCGGTAACCATTTTGAGCGAGATTCAGACGTGAACTGAATTCCATTTCATAGCTAGGGCTAAATTTGACTGCTTGTTCAAAAGCGGCATAAGCAGCACCGTCATTCCCCAGGTGCTGTTGTATTTGTCCTAGAATATAAGCGTAACGACCTCTTTCTTTATTCTTACTATTCGCTATGGCTTTTTCTAAAGGAGCCACCGCTTGTTGGTATTTCTTTTGAGTCATAAAAAAATGTGCTCTAACTGGGGCCACTGACTTCCGAATGTCATCGAAAGTTCCTGCATCATATTCCAATTTATTTAACAAGAGCTCTGCCTCATCAAATTCACCCCTCTCGATATAAGTACGTGCCAACCAAAGTAAGCCTTCCTGATGACAAGGCCGATGCTTTAAAACGTAGTTATCAGGCGCCTGTCCAGAAGAAATGGATGGTTCGTTTGAAGTTGTTTTCTCTTCTTTATCTTCCTTCTTAATTTTTTCTTCTTTCTTATCAGACTTTTTCTTTTTCTTCTTTTTCTTCTTTCTCTTCTTACGCTTCTTCTTTTTTTTCTTCTTTTTCCTTCTCTTCTTCTTTTTCACTTTCTTTTTCTTCTTTCCTTTATTCTTACGCTTCTTCATTTCCTTTTCTGTAGCCGCCATTGCTTTCGGACTAAATTCTTTAGACATATAAACCAGCGTTTCCTCTGCTGCTTCGTAATCGTGTTTGAGGTATTGCGCCTTTCCGGCAAGAAGATAAATATCATCTTTCCAATGGGTGGCAGGGTGCAATGTTTTGGCTACGGTTACTTTTTTAATAGCATCATCGAGGGCAGGTGCCGCCGATTGAGGGTTATCAGAAGCGACATATTCGAAGACAGGCAAGAACTGATTATAATTGTCTTTATGCTCTTCATTCAATTTCACAATACTTTCTTCGAGCAGGACGTTTGCGTTGAAGAAATAGTTGAATTCGGTGGTCGTGTCTTGATAAAATTTCTTCAACCCAAACGCTTCTTCTCTACTTTTTTGAGTAGAGCAAGCCGAAATAAGAAAGATGCCAATCAGAGAAATCCAGAGTTTATAAGGTTGGATTCGACGAGACAGGGAAAAATGTGTAAATTCGTGCATTATTCAGAGGTTGCTTTTAGCAGCACCGGTTCGTCCGGCACCTGATCTGACAGAAGGGATAATCCCCTTTAAATTATACTTTTAACAGGTATATTTGTTTCATAAACATACGACTCATACTGTACTTAGCACAGGCTCTAAAAGGCATATGGTGAAAGAAAAGCAAAAAATCGAAATATCGTATTGATTTTCCCTCCCAAAGACCTGTCCCACAGTAAATTCGCACGTTCTTGATATTAACCCTCAAGTCGGCAAAGTTATTTTAATTTCCATAAATTTAAGAACTCTAGGCAATGGAAAAAAAAGAGGAGAAAAACTGGTTGGAAAATTTACGAAAGGATTACCGCCTGACCGTAATGAACAACGAAACCTTTGAAGAGGTCGGAGCTTACAAGCTATCGGCGCTCAATCTCTATATTATATTAAGCGCCATCATCGTAGCTGTCGCCATTTTGGTGATCTCTCTAGTCGTGTTTACCCCTATTAAGAGATACATCCCTGGCTATGGTGATTTGAGCCAGCAAACGGAGGCCATTCGACTCAATAAAGAAGTGCTAGCATTTGAGAAGCAACTGGATGCTCATGGCAAATACACAGAAAATTTCCGTCGAATGCTCGTAGGTGATGTTATTGAGGATAGTACCGCAAATCAAGTGCAGAAGGCTGATGAAATACCCGATAGCTTATTAAATGTAGACCGTATAGAAGAGGACGAAATGCTTCGCCAGGAAATTGAGCATAATGAAATGATTGAGCAACAAGCGCTTCTCGGCAAAACGGCTAATTATATCCCTAAAGATATCCCACTGGAACAAATTTACTTTATCCCTCCAGTCAACGGCCTAGTCAGTGAAAGCTATGCTATTGATAAAAAACACTACGGCGTAGATGTTCTTGCCCCTAAAAACACGCCCATACTGGCTGCACTTGATGGTTATGTCTTTACATCTGACTGGACGCTGGAAACAGGAAATACCGTCGGCATCCAACATCGTAATAATATCATCACCTTCTATAAACACAACTCTTCTCTGCTTAAAAAAGTTGGAGATCAAGTAAAAGCCGGAGAAGCGATAGCCGTTGTCGGAAATACAGGTACCTTATCTAATGGCCCTCACCTTCACTTCGAACTCTGGCATAACGGTCATCATGTTAACCCCGAGGATTATATCCATTTTGATTAGGGTTTAACCCGACTTTCCAAAAAAAATCAACCTTTAGTACCTAGTCCAGAACCTAAGCTGGTCTTTTACGTTCATTTATTGTACCTTCGTAGCTTGCTTTTAATTTATTCTCAGTTATAGTTAACAATATATAGATCTTGGCCCGGTATCTGTTGGGTTTATCTGTCGTTATTATAATACATTTATCTACCTAAGTCTTACAACATAGGCTTTAGGCTCGTTTAGGCGAAAAAAACTAAAATCATTATGGATTTAAAACAAACTTTTGACGAAAAAGGAGAAGCCGTAAGCCCGGTGCTTCCTGATAATACAAAGAACTATCTTATTGACATTGATGGAACGGTTTGCGATGATGTACCGAATGAAGAGCCCGAAAGAATGGGTACGGTTCTGCCCTACCCTGATGCTTTGAAAATTTTGAACAAATGGCATGAGGAAGGCCATATTATTACCTTTTTCACCTCTAGAACAGAGGAACATAGGGGCATTACCAAAGAGTGGTTGAATAAGCACGAATTCAAATACCATTTTTTATTGATGAATAAACCACGTGGTGGTAATTACCATTGGATTGACAACCATATTGTGAAGGCTACTCGTTTCAAAGGGAAGTTCACTGATTTGATTGTGAAGACGAAGAAAATAGAAGTATTTAAAAGATAATACCTTTTATCCAATATCGCAGGTAGATCAGGTTCTCACTTTCTATGAAGTCCGCCAGGACTTTTATTTTAAAGAACCTGATCTACTCTACTCCATTCTCAATCTATTTATTTTTTTGCGGTCAAAATATCTTTCAGCGCCGGTAGCAATTCAGGATATTGAAATTTGAAACCTGCGGCTAAAGTCTTTTGCGGAACGACACGTGTACTATCTGTTAGCATAGTTACTCGTTCTCCCATTCCTATCTTTAGTGCGAAGGCAGGCACTGGCATAATCAATGCAAAACTTCCTTTAGCCTTTTTAATAGCTACCGCCACTTCCTTTCCCGTTGCTTCTTCTGGGGCCACACCATTGAAGACTCCTTCCATTTTATCATCCTCTACTACTTTGATGAATAATCGACTGATGTCGTCAATATGAACCCAAGGCATATAAGCGGTACCATCTCCAAAGTAATTTCCCATTCCAAAATTAAATGGCAGTAGCATTTTCTCCAACGCGCCTCCATTTACAGAAAAGACTACGCCGATACGAACAATGGCCAAACGATCACAAATCGCAACCGCCTTTTCAGTGGATGCTTCCCATTGCATACAACTTTCAGAGAGGAAACCATCATTACCAGGAGCGGAAGACTCTGTTAGTTTTTCATCTTCGCGATCACCGTAATAACCAACTGCGGAAGCCGAAATAAAAGCCTTTACCTTTTGATTCTTTGCCAATAAAGTATCCGCAAGAAGTTCATTGCTTTTAACACGACTGTCTATGATGAGCTTTTTTCTTTTCGCCGTCCAAGCTCTATCAGCAATACCTGCACCGGCGAGATTAATAATAACATCCACTCCTTCTAAAGCCTTACCATCTATTTGCCCTGCTATGGGGTTCCATTTGAAGGTTGGGTAAGTGTTATTCGGTTTCGGTGCTCTACTCAAAAGCCTAACATTATGCTTACGTTCTGTTAGTAAGTCGCAAAGTCTTTGACCGATAAGGCCTGTACCTCCTCCAATAAGAATGGTTACCATGTTGTTTGTTTTAAATTACCTAAAGATATAAAACGTTTGAGTAACCTTTTGGTTGAGTCACAGACTGATCCTGCCGTTCAAAATGGATCAAAATTGTCTCCATTTTGGATTCCATCTTAAAAAAAGGAAAATTTAATTAAAAATAACCCAACTTTAAATATCATCATAATCAACTAATTACCAGCAAATTAAACATAATTAAAATAAAAATTTACAAAAAAAATAATTTTATTTTATGGAATCCACCCCCTTTCTGCAACCTATTAGTGTAGACTTATTTCAAACCATTTAAAATCAAAAGACATGAAAAAGCAATCCTTGTACACGACCAGCGTAGAATCAAAAACACGTAGTTTCTATTTTGACATAAAAGAAGCGGAGAATGGTTCTAATTATTTAATCATAAGTGAAGTCAAAACAAAAAATGATGGCACTACTGAAAGACGACAGATTTTCATCTTTGAAAATGAAATAGCACAGGTCGCTTCTAAAGTTACGAGTAGCCTTGTCAACTTCACCCGAAAGGAAACCACGAGAGATGCTAGAATTGCAAGAGCAAAACAAAAGTACGCCAATGCCTACGAGCCGTGGACGAAGAAAGAAGATGCGGATTTGGCTTTGCTCTTCAAGCAAGGGAATAACACGATGACCATTTCAGAAGAGTTGCAGCGACAGCCGGGAGCGATTACCATTCGATTAGAAAAATTGAGCTTAATAGCAACGCAGGCCGCATAAAATGGTGCTTCTTAGAGTCCCTAGTTGTGCGACTGATTTACAGAGAGCCATTCGGGAAGGGTTGAATTTTCAACTCTTCCACTTTTAAAAAATTAAACATGAATAACAATACATACACAAGACCCGTCATGGGGATAAAATCATGGGCTGAGGAAGATCGCCCAAGAGAAAAATTATTACTCAAAGGCAAAGCGATTCTTTCCGATGCAGAACTACTGGCCATTCTTATCGGCTCAGGTTCTCGTGAGCAAACTGCTCTTGGCCTCTGCCAAAGTATTCTAAAATCGGTTGAAAATGACCTGCAGTTACTTGGAAAAAGGAACATACAGGAGCTTACTTCCTTCAAAGGTATTGGGGAGGCAAAAGCCATCAGCATTGTGGCCGCTTTGGAGTTAGGCCGACGACGACAGACCACAGATATTAAAACGCGGCCAGTCATTCGTTCTAGTAAGGATGTATACAATGTCATCGCACCAAGTATCATTGACCTACCACATGAGGAGTTTTGGATTATAATGCTCAACCGAGCCAATCAGGTTATTGGTAAAAAAAATATCAGCCAAGGCGGTGTTTCAGGAACGGTAGTGGATGGAAAAATTATTTTTAAAACTGCGGTACAGGCGTTAGCTTGCTCCATCATTCTTTGCCACAATCATCCGTCCGGAAATTTAACACCTAGTCAGGCTGACATTGATATAACAAGGAAATTACGTAAAGCTGGAGAAGCCATTGATATTTCTGTTATAGATCATTTAATTGTGTCTGAGCAGGGGTATTATAGCTTTGGAGATGAGGGGGTTCTGGGCTAGGTTATACAACTTGGCGATATAAAGCTGCAGTGCTTTTTATGTTTTATAGAAGCCCATTCGACAGGCTCAGGACAGACCTGAGTAGATGACGAAGAAACTTAATTTTTAATCATCTCTAATAAAAACTATTATGGCAAACACCTATCGAAAAGTATATCTGCAAATTATTTTCGCAGTTAAAAACAGAGAAGCTTTACTTGACCAATCCTGGAGGCAGGAAATTTTTCAGTACATGACTGGTATTATAAACCAACGAAAGCATTATTCTTTAGCTGTCAATGGCCATCACGATCATGTTCATCTATTCCTAGATTATAAAGGCTATGAATTGATTGAAGACTTGGTAAGAGAAATAAAAAAAGCGTCAAGTGTTTATATCAAAAACAATAAATTTTCCCCGTTTAAATTTGAGTGGCAATGCGGATATGGTGTATTCTCTCATGGTTATAGAGAGAAGGGTATCATCATAGTAGGAAATCATTTCGTAAGGAATATATGGCTTTTTTGAAATCCTATGAAATTGAATTTAAGAATGAGTATATTTTTGAATTTTTAGATTGAACATACAAACCCCAATGAGGTAAGGTGTACAACCTGCGGGGGTAAACTTGCGGTGCGTTTTTGTTTGTTAATAATGATGTTGCGTTTTGGACTGACCGCAGCGCGGTCACAGTAGGTTAGCTTATATTATTTCAGAATCTTTCGACCCCATAGTCGTACCCTTTTTACGGAAGTTGCGACACCCTACGGGGTCGGACACACCGTTTTACTTTCAGCTAACCTACTGTGACCCCGAATGGGGTCAACAATAGATTGTAAAAAAGTACCGCAACTCTATATCGTCAGATTGTAAAACCTACCCCAGCTGGGGTTGTACCTCGCCAAAGACCTACAAAGAAAACAGACCAATTATAATATATTATATTTGCCTTCTATAAGCGGGACTATGAGCTGACAGATATTTTTATCCCTTCTGGTTCTACCCGTTCCCTGAAGTATTAACTGTATTTTAAAACCAGAAACCAATATCCTTGTTTAACTGATCATGAGTACGGAGCAAAACACAAACAAAGCGGACATTTCATTGCTATGGAGACTACTGGGTTGGGCCCGGCCCTATCGGAGTATTTTTGCTTTAGCTGCTGGCTTGGCTGTTATCCTCGCTCCTTTGGCTGTCGTGCGGCCTTACCTTATTAATGTGATGATTGACGACTATGTCTTCAAATTTGATGTAGCAGGTATGAATCGGATATTGATGATTATTATCGGCACCTTATTTATTGAGGTGGGCTTGCGTTATGTTTTTATCTACTCGACCAATTGGCTGGGACAATCCGTCATTCGGGATTTGAGGATGCAGGTTTTTAAACACCTCATCAATCTTCGTTTGAAGTATTTTGACAACACTCCTATTGGCACCTCCACAACCAGGACCATTAGTGACATCGAGACCATAAATAGGATTTTCACAGAAGGGGTCATTACGATTGTTGCAGACGTACTAACAGTAATAGCAGTCGTATCGGTTATGCTCTATACCAGTTGGGAACTGACTTTGGTCTGTTTGACTGTTCTTCCGCTTTTATTTATAGCAACTTATATTTTCAAAGAAAAAGTAAAAATTGCCTTTCAAACCGTTCGGAACCAGGTATCGGTTATGAATGCATTCCTGCAAGAACGTATTAGTGGGATGCAGGTGGTTCAAATATTCAATGCAGAGAAACAAGAAATGTCCCGATTTAAGGAGATCAATAGAACGTATACACAAGCCAATCTGGATTCCATTTTATACTATGCTGTATTTTTCCCAGTAGTGGAAATCATTTCTGCGATGGCGCTTGGCTTGATGGTTTGGTTTGGAGCACGCGAAGCGATGATCGGTGCAGGTGTAACTGCTGGTGCTATGGTTGCTTTTCCAATCTATCTTTCTATGATGTTCCGTCCGATCAGGATGCTGGCTGATAAATTCAATACTTTACAAATGGGGTTGGTGGCTTCGGAAAGAGTCTTCAATTTACTGGACGACAATAGCGTAATTGCTAACACTGGAAAGATAAAAGCTCCAAGACTAGAGGGCAAGGTACGATTCGAAGATGTCAATTTTGCTTACAATCTTCCTAACTATATTCTCAAAAACATCAGCTTTAACATCAAGCCTGGAGAGACTCTGGCCATTGTGGGGAGTACTGGATCTGGTAAGACCACAATTATAAATATTCTTAACCGGTTCTATGAAATTCAATCGGGTTGCATTAGTATTGATGATGTCGATATTAAAGATTATGAATTGGCCAGTTTGCGGAAACGCATTGCCGTAGTATTGCAGGATGTGTTTTTATTTTCAGGTTCTGTTTATGAAAACATCAACCTTCGGGATGATCGAATTAGCAAGGCACAAGTGATCGCTGCTGCGAAATTGATTGGTGCTCATCGATTTATAGAAAAACTACCTGGAGGCTACGACTATGAAGTAATGGAACGCGGAGCAACCCTATCTCTTGGCCAACGACAGTTAATTTCTTTTGTCCGAGCTCTTGTTTTCGATCCCGATATACTGATTTTGGATGAGGCGACTTCGTCCATTGATCCGGAGACGGAAGCAGTGATCCAGTATGCTATTGAGAAATTAATTGATAAACGAACTTCTATTATCATTGCGCACCGGCTTTCCACCATTCGCCATGCTAACAACATTATGGTATTAGACAAAGGAAATATTATGGAGTTCGGGCCTCATGAAGAGTTGTTGCGTATGGAGGATGGACATTATCGGGATTTGTATGAGATGCAGTTTTCTAAGTGAATTGGCGTTCCTCCAATTATTTTTCACCGCAAAGGCGCAAAGAAGCGCAATGTTAAATTCCTTTTTTTTAAAAAAAGGTAACGCTCGTTACGTCAGTTTACGACTTGTATACTAACTAAACATTCTTGAGAATACCTTTTCCTAAGGTTGAATATTGCAAAAAAGCCCCTATCCATTAGCTTATCATTATTTTTAGAAAATAACTTTAAAAATAAAGTTCATTATTCCTTGTGGTTAATGAAAAAAGAATCTACTTTTGCAGCGCTCAAAAGGGGTCTAGGAGATTAGCCTGAACTTCTTGCAACGGTGCCTTAGCTCAGTTGGTAGAGCAATGGACTGAAAATCCATGTGTCCCTGGTTCGATTCCTGGAGGCACCACCGGAAAGAGGCTCTCATTTTTATGAGGGCCTTTTTTGTTTTACAAAGCCACTCCTCTTACTTTTTTTTGGTACTTTTGAAACGTGTCTATATTTTAAATATTAAATAACGCTTTTCAATGGAATCCTACGTTCAAGTGCTCAACTTCGGCATCCCCCTCTTTCTCCTGCTCATTGCTATCGAATGGCTTGTAAGTCGCTACAAAGGCATAGGGGTTGCCAACAGCATGGATACCATTTCCAGTCTCAGTTCCGGTATCACTAATGTGATCAAAGACGTGCTCGGCCTTACCGTTGTTATTGTTAGTTACGGATGGATGGTTGAGCATCTTGCTATTTTTAATATTCAATCCACTCTGAGTTTATATGTACTGGCCTTTATCGGAAAAGATTTTGCTGGCTATTGGGGGCATCGTTTTGAACATACCATCAATCTACTTTGGAATCGACATATCATACACCATAGCAGCGAAGAGTACAATTTGTCCTGCGCCTTGCGACAAAACATCTCGGTCGTTTTCTCCATTTTCTTTTTCTTGTATATTCCTTTAGCCATATTGGGTGTACCTCAAAAGGTGATTGCAGTAGTAGCACCACTACATCTCTTTGCTCAGTTCTGGTACCACACTCGTCTGATTGGGAAAATGGGTTGGTTGGAAAAAATCATTGTTACTCCTTCTCACCACAGAGTACATCATTCCATCAATGTGGAATATATGGATAAGAACTTTGCGCAAATTTTTATTGTATGGGATAAACTCTTCGGTACTTTTCAGGAAGAGTTGGAAAGCGTTCCTCCTGTCTATGGTGTAACGCGGCCGGTAGAAACATGGAATCCGATCCTTATCAATTTACAACACTTCTGGCTTTTGGTTAGAGATGCTTGGCGTGCCCGTTCCTGGTGGGATAAAATTCGCATCTGGTTTATGCCCACAGGCTGGCGACCTTCGGATGTTCAACAAGAGTTTCCCGTTTTCGCTTTAATGGATGTACATCTACAAAAAAAGTATCAACCTCCTTCTTCTACGCTACTACAAGCTTGGTCTTGGTTTCAACTCATTTTTCATTTTATGCTGATGATGTATGCTTTCAATCGCATTGCGGAGTTTAGCTTCACCAATAGCGTACTACATGGAGGGTTCATCGTACTTTCTGTTTTCGCTTATACTACTTTAATGGATCGAAGCCGATGGGCAATCTGGACCGAGGGAGTGAAACTTTTGGTTGCGACAGTTTTATTGTATAGTTTGGATGGTTGGTTTTTTATTGACGACTTTATCAATGGAGGTAGTTTGTTGATGGCGGGATATTTTTTATTGTCTTTTTTGATGAGTTTTCTTTTCAGTAAAGAAGCCCGTTCTTTATCATTACAACAATAATCTTACGATAACCTTCGTCCCTTCCCCTACTCCATCAGCCGCTCGATCAATCATCTCTAGGCTCTTGCCTTTTGCTAATGGATTTAGAATATCCAATCGCTCTTTCGTTACTTCCAGCCCTGTTGATTTATGGGTATGTTCTTGTTGACTCTTTCGTTCCCTTGCTTTTGCTATTCCGGGACCATTATCTTCAATGACACATTCTAGTGTCCCATAGTTTTGAATAAAAGACAATTTTATTTTTCCACCTTCTTTCACCTGGCCCACGCCATGAATAATCGCATTTTCTAAAAAAGGTTGTAGTAACATTGGAGCCATCATTATGGATTCAACGTCTAATTTTGGATCGATATAAATTTCATAGTCAAACTGATCATCGCGGCTAAAGCGTTCCACAGAAAGATAATGTTCCAGCGTTTCTATTTCTTGCTCCAAAGGGATTCTTTCCTCTCTGGAATTTTCCAAAATGGAGCGCATCAGCTTGGAAAATTTCGCTAAAAAATAACGCGCTGTTCGTTCATCTTTTTGAGAAATCAAACTCTGAATGGAATTGAGTACATTGAAAATAAAATGAGGGTTCATTTGCAACTGCAACGCTTTTTGCTCCAGCTCCAAGATTGTTTTCTCCGTTTCTAATCGCTCTGTTTTGGCCGCAGCCTGCCGACGAATACGCCGAGCATACAATTGGGCCAGCAAGAATAGCAACAATAAAGACGCGAGGAAACAAAGCAGATAAAAGAAATTTGTCTTCCAAAAAGGGAGCTTAATAACAAAAGACCAGCTAACCTTTTCTTTACCATATTGCCCATCTCCACTACTGGCTCTTACCCGAAAAGTATATTTACCTGGATCAAGGTTGGAATAATTCGCCGGTGCGTTTTGTCGGTAAGGCCCTAGCCATTTTTTATCCCAACCTTCCAGGAAATATTCATAAAAAATTTGATCTGGCTTGGCTTGATTAACCGCCTGAAATTCAAAGCTGAGTTGGTTCTCATTATGTGGCAGTATCAAACCATCTATAGCACCTCCCCAACTTTTGGAAAAACTATGGTATTCGCTTTCTTTCAATAATTGATAACCAATCCGGATGGCACTAATATGGACCACCGGTGGTACCGAATTCTCCTTTTTCAAGTTCGGTAAATACTGCATCAAACCGTTCACCGTACCAAACCAAATACGTCCCTGACTGTCTTTCAATATAGAATTGGTACACATTTCAATACCTGCAAAACCATCCGTTTTATCAAAATGCTGAATGGCTTTCAACTCCTTAGCATCATTTAGAGTAATCAGGTCAACTCCTTTTCCAGCGCCAGCCCAGAGCTTATCTTCACCATCCAATAACAATGCATATACATTGTTTGCATTTAAGCCATCCACCTCACTGATTTGTTCTGGCGGGGAGGTCATATTCTGGAGGTCAACACGAAGGATTCCGGAGTTGGCAGTTCCAAGCCAAAGGAAATCATCATCTTGCCTAGCCAGGCTTCGGATATGATTATCTGGAAAACCGTTACTTTTGTTCAGCTTAAAAATGATGCTGTCATTGACTATACAAGCCAATCCCTGGCTTCGGGTAGCTACCCAAAGTCGCTGCTGATTATCAAGTAGAAGATCATAAACATAAGCTCCTCTAAGGGGTGACTTCTTGAACTTATTTATGCCAAAGTATTTTTTTGAAATGGTATCTGTTCGCATTTTAAATCCAGAAGCTTTCCCTTCGAGGCTATCAACGATCATTGTTGTTTCAAAAACCAGAGTATCTTTTTCCTCCATTTTATAAATTCCGTCATCTGCCGTAGCTATCCATATAACGCCACTTGTATCTTGCAACACTTCTTTTACGTATCGGCTTTTAAAACCATCCGCTTCTTTAAAAAATTGAAATGTACTGCCATCATACAAAGCTAATCCACGAGGTTCCGCACCGACCCAAAGCCGTTGTTCCCGATCTATAAAAAGCGCTTTGCATCGGAGATCAACGAAGCCGGAATCTTGACCGTAATGAGTCAACTCCCTGCCATTCAACTTTGCCAATCCTTTGCTGGAAGCGGAGAGCCAGATGTTTTTCTCTTGGTCTTCAAACAATGCATACACGCTATTGTCATTACTGTTGGGATTGAGCATCTGCTGCCCAAATTGTTGTCCGGCATAGCGACTGAGTCCGCCCGGTGTTCCGATCCAGGTATGCCCCCATTTATCCTGAAGCAGGCTGCGAATGTCATTCCGAAGCAATCCGGTAGATCGATTCAGATACTGGTAACTACTATCACTTGGGCTCCAGATTGTAATACCTTCCCTTTGGCTGCCGAGCCACATATTATTGAACTGATCTCTAAAAATAGACTGGATGTGCTTGGCACTCATTTCAACGGCTGGCATTTTTATGATCTTCTCTTCTTTGTCAATCAGATAGATACCGTCATCGCTGGTACCTATCCACATAGTGCCATCCTGATCCTCGTTGACGCATTCTATTTTTTTGGTTGCAATATTTTTGTTGTAGTCGTAATTTGTTATTTCCCCGTTTAGGATGCGACGTAAACCTCTGGAGGTACTCACCCAAAGCCCTCGTTCATTCTGAAAGATATGATTAACCCTAAGGCTTCTTTTAATACCTGGAACCAGAGCCCATTTTCCTTTTTCAAAAGTATAGAGGCCTCTACTGGTACCAATCCAAAGTATATTTTCTTCTTTTTGTAAAATTGATGTTATAGCAATATCTCTATTTTTATCTGGCTTGTGGTTTTTAAATTTAAAACCATCGAAAGAGCTAAGTCCATTTTTGGTACCAACCCAAAGGACTCCATCTTGGCTTTCATACAGCGCATCTACAAAGCTATTAGGGAGGCCATCTTTCGTTCTCCAGTTTCTAAACGATTTTCCATCAAAGCGGTTAAGGCCACCACCTTGTGTTCCTAGCCAAAGATAACCGCGCTGATCCTCGAGCAGGCAATACACCTGACTTTGCGCAAGGCCTTCTTTGCCCGTAAAATGTTGGAGCTGCGTAGACTGTGCCCACCCTATAGAGAAACTAAAGAGCAGAATACAGATAATAGATGCTAACTTAGAAATGGTCATATAAGGGTAGTGGAAATATCATTTTATGAACTACAAATGTAAAAAAGCTTTAGCGACTCACAAAGGTTTTCTGAAATTGGAAAATAGTATGTACTTTGGAAAATAAATGACAGGGACGGAAAAGAGTTAAAACCATCCCTCATAAAAACATAACGCGGCCGAGCCGCAAATAAAAATTGAAATCAAAATAAGAATCAAAACCCAAGATGCAGGGCACTGTGCTTTCATCTGAAACTTTGTTTTTTTTAGCAAACTTCTATAGACTTGCAATACAAGATGACTTCCAAACTATACCTAACTTTGAAACACAGCTTCTTTTGTTTAATCCTTATTTGTATCTACTCCTGCCAGGAAGAAAAAATCCCGACGACACTTTTCACCTCCGTTCCTTCCTCTCAAACAAACATAACATTCAACAATAAGATCACAGAAGGACCGGCAGTTAACATTGTCCAGTACCTCTACGCTTACAATGGCGGTGGCGTAGCTATTGGTGACATCAATAACGACAGCTTAGATGATATATTTTTCACGGCAAATGAAGGGCCCAATCAACTCTATCTCAACCAGGGAGCTTTGACTTTCAAAAACATTTCCGCAAGTGCTGGAATTGAAGGGAATAAAAAATGGAGCAGCGGAGTTACCATGGCAGATGTAAATGGAGATGACTGGTTGGATATTTATGTTTGCCAAGTTGCTGGCTATCAAAAAATGGAAGGACAGAACAAACTTTACATTAACAACAAAAACAATACATTCACAGAAAGTGCAGAAGAATACGGTATCGCTCATAAAGGTATGTCTACGCAAGCCAGCTTCTTTGACTATGATGGTGACAATGATTTAGATCTATACTTACTTTGTCATTCAAGCCACTCCACTGACAACTATCGGGACACTAGTAATCGCTATCTATCTGACCCTATTTCTGGTGACCGCCTTTTCAGGAATGATGGAAATAAATTCACAGATGTTACAAAAGCTGCCGGGATCATTAGTAGTAAAATTGGCTATGGCCTTGGCTTGGTGATTAGTGATTTAAACAAGGATGGTCATCCTGATATTTACGTTGGAAATGATTTTCATGAAAATGATTACCTCTATTGTAATAATGGCAATGGAACTTTCCGAGAAGCAATCACTGCATCTACAAATCACAACAGTACATTTACAATGGGAGTGGACATAGCGGATGTAAATAACGATGGTCGTTCTGACATCCTAACATTAGACATGCGACCGGAAGACAAAACCGTATTGGAAAGTTCGGTAGGCGCTGACAATTGGGGTATTTATGAATTCAAACTGCGTTATGGCTATCATCATCAGTTCGCCAGGAATATGTTGCAAATCAATCAGGGCAACTTGGGGAAAAATAATATTACACAATTCTCAGAGCAGGGGCAACTTGCAGGGATTGAAGCCACCGATTGGTCCTGGTCTCCCCTCATTGCAGATTTCGATCTGGATGGCTGGAAGGATATTGTTATTTCCAATGGTATTTACCGGCGTCCAAACGATTTAGATTATTTAAAAACGGTGGATCGGACTTACGTTCATCTGGGAAAAGATGATGCTTTAATCTATGGAAACATGCCGGAAGGGAAAATGATAAACTATGCTTTTCGCAATTTAAAAAATGGCCATTTTGAAAAGGTGAACGCGGAATGGGGTTTTGACAAGAGCTCCTGTAGCACGGGAGCCGCCTATGCAGATCTGGATGGTGATGGTGACCTAGACATCGTGATGAACAATATTAACGAAGCTGCTTTTGTTTTACGAAATAATACAAATGAATTGTTAGTAAATAATTTTTTGAAAATAAAGCTCCTCGGACCTAAGGGAAATAAAGAGGGCTTAGGAACAAAAGTTTTTATTTGGATTGACGAGCAGGAGCAATATCAGGAAGTAACGCGCAGTAGAGGTTTTCAATCGGCTTCTGCCCCAACAGTTGTCTTTGGTTTAGCTAAAGCTAAAACGGTAGACAGGCTCCTTATTATTTGGCCTGATGGAAATGAAGAAAAATTAACGAAGCTGATAAGCAATAGCACCTTGACTTTAGCGCACGCAAATTCAAAAAAGGTTAAGAAAGAAAAACCTATAAACCGAAAGTATTTTAGCAACATTACCAAAGAGCTAAAGCTAAATTACAAACACTTCGAAGACAATTATTCCGACCTGACTAAAGAGCCTTTAATGCCAAAGCTACTCAGCCGTGAAGGACCAAAGCTCACAAAAGGTGATGTCAATAAAGATGGCCTTGAAGACTTTTACGTTTGTGGTGCCAATGGGCAGGGCGGTGCTTTGTATTGGCAAAAACCGGATGGCACTTTCCAATCACAGGATGAAACTTTATGGCGTCAAAATATTTCTTTCGAAGAAACAGACGCTGCCTTTTTTGATGCAGATGGTGATAAAGATTTGGATTTATATATCGTCAATGCCGGCAATCAAAGAGGCGAAGGTTCTATTGTCAATATGGATCATTTATATCTCAACGATGGCAAAGGTCACTTCACTAAAACGGAAGACCGTTTGCCGGATCTGAGGCAACAAGGTTCCTGCGTTCGCCCCTACGATTTCGATCAGGATGGAGATCTGGACCTTTTCGTAGGAATCAGACTTCTCCACCGTAATTACGGAAAAACGCCACGGAGTTATTTATTAGAAAATGACGGTAAAGGTTTTTTCTCTGATGTTAGTTCGAAATGGCTTGACAGGGCAACTGCGCTTGGAATGGTTACTGACGCTATCTGGACGGACATTAACGGTGATCAGAAAGCAGACTTAATAATCGTAGGAGAATGGATGCCTGTAACCATGTTGTTATGGAACGATGGTATTTTTGAGAAACAAGTTATTCCTAACAGCGAGGGTTGGTGGAACTGCATTGCTACTTCCGATTTTGATTCGGATGGTGACATGGATTTGATCGCTGGAAATCTTGGTCAAAATAC
The DNA here is from genome assembly GCA_047626155.1 of Saprospiraceae bacterium. GTDB lineage: Bacteria > Bacteroidota > Bacteroidia > Chitinophagales > Saprospiraceae > CALGLS01. The sequence continues at coordinate 17,225 of JBLHRR010000008.1, read as the reverse complement.
CTATTTGGAAGCAAGTGTAACAGAACCAATTTCTTTAAGGTTAAAAGATCTGGATGGAAATGGAATCAATGAAATACTCCTCTCCCATTTTGTAAACGGACAAGAAGAACCTTTGCATCAACTAGATGAATTAGCCAGTCAATCCCCTTTAATCAAAAAACAATATCCCGACTACCAAAGCTTTTCTCAGCAATCCTTTTCTGAAATTTTCCCAGACGAAACACTAGAGGGAAGTATTGTTAAAAAGGTGGTGACTTTAGCTTCTTCCTATTTTGAAAATGATGGCAATGGCAATTTTACAATAATCCCATTGCCAAATTCCGCTCAAGTTTCTCCCATCCAGAAGTTTCTGATAGACGATGTCGATCAAGATGGTTATTCGGATATTATAGCTGCGGGGAATCTATTTGATGTGGCGCCTAACATTGGGCGTTTCGATGCGAGTTATGGTTCCTTTTTAAAAGGGAATGGGAAAGGGAATTTCGAGACTGTGAATGCTTTGGAAAGTGGCTTAACCATTTCGGGGCAGGTAAAGGATATGGAAATTTTAGAATCGAAGCAATACGGAAAATTATTGTTGGTCGCTAAAAACAATGAGGCTCTCGAAATTTTCAATTTTCAATCATCGGAGGAATTACTTGGGAATTAGAGCAATCTAACTATAGATTAATCACAAGAAAAAATCAATTTAAGCTACAACCCCAGCTCCTCTATAATGATATCCTAATGTTAAAAATGCCAATAGTAAGCCCAGGAATTCTCTCACAATTTCAATGTGCGGTTTCGTCGTTTTCATTTCATCTACGATGGTCGGCATTCCACTTTGCAGCCATTCAATAAAACCAGGTAACAGGAAAGCCATCCAAGCCAACACTCCAGCCATAGCCACCATTAGTAAACCTTTATGATAACGTCCTTTGGCAGCAGCGAAAGAGACAACCGCGACGAAGAGGTAAAGTAATATCCAATTCCAGGAATCCGGATCATTGTACTGTACCGCTGCGAAAATAGCGAAAAGGATGCCTAGGATTATATTGGTAATTTTCATGCTTTTTTTTTTCAAGCCCTGACTTTCAAGTCAGGGTTAATGTAGGTTCGACTTTTCCAGAGCCTTGTGTATTTAACCGTTAACTTTCCATTACTGCATTATAAGATAAAGGGTGTAATGAATTAATTAGAATTCCAGTCGATAACTCAGGTTTGGAATCAGCCCCAACTGCTTTTGCGCAAGCACTTCATCCTGCACATGATCATAATAATAGTATCCATCATTTTTCCTGTTCGTAATATTCTGTAAATCTAATGCAAGAGTGCTGTTATATTTTGATTTATTATTTTTCAAGTAGATGCGGAAATCTATTTTGAAATAGTCCTTTTGTTTTATGCTGAACGGGAGATCATTGTTTTCTAAAGTAGCAAAAGGGATCGGTAAGTCTGCGGAACTTGCTGCGATAGGCGAACGTCGGAGCCCTCCGGCATAAGTTAGTCTTGCATTTATCCCCAGCGTTTTCTGACGGCTTTTCTTTGTCCAGTTAAATTCCTTTCCTCCAGTCAAATTAAAAAGGTAGCGACCATCAAAGCGGGTGCTCGCCATTTCGCCATTTCTTTTTTCATAAACAGAACGGTAAATACTGGTATTGGCTAATAAGAAATAGTCTTTATGGATGAAGCGTTGCCAGTTTAGTTCTACTCCGTAATTCGCACCAACTCCATCATTAACCAGTGGCAAATTTTTAAAGTCTCCTATCTGGTTTAGGTTGGAAAAATTATTAGACCAGGGCAAACCCGCTGTATTTATATGAATAGGATCGTTAGAGATTTGCTGATAATAGAGCTCCATTGAAAGCTCAGAATAAGAATTCAACTCTCGCTTATAACTCAAGACGTAATGAATCGACTCCGTAAAATCAAGTTCCTTATTGGCTTGATCAGAACCATTACTTACTAGGTAAACTTGTCCGGGTTGAATCTGAGAATGCATTCCGGCAGCTAGGCTAAAACGATCCTTTGGGCTAGCTTGCCAACTAAAGGTAGCCCGTGGTTCGAGGCGCTGGCTTTCTGTATAAGTGAAATGGGTATAATGTAATCCTGTTGTTATTTTTATTTTACTGATTGGCATCCAATGCCATTTAATAAACGTTCCCAACAACCACCCTTTCCCTTGACCGAAAGATCTGTCCAAAAAATTAGTAGTATTTATGTCAAAGAAATGTTCTACTGCGGATAAGCCCGCTTTCAAGTGATGCTTTTTACGGAGCTTGTAAAGCACATTGGTTTGCAGCGCTATTTTACGATAAGTGATACTATCGAATGCCCAACCTTCTTTTATCAAAGAGGAATCGCTCATCAAATCACTTTGCTTATTGGTTTGAAGGGCAGAACTAATAATGGTCGCATTCATCGAAAGTTTATCATTCAACAGGGTCGAATAACGAGCGCCCAATGCGCCCATCCGATTTGTAAAACTAATGTTGAATCGGTCCTTATCTACTGTCCAGTCCTCTGAGTTTTCTTTTCCAGTAAAAATATTTTTACTCGCTCCTCCCATTCCAAATACTTTCAGTGTCGAGTTTTTATTTAGGGGTACGTTTAAGTTAAAAGACAAATCTTGGAATGAGATCGCCTCTCCTCCAAAGTCAACTCCCATTGCGGTAAGCAGACCAACAAAAGAGTATCTATAATTTACCAGATAAGAAATGCCTTTCTTTTTAGACAATGGTCCCTCTGCGGAAAAGTCGAAACCTACCAAACCCGCTTGTGCCGTAAACTCCTGTTTTTCATCGTTCCCATTACGGAAACGCATATCCATAATACCACCGATGGCGTTGCCATATTCTACTGGGAATACGCTACTATAAAAATTGGAAGTCCCTAACAACTGCGCAGATAAAATGTTAACTCCGCCGCCGCTTATCGATGGTCGTCCACTAGAAGTTCCGGCATCACCAAGGTGATTGGGGTTGACAATTTCAACTCCTTCCAAGCGCCAACTTGTACTGTTTGGAGAATTACCTCTAACGGAAATATGATTGGCTTGATCGTTTGTGTTGACAACGCCGGGGTAAGTTGCTGCCAGCCGTGCCGGGTCATTGAAAGTAGCGGGAAAGCGGAGTACTTCTTCTACCGTGATGCTTTGCACACTCACCGGAGCAAGTGCGCCACTTTGTCTCCTACTCGATTTAACAATGACCTCGTCTAAACTTTCCGATTGTTCATAAAGTGCTATATTTAGTATAAGCTCTTTCCCGGATTCGACCAACACTTCTGGAACTTCTAACAATTCGTACCCGATATAAGTTGCTTCTAAGCTGTAACGCCCTACGAGTACATCCTCTAGGCGATATCTTCCATTTTCGTCGGTCGTTGTTCCTTTGATGGGCGTAGTTCCAGGGAGCAGAACGGAGGCGCCGACTAAGGCCTGGCCAGTGAATGCATCTGTTACGATTCCTCGGATAATTTGTTTGGGAATCTCTTGAGCGGATATTTTCAAGCAGAAGAGAAAAAGAATAAACGTTGGTAATATCTTATTGTAATTCAAATAATATTGGTTCTGAATAATTTATTAAATTGCGATTGGTATGTTCGCCTCTTAGAAGAAGAGCATTGATTCCTGTTTAATGTATTTACTCCCGCAGAGCGCGCAGATGCCGCAGAGCGAACGTGCCCTAAAAATACAATTTATTGTCGTTTTCTTAGTAACAACATAGCGCCGCATAATACCTTTTAAAAGAGGAACTGCTACTGTCTACGAAATCTCAATTGAAAACACTTATCTCTTAACAATATATTTACAATCCCAAAATCTTCCGATTCATTTTTTCATCAGATACGCCTTCTGCGAAATCGTCAAAAGCTCTTGTCACGGCCTGAATGATATGGTCCTGAATAAAAGGTGCCCCTTCCATTGCTCCCTGCTCGCTGTCTTTAATACAGCATTCCCATTCCAAAACGGCCCAGCCATCAAAACCATATTGCGTTAGTTTAGAAAAAATGGTAACAAAATCCACCTGACCATCTCCTAAAGAGCGAAAACGTCCCGGGCGATCCACCCAAGGTTGGAAGCCACCATAAACACCGGATTTCCCGGTCGGATTAAACTCAGCATCTTTAACGTGGAACATTTTAATAAACTCATGGTAATGATCTATGTAAGCAATGTAGTCTAATTGTTGTAAAACAAAGTGACTTGGATCATATAAGATATTCACATTCTTATGATTACCCGTTGCCTCTCTGAACATTTCAAAAGAAATCCCATCATGCAAATCCTCTCCCGGATGAATTTCATAGCAAAGATCAACCCCTTCTTTATCGCAAACATTGAGGATGGGTTTCCAACGTTTTGCCAATTCTTTAAAGCCGGTTTTCACCAAACCTTGCGGTCTTTGTGGCCAAGGATACATCGTGTGCCAGAGTAAAGCACCTGAGAAAGTAGCGTGTACATTGATGCCTAGTCTGCGACTTACTTTCACTGCATATTTCACCTGCTGTATTGCCCATTTTGTTCTTGCCTTCGGATTGTTACGTACTTCTTTTGGCGCAAAACCATCGAACATAATATCGTAAGCGGGGTGTACTGCGACCAATTGTCCTTGCAGGTGCGTTGACAGTTCTGTGATTTCCAAGCCATAGGAATTTACTTTTCCTTTTAGCTCATCGCAATAAGTTTGACTACTTGCTGCTTTTTTCAAATCGATCAGATGTGTTTCCCAAGTCGGAATCTGAATTCCTTTGTAGCCCAGACCAGCTGCCCATTGGCAAAGATTGTCTAGTGTATCGAATGGCGCTTTATCGTTTATGAATTGTGCTAGAAATATAGCGGGTCCTTTTATGGTTTTCATGATGTTGTTTTGATTTTTAATTTACTATCGTAAGTATACGCTTTAGATTTTATTTCTGGTAAATTTAAGTACTTCGTTTTAATAACAAATACTATTCAACAATATAAAACATGGTCTTGAGCGGAATACATCGCGTATTCAGCTCACGAAAAGGTCATATGAGCCGAATAGCTAAAATAATCGGCTCATACCATATAGGCAACCAGAAGACACTTTCCTAAGTAAGAGGTAGAAAATTCCAAGACTTAATTCCAAAAAAAAATACTTCTTCCACTCGGAAGCGGAAGAAGTACTCGGTATGAAATAATTTTAGATTAATCGTTAAAACTTCACCCACTTCTGTTTACTTTTTCCAGAAGCCACTACCCGCTCAATAAACTGCATTCCTCTCACTCCATCGTCCACTCTCGGATAATCTTCATATAGGGCATTTACTTTTTTCTTTGCAAAATCAGCTTGCAGACAAAATGCAAAGTTTCTATAAATATTTGCAAAAGCCTCTAAGTAACCTTCCGGGTGACCTGCTGGAATCCGTGTATGCGCCAAGGAAGCTTTTGACAATTTACCAACGCCTGTCCGTAAAATTTCTAAAGGTTTATCCAACCATTTTACTTGCAAGGAATTCGGTTCCATTTGCGCCCATTCTAAACCCGCCTTTGTGCCATAGATTCGGATCTTCAAATTATTCTCTTCACCAGCTGCAATCTGTGTAGCAAAGAGAATTCCTTTTGCCCCGTTATCGAATTCCAACAATACATTTCCATCATCATCCAATCTTCGACCGGGAACGAAGGTATTTAAGTCCGCACAAAGCTTTGTTATTTGTAAACCGGTGATGTACTCTGCTAGGTTTTCTGCATGTGTTCCGATGTCTCCCATCGCTCCTGCAATACCAGAACGCTTAGGGTCTGTACGCCAGGCCGCTTGTTTTTGGTCGGTTGCTTCCAAGTTCGTAGTAAGCCACCCTTGTGGATATTCAACAATGACCTTACGTATTGTTCCAATCTTTCCTTTTTGCACCAGGTGCCGTGCTTCTTTCACCATTGGATAGCCCGTGTAATTGTGTGTCAGTGCAAAACGCAATCCCGTTTTCTTAACCAATCGCTGTAAGGTCTTTGCCTCTTTCATATCAAAACTAAGTGGCTTATCACAAACCACATGGAAGCCGTTTTCTAAGGCCATTTTTGCAGGACCAAAGTGTACGTGATTCGGCGTGACTATGGAGACAAAGTCCATCCGTTCACCTTCTGGCAATTTCTTTTCAGCAAGAATCATTTCTTTGTAAGAACCATAAACACGGTTCGCTGGCAGAAAGAAATCCTGGCCAGATAATTTTGACTTTTTCTCATTGCTGCTGAATGCTCCGCAAACGAGTTCAATTTGTCCATCGAGGGCAGCGGCCATACGGTGTACAGCTCCGATAAAGGCGCCGCGCCCGCCGCCGACCATTCCCATTCTTATTTTTCGTTTCATTTTTGAAAGTTGTTTTATTAAAACCGTAGTTATTCAGCAATTGGCAGTTACTAAAATTCAATTCCTTTAAGCCTAATGCTTCAACTTCAACAAAGATGGAAACTTTGACTCAAATTTCAATAACCTTGGAACAGAAACCGCCTTGACATAACCCTGATTTGGATTTCTCTTTTCAAAGTCCTGGTGGTATTCTTCCGCTGGCCAAAAGACCTCGAAAGCTACTACTTCTGTTACAATTTTTTTATCAAAAACACCACTTGCATCTAGCTCTGAAATGTATGCTTCAATCTGTGTTTTTTCTGCTGCTGTTTGGTAGAAGGCGATGGAGCGATATTGTGGGCCTCTGTCCGGGCCTTGTTGGTTAGGAGTCGTTGGGTCTTGCGAACCAAAGAAGACTTTTAACAAGGTCTCATAAGAAACTACCTCAGGATCATAATACACTTCCACAGCTTCTGCGTGGCGTAGGGTACCCGTGCAAATCTCCTTATAAGTCGGATTCTTTTTAGTACCGCCAGAATAACCAGAAACGGCTTCTTCAACGCCTCTCACATTTTCAAAAACAGCTTCCACACACCAAAAGCAGCCGGAGGCAAAATAGGCTTTGCTTAGTCCTTCTTTAAGAATGGTTTTCTGTTTTACTTCTGCTGTTTGCGCAGTACTATTGTTACAACTGCTTAATAAGAGGACAAAAAGGCTGAGGAGTAAGGTTGATCTAATCATTGCGTTTTATTTTAAATATTACATTAGTATTACACTAAAAATAATTTTCCGATTTTTTTCGTGGAAACAATTATGTAAACCACTCTCGCTGTGGTCGTTTTGATTTACATAATTGTTTCCAAATCGGGATTTAATTTTTCGTTGTTACTTATCAAATTAATTAACAACGTAACAGTTATAGCTTGCTTATTGTTATAATTTAGTGTGACTGTATTTTGCCAGATCAATAGAAGTGTAGTGGCTGGAACATTTTGGTTATTGAAGTCCTTCGGGAACAAAGTCCAGCGTTTTCAAAACCGCCACCTGTTTGTCATTTCCTTTTGAAGAAGAAAAGAGCAAATACAAATCATGCATTCCTTTTACTGGCTCAAAGTCTATGGTACTCTGACCGTTTTCTTCTATTTGACTGCTACCGAGCGAAGGGCCATCCTTTGCATCTATTCTTGCTTCTACAGCTCCTCCAAAATCTCGATTCTCTCTTAACCAAAAATCCAAATCGATGGAAGTAATACTAGTCAAATCCAAGTTCTTATATACCACATGGCTTCCATTGTAAATATCGAGAATAGCATTTGCGTGGTCAGGTCTTATACCTCCAGTCGACTCATCATAATCACCAGCTTTCATTTTGGTATCCCGAAGCAGGATTTGTTCCCGTACGGTGATGGACTTTATTTTTTCATTTCCCTGATCGGTATAACTTGCCATTAAAAGGTAGGTTCCTTTTTCTTCTTCCTCCTTTTCTTTTTGCCCCATATGCTCTTTAGTAATGTATTTTCCTTTAATTGGGAATTTGGAAATCTCTTTTTTCGCTTCGCTAAAGGACAAAATATAATCTGCTATTTCAGTGGCTTCTTTTTTTGTAAGCATCGGATGTGCCACCATAGCGGTGGTTCCCCATTTTCCAGAAGTGCCTTCGAGGATACTTTTACTTAGAATATTGAGGCTCCCTTCTTTGTCTTTATATCGTTTGGAAATATCCATATAACTGGGACCATTTACTTTTTTATTTGCAGCGTGACAACTTTTACAATCAGAGCTATCTATTATTTTTCGAGCTGTAGGCTTACTGTTATAGTTAGGTAGCTGATGACCCTCTGCAGAAATTATAAAATCGAGACCATCTGGAAAATATTCCATTGAGACCAGGACTTTATCTTCTGCAATTTGGCCTTTCTCTAAGGAGCCGTCTTCAAGATCTGACAACTCTACCTCATAATCAAAACTTCGGTTGTCCCAGTAAAAACTACGATTACCTTCCAAGGAAAATGCGATATCCGGACTTTCGTTTCCGACCTGAATTTCCTGCTTGGCTTTTGAACGCTGACCTTCAACATCCGTCACTGTTAAGGTTACCGTATATATTCCGGGTTTAGAAAAAGTATGACTGGGGTAAGCGGTATGATTGGCAGGGCTCCCGTCCCCAAAACTCCATTCGTACTTTAATTTGTCTTCATCAAAATCGTAACTTTTCTCGGAAGAAAAAATAACTGACATCGGTGCGCCGCCCACTGTTTTACTGGCTTCTATTTGAGCTACTGGTCTTCTATTTCCTTTTACAAAATCTATTCGAACCAAACGTGCATCCATATTTCGGGCATACCATAGTTCACCATACTCTAACATGTACAACTGGCCATCGGGTCCGAACACCATATCCATTGGTCGGGAAAAAGTTTTATCCTGCATGAAAGGATCAATTTTTAGGGGTGCTCCTGTGGAGTCAAATTTTATGGTATAAATCCAATGCCGCATCCATTCATAAATAAACAAACGTCCATCGAAAAAGTCAGGAAGCTTAGAATCACTCTCATAAGCATCGCTATGAAAAACGGGACCTGCCATTGGGTTCTTTCCTCCGGCTCCGACCCAGGGGAAAGCTTTTGAGCGGTCATAAGAATACCAAATCATGGATGGATTGAAAGGAGGGAGTTCTGTAAGTCCTGTGTTATTTGGAGAATCGTTTATTGGTTTTTTAGGATTAAATAATTCTTTAGTTTCCTCTCGGGCAAAATCATAGTCATAATAAGTTTTTTCATTTCCACGAAAGTAAGGCCATCCAAAATTACCCGCCTCCCTTGCTTGATTAACTTCATCATAGCCCATTGGGCCTCGGTCTTCAGCATCCGTTCCCGCATCCGGACCTACGTCTCCCCAATAAATGTGACCGGTCTTATTATCGATACCCATCCGAAAAGGGTTGCGACAGCCCATGATGTAAATCTCCGGCCTGGTGTCGGGGGTTCCTTTTGGGAAAAGATTGCCCTCTGGAATTGCGTAGGTTCCGTCGGCTAAAGGTTTGATACGTAGAATTTTTCCGCGAAGGTCATTTGTGTTTCCGGAGGTACGTTGCGCATCCCAATATTTCCTACCTTCTTGTTCATCAATCGGAGCGAAGCCGTTGGAACTGAAGGGGTCCGTATCATCTCCTACTGTAATAAATAAATTTCCATTAGGACCAAATTCTAAAGACCCACCGGAGTGGCAGCATCGCTTTCGCTGTTTCTTTATTTCTAACACTACTTCTTCAGAAGCATAATCAAGGCTGTCACCATCGAATACAAATCGGGAAATATGTTGCTTATCTTCTTCACCAACTGGGGAATAGAAAAGATAGATCCATTTATTTTCCTTATAATTTGGATCAATAGCCAGCCCCAGCAATCCATCTTCCAACCTGAAATAAACGGGAAGCATGGTTATAGAATCCATGAGTTCTGACTTAGGATCATAAAGCTTTATTCGCCCTTTTCGTTCTATGAATAATATTTTCCCATCTGGTAAAATATCCAGTTCCATTGGTTCAAACAGGTTCCTTGCCAACACTGTTTTCACAAAACGACTCTCCTCAGGGACTCGTTCGAAATGAGCTTGGCCATAGTTTCTTTTGTCATCGCCCATGGTGTATTGGATACCGCCAAGAAGGTGTTGTAGAAAGAGTGCTTCGCTGTAGCTTTCTTCTGTATGGCCGCCACCGGTGTAGAAAGATCTACCGCCGTCAAATTCGTGGTACCAAGCTATGGGATGGTCTTTTCCGTTCTTCCCGCCTTCGTAAGTTGACTCATCCAAGTTCAACAATGTAGTTACATCTCCGTTTAAAGATTTATAATTGTACCATTCATCTGTGCGCGACCAGGTTTCTGGAAGCATCTTTGTGGACGGGTGGTTCTTATGCAGTACTTTAATTTCGGCATCCTGAATTTTCGGATGCCCATTAAAGTAGCCACCAATTAATTTTCCAAACCAAATCCAATCATACTCTGTGTCTGCCGCCGAATGCACTCCGACAAAACCGCCGCCTGCCTGAATATATCGTTCAAAATCTGCCTGTTGAATATAATCCAATACATCCCCTGTTGTATTTAAAAAGACAACGGAAGCATATTGTTTTAAATTCGCTTCTGTAAAGAGCTTACTGTTCTCCGTAGTATCAACAAGAAAGCCGTTTTCCTTTCCCAATTTTTGAATGGCAGCTTTTCCTACATCTATGGAGGAATGTCGAAAGCCAGCCGTTTTGGAAAAAACCAAAACTTTAGGCGTTCTTTTTTCCGCGCAAGAAGAGCACAATACACCACTCAATATCAGGAAGAGAAAAACGGCTTTATTCATAGTGTTTACAATGATATTAATTCTCAGTATTATTCATATTCCACTTTTTCATTCTTAAAGAACAAAAAGAAGAGTACCATTACTACTCCTGCAAAAATAGCCGGCCAGGTCCAAATGGCTTTCCAATTGTGCAAGCCTTCAGATAGTAAATGTTGATCTGTAATTTTTCCAGCTACCCAGAAACCAATGAGCATTCCCAGTCCATATGTTGCTAAAGTGATGAGGCCTTGTGCTGCACTTTTCACATGTTGACCAGCTTTTGAATCGGTATAAATTTGACCAGAGACAAAGAAGAAGTCGTAGCAAATTCCGTGTAAGCCAATACCAAGAATGAGCATAAAACCAGCCTCCCCTTCTGCTCCATAAGCAAATAATAAATAACGTAGTGTCCAAGCCAACATCCCTACGATCAAAGTCCATTTGATACCAAAACGCTTGAAGAAAAATGGCAACAGTAGCATAAATAAGACTTCTGATCCCTGGCCAATAGTCATTTTACCTGTTGCGTTTTCAACTCCAACTTCTACTAAAAATGGATTTGCTTGAGAGTAATAAAATGCCAATGGAATACAAATCAAAATAGAAGAAATAAAGAACACCAAGAAGTTTCTATCTTTTAATAATTTCAATGCATCCAATCCAAGAATACTGGAAATGCTAACATTACTTTTATCCGCAGTTGGTGGTGTTTTAGGTAAGGTAAAGCTCAAGAGCCCTAGTATTCCTGAAGCTCCAGCCACCATCAAAAAGGTATTTCTCAACAAGCCTTCATTAATAGCCGCTTCTGAATCCCAGTGGAAAGCAAAGCTAATCGCCAGTCCTGCGAGAATCCAACCAATCGTTCCCCAAACCCTGATGTGTGCAAACTCTTTTGTCGGGTCTGTCATTTGATTAAAAGAAACAGAGTTGACCAAAGCCAGGGTCGGCATATAAATAATCATATAAGCCAATACGAAAATATAAAAGCCCCCAAAGTCTTCCGACTGAAACATCATATACATTAAGCCAGCGCCTAATAAATGTAATACGCCAAGAATTTTTTCTGCATTAAAGTATCGGTCAGCAATTAAACCAATAATAAAAGGAGCAATGATCGCTCCCCAGGATTGCGTCGAATATGCCTGCCCGATCTGTGCACCTGATGCTCCCAAATTTTTTCCCAGAAAAGTTCCCATCGTCACAAACCAGCCGCCCCAGATAAAAAACTCCAGAAACATCATGACAGACAACTGTGCTTTTGTACTTGATTTCATAATTAGTGTTATTTCGTTTTGTTAAGTGGTTCTGCAATGGCAGTTAGCAGCTAGCTTCCCTCCCTATAACGTACGATAGTGGGAGGCTAACTGCCATCTGCTAAAAGCTGAATAATTACAATTCTTTAATTTTAATGTTTCTAAACCAAACCTTATCGCCATGATCTTGTAAGGAAATATGTCCTCCCAATTTCTGCCCAAAGCCTTTCATCTCTTTGAATTTACTCTTAGCAATCATCTCATTCCATTTGTCATTCCCCATTTCGAATTCAACCACTTTGTAACCATTGAGCCAATGCTCGACCTGCCCTTTGTTGTTTACAATCCGAACCTTGTTCCATTCGCCCGCAGGTTTTACGGTAACATATTTACACTCAATCATGTCGTACAAATCACCGGCACGGTGCGTTGGGAAACGACTATCTGGATGACAGGTATTATCGAGAATTTGCATCTCTGGTCCTGTTTGCCAAACGTAATCATAGTCCTCAGATTCTACGACATTGTAAATGATACCACTATTTCCACAATTGGAAATTTTCCATTCCATTTCGTAGATATAGTTCTCGTAGGGTTTATCTGTCATTATATCGCCACCGTCTTTTACCTGCCAGCCTCCATCTTCTCGTGGAACAGCGTTGAGGTGAATGGCTCCGTCTTCAATGATCCAGCTTTCGCCAACGGTTTGTTTTCTAAAGTTACGCCAGCCCGTCATATCTTCCCCATTGAATAACAACTCGTAGCCGGCAGCTTTCTCTGCAGCCGTCAATTCGTTGTGTTCTACTTTTGCAGGAGCAGCAGTTTTAATTCCTGCTTGTCCTGCAGGAATTTGGTTTAGCGTATACCAAGCTTCTGTAGCCCATATTTGCGTACCCTTGTCACTAATAAATGGACTTTGCAATTTCACATAAACCACATGGCCTTCTTTCATACCGTCTAATTCCAAGAATACTTTTTTTCGATCATTCGATATATTTACAGAAAGTATGCTTAGATTTTTTAAATCTTTTTTTGGCCCACCATAATCTTCAGTTGGCTTGTAGTACCATTGTTTTATTAGATAATTTTTTTCATCCCAGCCCTCTCCTTCGCGTAATGGTTCTGTAAATTCGATCTCCACACCATTACTTTTAGCACGAATAGCTAACATCTCCATCACAGGATTTCCATTGTATTTTAACCGTTGCAGACCATACCAAAGTTTTCCATTTTGTAACCAATTTCCTGGGTTACCAATTCCGCCTACATACAAAGCGCCATCTGGGCCCCAGACCATTCGATTGACGCCTGCTTCCAAGCCCTGAATAAAACGGAATACACAACCCTGATACTCTCCATTTATTTTTTCAACAAAAACACGCTTCACTCCACCATGTGTTACTTCTCCATGAATCATCTGACCTTTGTACGGACCATCATTAATCGCAAGCGGCATACTTGGTGAGTTTCCAATTTCATCTTGAGGTAACCAAACAACCGGAAGTGTTTCCTTTTTATTTGCGGTGCCTTCAAAATCTACCGAGCGGGAACCGTACCAAGCGTCTTTTTTCACGTGTACGATTTTGCTAGCAGGCAACCAATCTCCTTGATTATCTGCCACGAAAATTTCGTCATCTACTCCCAAACCTACTCCGTTTGGCGTACGCAAACCTGAGCCAATCAATTCTGTGCTTCCATCCTTTCGGGAAACTTTTACAACTCTTCCACGATCTTGAATCTGAGGTTGTGTACTCGCACCACCAGGGTTAATCGCCGTTGCGAGCGTAGCATAAAAGTGATCGTCTTTATAAGCCAAGCCGAAACCGAACTCATGGAAATTCCCGGAGACCCCCCATTTGTTACTCACCGTTTGGTATTCATCTGCAATGTCATCACCGTTGTAGTCTATGAGTTTCGTCATCTCTTGTTTTTGCATCACGTAGATTTCATCGTCTACAACTTTCACTCCTAGTGGTTCTGCAAAACCTTTAGCTATTGTCTTTACCGTAATCTTTTCCGGATCGCCGGATTGTACGCCATCGAGGATAAATACAGAACCCGCCGGATCCCAGGTACTAACCACCATTCGACCATCAGAAAGAAAATCCATTCCTCCTACTTTTGGTAAGAAATCATTAGGTCGCGCCTGTGACAGATCATAAGATGGATGTACCCCTAACAAGCTGTAGCCGTTTCCTGGAATTTTTCTGGCAACTGCCATTGGAATAGAGGCCGCTACAATGTCCTCCTGTTCTTCCCGTAGATGATACAGGGAAGCCCTCGATACTTTTTCGAAAAGCGACGTCCCTTTTGGTCGCCATTGCAAAGAAATGTATTTCCCACCTTCTCCCTGAAAGTAAGGGATGGTAAATGCATGAAACCCTGCCTTTAATGCCAGATAACCATCAACGGCATCGGATCCGTGAAAGCCATCGTTGTTGATTGCCTCTTTTCCATTTAAATAAAAAGCGGAGCCATCATCGCTTATCAATCGAAATTGATAAACCTTATCTTCCGGAACTTTGATGTATCCGTTTATCAACATCGCAAAGTTAGCTTGCAGACCGGTCATATCGGTGCCGTCAGAATGAACGATTGGCCATACACCATAGTGGGAAGGCTTAGTCATATTCATAACCTGCTTAACGGTGGAGGTGCCTTTTCGATTGGTAAATATTTTAGTCAATGTACCCGGATAAAACCCATCCGTATCCAATGGCTTGGCAGCTGCTATATAATCTTTTGCTGTGAAAACTTTTTCAGGTTCTGCTGCTGTTTTCGCTTCTTCATCCGCATCAAGTGAAAGTATATAAGTGACCATCTCCAGTACATCCGCTGCCGGTACATCGGGGTGCGCATTCATTATCTGACTGCCCCAGATTCCGGTACCACCCTTAATCACTTTTTGCGTAAGCATGGCAACGTTATCTTCTGTAGCCCGGTACTTCCGAGCAACATCCTGGTAGGCAGGACCTATTGTTTTCTTGTAAGTATTGTGGCAAGATTTACAATCATTTTTGGCGATGAGTCTGAAGCCTTTTGGCACTTCTGTATCTTCACCATCCTCATTCATTTTATTCGGATTTTCAATCAATGGATTTTTAACGAAAGTAGTTCGTAGAAATGTAGTCCCGTTGTTATTCAAAGTCAAACGTCCATCAACGGCAACACCAGAAAGTTTACCTAAGGTTACTTCTTCTGTCTTTCCAATTTCTAACTTTCCATCCGTGCTTATTTTTTCTTTAGTTGCTAAAGAACTAGCATTGGTCAATAAAACTACCTGAACTCCTTCAGGGACATTAGTCGTAGTGAAAATTCTTTCGAAACCAGCAAGTCCTCCTTTTGTCATCGTAAACTCAGGCTGCTCTGTGATGGTAATCGTCTTTCCATTTCCAATTTGTAACTCATATGTTAGCATGACCTTACCATCCGAAAAGCGATGTCCTTTATATTGAACACTTGGCTTACTTTCTTTTCCGCCACTTAGGGTTCGCCAAGGTTGTTCGTGTTTATTGATAAACCAAGCATTTCCGAGAGAGGTTGGTTGTGGCCCATGAAAGGTAGTATAGACTGCTCCATCAAAGTTGACGAAACCTTTCCACACCTTATATAGCGCACCGGTCTCCGTATGGTAAGCGGCCCAAACATCTTCATGAAGAGCAAGCGTAATCATCCGGGGCTTCGCATCCAATACGGAACGGGATACCCAAGGATTGTGTGGCCGATCGACATCAAAGTGGTCAACAGCTGTGACAGTATTAGTAGTTGAATTGTTCGATTTTTTTGTACATTGAGTGAGGAGTGTCAAGAGCACCATGGCCATTAACAGCTTAATGATTTGCTTCATCTGAAGGTTGTATAAGTTGGTTAGTAAATGGTCGAATGACACTAAGGTAGTCATTAATTTTATTCTGACGGGATTGTGTTGGGAGATTTGTTTTTTACGGGATTAAAGTAGAATAACAGTCCTTTTTTAGGAAGCACATCATTTGTCAAAGAAGGGTTTTATTTTTGAAAAGTGTATCGTATCTTAAAAGTAGAATTACTACCTTTATTACTACACAAAAAATAACCTCTCCTATATGGACGAACGTCTTCGTAAATGGCGCCTTATCCTAGGCAGTAAATCTGATACAACTCAAGAATATGAGTTAGAGCAAGACGACCAAAAGATGGACGATGTCTTAGATGCGCTCTATGATACTGATCGTAAAGGGGACCTTGGTAGCTCGGCTCCAAATGTCAATCGTTGGCTGGGGGACATCCGAAAATATTTTCCTTCTTCCGTGGTTCAGGTTATGCAGAAAGATGCTTTAGACCGATTGGGTTTGAAACGCCTTTTACTGGAACCCGAGTTATTGGAAACCATTGAAATGGATGTTCATCTCGTTTCTACTATTCTGAATTTACAAAAAGTAATGCCTGCCAAAACACGACAGACCGCGAAGGAAGTCGTTAGAAAAGTAGTTGAAGAGCTAGAGAAAAAACTTCGTAATCCGATGCGGCAAGCCATTGAAGGTAGTCTTAGTCGGATGGTGCGCAACCGGCGACCCAAGCACAACGAAATTGATTGGAATCAGACCATTCGTCACAACCTAAAACATTATCAGGCTGATTATAAAACCATTATTCCGGAGCAGCTTCTTGGCTTTGGCAAAAAAGGACAGGCACTTCGCGAAGTCATTTTACTAATTGATCAAAGTGGTTCCATGGGGCCTTCTGTGGTTTACTCCAGTATCTTCGCTGCCGTGATGGCTTCTTTACGAAGCTTGAAAACACACCTTGTCGCTTTTGATACTTCTGTGGTGGACTTAACAGAAGAATTACATGATCCAGTGGATTTGCTTTTTGGGGTCCAGATGGGAGGTGGAACAGATATAAATCAAGGCTTGGCTTACGCTGAGAAACTGGTACGCAACCCTACTGACACCATTTTGGTATTGATCAGTGATTTATTTGAAGGTGGGAATGAGGAAGAATTGATTCGGCGTATTGCGAGGGTGAAGTCTTCGGGAGTTCAGTTTATTTGCTTACTGGCTTTGAGTGACAAAGGGGCTCCGTCCTACGACAAGGGCGTAGCTGCAGCAATGACTGCATTGGACATTCCTGCATTCGCTTGTACACCGGATTTATTTCCGGGGTTAATGGCTTCGGCAATTCAAAAAGAAGATGTGCGTGGATGGATGGGGAGGGAAGGAATTGTGGGGAAGTAACACCTTAAACACAACAATTACAACAATAATATTACATTTAAAAAAAACAGATATGAAGTGGTTAAAAAGACTCAGCGTTTTACTGGTATTGTTAGTGATCGTTTACTTTCTGGGGCCGAAACCAAAAGCCTTGGATA
>JBLHRR010000007.1:0-83658 GCA_047626155.1 Saprospiraceae bacterium | reverse complement strand
CTTTCCATTTTGATGGATTATTTATGATGTAATTGCTGATCCTGGTGTAGGATGATTCATTTCTAATGATATGGTCATGGAATCGTTCCTGCCATTTGAAATTCAAATCGGGGAACGTTTTTCGAATATGTTTGGTACAGATTGATTTGAACGACCCTATGATTGTGGATATTGATCCTGATTTTGGGGTGATGTTTTTGTAAAAACCGGGGGATTGGCGTTTATCGTTATCGTTTTCTGCATCACGGTTCGTCCCCACGTCACCCACCATTTCCGACAAAATCAAAACCCCATGAACATGATTAGGCATCACCACAAATTCGCCTAAACGAACGTGCGCGAAATGTTTTGGAATTTCAAACCAAAACCCTTGCACAATTGCACCCGCCGTTGACAGCGTCATCTTCCCATTGGA
This sequence comes from Saprospiraceae bacterium, assembly GCA_047626155.1. Taxonomy (GTDB): domain Bacteria; phylum Bacteroidota; class Bacteroidia; order Chitinophagales; family Saprospiraceae; genus CALGLS01. The sequence continues at coordinate 83,243 of JBLHRR010000007.1, read as the reverse complement.
ACATCCCCAAAAAAAATGTTCCCGCTCATGGGTGCAGATCGTAATAAAATATTGCCCTGGATTGCGATAATCCCATTCTGGCTTTCGCGCTGATTCTATCCGGTATTTATTTTGAAATTTTGCCATAATCGTTCAAATTACAAACAGACCTGTTACTTTTTTAGTTTACTGTTAATCAGTACGTTATGTGTTTCATGGAAGTCAAAAATCATTGGTAAACCATTGAAAATCAATATAACAATATATACACTTTCGCTTGACTTTACTTTGGCATACAAAAAACGCCATAAAAGCGAGCATTCACCCTATAATTAAACAGAAACAAGTCTAATAATCTAAATATAGCCTTTTTAATACGTAACTGCTATACGATTATAAACAAGAACGATAACAGTTGTTACCTCGGCCTGGCCATTTGTACCGGGGCCATTATTATTGATGACCACAAAAGAGAAGCCCCCTCCCGACTTTGTCGAGAAGAGGCCATCCCAAAAACCAATTGTTAAGGACTTCTTTAATATTTTAAACTGTTAACAATTAACTTTAACTGTTAACTTCCCACCCTCGCGTTATAGCGAAGTTAAAGTTAACAGTTTAGGTTAACGTTAATCTATTTTCTATATTTTTTAGATCGATCGAATTTACCATCACCAGTCCCGAACTCAAAGTTCACAGTGACTTCATGAGATCCGCCATTGTATTGTTGGAAATCATTGAGGTATACATCGTAAGAATAAATAAAACGGAGGTTGCTATATTTTGTACCCAACATAATACCTGCAGAATTACCGGTACCTGTTCGATAGCTGACACCTGTTATTAGCTGTTCTTTTAGGAAAGAGGCAATCAGGTTAATATCTGTCTGTAAATCTAAGGTTCTTACCTTCTTTATCAAAATTTGTGGCTGTATTTTTACTTTATAATCGTTCACATCGAAACAACCACCCGCTAGAAAAACGAAGGTGGAAAAAACACCCTCTTTTTTACCTGCGATGTCATCCAAATCACTTCGTACCAAACTTGGAAAAGAGGCACCAACATAAATTTTATCTTTATAACCCGCATAGACACCAGCCGTTGCATCAAAAGCTCTTTTACCATCGATCATATCTTGTAACACTTCGTCGGGATCGTTCAATGGATTGTTCAACTCATCATTATCAATACGCATTCGGTGCATTTCTGTAGATAAACCTAAAGCTACTTTTACATCCTCAATGGAATAATTAAAAGCATAAGAAAGCTGTGCCCGATAATGGGTAATACCTGCTATACTTTCTGAATAAATCATAGCACCCAAACCAATTTGCTTTAGCACAGGGCCATTATAGCTCAGTGCATAGTTCTTCGGCGCTCCAGCAAAACCAGAAAAGGCAGAACGGAAATTGAGGAACAAATTATGCTCACTGGCATCGAAACCAGCAGCGGCCGGATTCACCAGCGTAGGATTGAAAGCATGGTGGGTAAAGACAGCTTCGTCTTGCGCTTCTGCCATTTGTATCATCCCAACAAGGAGTAAGAGTGTAAATATATTTTTCATTTCTTTAGAATTAAATCGTTTCCGGGAAATTATTGTTATTTCTTGAATATTTTAAAGCCAGTTAACTCCCCTAACAATGCGTTAGTGAGAAGTTAATTTTTAGGTTAACCGTTTAAGTTAACTTACTCTTCTCTTATTATGGTCACGTAACCTTTCACCTGACGGTCACTACCGTCTTCTGGATCTGTGAATTTAAGGATATAGAAGTAGCCATCCCCTGGTAAAGGATTTCCATCATTGTCGGTACCTCTCCATTCATTATCATAGTCAACCATTTCATATACCTTCTGTCCCCAACGGTTGAATATTTCCAAATCAACGGAAAGCAATCGGGCACATGAAATTTCGAAAGTTTCGTTAGAGTTGTCACCGTTTGGCGATAGAATGGTTCTAACTTCAGCACAGTCACCTCCAAGGGTTTCCGTAATCATAGCCTCTCCCGAAACCGTGCAAAAATTTGCATCTGTTACTACCACTTGGTACTTTCCTGTTGGTGCTGTAAGCGTATCTCCAATAGTCATTGCATCATCATTCCATTGATAGGTATAATCAGGAGTTCCTCCAGAAGCAACAGCTATAGCAGTACCTGCTGTGGTCGTGATATCAACAGTTACTTTTTCTTTTCCTAACATCTCGAATACAAACTCTCTTGATAAGTTTCCTGTCGCATCAGTTACCGTCACTATGAATGTTCCCCCACCGATTCCATAGATACATGGTTCATTACCTACCCCATCTACATTCCAAGCATAACTATGCGGTAATACGCCTCCCATTGTTTCTATACAAATGAAACCATTTTCATACCCCGAACAATCTTCGTCTTCTATTTCAGAGGAAGAAATCACAATTTCTATTTTGTTAACAAATTGGGTATGAATTACCTGACAACCACCTATGTCTGTTACGGTAACCGTATAAAACATATCTCCGAGCAGACCGCCAATATCTTCACTCGTTGCTCCATTGCTCCACAGGTAAGAATATCCTCCCCATCCACCTGTTGGGTCAATGTCAATACTTCCAGTTGGCGTATCTCCAAGTGCAAGTTCTGTATCAACTGTTCCTACAATCAAAGCTGTTGTAGGACCAAAAACCGTATAGGTTTTTACACTTGTAATACCAATAGCATCCGTGACAGTTACGCTGTAATCCCCTGGACATAAGTCAGCTCTCGCAAAGCTTATCTCCAAATCTGTCCATAGATAGGTATAGGGTGCTATACCAAAACTTACTGCAGTCACAATAGATCCATCACAGTCATCAAAACAACTGATGTTGTTTACATCTGCTGTAATAAATGGAGCATCGTTAATAATAATATTATCGAAAACAGTAAAGCAACCATTGTCATCAGTTACCGTGACACTATAAGGACTGTTCGCATTACAAAGCATATCTACATCCTGACTAGGTGGAGTTGGTCCGTGGCTCCATTCATAAATATATGACCCGGAAACAGTACCTCCTGTTACATTGATATTGATGGTTCCATTACAATCCGCTCCTCCTGTATTAGGATTAGAACTGGTCAAGGTTACAACAATTGGGTCTGGTTCAGTTACAACAATTGTTTCTACTATATTTGGCGTATTCGTTGATCCATCAGAATCACTAACGGTCAACACATAAGTACCCGCAGCTAAGTTATCAAAACACACACCCTGTCCATTCGTACTGGATTGCATCATTCCACCATTAATTGTAAAATTATAAGGTCCGCATCCGCCAAAGACACTAATACATGCTTGACCACCAGTAGAACCACCGAAACAAAGAGTAGGAGTGACCGTTGTATTCACAACAGACATCGGTGTTGGCAATACCGCAATCGGAGGGGAAATCAACATACAGCCATTTGCATCTACTATCGTTACCGTATAATTTCCTTTACATAGCATAGTCAAGTTCTGAGAATTTTGTCCGTTACTCCATAAGTAATTGTATGGTTCTGTACCACCATCTACCGTAATTTCTATAGATCCGTTACAACCGTTTCCTGTTTCATTTATAACATTGAAATCATTAATCTGTAATAAGCCCGGTCCAACAACATCATAACAATCTGTTGCCGTCAAGCCGTCACAGTCTGTTACTGTAACACAGTAATTTCCCTCTGTTAAGTTTGTCAGGTCTTGTGAAATCGTTCCACTTGGTGTGGTGTTCCAGATGTATTCAAAATCTGCAGCCCCTGGGCAAAGCACACCTCCAAATAGAGTGATGTCAATTGCTCCATCTGCAGCACCTGCGCAAGAGACATCCGTAATGTCAAATGCTGAAATAGCAAAAGTACCCGGAACTATTACGTCAATACTTGCCGTACAACCATTCATGTCTGTAACCGTCAATGTATAAGTGCCTGCAGCTAATCCGCTAATGTTTTGCGTCATAGCACCACCTACTGACCATGCATAAGTATACCCTCCTACTCCACCTGTTGGTGTGTTCATAACAATTCCACCATCATTATTTGCCACCGTAGCTGGCGTAATGGAGTTCTCTGATAATACAATTATTGTCGGTTCTAAGATGGTAATTGGACCTGCGGTATCTGTACAACCACTATCGGTATCTGTAACGGTTACAGAATATACACCGCCTGGCAAATTGGAAAGATCTTGAGTGGTTGCTCCCGAATCCCAGTTGTAGCTATAGTTGCCACTTCCTCCAGAAACAAAGATGTCAATAACTGCGTCCATGTCGCCTGCACAGGTTACATCAGTTTGATTTACTATTGTTATTTCCGGGCTACCCGCTAGCTCTATTGTAATCTGTCCTGTAGTAGCCTGACAACCATTAAAGTCTGTAACAATTACGCTATACGCTCCGACAGGCTGCAGCGTCAAGTTTGGACTATTTACATTTGCTATTGGCAAAGGATCAAACCATTGATAGTCATATGGCTCTGTTCCACCAGCAACGGAGATCTCAATCGCCCCTTCTGGTTCACCATTACAGCCAGCATCAACTGTACTGACTAATGTAATCGCCATTGAAGCTGGTTCTGTTATTTCTATTGGAGTACCCACTTTTGTACAACCATTGTTATCTGTAATGGTTGGAGTATAACTGCCTTCTGACAAATCTGTAATCATTACTCCAGAACCTCCTGAGTTCCAGGCTACCGTATATGGGGTACCATTTCCTCCGGAGATGTCTAAGCTAATAGTTCCAGTCGCGTCACCATTACAATTTACATTTATTTTATCTACAGTGTAAGTAATATCTTGACTTGGACCACCTACAACAAGTGCGGATTCAACTCCGGAAGTACCGTTAGCATCCGTTACTGTTACAGAGTATGTGCCGGCAGAAAGCCCTGTTGGGTTTACGGTAGTATCAGTTGTACCTTCCCATACATAAGTATAAGGAGCATCTCCGTTATGTGTTACCTCAAGTTCTCCATCGTTCTCACCGAAACAAGATTCAGGTGTCATGGAAAGAAGAGATACCTCTAAAGCACTTAAGCCATTTACTGTAGTGCAAGCTGAAATGGTACAATCGTTTTGATCCGTTACGGTGAGGCAATACTCGCCTGCAACCAATCCGTTGATATCTTCTGATGTGGCTCCTCCTAGAGTCCATAAATATTCATAAGGTGCTTCTCCACCTCCAACTGTACTCGTCACACTACCATCTCCTCCTGTTATTTCATCTGTTACTGCCAGCACAAGAGTCAGTGGCTCCGGTTGCGTTAAAGTTACGGAAGCCGTAGCAGTACAACCATTGTCATCTGTAATTGTAACAGTATATTCACCAGCACCTAGACCACTTACATCTGCGGTTTCAGCACCATTGCTCCATAGGTACCCATGATTTCCTGCACCTCCTTGAGCATCGACAGTAATCGTTCCATCTGATCCACCAAAACAACTGATGTCTTCTCCATTATAATTTGAAGTAACAGAAGCATCGCCTTCAACTGGAGAAGGAGCCGCTATCATTCCTGTTTCTATATCTGAACAACCATTTGCATCTGTCACGGTAACCGTGTGTGCACCGGGTTCTAAGTCTGTTGCTATCATATCAATACTTCCGCTTGGAAACCAAGCATAAGTATAATTCCCTGATCCATTGGATGTCATTGCAGTTAATGTTCCGTCATTTGTGTTTGAACAACTTGTTTCGCTGTCTATAATTGATACAGAGATTCCGGCCCCTGCCATTACTTCCCCGCTTATTACGGATGAACAACCGGCTAAATCTGTAACCGTACAACTGTATGATCCAGCAGGAACTGGGCTATAAGTAGAATTCGTTTCGCCAGGAGCCCAGAAGTAAGAATAGGTTCCTGTACCTCCTGTCGCATTTACGGTTATGCTTCCATCAGCAGTAGTACTACAAGTCGTTTCTGTCATTGTTGTTGATCCGGTTGGAGGATCCAAGGTTTCAACAATAGCACAAGAGTCAGTGGTACAACCGTTGCTATCCGTAACGGTAACACAATAGTTACCTGGAGCAAGGTCCGTTACCATTGCCGTCGTTTGTACCGGAGTCGTATTCCATACGTAAGTATCATAAGTACCAGACCCTCCTGTTGCTGTTGCGGTAAGTATTCCAGTATTTACATCACAGGCAGAGTTATTTACATTTATAGAAATATCTATAGCATCACCTTCTCCTATCGTAATACAGTCATTTATTGTACATCCATTGTCATCAGTAACCGTTACACAAACTTCGCCAGCCGAAAGGCCGGAAATGCTTGCTGTTGTTTCATTATCATTATCCCATAGGTAAGTATACGTTCCAGCAACTGTTCCGCCTGTTACGGTTGTGGTTGCGGTACCGTTTACTCCATTGTCACATAATGCATCTGTTTTAGCAAGGCTTAAAGACAAAGCAGCAGTTGGTTGGTTTACCATGAATGATGCAGTAGCTGTAAGACCAGTGTTAGTATCCGTTACGGTAACATTATAAGTTCCAGCTACCAGATCTGTTTGGTCTTCTGTATTAGGATCATTAGGAACCGTCATCCAAGAATAGGTATAACCAGGAGCGGAGTTATTAATATTTATTGCTCCCGTGTCATCACCAAAGCAAGCCACATGTGTAATATCTGCGGTTGGAGTTGGTGTGCCACAATCTGTAATTTCTATATTACCATCTAGTAAAGTGACAGGTACGGAACCATCAAGATCACCAAATTCCATAGTCGAGCTTTGGTCAAATACCACAGTAGAAGATTCTGAATTCATTCCAATTGCATCAAAACAAAGGTAGAAAATAACGGTATCCGTTAGGAAAACAATGTTCTCCGTTCCGTTTCCAACCCAAATAGATAAGACGTTACCATCAGCCGTTTCATTCATTTGCAATCCGCTAGAAATTTGTGGAACATCTGAGCCAAAGCCAGTATAGTCCAGTACCGCAGGATCATAATCTACGGTGAATTGCCAGCCATATAATTCAAAGTTTGAAGCGACAACATCCACACATATATTCTCTCCAGGACAAACTTCCGTTTCTTGAATGTCTAATACTAATTCACCGGGATTTCCTCCAGAGACAACAGTTGCACTTCCATCTTGTGTAAGTAAAGGAACGGTTTCATCAACGCCATTAATGATTTGTGTTGCTTCTATTATAGTAGGTGTGCCATCAAAAGTAAAAGGCGACTCTTCCCCAATTTCGCCGACAATGTCAAAGCAAACTTCGTAGAGGACATCTCCATTATTAACAGTAGATCCGTCACTAGGCACCATATCATCAGCGTAGCCAAAAATTAAGGTTCCGGCATCTGTAAAGTTAGGAGCCGCGTTAAAATCAGTACCGCTGAGTTCTCCACTAAAATTGCCAAGAGAAGCAAATTGAATGATAGAAGTATCCCAATGCATCGAGTATTGCGCAGCAATAATAGAATCCCAATTTAGTGCAGAAATTTGAATACAGGTTTCCCCTCCCACCGGGCCTTCTACTTCTGAAGCCACTACGGTTACGGCTGAGCTACTGGTTCCTGTAATTTCTATAGTACCAGGTTCACTATCAAAACCAATATGCGCGCCCATAGAGGTGACATCCGTAATTTCAATAGTAAGTGGACTATTAGTAAAAATAATGTTATCCGTACTTCCACCTGCACCTATTAAAGTGAAGCAAATATCATATATTGGTGTTTCGTCTGCTACGGTAGTTCCCGTCCCCAGCGAATCAAGCCAGGAAAAGGTGATAAACCCAGCCGTATTGTTACCATTGAATGAGCCCGCGTTCAAGGCGGGTAGATTATAATTTTCGGTATTTGCAAATTGAACAAGGGCCGGATCGAAGTTGATAGAGTATTGTGTACTTACAATATCGGTAAAGCCACAGGCAGAAACCGTGAGGCAGACTTCATCTCCAGTTGCTCCACTTCCTGATGTTAGGGATTGGCCATACCCAGCAGCAAAATCACAAGCTGTACCTCCAGGTGGCAGTTCGGTAGCTGTACCATTATTAGCAATGGAGCTGCCGGTCAAATCAGCCAGCATTCCATTTTCATCATTACCAATTACTTCAAAAGGAGTTGGTGGATTTGGTGGAGCCATCAAAATTTCAATCGGAGTGGTTAGTCCTGCTGTATTCAATATGATCATATCGAAAGAGAAGATAGTAGTATCTCCATCAAACAAGGAGAATACAACACCACCAGGAGCAGGCCAAAGGGTAGTGAAGAACCCATTATCCGTAGCGGAAGGTGCTGCACCAAAATTTCCAAGTGAAAGTGCGGGTATATTATTTAAGTTGTGAATGGACTCAAATTTAATTGCCGTCTCATCCCATCCTACGGTAAGTTGATAACTCGCAATTTCGTAGAAATTTTCTACATCCATGTTGATGGTTACCGTATCCCCGACTTCAACATTTGCTTGTTGTTGAGTAGGAATAATGGAGAAAGTAATTTGAGCGATTGAGGTTTGAGCAAACGCTAAGCAGCAACAAAATGCCGCCAAAGAGGTAAATATTCTATACATCTGTCCTTGGAATTTGGGGTGTTAATACATTAGTTATTAACACCGTCTTTTTTAACAAAAAGGTAAAGCAGACTTATTTAGTGTTAGACAAAAAATAATTTAAACCACTATACAGTCAATCATTTAGCTAAAGCAATCTACCTTTATGGTCGTTTAACTTTAACTAAAAGCTTGCAGTGGTCTACTTTAATTTTTCATTATTACCTAAAGTCTGTTTTAGGAATAAAATAATACCAGACTTAGCGTCTGATATTGATGCTGTTCATAGGATAATATGCAGTTATCATACCATATTAAGATATAAATGTCTGCACGATTACGTTGTAATTTCCGACAAGCTATTACATATATAAATAGATGATCAGATAACATTTTCGATAGTGTTCAAAATAGCATTACACAATGATGCAATTTTTCCGGCAAGCATGGAGTGTTGTGCCCAAAAGAGGGCACAACAAACCAGATTAGCAAAACAAAATATAACAGTAATTCTTAGTCCGTTTAGAGACTGTTTAAATGTATTAACAATTGGTTGCTGCGATGCTTAATTCTCGCTTGTTTGTTACATTTGCTTTTAAAATTGCCGAAAGAATTTAGAACTTGGGCCTGCGCCGAAACACGGGCTTAGTTCGCACCCTTTGAGGTTGTACCTGAGTGTTTGGTACAGAAAAAATGAAAATGGAAATTGCTTCAATAGCCCTTAAGATTAGCTTAGTCAGTAACGACGGCAGCATAGGCCATTTTTTGATGTCTGTAAGCACAGACAAAAACATGGTTAATGTTTTATTCATGAGATTAATTCTTTTATTCGTTAATTTTTCCAATAAACATTGAAACTATAACAAAGTATACACGACACTTTGATATATAAATTACAATGTGACAATACTGTGGTTAACAGCATTTCAAAAGTAAAAATTAAACCACAATTAGAACCAGGGAAAAAGCTTTTATTTGTGTGAAGCAATCAGGAAAAGATAAAATTATAAAAGCTTTGTGAGAATCGGTTGATTGTAGTTCATGGGATGTTAGCCATTCTAAAAAGAAGACTTATGTTGTTTGATACGTTCTACTTAAATGAATATGTGTTGTTTGAGTTTATATTATTCAAATTAGTAAGACAAAGATAGGAGATTGTACAATTCCATTCCTACCCCCTAAAGGGTATTTTATAAATATTTTTATTTTGAATATTATTCACAAAAATACAAAACCCTCTTAATTGATTGATAATCAACAAATTAAGAGGGTATTTAGATAAAATAATAGCAGTATGAAAAGTTCCCTCAAATGAAGGGAAAAGTACATACTAACTCACATTAAAATTACTTTAAATTGAATACAGTGTAAATCCTTCCTTGGCAAATGACGTGATTCCTCAATAAAAAATTCAACAGCGACTGTAGCGCAACAGAGGGAGAGTTGAAAATTTTATTGAGGAATTATAAAACACGGAATTCATCAAAGAACTTTAAATCAAACTATTATCGTAAGCCACTTTAATCAAACCAGCCGTATTGCTCACTCCCAGTTTTCTCATAATATTTTTACGGTGAACGCTTACAGTTTGATCACTGATGAAAAGCTCTTTTGCAATTTCTTTGTTACTGAGTGCTAGTGTAATCAAGCGCAATATTTCGATTTCTCTTTTAGTGAGATTATATTTTTTGATAAAGCGATCTTCGTAAGGATCTGCTTTTTTAGGCAGTTTCTTTTGGATCATTTCAAGTGGGTCGTTCAAACGAACACCTTCTCCGAAATAAGTTCTCCCAGTTAATACTTCATTGATTGCATTAATCAATTCATCTCTACCAATCGTCTTTAATGCATAACCGTCCACTCCGGCTTTAAAGGCTGATTTTACAATCTTCGTATCATCATACATTGTCAAAGTCAGGATACGTAACTTAGGAAATTGTTCCCGAACCGTTCCTAATATATCCAATCCATCTCGGTCGGGCATATTGAGGTCAAGAATAAGTACATCTGGATTATGTCTTCTTAAAAGTTCGATGGCTTGATCACCATCATTGGCTACTCCTACAACTTGAAAAATTACGTCCTCGTCTTGGTATTGAAGAAGGCCTTTTAGGCCGGCAATAAATAATTGGTGGTCGTCTGCTAAGACAATCTTTACAATCTGCATATCTCTCGGTTTTGAAAATCAGGAGGCAAGAAATATCTTGACGCCGGAAATTAATGAGCGACTGAGTAAATGACAAAAGTTTTTTTCGTTCTGCTTTAAAGCTCAATCAAATAGATGTATTATAAACTATTCATACACATAGCAAAACGAGTGCCACTCCAATGTAAACACCTTGTTATATTCTATTACGCCGAACAGCAAACTACCTTATCATAAGTAGGAAGTAGCGTCTTTTACTGTTTCGGAATTGGTCAGTTTGTGGGAATAACTAAAGCCAGGTTGGATCGCGTAGGCACCGTATTCGCCTGATTTGCTAAGCGCAATGAAACCGACCTGGATATCTTGATAAGCTTGTTTTTTAACAATACGCATTACTGCCTCTTCACAGGCTTCTTGTGGGCTTCTTCCTTGCCGCATTAATTCAACGACTAAGAAGGAACCTAATGACTTGAGCACGGCCTCTCCTACTCCAGTAGCCGTTGCAGCACCCACTTCATTATCAACATAAAGACCAGCACCAATAATAGGAGAATCCCCTACACGACCACTGAGTTTGTAAGCCATACCACTGGTCGTACAAGCACCGGACAAATCACCATTTTTATCGATGGCCAAAATACCGATGGTGTCGTGATTTTCAATATTTATAATAGGTTTATACTTCGACTCTTTCAACCATTCTTCCCATTCTTTTTTTGAGGCTTCTGTCAATAAATTCTCTTTTTTGAACCCATTCTCCAAAGCAAATTGCTGAGCGCCCTTCCCTGCTAATATTACATGCGGCGTTTTTTCCATTACCATTCGGGCAACGGACACCGGATGTTTTATTTCTTCTAAATAGCAAACAGATCCTGCATTGCCTTTCGAATCCATGATGCAAGCATCTAAGGTTACTTTTCCTTCCCGATCCGGACGTCCGCCATATCCAACAGACATGTCTTTTTCGTTGCTCTCTGGTACACGTGCACCTTGCTCTACTGAATCCAAAGCAGTTCCTCCTGCATTGATTACTTTCCATGCTGCCTCTATTGCACCTGGATTTGGCCAAGTAGCAATCACTTGAGGCCGGATAGCTACAGGCTTTCCTTTTTTTGCATCAGCTGTTGCTGGAGAGCAGGCCGAAAAACTTCCGAGCGAAAGACCTAAGGAACCGAAGAAACTCCGATTTAAAAATTTTCTTCTGGAGAACATGTGTTTAGTTTTTTGTGCTAAGGAGTCAGTGAATAATAACTTTCCTACTTTATACTTGTAGCTTTTGCACTGTCTTTATACGTGGTTATGAACAACGTAAAACTAATATAAAATACTTAGATTCGTAAATAATACAGGTTCAATTAAGGACTTGTGATTCTTTGACGAATTTCATATTTTTATAGTTCCCCAAATAGATTTTCAATATTTCCTTTCGTTGCACTACAATCACTTTTTATTTTTTTTTGAGGAACCCCGTCATTTGTCAAATAAAGGGGCTTGTAGAATCTACTTAGTTGTTACTAAAATTTCATCAGCAAATAACCACGATTTTCCACCTGCTCCTTTATGCCAATTAGGAACCAGACCTGCATTATATGCTTTCACCCGAATATAGCGTGCCCTTGTATTGGCTATAATTTCAAAACTTTGAATAATACTTCCATCTTCCTTTCGATCAATTTCATTTACATAGGTTCCCAATGCTTTGAATTTTTTTCCATCTACAGAAGTCTCGTATTGAACTTCAGTAGGCATAAATATCCAGGAGTTCTGATCTTGCAAACAACTCAAGGCTATGGTTTTCAGATCCAACACAGAACCTAAATCAACCGTAGCATCCAGATCTTTCCCCTCGTATCCCTGCCACGTTCCTGTTCTAAAATCACTTCCACCGCGAAGCAAATCGATCAGAGCATCATTACCACTTGCGGAATACGGCGATGCATATTTTGTTTTCAATTCTATAGAACGTTCCTCGTGTATTTTCATAAATGTAGCCGTAACTACTTTGGAATCTGGCAGTCCTTTCTTCCGTGCGAAAAAAGACATCATTGTTGTTTCTTTAATAGGCAATGACTTTTTATATTCTGCCGATTTTGCTGTTGGTTTGGAGCCATCCATTGTATAATAAATCGTAACATCTTCTTCCTTACTGTTCAGAGAGATAATCGTTTCTTTTTTGAAGACACGACTTCCTTCTGCTACAAAAGGCAAAGGCATTATTAAGTGCTCTTTAATAGCACTAGTCGGTGCTGCTTCATCGGAAGCTCCCCATTTTTTATTTGGCACTGAGCCCATTTCAAAAGTGAGTTCTGCACCATTCGCCAAGTCTTCGTGATTGATATAGGTTTTCTCATATGCTGATCCATTCACCTGCAAAGATTGGACGTAAACATTTTTAGCGCCATTATTATTTGCGTTTATAACAATGTGCTTACCATTCTCTAAATTAACAGTTACCTTATCAAAAACAGGCGACCCAATAACATAGGTATTACTCGCTGGGGTTACCGGATAGAAGCCCATGGAACTCAATACATACCAGGCTGACATTTGTCCACAATCTTCGTTTCCTGAAAGGCCATCTGGTAGGTTGTGGTACATTTCATCCATTAGTCGACGAACCATTTCCTGGGTTTTCCAAGGGGTCTCTACATAGTTGTATAAGTAGGCCATATGGTGACTCGGTTCGTTACCGTGTGCATATTGTCCTACGAGACCAGTGATGTCCACTTGATCACGGCCTGAGGTCTCAGAACTAGTTGTAAACAATTCATCCAATTTTGCCTCCAGTGCTTTATTTCCACCTAGGCTTTGCGCCAATCCATCTACATCCTGAGGGACATAAAAACTATATTGCCAACAATTTGCTTCCGTAAAGTGAAAATTAACTTCTGTCGGATCAAAAGGTTCGACCCAGCTGTTGTTATTTTTAGAGCGCATGAAGCCCGTTTGGGGGTCATAAATGTTTTTATAATACTGCGCACGTTTGATGTATTCTTCGTAGACCTTCTCCTCTCCCATTTCTTTTGCCATTTGAGCAATACACCAGTCATCATAGGCGTATTCCAGTGTTTTAGAAACGGATTCTGACTCTCTTTCTGCGGGAATATAACCCAACTCTTTGTAAGCTTCCAGTCCCAAATGATCCTGTGTAGCAGAATGTTGCATCGCCTTTAATGCAAGTTTAGTATCGTAGTTCCTAATACCTTTTTTATAAGCATCTGCGATCACAGGAATCGCGTGATAACCGATCATACAACCGGTGTAATTTCCACTCAATTCCCAGATAGGAAGGATGCCTCCTTTTTCATAGCCATCAAGAAGGGTGCTGATAAAGTCGTTGGTACGAGTTGGCTCAATTAAAGTATATAAAGGATTGGCAGCCCGGTAAGTATCCCAAAGCGAAAAGACAGTGTAATGCGTATGATTATCCTCTTCATCTTTATGCACTTTTAAATCCATCCCTCGATATTGACCATCAACATCCTGATAGATATTTGGCACAACCATCGTGTGATAAAGTGCGGTATAAAAAATGGTTCGTTCCTCTTCCGTTCCGCCTTCTACCTCTATTTTTGCGAGTTGTTTTTCCCAAGCGGACTGCGCTGCTTTTTTATACTTTTCAAAATTAAAATCAGGCATTTCTGCTTCCAGGTTTTTACGGGCACCTTCTATGCTCACCGCAGATATTCCAACTTTCGCCAACAATGATTCTCCGTCTGAGGTATCAAAGCTTAAAGCATGGACAGATCCATTCTGACTTTCGCGGTCTGCTACCTTAGTGATGTCCTTGGAAAATTGAATAACAAAATAGACATGTTGTTCGCGCGCCCATGCGTTGGAGATTCTGCTACCGGCCACTTCTCTGTTATTGATTTTCTCGAAAGAGCTTTTCAACACTTCATCTCTGTGTTCCAAGTCCACTATAACAACGCCGTTCCCTCTGTCCTTTGGAAAGTTGTACTCATGCATTCCTGCACGTGTACTTGCTGTTAGTCTTACATCTATATCATAGCGATCCAAATGCGTTTGGTAATACCCTGCTTCTGCAATTTCTTTGCTTTTTGAAAAGGGTGATTTATAACCTACTTCCCCATCTGCTCCGTTCTCCATATGCAGGTCGGATTCCAAAACAGGCATCAATAAAATATCGCCATAATCGGGTACACCCGTTCCACTCAAGTGTGTATGACTAAATCCATAGACAATACTATCCGTGTAGTGATAACCACCACAACCATCCCAACCCGTAAGGCGGGTATCCGGGCTAAGTTGTACCATTCCGAAAGGCATTGTTGCTCCGGGAAAAGTATGTCCATGCCCACCCGTCCCGATAAAGGGGTTGACGTAGTCTGTTAAGCTGTTATAACTTTTTAATGTGTTGTTGTTCGTGATGGTAGTCGTCTTTTCGTTTTCTTTACAGGCCGAAAATAACAGGCCAATAAAAAGACAAAGGATGGTAATATATTTCATTTTTTTATTTAAAATTATAAAGGTAGAAGGCCAGAAGATCAAAGTAAGAAAACAAAAAAAATTAGATGTAGCATATAAATGCTCAAATTGTTTTTTGTATAGAACTAAACATCTAACTTTCGGCAAAGTACAAAATAAGTTCTGAATCAATATTTTTAATGCAAAGACTAACCTACTATATCCTTCGGGTTTTCATCTTCCTATTTTCACTAATCCCCTTTCGGCTTTTGTACTGGCTATCAGATGGCCTTCGTTTTTTGTTTTACTACGTCATCAAGTATCGCTACAAAGTAATCAAGAGCAATTTAGAATTGGCCTTCCCTGAAAAGTCAGCTGAAGAAATTCAGCAGTTAATTTGGGGCGCATACGGCAACCTTTGCGATGTCTTATTTGAAGGGATTAAAGGTCTGAGTTTAAGTGGAACAGAATGCATTCGCCGTTACAAAATTTTAAACCCAGAGCTGCTAGACGACATTTACGATAGTAAGCGCTCTGTTTTTATTGTAGCTTGTCATTACGGCAACTGGGAATGGGGCCCGCAGGCCACCGGCTTACAAATCCAACACCACACCCTCGGTATTACCGCGCCCATAAAAAACCCGCATGTCAATCATTACATCCAAGGCTCACGGGTCTTCGAAAAAGTGAGCACCGTCGTAATGAAAAACACAGCCCAAGCTTTCGAGGATTTTAAAGATCGGCTAACCGCTTATGTTTTCATTATGGATCAAAGTCCATCAAATACGAAACGAGCCCACTGGGTAGATTTCCTAGGACAAAAAACAGCCTGCCTCCACGGAGCAGATTACTACTCCCGCAAAACAGGCTATCCCGTCGTCTTCGGGGAACAACAAAGAGTCAAACGCGGCTTTTATGAAATCACCTTACATCTATTGGAAGATCATCCGGAGCACTGTGCTGAGGGGGAAATCACAGACTTGTATATGGAAAAATTGGAAGAGATCATTTTACGAAAACCGGAGAATTGGTTGTGGTCGCATCGGAGGTGGAAACATCGTTTTGTAGATGTCTAGATATGCGGCTTTTTAGATGTACATTAGCATAGAACTGAAGTCCTATGCTAATGTACATCGCCCTTGCAGGGCTGCGGGGAGACTTTATGTTTCTTCATCTTCGTGCTCTTTGTGTTTATAAAAAATTCAAGCGAAGCGAGAAGCAAACCTTCCAAGAAAAACGTAGCGCTTTCGTAGCGCCGTGGCGGTTACCTCTTTACATCTCCGCCGCCAACTTCGCCGCTTGCTCAATAGCCATCTTCGCATCCAACTCTCTAGCCTCAGCCGCTCCCCCAATCAAATGAACCTTCAGTCCTTTAGCCAATAAAGGCGCTTCCAACTCTTTCATCGGTACCTGCCCCGCGCAGATGATGACATTATCTACTGGCATAACTTTGTACTCCTTTCCAATCGTTAAATGCAAACCTTCATCATCTATTTTTTCGTAGTTGCAATTACTCAGCATCTTTACTTTTTTCATCTTCAAGGCGCTACGATGAATCCATCCGGTTGTTTTTCCAAGACCAGCACCAGGTTTCCCTGAACGACGCTGAAGAAGGAATACTTCGCGAGCCGGTGCTTCTGGTTCGGCGGTCATCAGACCACCTCGGCCATCGTAGGATTTATCAACGCCCCACTCTTTCATAAAGAGGTCGACTTCAAGGCTTGGAGATTTGCCTTGATGTACTAAAAACTCAGCAACATCAAACCCAATTCCACCTGCTCCGATGACGGCTACTGATTTCCCAACTGGTTTTTCATGCCTTAATACATCTACATAAGACAATACTTTGGGGTGGTCTATCCCTGGGATATCGATTTGACGTGGGGTTACACCTGTAGCTAAAACGATTTCATCATAACCTCCTGCTAACAATTCTTCTGCATTTACTTTTTTATTCAAATTCAAATTAACACCTGTCAATTCTATTTGTCGATTGAAGTAACGAACCGTTTCATAGAACTCTTCTTTACCAGGAATTTTCTTGGCCATGTTGAACTGACCACCGATTTCTGTGGCAGCATCAAATAGGTCAACAGTATGTCCACGTTCTGCGGCGATGGTTGCGAAAGCCAGTCCACCTGGTCCTGCTCCTACCACTGCTAGTTTCTTCTTTTTAGTAGCTGGCGTGTAAATCAACTCCGTTTCATGGCAAGCTCTGGGGTTAACCAAACAACTCGAAGTTTGCTTTTGAAAAACATGATCCAGACAGGCCTGGTTGCAACCGATGCAGGTGTTGATTTCGTCCGCTCTATTCTCCATTGCCTTTTTTACAAATTCGGCATCCGCCAAAAATGGACGAGCCATGGAGACCATATCTGCGTGATTATCTGCTAGTATTTTTTCTGCAATCTCGGGGGTATTAATTCTGTTGGTGGTGATTAATGGGATATTTACTTCGCCCATCATCCGCTTGGTCACCCAGCTGAATCCGCCACGTGGGACCATTGTTGCAATCGTAGGAATGCGAGCCTCGTGCCAGCCGATTCCAGTGTTAATTATCGTCGCTCCTGCTGCTTCTATTTTTTGCGCTAGCTGAACGACCTCTTCCCAGGTACTTCCATCATCAACCAAGTCTAACATTGACAAACGATAGATCAGGATGAATTCCGGGCCTACCGCCTCGCGTACCTGTCTGACAATTTCTAATGGGAAGCGAATTCTATTTTCGTAAGAACCACCCCATTGGTCTGTTCTCTTATTGGTTTTCGATACAATGAATTGATTAATTAAGTAACCTTCAGAACCCATTATTTCCACACCGTCATAGCCCGCTTCTTTTGCCAATTGAGCTGATTTCACAAATGCCTTAATCGTACTTTTTATTCCACCTTGACTAAGTACCCAAGGTTTAAAAGGACTGATCGGTGCTTTCAATCCGGAAGGAGCTACCCCAAAAGGATGATAAGCATAACGTCCGGTATGCAGTATTTGCATACAGATTTTACCCCCCGCTTCATGAACTGCTGCCGTTACCTTTTTGTGCTGGACAGCTTCTTTTTTAGTACTTAACTTGGCAGTAAAGGGAGAAACCCAGCCTGCGCGATTAGGAGCAATCCCTCCCGTTACAATTAGTCCAACACCTCCACTAGCGCGCTCTGCAAAATAAGTGGCCATTTTGTGAAAACCGTTTTGGGTTTCTTCAAGACCGGTGTGCATAGAGCCCATGAGGACTCGGTTTTTTAATTCTGTAAAACCAAGATCAAGTGGACGAAGGAGATGTGGGTATGGTGTAGACATATTGTATGATTGATTCTCTGACAAGTTCCGTGTTTTCAACGTTTGTCAAGACGATTTTGTTTAGATCGTAATGATACGAAAAAATAGGGAATGAGTTATGGGAAATAATTGTTAGGATAAGATAACAGGAAGATGGTTCTTTTCAAGCTCAGCTTCTTTATTCAAGACCGGCTTCTAAAACCAGCTAACTGTGAACTTTGTAAGAATTGCTGAAAGGAAGTTTCTATATGTACTATTACGAAAGTGGGCTCTGTGTTTAAAAATACACTAAATAGGGCAATGCAAAAGGGAAAGAAAGATTGAGCAAATCTATTAGACTTTATTCCAAAATAGTTTGTATGTCCTCAAATGCTAATTCTCGCCAGCACTTCTCATCCCTTCCGCTTTACGGTTAAATCACTTGACTGTTCACTGAACAGTCACCCTTTGGGATCGCTCTTTAATATTTGCCCGTAGCTAAGGCTACGAACTCAAAAAAGAGCTTCGTCCTGACAAAAATTATCTATTTGATTTCTGTACAAAATATTTCAACATAAAATCTATTGAGTTATCCAGATGCGTAGTTACCCTAATCCATATTTTAAGAAAATATATTAAACACCAACAAGCTTCCGAAATAAGCGAGTGCCGTCATATAGAAAAACTGGAGCAGCGTCCATTTCCAACTGTTGGTTTCTCTGCGAACGACGGCCAGAGTTGACATACATTGCATCGCAAACACGTAAAAAATGAGGAGAGATAAGGCCGTGGCCCGAGTATACACCAACTCACCAGTCAGAGGATTTCTTTCTGAGGCCAGCCTATCTATGACCGAGCCTTCTTCAGCGTTGCTACCGATGCTGTAGATTGTAGCCATCGTACCAACGAAGACTTCACGGGCAGCGAAAGAGGTGATGAGGGCAATACCTATTTTCCAATCAAAGCCGAGGGGGCGTATAGCTGGTTCTATTAGTTTGCCGAGGTGACCGGCATAGGAGACTTCTATTTTTTTGGAAGCAATAAGGTTTTCCTTGGCGGCATCATCTAACTGATTTGTTACAGCCAACGTAATCGCTTCTTGTTCTGCGACTTCCATTTGATTACCAGGGGCATAACTGGCCAAAAACCAGAGAACAATAGAAATAACGAATATTACTTTTCCAGCTTCCAGTACGAAAGCTTTTGTTTTTTCATAGGTGTGCAGCCATACATTTCGAGCTACTGGTGGGCGGTAAATGGGTAGTTCTAAAAGCAGATAACTTTTCTCTTCTGACTTTAAAATCTTGTGAAACACCCAAGCGGATAACAGCGCTGCTACAATTCCTAATAGGTAGAGTCCCATAAAGACCAAACCTTGTGCGTTGAAAAACCCATAGTTCACTCCCGCAGGAACTACGAAAGCTACCAACACGGTGTACACGGGTATACGTGCAGAACAACTGATGAGCGGTGTCACCATAATGGTAATGATCCGTTCTTTCCAGTTGCTGATGGTTCGGGTACTCATAATTGCAGGAATCGCACAGGCTCCTCCAGATACGAAGGCGACGATGCTTCGACCATTCAAGCCAAATTTCCGCATTAAATTGTCAAAGAGATAAACCGCACGCGACATGTAACCGACTTCTTCTAATACGGATATTAAGAAAAACAGAATGGCAATTTGTGGTATAAAAATCAGTATTCCACCAAGGCCAGCCAAAATCCCATCTGTTAGTAAATCACGGAACCAGGATTCAGGAAGTACCGTTGTTACTAAATCATTCACAGCACCAAAGCCAGCATCTATTAAATCCATCGGGTAACTGGCCCAACTGAAAATAGCCTGAAAAACGAGTAGCATCAAACCAAAGAATATAAATGGTCCAGCCACAGGATGCGTTACAACTCTGTCAATTCGGTCTGTTTGCTTTTCTGCGAATGGATCTGTTTGTCGCAGTACCTTTTGAACAGTAGGTAAAAAGCTATCGTAACGCTGCATGGTTTCGCGCACCTGAAAACGGAGTGGTTCGAATGAATACTCGTTCACCAATTGTTTGATGTTGATTCGTTGCGCAGCCGTTAAATGTGGCAACCATTCGTGATGATGAGCGGCCAATAATAATTGGTAGGAATTGCCTTCTCCTAAAAATGGCGTCAAGGCCTCTGCTAGATTTTTTTCTTCTTTTGAAAAGCGATATTCCCTTTTAGGCTCGGGAATGTATTGTTGCGTATTCTTTCTTAAATTTTGAAGTGCGGACTTAAGCTGGTCCATTCCGTCTCCGGTTCTACCACTAAATAAAACGACAGGCACTCCTAGGTCTTTACTAAGCTGAGACAAATCCGGCTCAATCGATGACTTCTTAATGAGGTCACTCATATTCAGGCCCAATATCATCGGCAATCCCAAACTTTGAACTTGAGTAAATAACAATAGATGTTTTTCCAACTGAGTGGAATCTGCGATGTACAAAACGGCAT
Organism: Saprospiraceae bacterium; assembly: GCA_047626155.1. GTDB lineage: Bacteria > Bacteroidota > Bacteroidia > Chitinophagales > Saprospiraceae > CALGLS01. The sequence continues at coordinate 62,464 of JBLHRR010000007.1, read as the reverse complement.
CGGGATAATTATCGTCTTTCGGATTGGATAAGGTTTGTACCACTACCCGTTCATCCAAGCTGGTTGGATAAAAGCTGTAGGTCCCTGGAAAATCAATAATGTTAACAGAAGTCTTATCGGGTAAAGTAGCAGTTCCGACTTTTTTATCGACGGTAACGCCGGGAAAGTTTCCTGTTTTTTGGCGTAAGCCAGTGAGCTTATTAAAAACAGAAGTTTTGCCGCTATTTGGGTTTCCCAAAAGGGCAATTCGTTGTATGTTGTGTTCGCCTGTCCCCTCTGGCATGTGTAGATTTGTCTAGTTCGAGCTGAATGATCCTTCGCCTCAATCGGACGAAGTCTCTGGATTAATTTGTTGATTGGTAAAATAGATAATTAGTCGATTCGGTGAGCCCACTAATGTGTTCACTTTTCGATTAAAGTTGTCAGTCTCTAGTTTAACAAGATACTCATAGCCTCTGAGCGACGGATGGCCATACAGTAGCCATTAAATTTGATGTACAGTGTATTTCCTGCTATTGCTCTTCTGACCAATTGGATGCTTGCTCCGGGGAGCATGCCCATGGCCATCAATTTGCCTCCTAATTGCTCATCTTCAAATTGACAAAGGCACTTGGTTTGACCTACTTTAAGTTCACTTAATGGTATTGCTGTCATTGCTTATCCTTATTAAGATTAAATCTAATTAAACAGAGTGCGAATATAGATTTAATATAAAATACATCCAAGGATTTTCGTCATCGGGGGGTAAATTTACCTAAAGGTGGATTTTGGTAGAGGTGGAACTACCTAATGGTAGGTAGTTAATTCATATACTTCTTCACCTCCAACAACAAAGCATCCGGCGGCATCACCTTATTCAAATACCGCTTCATCACCACCAACAGATCAGCCGTCATTCTATCATTGAAACCAAGACGCAAACTCGCCTGATAAGCAAAACGTTCCTCCTCTTGCTTAATTTCACCATCCACCGCCATCGCAAACAAAATGAAGTAGAAAATATTCATCCGTTCATGCTCAAGAGCAGGTGGGCTGAATATGAAATTAGCCGGATTGTCTTTCACTTCCTGAATATCTGAGGGCGTCAGTTTGAGGTGCGTAGCCACATCAAGGACGAACTTCGTTTCTCGTGCATTGAGTGCGTTGTCGGAAGCCGTCATTTCAAGCAATAAGGAAATGATGGACTGACGATGTTTCTTTTCTTTTAGGAAATCTTCTGGCATTATTCGATATTATTTTTTGTAACTCTGCGTCTTAGGTTAATACTCGGTGGATAAAAATAATGGGTAGATCAGGGCGGATCAGGGTATATGCGGTAGATCAGGGTTTTCGTAGTTCGCACCTATCGTACAATAGTGGGAAACCATTATCAACCCTGATCTGCCATTATCTACCCTGATCCACCCTTTCCTTCGTTTACTGCCCCTTCCCTTGCACTAAAACCATAACCGTATAAAACATGATTTTAAAATCAAGGCTGAGTGAGCGGTTTTCAACGTAAAGCAGGTCAAATTTAAGACGTTGTAGCATCTCTTCCAAATTAGAGGCGTAACCATATTTCACCTGGCCCCAGGAAGTGATACCCGGACGCACCTTTAAGAGGTGCTTATAATGAGGTTCTTCTGCTACTATTTGATCAATATAAAACTGCCTTTCCGGGCGAGGACCGACCAAAGACATTTCGCCGATGAGCACATTCCAGAATTGAGGCAACTCGTCTAAACGATATTTTCGCATTAATTTTCCCCAAGGCGTAACCCGATTGTCATTGGAGGAAGCCAACTGGGGACCTCTGTCTTCTGCATCGGTATACATCGAACGAAATTTATTGATGTAAAAAGGTTGTCCATTTAGGCCGACTCGTTCCTGTCTAAACAGAATAGGGCCTGTAGAAGATAAACGGACACGGAGGTAAATAAACAAATAGAGCGGCAATAATATCACTAAACAGAAAATAGAAACTGTTACATCTAACAATCTTTTTACAATCTTCTGCCAGCGGGGCATGATGTCCGCCTGTATGTCTATGAGCACGGCACCAAAGACCTGATTCATCCGTACACTCCCAAGCAAAATATCGTACATGTCCGGAATGATTTTGATGTGAATTTTATCATTCAAATCGAAAAGTACATTGAGGATCCCTTTTACTTTATTATGTTCTGATCGCTCTACAGCTATGATGATCTCTTCCACTTTCTCTTCTTTGATAATAGACCGTAGATCTTTTATCTTCCCGAGTCGGGAGAGATAAATAAGCAATTCACTGTCTGCTTTTCCATTGGCATCTACGAAGCCTATGAACTTATAACCGATACCTTCTTTTTTAGAATTGATGTCTTCAAATAATTTCTTAGCTTTTTGGTTTCCACCAATAATGAGGCTGTTAAAACTAACCACTCCTCTTTTCAGACGTCGGTTGGCACGAGTCAATAAGATCGTTCTAAAAAGAATGGTAATTCCAAAATGACAAAACAACAATACTAAAAAGGATTGGTAATAAGTGTGGTAGTCGCGGACGAAATCGTCAAGGATCAAGGTGAAAAACAAGCAGACTACACCAACGAAAGAAAGGAAAAAAGTACGGGCCATTGTTGCCAGCCTCGACATTCGATAAATATCAGTATACTTATCAAAAATAGAATAAAGTAAAACCCAGCAGGTAGGAATGAGTACGATACCGTACCAAAAATTAGGGTCTTCCAATATGGTCCAATCCGGGACAATGTTTTCTATTTTTTTTCTATAAATATAAAAACAAGCCCAGGCCATCATAGCAGCCAGGAAGTCGGCAAAGCCGTAAAAAAACATGTCAATTCTTCGTCGCTTATTCAAATTTCAACACCTTCAGGTTATCTAATAATATTTCAGCTTCAGTTATTCCTTCATCGTTATTCAAATCAAGGAATGCCGTAAAATGCATTCGATAATAAGCAAGCCCTGGTAAACTCCGCAATCCGCCCATAGCAAGAGTTAGGTCAATGTAGATTTTTTTCCACTCGTCACTTGGATTAAAACCTTGTAGGAAATCATTATAAATAACGTTATTAAAAACATCATAGGCGACTAAGCCGACATTCATTTGCAAATCTGATTTAAAGTCCATCTCTGCATAAAAAGGGTTGGCTGTAGTTGGCAAATCTTCTAAAACGACGGAGCCAATATCAAAAAAATTGTTGGCCGTATCCACCCGAATGATACCAGAGGAACCATCCAAACTTTCGGCTCCAGTTATTATTTCCATCCCGGTTACAGCAATCTTATCAGCGTCAAAGCTCATGAGGGTGGTCTCGTCGTCAAATTGTTCTACCAAAATAAAAATAGCATCATCTCGGTATGTTACCGTTGGGGATATTTCCAATGTTGCCCCTTCATCTAAATCTATTGTTATAGAATCTCTTTCGTAAAAGGGGTAGGCTTCTGGAAGGTCTGAACGGCCATTTCTTTTGATTCCTCCAAAAACTTCAATGACTTGTTCCCCTCTATCGAGAACGGGAAAAGTAGCCGGCATTTCGTAAATACCAACTAGTTGGCTATTAACATATACCCAAGCATCCTCTATATTGTGGGTGTTCCCTCCTTCTGAGGTAGTTGCCTGCAAATCCATACTTTCTATGGTCAGGTAAGTTGGTTCATCTTCTCCCGGATTGATAACATCGCAGGAGGATAACAATAGTACTGCGAGTAGTAGTGAAAGTTGTTTCATTATAATTTTTGCTTTAGTTTACGAATTTCATTTTCATAGTTCTTCATTTGTCAAAGAAGATAATTTATTTTCATTCATTACTTGAATAACCTCATGGGCGACCTTTAGCGCTTTATAACCGTCCTCAACATCCACTAAAGGACGGGTGTTTTCAACAATGCTTTTACGGAAGGAATCTAACTCCATTCTTATGGCATTATTGTCAGCAATTTCCGGCATATCAATGTGGATAAACTTTTGGCCGTTAGCTGTATCCAATTCAAGCAGATCATCGCTTTGTGGCTTATCAACTGCTCCTTTATCATATAAACGGATAATCTGTGCTTTCTTGTCCAAAAAGTCCAAACTTATGTAGGCATCTTTCTGGAAAAGACGCACTTTCCGCATTTGTTTAAGCGACAGTCGGCTTGCCGTCAAATTTGCTACACATCCATTCTCGAATTCCAAACGGGCATTACTGATATCCGGTGTATCACTGACTACTGCTACCCCACTAGCGGAAATTCTTTTTAAAGGAGACTTGACCATACTCAGTACAATATCTATGTCGTGAATCATCAAATCTAACACTACGGACACGTCTGTTCCTCTAGGATTAAACATAGCCAGCCGATGTGCTTCAATAAACATAGGCGAAAGACTTTTTCCTTCCAAGGATAAGAAAGCAGGGTTGAATCGTTCTACATGCCCCACCTGCACTTTACAGTTTTTTGCCCTCGATAAATCCAATAGTATTTTTGCCTCTTCTACCGTATGCGTCAATGGTTTCTCAATGAAAACGTGCTTACCCTGCTCTAAGGCTGCTTTTGCTAAAGCGAAATGAGTAACCGTCGGCGTTACAATGTCAACAATATCCACAGCAGCCATCAGTGCTTCGGCAGAGTCGAAGGCAACAATTCCTTTTTCGGCAGCAATGGCTTTGCAACGTTCGCCATCAATATCATAGCAGCCCACGAGTTCGAGTTCTTCGACAAGTTGGATGCATTTCAGGTGTATTTTCCCGAGGTGTCCGGTACCAATGAGGCCTATTTTCATGAAGTGCGGGTGTAGTTTACTGTTAGTATTCCTAAATGTTTCTTACAATTGGATTTTTCAGAAGGCCACAAAAGTACGGATTTTTTTTCTGGCCTCTCTATAAAGTCAGACTCCTCTAAATAATTTTAAAGGTTTCTAAGCTACAATTTCCACAATACAGATTTCGTTTCTCCTCCAATAAAATCACAGTACTTACAACGCTGTCATAATAAGCTCCACCTAGAACTTATTAAAAGAACCTAAATCTAACACCCATGCGTCGAATTATCATTCTTCTTTTTCCGCTTCTTTTTAGTTACAGCGAGAGCCAGGCACAACATTATCGAACAGCGGCAGGTATCCGTCTGGGAAGTGAAAAAACCATTGGCCTTTCTATTCAGCAGCTGGTCTATAAGAAAATTACCCTAGAAGGCATTCTTCAAGTTGGCGCTGGAAATTCCAGTTTAAATTCTATTATCGTTCTCGCAGAACAACATCAGAAAATTTTATTCAAAAGGTTAAATCTCTATTACGGTTTAGGACTTCACAAAAGCTGGTACAACAATAACTCTACACTTGAAGATGAATTTAGGAACCCTTCTGGTGTTGCGGCCATAACTGGTCTGGAGTTAGCGGTTGGCAAAATGACTGTATCCTTGGATATACAACCCAATTTGAATGTAGTTGGCGGCAATCAGTTTCTCAATACGACTACAGCCGTATCTTTACGTTATGTATTGATTAAGCCCAAAAAGAAGAAGCGGAAGCGGATAAACTGGAAGTTTTGGGAACGTAAATAATTTCCCTACCTTCGTAAAGTCTTTGAAAATGCCCAAACCATTTTTGCTGTTACACAAAAAATAATTTAGACTATTATTACACTCAATCTTTTAGTTAAAGCACTCTCCCTATGGTCGTTTAGCTTTTACTAAAAAATTGCAATAGTCTAAGTTAATTTTTTGTTGTTCCTAAGACCCGATATTATGTTAAAGCATCACCTTACTCTCCCTTTTCTTCTGCTGAGCCTTTGTCCAATGGCACAAACTCAGCTTCCAATCAACAATGCCTCTTTTGAAGAGGGGATTGCAAAACCTGGTAAACGTAATACAGAGATTCCTGGCTGGATCGACTGTGGGTCAAACAATGAAACTGCTCCGGATGTACACAGTGAATTGAGTGCTTTCCATAATGTCAAACACAGCGCGGCACATGATTTCAACTTTTTGATGATGGTTACCCGTGATAATGATACCCAGGAAATGATTGGCGCCCCACTGAGCCAGGAGTTAAAAAAAGATTCCAATTATCTATTGACCCTTCAACTAGCAAAACCTGCTGCTTACATTAGTAGAAGCAAGAAATTGAAGATTGATATGGAGTATACCAAAGGTGTCATTCTTCGTATCTTTGGTGGTGATCGTGTTTGTGAAACGACTCAGTTATTAGCCGAAAGCCCTGTTATTAATGATGTGGATTGGAATGAGCATCAGTTTTTGTTAATGCCACAACAAGATTTTGAATTCCTCTTTTTGCAAGCCTATTATGACGATGAAGCACAAGAGCCTTACAATGGAAGTATATTGTTAGACAATGTTCAAGTATTCAACAAAGGCGCACAACACCAAGCCATGCACTCCATGGTTTCTTCTGGCAAGCAATACGAATGGCACTCTGTCCTTAAGATAGATGAGACCATCGCTGAATTAGTACCTGAAGGAATGGAACGCTTCCCGGGCGATGGAGATATGGCTGGTCACTTCCAGAAAAACTATAGTCCGCTGCTTTTCCAATATGAGTTAATGAAACTCGAACAGTTTTTTACCAAAAAAAATACCCTCGTTGATTTTATAAAACAGACTAGTCCTGAAGACTTAATGCTCACCATAGAAGCACTTCGCTATATCCACGCTCACCGAACAGCCACTGTTGTAGAAGAAATGTATCAATATTTTCAACTTCAACAATCTTCTGCTATCACAAAACTGGAAGCTGCTTACCAAATTCGAAAACTGGAAAAAACTTTTTCTACGGTTATGAAATCTGATGAAGTCATCGTAAAACGCATCAGAAACCTCATCACTTATCGGGCGAAATACCTACAGGAAATCAGAATGGCGATGATTGACTTACTGGGCGGAAGAGATGTTTTGAATTTTGCGAAGAAGAATCCCTGAGTTAACTTTAACGGTTAACATTAACATTAACTTCCCACTTACGCTGAATCCCGATTTTGTTAAATCCTACTTTCGTATTATTATACGTAACTGGCTTCCCCCAACTCCATGGGGTGGCATTTGCGTAGCGCTAGAGTTCGGAAAGCCTTACGAGGTTGATGTCTTCCCTTTAAGCGCGCCTTGCTCAGCTGCTCTCTTTCTTGCAGGGTTCTCAAACCTGAGGTAAAAAAATCTCTAGCGAAGCTAGAATACCATTTCATTTTCCGACCTTTGCAGCCTTAATCTTCAAACGCTGCGACATGAAACAAACTTACACTTTTGTATTCCTATTGTTATTTATATCTAATCTGCTTTTAGCACAAGGGCAACCACTCTCCTACTATCTTCCTTCTGAGACTTATGATACCAATATTCCGACGCCGGAATCTGTATTGGGCTATGAAGTTGGGGACTGGCACGTGAGTCACGATCAACTCAGTTATTACATGCGGGCATTGGCAGCGGCTTCTGATCGGGTTCAGCTACGGGAATACGCACGTTCACATGAAGGGCGTCCTTTAGTCGTCCTCACCATTAGTTCCAAAAAGAATCTGGCTAATATTGAAACGATAAAAAAACAGCATCAACAATTGAGCAATCCGAAGGAAAGCGCTAAAGTTGACATTGACAATTTGCCTTCTGTGGTCCTTCAGGGATATAGTGTTCATGGTAATGAATCCAGTGGTTCGAATGCCGCCTTGGTGGTTGCTTATCATTTGGCGGCAAGCCAGAGCAAGGAAGTAGCAGAATTGCTAGATGATGTAATTATACTGTTAGACCCCTGTTTCAATCCAGACGGCTTGCATCGTTTTTCCACCTGGGTGAACATGCACAAAAGCAAACACCCATCAACCAATCCGGACAGCCGGGAATTTAGCGAAAGCTGGCCAGGCGGACGAACTAATCATTATTGGTTTGATTTAAACCGGGATTGGCTTTTAGCCGTGCATCCAGAAAGCCAGGGACGTTTGAATATTTTTCATGAATGGGGTCCGAACATTTTGACGGACCATCACGAAATGGGATCTGATGCTACCTTCTTTTTTCAACCAGGTATTCCTTCACGAACCAACCCTATTACGCCACAGCGAAACCAAGATTTAACCAAGCAAATCGGAAACTATCATGCTGCGCAGTTGGATAAACTGGGTTCGCTTTATTATTCAGAAGAGTCTTTCGATGATTTCTATTATGGTAAAGGTTCTACCTATCCAGATGTCAATGGAAGTATTGGAATTTTATTTGAGCAGGCTAGTTCCAGAGGCCACATTCGGGAAACCAAAAATGGAACGATGACCTTTGCATATACCATCCGAAATCAAGTGGCGGCCTCTTTGTCTACTCAAAAAGCGGCGCTGAAGATGCGTATGAAATTGCTAAACTACAAGCGTAATTTTTATAAGAATGCAGTTAAGGAAGCTAAAGGATTGAAGGAGGCGGCTTACGTTTTTGGTGAAAATTACGACCATAGTCGGCTTGCGCATTTTGTAGAATTATTAAACCGTCATCAAATTGAGGTTTATGCGCTAGACAAAGACATTAGAAAAAACGGAAAACAATTTAAGAAAGGACAAGCATACGTAGTTCCATTGTTACAACGGCAGACAAAGTTAATTCAATCTATTTTTGAAACAAGAACTTCTTTTACAGACAGCCTGTTTTATGATGTATCTGCCTGGACCTTACCCTTGGCTTTCAATCTCGACTATGCTGCTCTTGATTCCAAATCATTTTCCACGAAGGGCAAACAAGTAAGTACACATGAATATTCGGCTCCTGATTTTCAGCAAACCGATTATGCCTACCTTATGGAATGGGACGATTATTATGCTCCGAAAGTTTTGAATCAGCTTTTACAAAAAGGCATCCAAGCGAAAGTGGCCAACTCCCCTTTTAGCATTTCTACCCAAGGAGGCAACCGCCGTTTCAGAAGAGGTACGATATTAATACCTGTTCAAAACCAATTAAACTTCACCACATCAGAGCAAAAAAACAATAGTCTTACGATCTACAAAAAATTATCAGAAATCGCAAAAGAAAACAATGTGGCCTTTCAGTCTGTTTCTACCGGGCTTACTCCACAGGGCCGGGATTTAGGGAGTAATACTTTTGCCTTACTTAAAACACCAAAAGTATTACTAGTAGCTGGAGTAGGCACTCGCTCCTACGACGTTGGAGAAGTCTGGCATTTGCTTGACCAACGTTATGAGATGCCTCCAACCATAGTACCTACAGATCGACTGGGGAACATAGACTTAAGTAAATACAATAACATTGTTATGGTCAGTGGCTCCTATAATTCGCTCTCCAAAAATGCAGTTTCCAAATTAAAAACATGGGTCAGCAATGGAGGTGTACTTATTGTTTCTGGGAATGCCATCAACTGGGCGAAATCGAAAGGTTTGGCTAACATCAGTTATAAGAAAGGAGCCGCTTCTAAAAACAAGAATACGGCAAGACGTTCTTATAATAGTCGTTCTGCCACCAGTGGTGCTCAAGTCATTGGCGGGGCCATTTTCCAAACGGAGTTGGATCTTAGTCATCCATTGACTTACGGATTTAGGAATAAAACCCTTCCTGTTTTTCGTAGAGGTACTTCAGCGATGAAGCTGGGGAAAAACCCATATTCTACACCTTCTGTTTATTCTCACAAATCATTGTTGGCAGGTTATGCTTCCAAAAAGAATCAAAAATTAATTAACGATGCTGCGGCCATCGTCGTTACCAGTCTTGGTAATGGGCGCGTAATTGCTTTGGCGGACAACATGAATTTTCGAGGCTTTTGGCTGGGAACCAACAAGATATTTACAAACGCTTTATTCTTTGGACATTTAATCAATAATCAGGCAACAGAAGGTGCTCCGGCGGTGAATAAAAAAGAGGAAGAAGCTTTGGAGCATGGGCATGCACATTAGTTGAAAAGGGTGGATGAGGATCCCCTTGATAAGCACCTATGTTTATGGGGATCCTCATCTTCCTTTGTTTTCCTTCTCTATTTCGTAACAAAAACCAGTCAAAACCGTATTTTTGCGCATTACCAAACGTATCTAAATACACCATGCGACTCTGGCTAATCTTAATTTTCCTTTTATACAAGCTCCCGACTACACCTGGTCCGGAAGAACTCCCCTGTTTTTTCTCAGAAAGTATTAAGTGGGAATTGATCAGCTATAAGGATGTAATTCAAGAAACGGAGACCGAACGTCCCTGGCGTTTTGATAAATTATTCAAAGTCATTATCCAATTCGATTATGATGAAGAGACTGGGGCCGGCACCTTCGAGGGGCAGTCTTTGTCCAATGTCATTTCAGGTAGCTATGACCTCACGGAAGAAGGGATCCAAATCAATCACTTTGAAGACAGTCAGATGCGTGAACCGGCCTGGGGGCTGGATAGTATGCGGATTGCCATGAGTTCCGTTTATGGTTTTCAGTGCGATGGAGACACCCTGTTATTGCAATACAAAAAAGGACGGAGCGCTATGGTATTTGTAAAAACCGAAGCTGTGTTTTATGACTGGGATGAGTACATGAGCAAGATGGGAGGTAGTAGTTCAATTGATTAAAAAACTATCTATTAGTTCGACTTAATTATTTTCTGAACATGTTCCTCTCCTGCAAATAAAAAATATACGCCTGCTTGTAAATGTTTTGTTAAAACTCGACATTCCTTTCCTATTATTTCTTCCGTTTTAATCATCACTCCCAAAGCATTCACCAATCTTACGGTTCCAATATTACCTTCCGCGACAGAAATATGTAGTTCTTCCTTTACGGGATTTGGGAAAACAGTCCATGCCCTAGAGACTAAATTATTGGTACTATTCATGATTTGACAATCATTAGGAATCGGTTCCAATTCAATTGGAGGGCCCGGCGTCAGGTCTTTCCCTGTGAAGGCAGGATGATTTACTGGGTAGCGGTAAGCACGAAACACTGTATTCCCTTGGGTGTATTCGCCTTGTGCTATTGGCCCTGTAAGGCCCACTGGATTGATATATTCCCAAAGCACTTCTTCATCTGTATTAATTTCAAAAATGCGTCCTTCTATTCCTTCGCAAATCAGCGTATTACCGTTCGGCAACCGTTGTGCCCCGGAAATAAAAGCAGAATAAAAGTCTGTTGTTATGTCTGGAAAATAAGTCCAGTCTAAAACTTCAGGACCAAATGCCGCATCGTTTTCTAACAAATAATTCCCGTTCGTATCTAGAGAAGGAACGATGATGTCCACGGAAGAGGCGTTCCCTCCTGGTCGGTCTTTTCCGTTATTAAAAATCATTACTTTACCTGCATCATTGAGACCTTGTGGAATCCAGTGTGCATCATGTTGACTAAAAAGTTTCTGATCTATTTCGGTACCTCTTTGATAACTGCGAGGGTTCCCCCAACGGTAGAGTAAATCTCCTCCCTTCCCAGCATTTCCTCCGCTATGCCCCGCAGCTTCTTCCTTTGTTGTGCTGTGATCTAAGGTCCACAATTCGTTAAATTCCCGACTACTAATTATTATTTCATCCCGCTCTGCATTATAAGCGATGGAATTGCAATGTGTCCAATCTCGCTCATTTACGTTGTCAAGTGAACCAATATAATTTACGTCTACCGCCTCGGGATGATCTGCTACTACACCAAAATTTTCTTTCGAGCTATCGAAGTCCTGTATTAAATGATCCCACAAATGCCATTCCCAAGCTATCGGGCCTCCGGCGTTTCCAATTGGTTCTATTTCCAGGATGTGGTCTGGCCAAAGAGCGTCTCCGAAGTAATCCGGGTTGCGTCCGGCAGCAATCGCTTCTTCCATGGTCTTAGTTTCCCAAGCCAAAAACATTATGTTGCCGTTCGGTAAAATTTCAATATCATGATGTTGATGCACATTGTTATTACTGTATTGATACTCCCAAACCAAATTACCCTCCCAATCTAACTTTTCAATTCGTCCACCAATTCCACCACCCGAAAACGTATTGCTCGATACCGCAACAGAACGATATAGAAAACCATCTGTCGATAAATAATACGCATTTCCAGGAAGCGCAGTACCTGGCCATTCATTAATCAATCGACCGCAGTTATCCACCAGATAAGTAGAAGTGTAGCCATTACTGGCAAACAAGGTATAACCGTCAAAACTACCGGGATCATTTTGAAATAAGCCTACTGTGATTTGCGCAGATAAATAGAATGGTAACAGCGCAAGGACTGTCAAAAAATATAAATGTCTTTTCATTATTTAACTTGATTCTTTGACGAATTCGGAATTTTATTTTTTTTGTAAACGGATATTTAATGCTTACAAATAACTTTTCGGGTTTCATTTTTGGGTGAAACTAAGAAGTACACACCCTCCTGTAAGTTTATTGTTGGAACGTTATACAAACTTTCAGTTATTTCCTGTTGCCACATTACTCTTCCCAAAACATCTACTAATTTCAATCTTCCAATTTCATTCTGAGTAGTCCGAATGTGCAGGACTTCATCTACGGGGTTGGGGAAAAAAGACCATTCTACTTCGTTGATATCATTCGTTGCGGTGATGGTGTCGCAGACCGTCGGAAGTGGATTTAATTCTATCACTTTACCAGGCGTAAGGTCTTTACCAAAAAATGCTGGAAAGTCTGCAGCATAGCGATATGCTCTAAAGACGCCATTACTTGAAGGATCCGTTTCTTGTGGGGCAGGACCTCCACTCCCTACTGGATTAATGTATTTCCATACTTTCGTTCCATCGCTCATTATCTCAAAAAAGTGTCCTTTATTTCCTTCGCAAATCAGGGTATTTCCATTGGGCATCCGCTGTGCTCCGGAGACTGTAGAAGAATAAAAGTCAGTGCTTCCAGGATAATAAGTCCAGTACAGGTCCTCAGGTCCATAAGGTTCCTCGTTTACTAAAATATAATTTCCATTGGCATCAAGGGGAGGCTGGATCACATCAACAGAAGCAGTATTCCCCATTGGGCGATTCAAGCCATTATTGAAAACCATTATTTTTCCTGCGTCTGGCAGACCTTCAGGAATCCAGTGTACATCATGTTGGCCAAATAATTTTTTATCCCCAGCACTTGCTCTTTTATAGGAAATAGCGTTTCCCCAACGATAAAGAAAGTCACCTCCTTTCCCTGCGTTTCCTCCGCTGTGGCTGGCAGCTTCTTCAGCGGTTGTGCTGTGGTCTATAACCCAAAATTCGCTGAGGTGCCTTGAACTTAAAACAATTTCATCGCGCTGAGGATTATAATCTATGGCATTGGCATGAATCCAATCTGCTTGAACGAAAGAACTGGAGAATCCTTTAAAATTAATATCTAACAATTCTGGATGCATTTCAACCTCACCGTAATTGTCTTGTTGAGAATCCAATTCCTGAACCAGATGATCCCATAAATGCCATTCCCAAACAATATTCCCTCCATTAATGCCCACTGGTTCGACTTCCACAATATGCTCTGGCCAAAGGTCTCCTTCTAATTGATCAGGATCGCGGCCTGCATTAATGGCTTCCTCATTCGTTTTTAACTCCCAGGCCAGAATCAGAACATTTCCGTTTGGCAAAACTTCTATATCATGGTGCTGGTGATAGTCATTCGTTCCATAATTATATGACCATACTATATTTCCTTCCCAATCCAGTTTTTCAATTTCACCACCAATTCCTCCACCAAAAAAAGGACCTCCTGGATTACGAACAGCACGGTATAAATGTCCATCTTCTAACAAATAATTTACACTGCCCGGACGATAGTTCCCGGGCCACTCATTTATCAGACGTCCACAATTGTCAATCAGATAAGTAGAGGTATAGCCATTAGCGGCAAACAGCGTATATCCATCAAAACTTTCTAGATCATTTTGAAATAGGCCGATGGTTCTTTGCGCTGACAATAAATAGATAAAGAAAAGAGAGAAGAAAAGCAGGCTAGCGTATTTTTTCATAACTGGTATTTTTCAAAAAGCAATATACGCCTTATCTCCCGAATATTTCGACCTAGAAGTAGAAGCCATCTTGCAATATTTACTTTGCTGTAGAGTTAAAAAAGGAAGTGTAAATTAGGAGACAATGAAAAAACCGCCATTGAAAGTTCTCTTTATATTGTAAATATTAAACCAGCGGTCCGTATATTTGTTTCCTAGTTTTAGAAATAAGTTTTAATACAAAATCTCTATTATGAAATATACTGCTATTTTATTTTTTGCGCTCTTATTATGCCTCTCTGCTTGTTCAGATAATTCTGATAATAACAAGTCGAGTAAAAAAGTAGATCGCCCTAATCTCGACAATGTAAGCCCAACTTCAAAAGCAGAAAAAAAAGCTGCTAATGTCAATCGAAAGCCTTCCTCTCCTAAACAATTGGAAAAAGCAAACGCAATTATAGCTGCTGCATCTGAGTCAGCTATTGCCGGAGTAAACGCTAAGCAGCTCTTCAAAAATTACTGCGCCATCTGTCATGGAACCACTGGGAATTTGAATGTAAATGGAGCTACCGACTTAACTGCATCTATCCTATCTCTTGAAGAACGTGTAGCTCAGGTCTACCACGGTCGTGGTTTGATGACACCGTTTAAAGGTCTTTTAAAAGATCATGAAATTATGGCGGTTACGAAGTATATTGAGGAGCTGAGGTAAGAGAAACTAGGACTAAAGTCCCATCTTTACAACATCGCCCTTACAGGGCGTTGCGCTCTCGTTGCGACGTTGCGGTTACCCCTTAAAATTGGTGCGTTCGGTTAATTTTCAATTCCTTTCTTCTCCATTCTATAAATCCGAAAATTGCAACAATACAATAGACCGCAAACAGCACCGCAAAAAGATACAAGCCTCTTTCCCAATTTATGAAGACGCTGACCAGATCAATAACAATCCAGTAGATCCAGTTTTCTATGATTTTTTGGGTAACCATGTAAGTGGCAATTATGCTAAAAGCTGTCGTAAAGGCATCAACATAAGGCAAGGCTCCTCCCATCCACGACCAAAAGCTTCCTAACAATAATAGCAGGACAATTCCAGATCCGAAGGCCATCAAATGCTGTTTGATCGTCCATCGTTGAATCGAGATAAGGCTTTCACTACTAGCTGTTTCGTCTTTCTTTTTAGTCCAGGCCATCCATCCGTAGACAGACATTACCATATAATAGACCTGCAATGTTGCTTCTGAATAAAGCCTCACGTCTGGTCGGATATAGACCATGAAGGTTATTATGACACTGAGTAGCCCCAAAGGCCAACACCAAGGGTTTCCTTTGGCAGCGAGTATAACATATGATATACTGAGTATGGTAGCAACCCACTCCAGAAGAGAAATGGCAGCTGCGGTATTCCATATTTGATCGATGATAGAGAGTTCGGGCATAGGTTTCTTTAAATGAAAATGTCAATCAAAATGAAAACCCACTAACGTGATCCCCACGTCTTGGGCTTTGGATTCTAATTGAAATTTTGATTACTATTTTTTTTCAATCAAAATTAAAATGCCAGTCAAAATCAAAGCTTTCTATCGTGATTCCCGCGTATCGGACTTTTGATTTTTATTTTTATTGAAATTTTGATTTTAAAAGGTTTCTATCGGCAAAAATAACATAATCGTCTAAGTCCACGGTTTTTTTAGAATTAAAAGCATAATTTTGAATCAGTTATGGCAATAGATATTATGTTTGCATTAGCGCTGCTGAGTGGATTTTACCTAGGGTATGCGCGGGGAATCATCAAAACCGTTTTCGGTTTGATCGGTTTATTATTTGGCTGTTTGGCTGCATTTAAGTTTGCGCCAGGTATGACCAAGCTTTTGGAGGTCTCCTTTGATAGCACAAATCCGTTAATGTTTTTAGCAGGAGCTGCTATTTCTTTTGCGATAGCCATGTTTGCTATTCGTTTATTTGCCCGAGGTTTAGAAGGGGCTTTAAAAACCGCCAATATTAATGTGATCAATAAATTTATTGGAGGCGTGGTTACAGCTGTGTTTATGTTAGTGGTTTACAGTACTTTGGTTTGGTTTGGCGAGCAGGCACATATTATAAACGACGAAGCAAAGCTGGAATCGAAGACTTATCCTATATTGAAAGAAATACCAGGAAAATCAATGGTCCTCATCAATCAAATAAAGCCGGTCTTTCAGGAGTTCTGGGATCAATCTCTGGATATGATGGATCGACTACAAGAAATGAGTTTAGAAAAAACAGAAGACAATAAAGTATTCGATATACCGGAAAATGAGGAAACCAAGGATTCTGATAGTTGACAATTACGACTCTTTTACGTACAACCTGTTTGACTATTTCTGTCAGCTCGGTACCGACTGCCAAGTTATTCGAAACGATGAGCTTAGCTTTGAAGAATTCTGTCTTTTAGATTTTGACGGCCTTGTCCTTTCTCCCGGCCCTAAGCGTCCTGCCGACGCGGGACACCTACTCTCTCTCATCGATTTTTTCCATAATAAAAAACCAATACTGGGTATTTGTCTCGGCCATCAAGGCATTGGGGAATATTTTGGAGCTACGCTTTCCAAGACCCGAATTCCAATGCATGGAAAGACGTCTGCTATAAATCACAGCAATCATCCTCTCTTTGAAGCGATACCTGAGCAATATACCGTTATGCGCTACCACTCCCTTGGCTTGGAAAGCTTAAACGAAACGCCACTAGAGATTCTCGCAGAAACAGAGGAAGGAGAGATCATGGCACTAGCTCATCGGGAATTACCTATCTTTGGCGTTCAGTTTCATCCGGAATCCATTTTAACAGAGCACGGAATTGCATTGTTGGAAAACTGGGTGAAAATCGTTCAGCAATTTAACTAGTGATCTCTTCATTCCTAAATTTAATCCTATGCCCTCACTCTGGGAACAAATAAAAGAACTTTTTCAATCTGTTGAAAAAAGCAGCGCCAGTCAACCAGTACTCAAGGGACCAATAAAACGGTCGGAGGACGAATTGGCTGATTTTGACAAATGGAAATCGGGTCTTTCTCAAAAACACCTCTTCGATTGGATACACAATGAATATGCAACTTACCTAGTAGAACCTGAACAATTAGCGGAGAGCATTGATTTTATAAATATTCGTGCGACCCGTGGTTTTGCGATTCATTTTTACAAACTCAATTATCCTTTACGAGATATTAATCATCTTTTTGACTTACTCAAAGAGCAGCTGCGCAATGTTGGTTACAAAGGTAATAACTCCAGCAGCCGAACCTATAATCGCCCCAATTGGGTAGAACGATTGGATCGACATTACCTCAAACCACCGATTGCGTTTGTAGAAGATGGCGTTCGAATGGATCAAAGATTTGGAAATGTAACAATAGAATTACTTTTCAGAAATGACAAGCCACACCTCTTAAGGTTTAGCGCGACGAGTTATGTGGATCGGAATTATGAAAAGGCGGAAAGCTTTGATGATTTGATGAAAGTATTGAGGTAATTAATTAATCCAGCCTTTCAACTCCTGCTCTACATGTTGTAACACCACCTTCACTCCGTATTTTTCCTCTAAGTGCTTTGCCATATTATCTGCGGAATAAACAGACCGATGTTGCCCCCCAGTACAACCAAAGCTCACCATCAAGTGATCGAATCCTCGTTCAATATAATTTTCAATGGCTTCATCTACCATGAAGTAAGCATTGGAAAGGAAGTCCTCAATATTGCTATGTGCTTGTAAGAACTCGATAACCGGCTGGTCTCTTCCTGTTTGTTTTTTGTATGGTTGATAGCGGCCTGGGTTGTTCAGAAATCGACAATCAAAAACAAAGCCACCTCCATTTCCGGAAGGATCTTTTGGAATGGCTCTTTTATAAGAGAAACTACTGACAGTAACTGTGAGTTTATTCTCTGCCTTTTCAATCCCACTAAACCTTCCTGAATTATTTACAACAGTAAGTACACGTTCTAATTCAGGAAGCGCTATTTTTATCTTTCCAATTTCAAATAAAGTCGTAATTTGATTCAACGCAATAGGGATGCTTTTCAGAAAATGGGTATAACGTTCGTGGATGCCACGAAGTCCGTAAGTACCCAAAGTCTGAATGCGGCGAATTAAAACGTAGCCGTAGAACAAATCTAAAAAAGTACTTCTATCTATCGTTTTCCATTTTTCTACTTCCGTCAAATAGTGCGCTAACAAATCAGCTATCGTTGCTTCGGACAGGTTCGCGGCCGGCTGATACAACAAAGAGGCTACATCATATTGCATCGCTCCTCTTCGCCCACCTTGATAATCAATAAACCAAGGCTCATTTTCCTGCACCATTATATTTCTGGACTGAAAATCACGAAACATAAAATGCTGACAATCGGCTTTTAACAGATATTGAATTAGGTTCTGAAAATCTTTTTCCAAGGCTGCTTCATCAAAAGTAAATCCGGTTAGTTTTAGGAAAAAATATTTAAAATAGTTCAAATCCCATTGCATGGACTGCTGATCAAAATCGCTATGCGGAGTGCATTTAGTATAATCAAGTCCTTTTCCTCCTTCTATTTGTAATTGGGCCAATTGACCAAGTGTCTTTCGATATAAAACTTTCAGACTTTCATCAATATCTTCTCCGTTTTTAGGTAGCAGCTCGTAAAGCGTCTGGTTACCCAAATCCTCCTGAATGTAAATGTCTTGTTCTAAATCTTCCGCAAAGATTTCAGGAACGGATAGTCCTTTGTTTTTGAAGTGCTTGCTAAACGATATGAAGGCTTCATTCTCTTTAGCATCCAAGCCATGAGTAGCGATGCAGCTGCTGTTATTCCCGGTTACCCGAAAATATTGACGACCAGAGGCAGTACGTTTGAGTGGGAGTATTTCAGTGGCGGCTGTTCCAAATGTCTTTTGAAAAAGTGCTTGAATAGCTGTGGTGATTGACTTGGACATGGAGAGTTAATGAATGTCGAATACTGAATATCAAATAATGAATGGGCCCCCTAATGGGGAAACTATGTTTCTTTATTCTCCTATTGGCTTATTCAAAGCACTCCAGATTCCATCTTTCAATTCTGCTAAGCCTAAATGAGCGACAGAAGAAATATAAAAAACTGGGAGATCCTCAGGTAATTCTTCGGATAACATTTCTTTGATTTCCTCATCAATCAAATCAGATTTGGTGATGGCCAGCATCCGAGGTTTATCAATTAACTCCGGGTTGAATTGCTCCAACTCATTCAGTAAAATCGCGTATTCTTTTTTGATGTCGTCAGAATCGCAAGGAATCATAAAAAGCAGCAGTGAATTTCTTTCAATGTGTCGGAGGAAGCGATGACCGAGGCCTTTCCCTTCGTGTGCTTTTTCTATGATACCCGGAATGTCCGCCATGATAAAAGAAAGGTCATCTCTATATTTTACGATACCTAAATTGGGAGCCAATGTGGTAAAGGCATAGCTTGCAATTTTGGGTTTCGCAGCGGTCACGACGGAAAGCAAGGTAGATTTACCCGCGTTTGGAAAACCAACCAAACCAACATCTGCCAATACTTTGAGTTCCAAAACCTTCCACTCGATCTCTCCCTCTTCCCCTGGCTGTGCATATTTGGGAGATTGATTCGTAGGTGATTTGAAATGGAAATTACCACGACCACCCCGGCCACCCGGTACCACGATTTGAGTCTCCCCGTCTTCAGATATTTCGAACATGGTTTCCCCTGTTTCCACATCTTTCACGATGGTTCCCAGCGGCACATCTAAAATAACATCTTCGCCAGAAATTCCAGAGCTACGGCTTTGTCCGCCTCTTCCCCCTTCTGTCGCAATCACGTGTTTACGATACTTCAGAGACAATAGTGTCCAAAGGTTTCTATTGCCACGTACAACAATGTTACCACCACGGCCACCATCCCCTCCATCGGGGCCACCCTTAGTTTCGATACGGCTGCGAAAAAAATGTGAAGAACCTGCACCACCCGCACCAGAACGGCAACAGATTTTTACGTAGTCTACGAAGTTTTGTCCGGACATATATAGTTAAAAATAGTTCTTTAACGAACTGATTATTATAAGTTATTTTGCTAGTCAAGGCCTTTCACCTCCACCTCTAACCTTTCGGTTATTTCTTCAATTGAACCTGTGCCTTTCACTTTTTTAGACAATCCAGATCGGTTGTAGTAATCAAAGACTGGCGTAGTTTCATCGTTATAAACTTCGATTCTATTTCTGATAGTCGATTCATTCTTATCGTCTGGTCTCCCAGAAGTTTCGCCACGCAATAACAATCGTTCTACAATTTCTTCATCATCGACATCTAGTGCAAGCAAAGCAGAAATCATTTCTTCTTTCTCTTTAAGGAAAATATCCAAAGCTTCTGCTTGTGCAATTGTTCGAGGGAAACCATCAAAGATATAACCCGCTACATCTGGGTTGGCATTTACCTTATTTTTGAGCATACCGATAGTCACTTCATCCGGTACGAGATTACCTTTATCCATATAGCTTTTAGCCAGTACCCCAAGTTCTGTCTTGTTCCCTATTTCATAACGGAATAAATGACCCGTGGAAATGTGCAATAGTCCGAAAGTCTCTTCTAAAAGAGCAGCTTGCGTTCCTTTACCAGAGCCCGGAGGGCCGAATAAAATTAGATTAATCATAATTCAAAGTCTTTCTTTTGGAAGACGGCGAAAGTACATAATTTTAGGGAGAATTACGACTTTTACACTTAGTATTGCATAAAAAATGACTTAGAAAGGGGCCTTCGTTCAGTTACACCGATTGATTTAACGGCCAATTACGTTTCTAGCATACAAGATTTGGGGCTTCCAGTAAGCCGATTTAGAGATATTTTCCTGTATGACGCCACTACCGCTGGTGCTGTGAACAACCTCCACCCCTGCTGATGAATTCCGAATGACCAATGCCACATGATTGACCTTTCCTCTTTTGCCAAAGAAAATCAAATCGCCGGGTTTTGCTTTAGAAAGAGGTACCTTTTTGCCAACACGCGCCTGATTGTAGGAACCATTAGGTAGTTCCAGATTATTAGCAGTATAAACATAGGTTGTAAAGCCTGAACAATCGAATCTCTTAGGCCCTTTTGCCCCATATTTATACTTGGCTCCTTTTTGTCGGAGCGCATATTTGGTGATGTCCTGCCGAAGTTGACTAACTGATGTTGAACCTGATTTGGTCGTTTTTGAGCTACTTCGACTAGAACCTGAGGAAACTGGCTTTAGGGAATGACAGGCGGATACTGTCAAGATTAAAAGACCTAAAAAATAGGCTCGGAGGGTGATATTTTTAAAATTCATGTGTGTTTGTTGTCTCTGGATTTCTTATCGAGCGTGTGCTTAGGTTTTTGACCAGAATTGTGGGTAATCTGAGGATAATCAGGCTTTTCCGCGCTGGTAAAACGTTCTTTATATTAGATTAATTGTTATTGTTTTGTCTCCTACTATTCCTAATAGAATGGCGTCCCACCATTGTTTTTCACAGCAACGGTGCAAAGAGCGCAACGTTAACTCGTTCGCTCGAAAAAATGTAGCGCTCCCATTCGACAACCTCGGCGTGGGTATTTGCAGCGTAACTATTAGGTAATCATTTAAAATAAATATCATCCCTATCCGGCAAGAAATTCAATTTGGCTCTAAATTTTTTTTGTTCTTCATAAGATAAAGTAGTTGTAAAAACATCAGACGATTCTGACACCTGATAACGGAGACTACCTTTATAATCAATCACAGAAGTATCTCCTGTGTAGCTATTGTTTTTCTCATCTACTCCTACCCTATTGACGCCGACTACATAACTTTGATTTTCAATCGCCCTAGCCATCAGCAAGGACTTCCAGTGATGCGCTCTTGGTTTGGGCCAGTTGGCCACGTAAAAGAGCAGATCGTAATCCTCCTGATTCCTACTCCATGCTGGGAAACGGAGATCATAACAAACCAAAGGGCAAATTTTCCATCCTTTATAAGAAATGATTAGTTTTTTATTTCCTGCGGTATAGGTCTTATGTTCTTTGGCGAGTGTGAACAAGTGTCGCTTGTCATAGTGCTGAATACTACCATCTGGTGACATCCAAATGAGGCGATTAAAGAATTGATCCTTTTCTTTGATGATTAGGCTTCCAGTGATAACGGTGCCTAATGCTTTGGCTTTTTCGGCCATCCATTTTATAGCAGGGCCCTCCATTGGTTCTGCCATTGCATTGGCATTCATGCTGAATCCAGTGGTAAACATTTCCGGAAGGATGATGAGGTCTGTTTTTTCTTGAAGGGACTGTAGCTTAAGGTCAAATTGCTCCAGGTTGTCTTTTTTATTTTCCCAAATAAGATCGGCTTGAACAGTGGTGATGGTTAAATTTTGCATATGGCCAAAATACAAAAAGAGGCGTAGAAAAATCTACGCCTCTTTTATAATTACGAAAATTAATTTCGTTATATATTAATTCTTTTCTCTTAAGCTTCAGGTGCATCAGGTGCTGCCGCCGCTCCCGGTGCTGCTCCTTCCTCTCCTTCTTCTTCACCCATCAATGCCGAACGCATAGAACGTGGGACTTCGATAGTAGCTACAGGAATGCTCATGTCAGTCATAACCTCCATTCCACCTGAGAATTTGATGTCCTTTACTCTTACGGAATCTCCTAAGTTCAGAGCCGTTACATCAACCGTCAATTCTGCTATTAATTTATCCGGAGTTGTTTTCACCGTTACCCTACGTAACTTCTGGTTCAAACGACCTCCTTCTTTAACGCCAGCTGCAGTACCCTCGCAAAGAACAGGAATATTTGCTTTCAGATCTTGTCCGTCAATCAATTCTAAGAAGTCAACGTGTAACAATGCATCAGTAACCGGGTGGAACTGAGTATCTTTCAAGATACAATTGTACTTCTTTCCGCCCACCGTTACTGTAGCCTTTTTAAAAGCAGGAGTAAAAACGATGTCTTTCATTTCCTTAGGATTAGCGTTAAAGTGAACTACTTCGCCGCCGCCATAGATAACACCAGGTACCTTGCCTTCTTTTCTGTCAGCACGGGTAGCTTTCTTACCTAAATCAGTTCTTAGTGTACCGTTAATATCAACTGTCTTCATGACTTATTTTTTATGATATGAATTTGTAAAATTAGCCTTTGTCGACTAGTATTATCGAAAAGGCACGCAAAGATAATCATTTATTTTTTAAATCGCTACGAATAGCCTATTTTAATTTAAGGATCTCCTACTGGCTTCTTTTATTCTACGAAAAGCGCAGAAATAGAGCGATGTTCGTGTGTATTACGGATTGCTCGGGCAAATAACTTAGCAGTAGACAATTGTTTGATCTTTGTAGATTTTCCTCTTAATGGAATCGTATCGCAAACAATAAGCTCTTTTAATTTCGATTTTTCAATGTTGCTATATGCTTTTCCTGATAGAACGGGGTGCGTACAAAGGGCACGAACACTCTTTGCTCCTTTTTCCATAATCAAATCAGCAGCACGACATAAGGTACCGGCAGTATCTACAATGTCATCCACCAGAATAACATCTGCGCCCTTCACATCTCCGATAAGAGTCATTCCTGCGATTTCGTTTGCTCTTTTTCTGTATTTGTCACAAATCACTAAATCACGTTCGAAGTATTTTGCATAAGTTCTGGCTCTTTTCACTCCGCCTACATCCGGGCTTGCGAAAGTAACATTGGAGGTATCCATATTCTTCAAGTAAGGAATAAAGATGGCTTCGCTTTTTAGATGGTCTACAGGGATGTCAAAGAAACCCTGAATTTGATCTGCGTGGAAGTCCATGGTCATGATTCTGTTGACGCCAGCGGCCTCTATGAGATTAGCAATTAGCTTTGCAGAAATAGGCACCCGAGGTTTGTCCTTTCTATCCTGACGAGCATAGCCGAAATAAGGAATAACCGCCGTGATGTAACCAGCAGAAGCTCGTTTGGCCGAATCGATAAGGAGCAACAGCTCCAATAGATTATCTGCAGGGGCAAAGGTAGATTGAATAAAGAAAATGTAATTACCACGAACGGATTCATTGATAATCGGCTGCATCTCCCCATCACTAAATTTCATCAAACTTTGGTCACCCAGTGGGTAGCCATAGTAATCAGCAATTTTTTCAGAGAGGTATCTTGAGTTTTCACCACAAAATAGTTTAACATCCATTGAGACTTGAGTCATTATTGGTAGCGTATTAGGTTAGAAGATGCCTACAAAGGTAGCAATTAGAAAAGTTAGAGTAGTGATTTTGAAGGATGAATATCCATTCTTTTGACTTGTACGAAAAAACGCCTTCCCATTCTATTTGGAAAAGCGTTTTTTATTTATTTGAGCAGGGTTATCAGAAGGAAGAAATTGTTCCTTCTCTACTTTCTATGGCCAGGTTGTATCTCGGTCGTCTCTATTTCTTTCTTGATTTCGGCGATCTTTACTACCTCTGTTCCAGGAGATTCCAAATTTCAAATTGGCCTCTCCAAAGAATCCAGAAAGGTCTGTATCAGAGATATCAACTATGTCTGAGTCTGTAACGATTCTGTATCCACCTCTTAATCCGATGTGAAACCACCGGAATACATTTAGTTCTAAACCTGCGGATGGTTTAACGACGAAAATCTTATCCTTTTGTCCCTCTCCCAGTTGCACGTCTCCTTTGCCACCCATCAACATAAAGGTAGCGTGAATGGGTTTATGTGGTTTTAAAGCATAGCCGAATATCAAGCCATTGTAATCCATTTCTAAGTTCTGTTCGGCACCAACGTCACCAATCAAAACATCGCTTACTAATTTGTAACCACCCCACCCGATGAATACCGAGCGATTAAATTCCAGCCCCCCGAAGCCTCCGCTGTATACGGCATAGTTATCTTCTATTTGAGAAATATTCGTAGAGGAACCTCCCCAGGCTCCTGAAAGCCGTAATCCGCTTTTGCCAAATATGGTTTCTTCCTTTTGAGCAAAAAGCGCTATTGTCATTAATAGGGACATTGCTAATAAACTTAACTTTTTCATAGATTGTCTTTTTGGTTTTGAATGAAATGACTTCGCCTTTTTGAATTCTACTATTATAGACTATCGTTTTGTTAAGAGGTTGCTTTGCTTTTTTGTTAAGGAAGAATTAAGGCTAATAAAATAGCCAGATACGAACTAACGCACCTGGCTATTTCATTAGCAGTATGATAGAAAATAGAGTTTATGTTGAAATGTTTTGTATAGGAATCAAATAGATATTTTTTTTCAGAACGAAGCTCTTTTTTGAGTTCGTAGCCTTAGCTACGGGCGAACAAAAAGCTGAAGTGCTGGATAAAAAGATCATTTGAGAGCACACAAATTATTTTGGAATAAACTCTAATATACTTAAGGTTTCATCACCACTAAACGCTTTGTAGTTACGGGCTTTCCTTTGCTATCCACTAGGCTATACAAGTAAGTTCCTTTTCGCATATAGGACAAATCCATTTTTATGGTTCTTCTATTAGCGATATTATATTTTTGAGAATAGACTTCTACTCCAAGAATATTATAAATTTTCAGATCATAGGTGTCCGTTGGTAAGTTTATAAAATCAAAACGGACATCGTTGATTGCGGGATTAGGATAAGCGAAAATATCTGCTTTTCCTTTGTCTATATAATTTACGGAGCTCGTAGGGTCGTCTATCATTCCCGATTTATAGCGCACTGTAATTGGATCATCCGTTATTGGGTCCACTGTAACCACTGCAATAGTTTCTTTGGCTTGGTTGCTGAAAAAGTGATAGGTCAGGATCGTGTCTTTCCCTAAGAAATCGAAACCGGCTAAATCCGTCACATCGATCCATTCTGCAAAAGGACCAATGCCCACATAAACATCTAAGCGTGTTTCTCTTTCTTCTTCCCGTTTTTCTCTAAGCACTTCATATGTTCCTGACGGAATGGTAAGAGTTCCCCAGGCATCAACCACATCTAATCGCTCTGTTGAAATACGAATGCGTAGAGAATCCGGAGATAAGGCGAAACTATCCAATACTCCACCAGGAAGAAGATCAGAACTGAAAGCTACTGTAATATTATTATCCGCAGAATTCACATCGAAAAAGTTCATAGGTGCCCGTCTTTCTGCTGAAGGAGGGTTTAATTTAGCAATGATGCTGACACCAAAACCCGCTGGGTCTGGCCCAACATATCCTAAAAACTCGTATGCTGTCGTGGTAGAATTATAATAGAGTTCTCCGGCAAGGCCACCAGGTTCCCCTATTAAAACGTCTGCTGTTGGGAACTGGTTAAAATTGTCACCATCAGCTGCTGCTCGAATAACTGTTTCTTGATTGATACCTGCCAAGCTTGTGAAATCCCAATTCAGATCTACTCCATTCCCTAGTAGTAGGTCAACCCCCGATGGCATTGCGTCGAAGGTGGTACGCAGAGTATCTCCTGGTACAGGAAAGTTATCAGCAGTCACGGTGATTTGTGCAGACAAGCTAGTGCATACTACCAATACAGCGATTAATAATTGTATTTTTCTTTTCATCGTTATAATATAATTTTTTTATGCAAACGTAATTTAGGCCACTTACTTAGACTCCATCATTTAACTAAATCACTCTCCCTATGGTCGTTTAGCTTCATTTAAATAATTGCAGTGACCTACGTTAATTTTTCGTTGTTACTAAACTTAGTAGATATTAAGGTAATCCTTGATCTTCTACTGACTCCTAAAAGTACAATTTTTATATGATTGGTGGAGGATTGAAATAAATATTAACCTCAATTTATGACTATAAGCATGACTCAAAAGTATTCAGAACCACTTTATATCAAAAAATCAGCTTCCTTGTAAAGCCAACAAACGTTTATAAATCCCCTCCTCTTCTATTAGCTTTTTATGAGATCCTCGTTGTGCTATTCTTCCTTTTTCCAATACTATAATCTCATCTGCATGCTTTATCGTTGACAAACGGTGTGCGATTACAATAGTTGTTCGATGTTCCATTAGATGGTTTAAAGCATCCTGAACTAACCTTTCTGATGCAGCATCGAGGGCAGAGGTTGCCTCATCGAGGATGAGAATCGGTGGGTTTTTGAGAATGGCTCGGGCGATGGTTAGTCGCTGTCTTTGCCCTCCACTGAGTTTGCCACCGCCATCACCGATATTGGTTTGGTAGCGTTGTTCTGTTGCCATAATAAAATCGTGGGCATTGGCAATCCGGGCCGCTTCCTCCACTTTTTCTTTATCCATGCCTTCCATTCCAAAGGCTATATTATTGTAAATGGTGTCATTAAACAGTACCGGAGCCTGACTGACAATCCCCATTAACTTCCGCAAGGAAGACAAGGTATAGGTTTTTATATTCACTCCATCCAACAATATGCTTCCATTCTGCGCATCATAAAACCGGGGAAGCAAATCAACCAGTGTTGTTTTACCCGAACCAGAAGCCCCCACCAGAGCGATGATTTTTCCTTTAGAAATTTTTAAATCTATTTTTTCCAAAACCAGCTCTACCGATTTTTTGCTATAGCTAAAACTGACTTGATCAAAAACGATATCTCTTTCAAAGCTACGGACTTCTTTTGCTTCAGGCGCATCAGAAATTGCATTGTTAGCAAACTGAATAACATCGATTCGGTCCACTGCAGCCAGCCCTTTTTGGATATTATAAAAAGCAGAAGAAAAGGATTTTGCTGGAGCGATGATATTGAAAAAAGCAAAAAGGAATGCGAAAAAATTTTCTGGCTCTAGTTGGCCGCTAAAAACCTCACGGGAGCCATACCAAAGCAAAATGGCTACTACAGCAATTCCTAAAAACTCCGATAGAGGCGAACTTAGATCTCTCCGCCACAGCATCCGTGTCAGGGTATTCCGATATTCGTTGTTCTCTTTTTGAAAACGTCCTTCTTGATATTGCTCTGCCGAAAAACCTTTAATGATACGTAGCCCTGAAAGCGCTTCCTCTATTCGAGTTACCAGACCGCCGAGTTGTTCCTGAGCCTTGGCTGATCGTTTCCGCAATGTTTTCCCTATCCCTCCGATAATCAAAGCTGTAAAAAAAAACAATACAAATACAAAAGCAGTGAGATAGGGACTGAGATACAACATAACTGCAAGACTACCGATAATAATAAATGGTGCCCTGAAAATAATCTCCAAGACATTTAGAATACTCCACTCCACCTCTTGTACATCTGCGGTAATTCGAGACATTAAATCGCCCTTCCTTTCTTCTGAAAAGTAGGCGAGTGGCAGTTGTAGCACTTTAGAAAAGAGTTGCTGCCGAATATCTCTAACAATTCCATTACGAATGGGAGCCATCGCCACCAGGGAGAGATAGCGGAATAGGTTTTTCAAAAAAAAGAGCAGTACAATGCCGACACAAATGTAAGCCAGTGCTACGTCCTGTCCTTTGTCAACAATGAGTTGCCCGAAATAGGCTTGAGTGTAATTGGCAATGCTTTCTACCTTCCAAGACCAGGAAGGCAAAGCCGTTGCTTTCGGACTTCGCTCAAAAAGAACTTGTAAAAAAGGGATTATCGCCGGGATACTCACTACTGTAAAGAGCGCCATCATCAAATTGCAAAAGATGTTTGCAAATACAAGAGGCTTGTAATTTTGAAGATAGGCAGTGAGGCGGCGAAGTTGTTTCACGACTATTAGGTATTAAACAAAAAACAACTTCAACGATTCCAAACGTTGAAGTTGTTTTCTCATTGTTACTAAGTGTATTGTAAACTAAGTCCTCTACTCCTTCGGTTTCACCAATTCAAAAGTATCGATAAAACTGGTGTTAAAATTACCGCTTTGGAATTTTTTATCCTTCATCAATTGCTGGTGAAATGGTACCGTTGTCTTTATGCCTTCAATGATGAATTCATCCAGCGCACGAGCCATTTTCTTAATACATTCCTCACGAGTTTGCGCCCGACAGATCAGTTTTGCGATCATGGAATCGTAGTAAGGTGGAACATCGTAGCCAGCGTATACATGTGTATCCACCCGTACGCCATGTCCTTTAGCGCTATGGAAGGAAGTAATTTTTCCTGGGCTTGGTCGGAAATTATTAAAAGGATCTTCCGCATTGATTCGGCATTCGATGGCGTGCATCCGTGGTTCATAGTTCTTACCTGATATTGGAAACCCACAGGCAATTTTTATCTGTTCTTTAATCAGGTCTCGATCAATGACTTCTTCGGTTACGGTATGTTCCACCTGGATTCGGGTGTTCATTTCCATGAAGTAGAAGTTCTTGTTTTTATCCACTAGGAACTCTACGGTCCCCACTCCTTCATAATTAATACATTCACCAGCCTTGATGGCTGCTTCTCCCATTGCCTTACGTAGTTTTTTTGTTATAAAAGGAGAAGGTGCTTCCTCTACCAGTTTCTGATGTCTTCTTTGAATGGAGCAATCTCTTTCCGAAAGGTGACAAACTTTTCCGAATTTATCTCCTGCTATTTGTATTTCTATGTGGCGCGGTTCTACTACAAACTTTTCAATATAGATTCCGTCATTTGTAAAAGAGGCTTTGGCTTCGATCCGTGCTTTTTCCCAATTGTCTTCAAACTCTTCAGGAGCCCAAACTATTCGCATTCCTTTTCCACCACCACCGGCAGTTGCTTTAAGGATAACGGGATAGCCAATACCTTTAGCTAATTTAAGTCCCGACTTAAGGTCTTTTAACAAGCCTTCGGAACCAGGAACGACAGGAACACCGGCTTTAATCATAGTATCCTTAGCGGTAATCTTATCTCCCATTTTCCGAATTTGATCCGGGGTTGGGCCTATAAATTTAATTCCATATTCTGCACATACCTCTGCGAAGTCTGCGTTTTCCGAGAGGAATCCGTAGCCAGGGTGAACGGCATCAGCATTGGTAATTTCTACCGCTGCCATTATTTTAGGAATACTAAGGTAAGATTCAGCAGAAGAAGGAGGTCCGATACAAACCGCTTCATCTGCAAAACGAACGTGTAGGCTTTCGCGATCAGCAGTAGAGTAGACCGCTACTGTTTTGATCCCCATTTCCTTACAGGTTCTGATGATTCGCAAAGCGATTTCGCCACGGTTGGCGATCAATATTTTTTTAAAAAGTGTAGGTTCTGACATACGAATACGCTGGTTTTTATTAAGCTCAATCCCCATTCTGGTTATTCGGCTTTAGGAAACCTGTAGGCGGTTTCCATTATTTTCTTAGCGATAAGATAATAGAGTTTATTCAGTTTCCGTCCGACCGTTCCATTCTATTTAGAGTTAACTATAATAGATTATCCGGCGGGATCAACAAGAAATAGCGGTTGGTCATATTGTACCGGCTGCGCATTTTCGAGTAATACTTTTACAATACGTCCACTTACTTCAGATTCTATTTCATTGAATAATTTCATTGCTTCAACGATACAGACCACGTCACCTTTTTCAATGATATCTCCCACTTTTGCGTAGACATCTTTATCCGGAGAAGAAGAACGATAGAAGGTTCCCACTATTGGAGATTTGACTTCCAATAGGTTACTAGTATCGTCTGCTTCTGCTGTTGCAGCATCTGCCTCAGGCTGACTGGCAGCAGGTACTGCTGCAGGGGCATGTGCCATTTGAAGCGGCATTGATTGTGCGGGCATAGACACAATTTGTGCGGGTGCCGCAGGTTGCACACGGCTTCGTCCGTATTTCTTGGTTCGGATAGAAATTTTGAAGTCTGCCTTCTCCATTTTGAATTCGGTCAGGTTAGACTTATTGATTAGCTTAATGAGTTCTTGAACTTCTTTAAAATTCATAGTATTTTTTTTTGGTTCTTCGATTTGATCGGAGAATTAATTGGACTTTAGATTTTGTTCTGACTAAGGACAGCTTATTTTTTCACTCGCTCTACGTAATGACTTGTTGCTGTTTCGATTTTCACTAAATCTCCTTCGTTAATAAAAAGTGGCACCTGTACTTCTGCCCCTGTTTCCAGTTTCGCAGGTTTCTTAGCATTAGTAGCGGTATCCCCTCTTACGCCAGGTTCAGTATACGTTACCTCAAGGGTAAGATATTGTGGCAATTCCATTGTCAAAGGCAGATCGTCGTTGGCATTAAATAAGATGTCTACGTTAGAACCTTCTTTGATTAATTCAGGCTTGGTAATGAGATCTTCAGGGATCATCGTCTGATCGTAAGTTTCATTATTCATGAAATGGAAGCCCATATCGTCTTTGTACAAAAATTGGAATACTCTTCTTTCTACACGTACCACGTCAATCTTGTGACTGGAAGGCCAGGTATTATCCACTACTTTCCCACTGGTCAAACTTTTCAATTTACAACGAACAAAAGCGGGTCCTTTTCCTGGTTTTACGTGCATGAATGATACTACTGTCCAAATATCGTTGTTAAAGTTCAAACAGAGGCCATTCTTGATTTCTGAAGTATTTGCCATTTTGCTAGTTAGATATTAAAAATGAAAGAATAAAAAAGTGGCGCAAAGATATTAATTTTCATCTAATGGAGAAGAGATAAGTAATTGGTTGATTGAGGATTAGTGAATTAGTTTACCTATAATTTACTTAACATCCTTACTTTCAGGTTGTTTTGCCATACAATCATACCTTTTTCCTTTTATAAAAGTCTCCATCTTCTGAAGGATGTGGTTACGCGCTCTCGCTCAAGGTTAATATCCCCAAATCAAGTAAGTTGTCCCCCAGGTAAAGCCACCTCCGAAAGCCGTTAATAAGATTTTATCTCCTTTCTTGAATTTAGATTCAAAATCCCAGAGGCAAAGCGGGAGAGTTCCTGCGGTGGTATTTCCGTATTTTTCTATATTGATCAAGACTTTTTCCATAGGGAAGTCACAAGCATCGGCTACTGCTTTTATGATTCTGATATTAGCCTGGTGTGGAATAAGCCAGTCAATATCGTCATTCGTCAGGTTATTTCGTTGCATGACCTCTTTGACGGTAGTCTCCATTCCTCTCACTGCATGTTTAAATACGGTTCTTCCCTCCTGATAAACATAATGTTCATTAGCCGCAACAGTTTCAGCGGTAGTAGGTTTCAAAGAGCCTCCGGCTTTCATGTGAAGATATTCTCTTCCACTTCCGTCTGAACGAAGGATGGCATCGGTCAATCCAGTTCCGTCGGTAGTAGGTTCGAGGAGAACCGCTCCTCCCCCATCTCCAAAGATGATACAGGTGGCTCTGTCGGTATAATCAAGAATGGAAGACATGACATCCATTCCAACAACGATGACTTTTTTGTGGGTGCCGGATTCGATGAATTTAGCTCCAGTGCTTAAGGCATATAGAAAGCCAGAACAAGCGGCATTTATATCGAAACCAAAGGCATTTTTAATCCCTACTTTGTCGCAGATGGTATTAGCGGTATCCGGAAAGACCATATCACCGGTGATGGTGGCGCAGATCAGGAGTTCGACCTCTTCCGGTTTGGTGTTTGTTTTTTCCAACAGGCTTTTCACCATTTCGCGGCCCATATCAGAGGCAGCCCAGCCTTCTTTTTTCAGAATTCTTCTTTCTTTGACACCAGTTCGGCTTTGGATCCACTCATCATTCGTTTCTACCATGGTCTCTAACTCCTTGTTAGTCAGTACGTAATCTGGGACATAGCCAGCAACGCCTGTTATTTTTGCTAATGTTTTGGACATACGAAAAGGGTGTTGTTTCTCTTAAATTATTTTGCGCGAAGGTAGGAAAATAAACGGGTAGAAAGGGGAATTCAAGGCAGAAAACCATGACAACGGCAAGAAAACATTTCAACTTCAAAAGCAACTTCAACCTCAACTTCAATTCCCTTAAGATGCAGATGATTAGCGTTGAAACTGTGGATATCCCTGTGAAAAGACTTTCTTACGATTGCTTTAGGCAGAAAACCGTGCATAGAGAGACTTGTAATACCTTTGCCCTCGGCGATTAAATAAATAGCACCTACTTCATCATTAATTTCGTTTTGGTGAATACTTTTACTCCTTAGATTGTACACTCTATCCTGCTAAGGTCTCACCATCTCAAATGCTGAACAGTTACGAAAAGTAAAAAAAACTATTCCCCTAACCAAATTAGATAACAAGCTTTTACATATTAAAAATATATAAAATACATGGTATTATATTTGCATTAGCCTGAATATTCCTAAAATAAATACTATGCTTATTCGGCACAAAATTTTATTCTACATTAGACATCTGAAAGTAGTCTGAAAGCCAAAGGCACATAATAATCCTATAAATACAGTGCTTATTCATACTATTTCTCTTTTCTAAGGCCTTTATAGAGTTAACGACTCTAATACACAAGAAAAACAAAAGCAGTGACTCCGGCTTAATCGATGGCGCCGCTCATTCTAGAAATTATAATACCACACATCATGCGTAACAGACTTTTTTTCCTACTCCTATTAATGGTTCCTTTTTTTATGAGTACTGGCCCGGCCAATACTAAAGTTGATTTTTTCAAAGGTAGTATAAACATTGTTAAAGACAGAGCCGCTACTGAAGGAAAACTATATTTTATAGATTTCACCGCCAGCTGGTGTATGCCTTGCCGTTGGATGGATGAAACCACTTTCAGTGATCCGACTTTAGCTAACTACATCAAAGACAATTACATCGCAGTAAAAGTAGACATTGATGACTTTGATGGTTTCGCTTACAAACAAATCCACAACATAAAGCTGCTTCCTTCTATCCTTGTTTTCAATTCTCAAGGGAAAGAAGTAGATCGCTATGAAGAATCGCTTTCGGCGGATCGTTTCATGGAAATTTTGAAAAAACACAACACTGCGACGAATAGAAAGAAATCAAAACCGGCCTCCGGTACAAAGCCTTCGCGACCAATTTCGCGACCTCCTTTGGCTACCACAAAGCCTTCTGCTCCTACTCCGAAACCAACGGCCCCAGTATTTACGCCACCTAAGCCGGTCATGACAGGAGACGGTTTGTATCGCTTCAAAGTTAGTCGCCAGCCTTCTGCGGGTTACTCTGTTCAGATTGGCGCTTTTGCAGAATATGGAAACGTATTGACCGAAGCGGCCCGTTTGGAAAAATTGTTTTCGCAGCCGATCATTGTACATATTGCTACGCTAAGAGAAAAGACGGTTTATAAAGTGCTGATTGGGGAATTTGACAGCAGACAACAAGCGATTGATTTCAAGGCGGAAGTGAAAGCTAAAGGGGTTGAAGCGATTATTAAGGATTTGTCGGTGATGGGATAAGGATTCGGTTTTCGGTATCTCATCAACCTTACAATATATAAAGGTGCATCGCATCGGCTCTCTTGGTTTTGAAGAGGTACGATACAATGCACCTTTTTACGTTTAATTCCTTAGTTTTGTAGCAAAATTCCAATTCATGTCCAGTCTACTTTTCAGAAATATAAAAACCCTCGTTCAAGTCGAGGAAGATTCCAACAATATAGCTACAAGAGGCGCCATTAAAGGAGCCTCGATGAAAGAGCTACCTACCATTGACAATGCCTGGTTGTACATCGACAATGGCATCATCATAGATTTCGGGACGATGGACAGCTGCCCGGAAGGAGCTGATGAAGTTGTTGAGGCGAAGGGGCGAATGGTTTTCCCGACTTGGTGTGACTCTCACAGTCATTTGGTATTTGCCGCTAGTCGAGAAGGGGAATTTGCCCAACGAATCAATGGCATGAGTTATACGGAAATTGCTGCAAATGGTGGCGGGATTTTAAACTCTGCTAGACGGCTCGGCGAAACATCCGAAGAAGCATTGTTAGAGAGTGCTTTAGAACGATTAGAAGAGGTTACCCAATACGGAACTGGTTTATTAGAAATCAAAAGTGGCTATGGCCTAGATCTGGAAAACGAGCTTAAAATGCTGCGCGTTATCCGAGAATTAAAAAAACATACTAAGATTAGAATTAAGTCCACTTTACTGGCGGCTCATGCCTTACCACTGAAATACAAGGAAGACAGAACTGCCTTTCTGGATATCGTTTGTAACAACATGATTCCGCAAGCCGCAGATGAAGGACTGGCAGAATATATTGACGTTTTTTGTGAAAAAGGATTCTTCACCGTAGCCGATAGTGAACGCATCATGGAGGCGGGAGCGCGTTATGGATTGAAGCCAAAAGTTCATACCAATCAGTTCAACTGTATGGGCGGTATACAAGCTGCCATCAAGCATAAGGCGATATCCGTAGATCATCTCGAAGTAGTCAATGATGAAGAGATTGCGGCCTTACTCCAGTCTGATACCATGGCTACCCTATTGCCTTCAGCGCCTTTCTTTTTGAATGACCATTACCCACCTGCTCGTAAAATGATTGATGCCGGTTTACCAGTAGCTTTGGCTACCGATTTCAACCCCGGTTCTACTCCATCGGGGCGTATGTCTTTTGTGGTTTCGCTGGCTTGTATCAAAATGAAAATGACTCCGGAAGAAGCCATTAATGCTGCTACCTTCAATGGAGCTGTCGCCTTAGAGGCACAATCAGAGTTTGGCAGTATTGGGCGTGGAAAAGTAGGCAGCGTTTTTATGACTAAGCGTATCCCCTCTATAGTTTATTTGCCGTACGCCTTTGGAAGTGATTTGGTGGAGCGGGTGTTTCGTTAAATGGTTAATTCACCGATCAACTAATTAGTCAAACCCAATTCCGCTAACTTTAGACAAGATTTCTTTTTTCGCCAAAGCAAAATACTAAAAGTAAGCCTTTGATCGTCAATGCTAAGCATTGGTACAAAGTATGCATGGTTATTTACTTTAATGTTTTCATGTTAAGAGACTCCGGATCAATAAAAGGCCACAAAATGGCCAATTTTGACCAAAAGTAGTAAAATGACCAGGAATGCATAGCTTAAAATTCGTTCGCTATCTCTATTTTTGCGGGCTAGAAAGGGTTTTCTCCATCATAGTATAAACGATGAATAGAATATCTTTTAATTCTGATCTCGACATAATCGCTTTGCTTTGTGGTATCAGCTTCATTGTGCCCACAAAATCCAAAAATAAAACAAGCATAAAAAATGACTAAACGTCTATTAATCCCGGTTCTACTTACAATTTGCTTTTTTTCAGAAGCTTTTTCTCAAATGCCAAAAACGGTTCAAGTAGAAACACCCGTACCTTCTTTAACTGGAGCCAACTCTATGGTATGCCCGGCTGGTGTTAGTGCCTTTGCGGGTACAACTACTCAGGCCCTTGATCCTACTGCTCAGTCCAATGATGTAGAGTTCCTTTGCTTTAATGACATTTTGAACATTACTCATCTGGGAGGGCAAACTTTTGGTGATCCGGATGCTGCTTCCCTTCCAGGAATTGCTTATCATTTTTATACCTGTACTCCGACAGAGAGCGGGCCTGATTTTGCAACAATGGTTTCCGACCCTTGTATTTCTGTTGACCCTACTACAGCAAATGGAGATCCTTATATTATAACGTCCCCGTTGGTTGATATTAATGGAAATGCCGTTATACAGAACATGGGTGCACTTCAAAATTTACTTAATGGTGGCGCCCCTATCGAATTGTTTTTTGCGCCAACGACTATTGATGACTGGGCTAATGGTATCTACGAAACGGATGGAATAGGTGGCCCTGCCGGACCTTGTATTAATGTAAATATTACTGATGCTTTCCGTATCGTTTTTCTAAATGAAGTAGAAGGCACCAACATTAATACTTCTGCCTCAGGCCCTTGTTCTGGTTCTTTTGTAGCTCAGGGTGGGCTACCAGAATTTGACAATTCGGCTATTTATACGAATATAGAAATAAGCCTAGCTTCTGACCCAACGGTTGTTGGGACAACTCCTAGTCCTTCAAATATTTCTCATGGCGAAACGGTAGCTTTTTCAATACCTCAACCCGGTATTTACAATGTAGTTATCGAAGATGGCAGAAGTTGTTCCGCTTCTTTCCAAGTAGACATGAGTAACTGTATTGTGTTTAATTCTACGATGGGAGATGTTGTCACAAGTTCAGGTTCTAACATTTGTGTTCCTGTTTCTTCCTCTATGGGATTTACGGATTTATTTAGCTTTCAATACATCATCGAATATGATCCAGCTGTCTTAGCTTTCGGCAGCGTTAATCCTGTAAACATTCCTCCGACTTTGTCTTCTTCTACACCATCAGCTGGACAGATCATTGTTTCTTGGTTCTCTGATGACATTCTTTTTGGATCGACATTGATCGGTGATAATATTTTATACGAGATTTGTTTTACCGCTATAGGTGCAACCGGAACCAGCTCTGATGTTAATTTTACAGGAACAGTTCCACCGGGCACACCAATAGAAGTATCAGATGTAAATGGTCCCCTTGGATACACCTTAACGGATGGCTCAGTCACCATTGGAAACAATGCTTTCACATTAGACTTTGGCGTCTGTACTTCTGAAATAGGAAATACGGATGGATCTTTTACGGTTTCGCCTACTGGAGGAACTGCACCATACAGCCTGACCTGGTCTCAACAAGGCAACCCTGGCAACTCAGGAAATGCTAATATTCCAGATGGAATTGTAGGAGGTTTGCCGCCGGGCACTTATAATGTAGTCGTTACCGATGCAGCGAATGAAACAGTAATCGGTTCTGTTGTCATTCCGAACCTTGCCCCATTATCTGTACAAACTTCCTTTACTAATCCAGCTTGTGTCAATACCTCTGATGGAAGTGTGACCGTGGCTTTTGCCAATGGAGTTGCGCCATATGATATCATCTGGTCTGTACCGGGGGGTGCACCTGGAGATGGTACAATTAGTCCACTTCCCCCAGGCAACTACAGCGTAACAGTTACTGACGGCTTAGGTTGTGTGCTTAGCTCTGCACAATCATTAATCGCTCCGATGCTGGAATTAACAGTAGATAGCCAACAAGACATTACTTGTACAGGTATTACTACCGGCTCCATATCTGTTACCGCAACTGGTACAAATGGCCCGTTTATGTATCTATGGAGTAATGGTGAGACAACACCTGGCGTGAGCAATTTGCCAGCAGGTCCTATTTCCGTGGGAGTTACAGACATAAACAATTGTGCTATTGTTCAAAATTTCACTATAACTGAACCAACACTACCTATCATACAATCTTTTGATTCTGTAAGTGTCAGTTGCCCTAATCAAATGACGGGATCTCTTACTGCCAATGCTGTAGCCGGCCCTGGAGGTACAGCTATTTCTTCTTATTTATGGAATGATTCTAACAATCAAAATACAGCAACAGCAACAATGCTGACCTCTGGTGAATATATTGTTACCGTTACCGATGATGTTGGTTGTAGTGTGGTGGATACGGCTTCGCTTTATGCGCCTGCTCAGCTTATTGTTGATCAATTGATTATTACAGAACCTGCCTGTCCGACGTTTAGCAGTGGTTCTATTCAAGTGATTCTAACTGGCGGGACTGAACCATACAAAATTGAGTGGTTTGATGGTAATACTTTCCCGGTAGCTGCTAGTTTGGAATGTGGAGCAGACAATCGATATTCCGTGACGATCACCGACTTCAATGGATGCGATACTATTGTTATAGACACCTTCATCCCCTGCCCTCCTTCTATAAATATTGATCTAGAGATCGCCGGGGTTAGCCCAGTGAGTTGTTTTGAAGGTGTACCTTGCGACGGTTCAATCCAAGCATTCGCATCTGGTGGAACAGGTACAAATAACATGTATGCCTTTTCTTGGTCTTCGGGCGAAATTTTCGTAGGAATCGCTCAAAGTACCGCAATGGCATTGTGCCAAGGTGAACAATTCGTTATTGTATCAGATAATCTCTGTCCTTCTGATACGGCCTTCTTTGATATTGGGGCACCTGAACCTCTGATTTTTGATGTTCTCAATGACGGAGTCCAAACTACTAAAGTCAGTTGTTTTGGAGAATCTGATGGTGCTGCTACCGTGATGGCATCAGGAGGAACCCCCAGCTATACCTATGAATGGGGGAATCCCGTTACTTCTGGTTCTACAGTTAGTGGTGTTCCAGCAGGTACTTATATTGTAACTGCAACGGATGCTAATGGTTGTAATACACCAATAAGTATCAATATTGGCCAACCAGATCCATTCGTAGCCATTTTAAGTAATTTCGTTGATCCTACTTGTTTTGAAGGAGAAGATGGACAGATAGAGGTTGCTTCTACAGGAGGGACACCTGGAAATACGACTTACAGTTGGTCCCCTAATACAGGAGACAGTAACCCTTTGGCTTCAGGCCTAAGTTCAGGTACTTATAATGTAACCATTACTGATGTAAATGGATGTTCAGATAACCTGAGCCAAACTTTGAATGAACCGGATCCGATTTCGGCTGTTATCCCCGACCCTGCGGAGCCGCTTTGTAATGGCGACCAGACGGTTGTTACGATAGAAGCTCCTACAGGTGGATCAAGTCTTTCCTATACTTTCTCTGTTGATTTTGGGCCACCACAATTTCCAAACGCTTCTATTCCTATCCTTGCCGGAGAGCATACTGTTCAGATTTTTGATAGCTTGGGCTGTTCTACGGAATACACCATTAATGTTGGTCAGCCTGACCCGGTTACGGTTCTTCTTTATGACAATGACGATGATATAAATAATATTATAGAATTAGAATTGGGGAGCAGTGTTGAATTAAAACCTACAATTTCTGTCATTGATATTCCGATTGACACCATCCTTTGGGATCCTTTGGAGGATTTGAATTGTGATAGTCTAGCTGGTATTAACGATACACTATGTATGAGTCCATGGGTTTCTCCTTTAGAGACCACTACCTACGAGATCACGGTTATTGATACCAATGGTTGTGTCGGTAGTGCTGAGATCGTTGTGGAAATTGATCGAAATAGAAATATATTTATCCCGAATGCCTTTTCTCCAAATGGTGATGGCGTCAACGACATCCTTCGAGTATATACTGGTGTGGGTGTAGAGCAGGTTAATTATTTCCGAATTTTTGATCGTTGGGGAGAGCAGGTTTATCAAACGGTCGATTTTACCTATAGTCAAAACTCGCAGGATGGATGGGATGGTCGTCTGAATGGGAAAACGATGAATAGCGGCATCTATGCCTTCATTGCCGAAGTTGTTTTTGTGGATGGAAGGGTCTTGTTGTATCGAGGGGATATTGCCTTGGTGCGTTAATGTAGCTTTTTTGTTATAATAAAAAAGCCCTTCTGAGTTTTCACTCGGAAGGGCTTTTTTAATGTTAAAAGAACCGACAAGGACGAAGGCTCGTCGATGTCGGCTGGAAACAATACAATCATGCAATGGGAAAGTAATTGCCGTTACAGTAATGAAGCTGTTAGCGAATGGTTTTTTCGTATGCACTACGAAGAAGTTATTAAATCCACTTAATCCCTAAGCGGCATTCGTTTTTGAAATTAATAATACTTCGTTGACTTTGATTTCGGTAACGTAGCGTGTGATCTTGTCCTTGTCTTCGTAGTTTCGGTATTCGAGTTTTCCTTCTATGGCAATCTCAGAACCTTTGCGAGTGTACTTTTCTAGGAACTCTGCTGTTTTCCCCCATACTTTTAATTTATGCCATTGGGTAGTGGTGACCTTCTCTCCTTTTGCGTTTTTATAATTTTCGCTGGTCGCAAGGCTTAGGTTTGCGAGAATTTTTCCGCCGTCAAATCTTTTCATTTCTGGATCTGCTCCAAGGTGTCCGATGAGTTTTACGCTGTTTCTTAATGATGTCATTTTTGAATGATTTAATTGATTAATAATAAATGTTTAACCTGTTATTGGTTGATCGTCCTTAGTTCTTAACTCGCTTAATACGAACCTATTTGTAATAATGACTGACAGACTCTGATGTGAGTAAAAGAATATGCTGCAAAGAAAAGGGGCTTTGGGTTTGGTATTCGGTACATAAACAGGTACTTTCGTTTGTAGTCGTTTGTAAGCAATTACAAGTGAATGGTAAATCTTTATACTTCTGATTAACAGCTACTTATACGAAATCAGAAAAACAAGGGATAATTGAAGAAAAATTGAATTATGAAAAAAAAATGCGTAGAATGCGATGATGACTTTGTCGGAAGAGCGGATAAAAAATTCTGTTCTGATCATTGTCGGAATACTTACAACAACAAATTGAACAGCGATAGCACTAACTTTATTCGCAACATCAATAACATCCTTCGGAAGAATAGACGGATACTGGCTGAGCTGAATCCGACAGGAAAATTGAAGTTGCATCGGGATAAATTATTGGAGCGGGGTTTTAAATTTAGCTACTTTACTAATGTCTATTCGACGAAGGCAGGGAAGACGTATCACTATTGTTATGATCAGGGGTATTTGGATTTGGGGGAAGGGTATTATTTTTTGGTGGTGCGGCAGGGGTACGTGGAATGAGCTTGGGCTTGTTCTCTTTTTGCGGGAACTTTCGGTTTGTGTAAATCTTATTTTTTAAACTTAAAACTTACGAGAGGCCTTTGGCAACCTACTTTTTCATTGGCAAAAAACACTTCTACATCTTGTCTTTAGAAATAACAATCGGGATTCCTTTTTAATGAAAACAAACTTTACAACATGGAAGACATGATTTTATATGATAGATTGCAATTTGCATTTACTATCACCTTTCACTATATATTTCCTCAGTTGACGATGGGCCTTTCGTTGATAATAGTATTTTTCAAATGGAAATTTCTTCGTACTCAGATTGAAAAATACAATGATGCGGCGAAATTTTTCATGAAGATATTTGCCGTGAATTTTACGATGGGCGTCATTACTGGGATTCCTATGGAATTTCAGTTTGGAACCAATTGGGCAAAATTCTCAGAACTCACCGGAGGTATTATTGGGCAGACCCTGGCCATGGAAGGATTGTTTTCCTTCTTCTTAGAATCTTCTTTTTTGGTCTTGTTTATTTTTGGTGAGAAACTGATGAGCCAAAGAATGCATTTTATCACTGCGCTTTTAGTGTTCATTGGTTCCTGGGCAAGTGGTTATTTTATTCTGGCCACCAATGCTTGGATGCAACATCCGGTAGGTTATGAAATATTGGAGAACGGGAAATATGTCCTTGAAAACTTTTCTGCGCTATTTAGCAACCCCTGGCTCCTTCCAGCCTTTTTACATAACCAAATGGCTTCACTTGTGACCTCTTCTTTTGTGGTCGCTAGTATTGGCGCTTTTTATATTTTGGGAAAATCGAATGTGGAATTTGGAAAGTTGTTTTTAAAAACGGGTGTTTTATTCGGGCTCGTCTCCAGTTTGCTAGTTGCTTTTCCGACAGGAGATTGGAATGCTAAAAATGTAGCAAAGTATCAACCCGCCTCTTTTGCAGCCATGGAAGGAATCTTCGAAACCGAACATGCTGGTTCCGAAATTGTATTGATCGGACAACCCAATATGGTGGAGAAGAAATTAGATAATAAAATTGCGGTCCCTAACATTCTTAGTTTTTTGACCTACCAGGATTGGAACAAGCAAATTCTAGGAATGGATAAATTTCCGGAGGAAGAATTACCGACAAATATTCCAGGGCTTTATTATTCTTATCATATCATGGTGGGGCTTGGAACTATTTTTATTGGAATAATGAGTTTGGCCGTTTTCTTTTTATGGAGAGGGATACTATTCAACTTTAAACCGCTTCTTTGGAGCATTATGTTTCTCGCTCCTTTTGCCTACATCGCTAATATTGCGGGCTGGTATGTTGCCGAGTTGGGACGACAACCTTATTTGGTCTACGGTTTATTAAAAACGGTGGAAGGCGTCTCCCCTACCGTTTCTTCCGGGAATACCTTGTTTACTTTATTAGGATTTGTTGGATTGTATTTTTTACTGGGTGTCTTGTTTTTAATCCTCGTGGGGAAAACGATTTACGAAGGACCAAAAGCTCAAAAACATTAAAAATATTAAAAATATTAAATCATGGAAATATTTTGGTACGGCATCATCGCTGTTGTTTTAGCGATGTTTTTCATTTTGGATGGTTATGATTTTGGCGCAGGAATTATTCATTTGTTTTTTGCAAAAACAGAAAAAGACAAAGAAGTAATTGCGAAGTCAGCTGGATTGTTTTGGGACTCCAATGAAGTTTGGTTGGTTGCCGGAGGTGGAATGCTCTTTATGGCTTTCCCTACTTTCTATGCCTCTGTATTTAGTGGTTTTTATTTGCCACTAATCATCGTGCTCTGGCTCATTATGTTCAGAGCCATTGGTTTGGAATTTAGAAGTCAGTTTAAATCCCAAATGTGGAAAGACATCTGGGATACTTCCTTTGGTGTTTCTAGTTTGTTGTTGGCTTTATTTTTTGGAATTGCGCTGGGCAATATTGTAAGAGGAGTCAACTTAGGTGGCGTGGAGGATGGCGTATCCCTTTATGAAGGCCATTATTTTTTCTTACCCTTATGGGACAGTAGTTTTAGCCCCCTCAGCGAAACACCTGGTGTGATTGATTGGTTTACCATTATTATTGGTTTGATTGCAGTAGTGACCTTAGCAATTCACGGCGCCAATTGGATCATTTTAAAAACCAATTCTTCTATTAATCAAAAGCTCAAGTCGATTATCTTTAAGCTAAACATTGCGCTATCGGCTTTAACTATTCTTTCTTTGTCTGTCTGGCAAAGCATCAACCCAGAAGCACTTAATAATTTTATAAACAAACCTTATTTAATAATTTTCCCACTGCTCTATTTCGCAGGAATTATTGGTTTATTTTTTATCAAAAAGATAAAGAACGATTTCTATCCTTTTCTACTTTCTACCTTGTTGATACTTGGCGGCATAACTTCTTCATTGGCTTCCTTATTCCCTGTCATTTTGCCTTCGACAAATTCGGTCCATGGACCCTTAACAATTTACAACACTGCTACTACATCCTATGGATTATCAGTTGCTTTTAATTGGGTGATTGTTGGATTAATTCTTTTAGTTATTTACGCTATTTTCCAAAAGAGAATGATGGCTGGAAAAGTAGACCATATGGATTATGGACATTGATTTGGTTTATTGGTAAACCAACCAGTTCCAGTCCGGTGTGTTAAATGGTGCCACCCATACAGAGTTGCACCATATATGTAACGTTGAATAACGTACATTTCTTTTTGATTAAAACGCC
Organism: Saprospiraceae bacterium; assembly: GCA_047626155.1. Lineage (GTDB taxonomy): Bacteria > Bacteroidota > Bacteroidia > Chitinophagales > Saprospiraceae > CALGLS01. The sequence goes on along the minus strand of JBLHRR010000007.1, from coordinate 18,641 downwards.
AATTAAATGACAGATACTTTAATCTCTTTAATCAGTATAATAATTGGAATCATTGGCGCTAACCTGATTGGGTTTATTTTTAAAAAATATTCTTTTGACCTTGTTGGAAATACCATTGCTGGGGTCTTTGGAAGTATTTTAGTGATTAAGTCTTTTGGACGCTTTGGTTTTGATCCAAGTTCGATTATGGAATCAGGGAGTACCAACTGGCTTTTATTTTTTATTAATATTATCGCTTCATTATGTGGTGGAGCACTATCTATTATTCTTATGAAGAAACTGCAAAGTGAGATGAGTTCTAAAAAAGAAACCAACCAAAGTTTGATTAAGCTCTTTAAAGTCATAAGCCTTTTAGAAGGCCTATCTTATATCCTTTTATTATTTGTTGGAGTGCCGCTGAAGTATTTGGCTGGGAATGCTTTCTTGGTGAAATCTTTGGGGATGCCTCATGGGATCTTGTTTGTTGCGTATGTTGTAATAGCGTTGTTTATTCGGTCACGTATGAAGTGGGATTTTAAAGATACTTTTGTGGTGTTGATTGCGAGCCTGCTTCCTTTTGGGACTTTTCATATAAATAGGAAGTATTTGTAAAAGGGACTCTTTCTATTTATCGTTTACTATTTGTAGATTTATTGTTTTCATTGTGTGGCCAGAGGCCACACAATGAATCGGTAACAATCCAAAGCATTTCCCGATCGGAAATTGGAATAGGAAAGTAAACGACTTAGAGTATCAAAATTTAAAAGCTACAACCCGCTCGGGAAATAAGCCAAAAAAAGGCTAAGGTGATTTCTGTTCACCTTAGCCTCTCTCATCTAACAGTATTATTACAACCCCACCATCACTCCTCCCAGACCAGCTTCTTCACATTATCCACCGGAAAACGATCCACCAACAAATAATTAGGATCAATCCCCGCTTCATAAGGCAACTCATCCACCACAAAAGTAAAGCTGGTATCTCTGGAAGAAATCCGATGGCGCTCCACTACAATCGGGCGACCATATTTCTCTCCTTCATTTTTCTCTTTGCTAAACACCCCTACATCGATGAAGTCATTATGTGGAATCAGCGTCTCTTTCCCTAGCGAATCCGCGCGGTACTTTTCTATAGAAACTTCAATTTTTACTTCATACTTATTGTCAGATAGTTTTTTGAAAGTAGCCGTATTTGTTTTGTTAGAATAAAGCGTTATTTCTTTGAACATATCGGTTAGTAAATATTGCAGCGAATCCGGGGTGACTTCAGAGATGTAATTCATTACCTCTAAGGTGTTGGTGTATGGTGCTTCCTGATAGGCCACCGCTTCCGCATATCTCCGCAGCGCTAAATTCAATGAATCCTCGCCGATAAAATCCTGAAGAGCGTACATGACCACCGATCCTTTTCGGTAGTGAATGTATTGTTGGTTCTCATTTAACATCAGCGGGAGTTCCTTTTCATTTTCGCGTCCGCGACCTCGGAGGTAGCGATCCATTTCATATTTAAGGAACTGCTTCATCTTATCTTTTCCGTATTTCTTCTGCATAATCATCAGGGCAGAATATTGAGCGAAGGTTTCGGACAACATTGTTGCGCCTTGGACCGGAGCACCGATTACCTGGTGTGCCCACCACTGGTGCGCCATTTCGTGAGCGACCACATAGTAGACCATATCAATCGCATCTTCTTCCTTTAAGTTGGCAATAAAACCAATGCTTTCGGAATAAGGCATCGTGCCGGGAAATGCTTGCGCAAAAGAGGAATATCTTGGAAATTCTATGATTCGCGCCTGCCCGTGTGGATAAGGCGTGAAGTTTTTAGAACAATAATCCAGAGACTGCCGAAGCGATTCTAACATCTTGTCTACATTGTATTCATGCCCTTTGTGGTAGTAAACTTCTAGGTCTACTTTTTTGCCATTCGGATCGGTCCATACCTCTTTTTTAATTTCATAAATTCCAGAAATAAAACTATAGAAATTCAAAACGGGTTTCTTTAACTCGTAACGGAAAAATTTGCGATTGTCTTCCGACCATTCTTTCATTAACGTTCCCGGAGCAATGGCCGTTTGGTCTATAGCGGTGCTGATGGTGCTGGATACATTCACCCAATCGGCATCAGAACTGATATAGGTATTTTGGCAGGAATGACCACAGTTTACATGTAGTTTTTCCATTCTTGGACGAAAAGGTAAATCGTATTCAGCTCGTATTTTCTTATCACTCAATTCTCCATCTGTAGAATAACCGATAGTCGGTATCATCTTAAAATTGCTTAAAAAGGTACCGCTCTTTACGATATCGGTATTACTCACTTCATTTTCAATGCCTTTGGTAATATAGTCCAGACTAACTTTATAACTGGCTGTTTCACCCGCTTGCATTGGCTTTGCTAAATTGTAGATTCGATATTGGGATTCCTTATCTTCCATTTCTAATGTTGCGCCTGCTATCTCTATATTGGCATCAAAGCCGTCTGGCATAGAAAAGTGAATTTTATCGATGGCTTCTTTTGTTTTGTTTTTTACCGTTAAGTTCGCCTTTACAGAAAAATTTCTTTCAGCTGGATAAATGTCAATACTGTAATCAATAGCGGTGATTCTGGGTTGTGCTATGTGTTGGTATTTCTTATATTCCTTTTCATATTTGGCCGCTGCCTTTTCCTGGGTTTCTTCTGCGACTATTTTGTTGATTACCTTTGTTTGGTAAAATAAAAAACTCCCCGTCCCTACCCATAACAAGAGTAACGCAATAGTGCCAAAAGCAATCTTCCCTGTAAAACGTTGGCGTGCTATATTTAATCGTTGCTTAAAGGTCAGCGATTTCCCGCGAACCCAGAAGAGGATGGAAAACATCCCAAGCAGTCCGGAAAACAATACCCAATAGCCATTAAACCAGTTGATTCCTTTTGCGAAAGCAGACCAACCATTCATGTCTGAATAAACATAATAAGGCGTTGCCCCAAAAAACACCAAATTACTTTCCCATTCTAAGAACGTGGGTAAATAGTTAAGGCAAATGACCGCTAAAATGAAAATAAAATAAGCGATGTATTTGTTATTCACCAGCGTTTGTATAAGCATTGCCAGTATGATATACATACTAAAAGACAAGGCATCGTAGATCAAAAATTCTTTAATATAAATTCCCAATTCAAAATTGGTGTATCCACTAATCGCTTGCACACCAACGCCACAAACAATGGCCACTGATAAAATAACATACAACATTCCGATCAAACCAAATAACTTGGAGGCAAATGGAATCCAGGTTGGGAATGGAGAAGCGTCGAAAAGTTCATTCATCTTTGCATCTCTTTCTCTCCAGATCAAATCACCAGCATAATACATTAAAATAGCCATTAGGAACAGATATAAGGAGCCACGTATCCCATCTACCATCAGGTAAGTTACCGGATGATTTCCGGTTCCAAACATTTCATCTACATGAGTCACAGAAGCCAGCATATTGATTATTCCAATAGCGAGTAACACAATAAAAGGCGTACTTTTCGCAATGCCCCAAAACTCCATTTTCGTCTGATGAATAAATTGTTTCCAGGTTGTTCCGAAATTATCATGGATACTCACCTTAGGCAATGGCTTTAATTTAGAAAAAACAGGTCCGTTATTTTTCACAGTTGTAATTTTCTTGTTTTTTCTTTTAAAGAAACTCCTCTTTGCCGTAAAAGAAAACCTAAAATAGGTTACTGCTAAACAAATTAAACTAAAAGTTATCCATATCAATCTATTCCAAAGCAATGGACCTGACAAGGCCAATAGCTGTGTATTTTTATCATCAACAGTCCAATATTTAGTAATAATACTATGCGAAGATATTGCTAAAGGGTCACTTAGAATCGACATCATTTCACTATCTAAATCAGTGGAAAAGGACAGCATAATGATATAACCAACCAAAATGGAAATAGCGCCAATAAAAGAAACAAGACTGGAACGGAACAAGGCTCCCAGTAAAAACACAATAGACGAAATCAGCAAAGTATTTGGCAATACACCAACGAAAAAAGTATTGACATAAGGCATTATTGAAAAAGCCCCGACTTCATTGGCTTCCACCCAGGGAGAGGCCGCTCCTAAAGCGATTCCTGCAAAAACGCCTAAAAGAGGAATTAACGCCATTAGAAAAGCGCCAAAGAATCGCCCTCCTAAATAACCGAATTTACGGATCGGTGCGGAGAAAAGTATTCCATCGAATTTATAATTAAAATCCCTCAGTATGGCCGTATTCATAAATGCCGTGGTCATGAAAATACCGATTAAAGTCATGAGTAAAGTCATGGACATAATCACATGAGGAGAGTTGAGGTGTATGGCATCATTACCACCACCTATCGATACGTTGTCACTCACCGTGGCCGCAAAAACCAATAGGAAATTGATGAGGAAAAAGATATATATCATCGGTCGCTGCAACCGGTATTTGAGTTCGAAGAGGAAGAATTGTTTGAACATGATTTTTTTTTTGTAACCGCAACGACGCTACGAAGACGCTACGTTTTTTCTGCGGAAAATTTATGCGCTTTACTTAGATTTTAGATGGGGATTATCCGACGCCCAGTATTTTGGTAAAGAAGACATCTTCTAGGTTTGCTTCTATTTGTTGGAAACCATTTCCTGGATCGCTTTCGCTATAAATATGAACCAATGGTTTTCCGCTTACCAATTTAGTACTGACGATTTCGTATTGGCTTTGGTAGTTTTCCATCTCTTGTTTCTCAATGGCTTTTTGATATATTTTATGTTCAAGATTATCAGTCGCGTTGGAAGGTGTTCCGCTGTATAACAATCGTCCTTCATTTATGATGGCCATGTTGGAACAAAGCTCTCGGACATCTTCTACAATGTGGGTAGATAATATTACGATCACGTTCTCCCCTATTTCAGAAAGTAGGTTGTAGAAACGATTCCGTTCGCCAGGATCAAGTCCGGCGGTTGGTTCATCTACGATTATCAGTTGGGGATTGCCAATCAATGCCTGTGCGATTCCAAAACGCTGGCGCATTCCTCCTGAGAAACCACTCACTGCTTTCTTCCTGTGGTCTTGTAGATTGACTCTTTCCAACAATGCTTCTACTAAGGCTTTTCTTTCTTTGCCATTGCTGACTCCTTTTAACATTGCCATGTGATTTAGCAGATCCGTAGCACTCACTTGAGGGTATACTCCGAATTCCTGAGGCAGGTAACCCAATACTTTTCTCAATTCATGTTTTTGGGTAAACACATCCATATCTCCTAAATGTATGGAACCGCTGTCTGCTTCCTGCAAGGTTGCGATGGTCCGCATCAATGTTGACTTACCGGCTCCGTTTGGTCCAAGTAAACCATACATCCCCATTGGAATGGTCAAGGAGATATCGTCAAGTGCTTTCACACCATTAGGATAGGTTTTGCTGAGGTTTGAGATTTTGAGTTCCATGATATTTGATTTTTGATTTTGATTCAACTTTTAACTGTTAACTGTTAACTGTTAACTTCCCACTATCGTGTTATTAGCGGATGCCCACTTTAGTGTAATCCCTCACGCAGAGGGCGCAGAGCTAGAGGCAAAACTCGCGTTTGCTCTGTGGCCTCTGCCTGATTAAAAAAAAACGATTGGTAAATAATGGCTCTACTATATTGACTGCAATACTATCATAGCCTTCTAAGAATACCATTTCCGAACAACTGCTTTTCATTTTCATTAAAATTTTGATTTCGAATTGATGATTCAAATATAGAGGACTTATTCCCATTGAAAAAAATTACATGACCAGACCGCTTGACAATATGATGAAGGGAGCTAGATTTCTGATGAACAGCGTTCATCATTAATAATTGGTATAAATGCCACAATTTTAGACCTTTGGGATATGGAAAATAACTTAAGCTTCTCGAATTTCTATCGCCATCCAAGATTTTGGCGGCACTTTTACGTCTGGTTGGTCTTCTTTATCTTTATGGGATTCACCTTAGCCGTTTCGGCTTTTCAAGACCCGCAGGAAGATATTCAGGAATCCGTGCAGAAGCTAGTGTTGTTTGCCATCGAAATGCTCCTTATGATATATGCTAGCTTTTATGCTTTCAACACCTTACAACCTAAGGGCCGCTATTTATTGTTAAATGGAATCCTTTTGTTGATCGTTTTATTCTTTTCGTACATTGATGGTTTACTCGACAATAGGGTGACTGTATTAGGCACTCTCCAAGGTTTTTGGGCAAACATTGTAGTATTTCCTTTCTTTCTATTTGTTGCTTTTGGCTTCAAGCTCGCTTACCATGGTGCTCGTCAAACTTTTGTCATCAATAAACTGCAAGCCGAGCAAACCGAGTCTGAATTAAAATTATTAAAGTCCCAGGTCAATCCTCACTTCTTGTTCAATACTTTAAATAACATTTATTCTACAAACATGGAAGACCATGACAAAGCGAATGAAATCATTCTGGAGTTGGCGGATTTACTTCGTTATCAGTTGGAAAGCAATAAGAAGAAGCGGACTTCTTTAAAGGAAGAAATCAGTAGTTTGGAGAATTACATTGCGCTGGAGAAGATCCGGGTAAGGGATTGTAATATTAATGTTGTAAAAAAAGGAAATTTTGACAATATGGAAATCTTGCCTTTGCTTTTATTGCCTTTTGTAGAAAATGCTTTTAAATATGGGACGGGGATTGAGACTGGTGAGATTGACATTGTTTTCGATATGAAGGAGAGTGGCTCTTTTATGTTTTCTTGTAAAAATAAAATTGTACAGAAGAAGGGGAAGGTTCATTCTGGTGGTATTGGTTTGGAGAATGTAAAGAAACGGTTGGCTTTGAGTTATCCTAATAGATACGAGTTGGATATAAACGAAGAGGGGCAATACTTTTTTGTTCTTTTGAAGTTGAAATCAATTTCGTAGATTACCGTAATTATTGAACCTACTCCGAACAATCAGAGTATGGTCATTGTGACCGCACGGGATACTGCCCTTCTAATGTGTTTTTTAACACTTATATGTTAAAAATCGCGATCGTAGAGTTTCACTATCCTAAACACTAGATTATTATAAATCATCTAACAATAAATTAACGGATTCATAAAACACTAGCCATGATTCTAAAATGCCTTATTGTCGACGACGAACCACCCGCACACAAAGTACTGGAAAGCTACATCGAAAAGCTCAACAGCCTTAGCCTTGCTGGCAATTGTTATAATGCCATAGAAGCTCTAAACTTCTTACATGAAACTCCGGTAGACATTCTCTTCTTAGATATCAACATGCCTGAACTCAGCGGCTTGGATATGTTAAAGACATTAGCGAATCCTCCGGTGGTTATTTTGACTACGGCCTATTCTGAATTTGCTTTGGAAGGTTATGAAATAGGGGTGTTGGATTACTTGATGAAGCCCATTCGTTTTGATCGTTTTTTGAAGTCTGTAAACAGGGTGTTACAAATGAAGTCAGCACCAGTCTCTTCTTCCCCAACACCAGCAGAGACTGCTATAACACCAACGGAAACTTCATTCTTTGTGAAGGTGGATGGCATGCAACAAAAGGTCGTTTTTTCAGCCATTAATTATCTGGAATCGAAAGGGAATTTCGTGCAACTGCACTTGGGAAATACTCGGTTATTAACTGCGGACACATTGACCAACATGGGAAACAAGCTTAGTCCTTTTGGTTTTACTCGGGTGCATAAGTCTTATATTGTAAATAAAGAAAAGGTATCTGCGATAGAGGGAAATCAGTTGGTTATTGATGGGACTAAAATCCCTATTGGGAATTCTTATCGGCAGGTGGTTTTGAAGGAGCTTATGGATTGAGCTGGGGTTTCCCTTATATTCACCACTACAAAAAAGCGAAAATGAATGAGATAGATTTAATAGGCTTCATCGGAGCCTTATTTATTTTAATTGCCTACTTTTTAAACATAAATAAAAGGCTGGATACCAATGACATTAAATATGATGTTCAGAGGCTTAGTGCACTGGAAATTACGTTTCGTCCGAATTAGAATAGGTTATTTTGGAATTAATCGAGGCAGAGACGACACGAATAGCCTTAGCTATTTAAGGAGTTTCTAACGAAGAGTAATTTCAAAAGAAGCATTCAAAAGGGATAGAACTTAGTTTACAATGCACTTAGTAACAACAAGAAATTAACTTCCCGATCGGGAAATTAATTTTTGTGTAATACTTAACGAACTGAAGAAAGGAACAAAACCTAAACGAAAATCACCGAATCAAGCAGCCAATTTTTAGGGACTGACATGGCCTTTCATCATTATACTACTGATACGATCTGTTTTTATGAAGTCAGCCAACGATCAATTTTTAGTAAAATGTTTAAACTGCTGACGTCATTGCACTAAATTAATTCCACGAAATGGAACAAAACCAAAATTTATTCGTGATAAAGGATAACAATATTGAGTAAGAGCGACCCTGAGAATAAAATAGTCATCCGTAAAACACACTCGTAGAGACTGTTTGAGTTTCCAAATCACCTGGAAACTCAATACAAATACGAATACGAATAAAAAGAAGAGCTTAAATCCTCTTGGTAAGTTGCATTATTAACCCAAATTTCAACCTAATGGCTTTATTCAACACATTAGAAACAAAAAAGGAGGTCGCGGATAGCCCTCCTCTCGGGCTTCAGGTAAACTCTGAGGTACAACACGCCTGCGATAGCTTCAATTATATTGATCCAACTGAGCTTGACTCAGAGAGCAATTTTGCACTCTTTAACAACCTCCCCCAGCCCATTATCGTCAGAAACAAACATGGCCAGTTCATTTTTAAAAACAAAGCTGCGCTAAAAAATAATCTCCTTGCTGATAGTACTCCTTCTTATCATGCTAACGATATACAACAAGAAATTCAGCGCAAAGCGGCGGCCTTATTTCAACAAAATGACGTAAACCGTACGCATCAATTTGAGATTGAAACCAACGAATACTACCTCAAAATCCATCAATCATTAGAAGAAACAGCAGATGGTAAAATGATCGTCATTGAAACCTTGAAAAATATTACGGAGGAAAAAATAAATAAAATTAGCCTTCGCTTATTATCGATTCATGGGGAGGATAGTCCTTCTGGAAATTACCTGAACCAACTCACCCGTGAAATCTCAAAGATCTTCCATTTGGATATGGTCATGATTGCCATTTCGAATAACAGTAAAAAAGAAAACAACTCTTTATCTTGTTATATTCGTGGAGCACACATCCCCAATTTCACTTATTCCTTAATTGATAAACCCTGCGCTCGTGTTTTTGAAACAAAGGAAGAACTACTTATTCCTTTTCAAGCACAAACTCTTTTTCCACACACCAATTTTCTAAAAGAGCATAAATTCAATGCCTTTTATGTTATTCCATTAATCAGTCCAGAGGGCGAAGTTGTTGGAATAATCGCTGTGGCAGATGGAAAAAGCATTTCAAAAACGCCATTACTTAAAAAAACGTTAGACAAACTTATTCCCAAATTAACACTGGAAGTTACTTCTAAAAAGCACTTACGTAAACTCGAACTACAAAAAGCATGGACTCATCAGGCCATCGACAGTTACGATGCCCCTCTTTGCGTTTTTAATAAGGATCTGACTTTGCGGGCTTTTAATACTAATTATAGCGAGGCATGTAAAAAACACTATAATATTACCATAGAAAAAGGGACGAGCATTTTTGATGATATAGAAAAAACCAAAATGCTCACGGATAGTGAATTAAACAGAAGAAAAGATCTTGTACAAAAAGCCTTTGAAGGGGAGTCGAATACTATTTATATCTCTTTAGGAAAACAAGACGCACAGACGCACTACGCGCTAACTTTTCGTCCCATATTCAACTACAACAAAACGGAAGTCACTGAAGTACTGCTCATTTGCCATGATACTACGGAAATCATCAACGGTAAAAAAGAACTCGAACACGTCAAAAAACATTATTATTCCCTTTTTGACAATACCCTTATGGGTATTGGCATCTATGACTCCATCAATAAAAAAGCACTGGATTTCAATGATCAATTTCTGGAGTTGTTTGGGATAAGTTCTAAGGAGGAAGCTAAGAAATTTCAACTGGGCGAGCTGAGTCCTGAATTCCAGCCAAATGGCAAATCTTCTAAAAAATTACTGGCCAAGTTAGCTACAAATCTAGCCGAAAACGACAGGTTTAATGTGAACTGGACACACGCTAGCCTAGATGGAACTACCTTCCCTAGCCAGACCTCCTTCATTCCTTTGAATGACGATCAACCCGGTCTCTTCTGTATTACCATTCAAGACCTAAGCGAGCAGGTGGCACATCAAACCATTCTGGAACAAAAAAACCATGAGCTGGAGCAATACATCAAATCCAATATGCAGCTGGAGAACCTCGCTTATTCTGTCTGCCATGATTTGAAGGAACCACTTCGGACCATAGGTACCTTTACCCAGATCATCAAAAACAAGTACGAAGACACCATTGATGAAAAGTCAAAGGAATATATGGGCTTTATCATAAACGGGGTTACGAGAATGAATCATTTTGTAGATGGATTGTTTGATTACTCCCGTATCCGGCAAAATAAAAATGAATTTGAGGATTTTTCTCTTTCGCAATTATTGGAATTCATCGGACTAGATTTGAATGCTAAAGAAAGAAATATCAACATTCAATTTCATAATATTCCAGAAACCATTAAGGCCAATCGCACGAAGATCAAACAACTCTTCCAAAACCTCATTGCCAATGCCATCAAATTCAAACAGGCAGATATCGATCCCGAAATCAAAATCTCCTGCACTGGTTCTGACAGCCATTGGAATTTCTCAGTTGCAGACAACGGGGTAGGTATACCCGAAGAATTCCACAATCAAATTTTCACGCTCTTCTCCAAACTCCATAGCAAAGATCAATACGAAGGTAGTGGCATCGGACTAGCACTTTGTAAAGAAATTGTGGAACAACACCAAGGCAATATTTCCGCAGACTCGACTCCTGGTGAAGGGGCTACTTTTTATTTTAGCATTGCAAAAAACATTTGTAGCTAATTCGTCTTCGTTTACTTGTTTAAGCTTTATGGGTTTAAGCAAAAAAAAACAAAACAAACCATTCCCTCCTGCCATACAATCTAATTCTGGTAGAATAATATTTCACCTAAATAAAATTAGGCTAAATTCCAGTTTCTCATTCCTTTCTTACGTTAAAATAACTTTTTTCGTTATATTTGATTGTTTCTTTAGGTTCACTTCCTAAAGTAAATCCCCCAAAAGCTTCCACAACTTCGCTCAGAATTCTATATCAAAACAATTAACAAAACATGAAAAACCTTCTCAAAAGGAATTTACGTTCCTTCCCCCTTCGGACAATACTGTTTAGTTTATCTGTAATATCATTGTTATTACTATTCAACAACTCAGCTCAAGCGGCATTACCTAATGGCGCCACTGCCCCCAACTGGACACTCACAGACCTCAACGGCAATAGCCACACCCTTTACGATATCCTAGATCAGGACAAAATGGTGGTCCTCGATTTTTCAGCTACCTGGTGCCCCCCCTGTTGGAGTTACCACAACTCTGGCATTTTAGAAACACTGTATGAAGATTACGGTCCCGACGGTACCGATGAGGTAATGGTATTTTTTATAGAACCAGATCAAAGTACCAACGTTGCCTGCCTTTATGGCCCATCCGGTTGTGTAGGAGGCACCACCGGCGACTGGGTCTCGGGTACACCTTACCCCATAATAAATACAACTTCCAGCGCTGTAGGTAACCAATACAATATTACCTACTTCCCAACTTTATACGCGGTTTGCCCGGATAGAACTATTTTCGAGCCTGGACAAATCTCACTCAACAGTTGGCTTACCTGGATAGAAACCTGTTCCTTTGAGGGTAATGCTAACAGTACTAATGCACTTTGCGCCGGGGAAGGAAGTGGTACCATAGACCTTAGTCCTTCAGGAGGCTATGGCGGTACCTCTTACTCCTGGAGTAATGGCGAAACTACGCAGGATTTGACCAACCTCGAAGCTGGAGACTACAGCGTCACCATGACAGAAGGCCACGGATACATGATTGAACTCGGACCTTTCACCGTAGGAGGTCCTACCAACCCATTGGAAATAGTTACCAATGCTGTAGAAGATATTGATTGTGCCGGAAACGGTAATGGATCTATTGATACTTCTCCTTCTGGAGGAACTCCCGGCTACAGCTACCTCTGGAACACAGGCCAAAGTACCAACAGCATTAACAGCTTAATACCTGGCAACTATGTTTTAACTCTAACAGATAACAATAATTGCACGGAAATAGAAACCTTTGCCATTGCCGAACCCCCTGTGCTTAGTCTAGAAGCTATTGTTATTAATGAAAATTGCAACAGTGGTGATGGCCAAATCATTGCACAAGGTTCAGGTGGAAGCCCTTCTTACAATTACGACATTGGCTTCGGATCTCAAAATTCCGGTTCCTTTTCCGATTTAATAGAAGGGGTTTACTATCTCACCATTACCGATGATAGTGGCTGTATGGAATTTGAAGACGTTGTGATCATATCAAGTCAAGTTCCAACAGCTGATGCGGGTGACAATATGAATATAGATTGTTCCCTCCCACAAATCAGCCTCGACGGTACAGCTTCCTCCTCCGGCCCTAACATTTCTTACTTTTGGTCTACCATAGATGGAAACATTGTAAATGGCGAAAACAGCATGAGTCCTTTAGTTGATGCAATTGGTCTTTACGACCTCTTAGTTTACAATACCGCAACAGGTTGTGAAGAAACATCCAGTGCCATCGTCATCGGCGATATTTCAACACCTGATGCAGATGCAGGTCCTGCTGAAACACTAACCTGCTCCAACAATACTGTTACATTAGATGGTTCTGCCTCTCAGGGCGGCCCTAGTATTTCTTACCAATGGACAACCACTGATGGCAACATCGCAAGCGGTGCGGATAGCACAGCACCTGTCGTTGATGCCAGTGGTACTTATACGCTTATCGTTACCGACAATAACAATGGTTGCTCCTCTTCGGCAAACACGATAGTAGACTCAAATGCCAACCTTCCTGCTGCTACTGCAAATTCACCTGCTGTTCTTAATTGTAACACCCCTGAAATAAACCTTGACGGAAATGGATCATCAACTGGAACTGACTTCAGCTACCTATGGTCTACCAGTGATGGTAACATCGCATCTGGTGCGACTTCCCTCAATCCAACAGTAGATGCAGCAGGTACATATAGCCTTCTGGTAACCAATAACGAAAATGGTTGTACTGCTTCCGCAAATACAATAGTTGATCAAAATGCAGCTTTGCCTGACGCTGATGCAGGAACCGCTGCGGACCTCAATTGTTCTACTACTGCTTTAACGCTCGACGGATCTAATTCTGAATCCGGCGCCAATATCACCTATCTATGGTCTACCACAGATGGCAATATTGTATCTGGTGCGACTTCCCTTAACCCAGTCGTTGATAATGCAGGAACCTATACTTTAACCGTAAACAATAGCGCCAATGGCTGTTCTGCTGCTTCTGCTCTTAACGTGATGGCCAATATCACCATTCCAGATGCAGACGCAGGAAGTGCAAATCCAATCACTTGCTCCAACAATAGTATTACATTAGACGGCTCTAACTCTTCCAGTGGCAGTAACATTAACTACCTCTGGTCTACTTCCAATGGTAATATTGTATCCGGTGGCACCTCCACAGCTCCAGTTGTTGATGCTGATGGGACCTACGCCTTAATCGTAACCAATAGTGACAATGGTTGTACAGCTAGTTCTGAAATCATCGTTACCGAAAACACAAATACACCTGCTGCTAGTGCAGGTACTGCTGGCCAACTAAATTGCACCAACACCAGCTTAAGCTTAGATGGTAGTGGCTCTTCTTCTGGTTCTAACATCAGCTACAACTGGACGACCAGCAACGGTAATATTGTATCCGGTGCCGACAGCGATTCGCCAGTAGTAGATCTAACTGGAACTTATGCTTTGGTTGTAACCAATAACGATAACGGTTGTACTGCTTCTGCGAATACGACTGTCAGTCAAAACGCAAACCTTCCTACTGCCGATGCTGGAAATGCTTCGGAACTGAATTGTAACACCAGTCTTGTAGGCCTTAATGGTAATAATTCTTCTGGTGGTTCCAATATCGAATACCTATGGAGTACAACAAATGGTAACATCGTATCTGGTGAGGATGGTACAGCTCCGGATGTTGACGAAGCTGGTGAATACACTTTACTAGTGACCAATACTTCCAATGGTTGTTCTTCCTCTTCTTCTGTTAGTGTAAGCGAAAACTTAAACGCGCCAACAGCTGATGCCGGAAACACCGATCAACTGAATTGTAATAACATAACAATTACATTAGACGGAACAGACTCTTCTTCCGGTTCTAATTTTGAATACGAATGGGACACCAATGATGGCAACATTGCCTCAGGTGCCAATACTGCGACACCAACGATTGATGACGCAGGCTCCTATTCTCTGATGGTTACAAATACCGATAATGGTTGTACCAATTCCGCACAAGTTAATATCACGCAGGCTACTCCTTTAGCTTTAGCGCTAGACAACCAATCCAACGTATTGTGCCAAGGTGACAATGATGCTTCTGCAACTATTGAGGCAGATGGTGGAAATGGCCCATACGAATACAGCTGGCCAGGCGGTGGCGATGAAGCAACAGAAAGCGATCTTTCTGCAGGTACTTACGTTGCCACGGTAACAGATAACGATGACTGTATGCAAACCATTAGTGTTACTATTACTGAACCGAATAGCCTTTCAGTAAATGCAACGTCTTCCAACGAAACAGCAGCTGGTGCTAACGATGGTTCTGCCACTGCCACCCCTGATGGTGGCGCTGCTGGCTATACCTACAGTTGGAGTAATGGAGAAAGCACTGCTAGCATTAACAACCTTGAACCTGGACTTTATAGCGTAGAAATAACAGATGCAAATAACTGTACCAGTACGGAGACGGTTACGGTCAATAGTTTCAACTGTGTGGTTACAGCCAATATCAGTGGAACGGACATCAACTGTTTCAGTGGAAACAACGGAACAGCTACGGCTTCTTTAAATGGAGGTAATGGGCCCTATAGTTACCAGTGGTCTAATGGTGGAAGTACGGAAACCATCAACAACCTTAGTGCAGGGACTTACGAAGTAACCATCTCTGACGACAACAACTGTCCGGCTACCGCATTGATTACGATAACTCAACCAACAGCGGTTAATTTAGCTTTGACTGCCAGCACAGAAGTTACTTGTAACGGCATGGCAAATGGTTCAGCTACGGTAGATGCAAATGGAGGTAACAATAGCTTTACCTACGATTGGTCAAACGGAACAACCGGTGCTACCGCAAATAATTTAGCTGCGGGTACTTACACCGTTACCGCTTCAGATGGCAACCAATGTTCTACGACAATCAATCTAACCGTAACAGAACCTAATATACTTTCCACCACATTAAGTAGCACCGATGAAACCATCGCTGGCGCAAATGATGGATCGGCGACAGCCAACCCAAGTGGTGGAAACACCCCTTACAGTTATCTATGGAGCAATGGAGCAACGAATTCTACGGCTACTAACTTAGCTCCAGGTACTTATTCTGTTGTCATTACTGACGATAATAATTGTACCACAAGCCAGTCTATTGTTATAAATGGAATAAGTTGTAATTTACTATATAATATCAGTAGTCAGCAAGTAAGTTGCTTTGAAGAAAACAATGGTACTATTAGCATTAATCCTCCCGCAGGCAATCCTTCTTTCAATTACAATTGGTCTACAGGAGCGACTACTTCTTCTATTTCTGATTTACCAGCAGGAAGCTACCTCGTGTCTATCTCCGATGATAATGGTTGTGAATCTGTTGAGCAGATCGTTATTCAGCAGCCAGTGGAAATTCAAACTAACATAACCGTAACAGAGCCAAACTGCTCTGGAAATAATGATGGAAACATCATGTTAGTGGTTTCAGGTGGTAGCCAACCTTACACTTTTGCCTGGCAGGATGGCAGCAACAACTTCGATTACCCTAATGCCGGACCGGGACAGTATTCCGTAACAGTTACAGACATAAACGGCTGTACGCAAATACGTACAACATCTGTAAATGAACCAGCTCCTATTTCTACTACGACTTCTACAACAAATACCAGCACAGCCAACAGCAATGACGGTACTGCTTCTGTTACGCCTACTGGCGGAACGGGTGATTTTAGTTTCTTATGGACTAACGGTGCAACGACACAAGAGATTACGAATTTAGCCCCAGGCTCCTACTCTGTTGTCATTTCTGATGAAAACAACTGTTCCACTTCGGCTACTATTATTATTCAGGGCATCAACTGTACATTAAACTCTAACATTACAAATACAAATACCAGTTGTTCAGAAGATGCAAATGGTACTGCCACTATTTCTGTAACAGGTAGCGATGAGCTATTCCAGTACTTATGGTCTAATGATGCTACAACAGCAACGGTCAGCGGACTAAGCCCTGGTAGTTACTCCGTTACGGCAACAGACCCTCTCGGTTGTTTCATTATAGATCAGGTAACCATAACGGCTCCTGTAATAATGGCAACTTTGTCAACCGCTATCAACCAACCTACTTGTAACGAGGGAACCGATGGTTCTATTCAAACAAATACAAGTGGAGGTACCGGACTCTATACTTACCTATGGAGTAACGGTTCTACCAATGCTGAATTAACAAATGCTCCGGCTGGAGATTACAATCTTCAGGTTACGGATATTAACGGATGTACAAGTACTGCTTCCTATACCCTTACCGCACCGAGTCCGGTCAGTGCATCTATTGTTAGCCAAACGGATGTGCAATGTGGCAATGACGGAACTGGTACCGCAATGGCGAACGCGACAGGAGGTACAGGTAATATTACTTACCTCTGGTCAAATGGCCAAACCGGCGAGCAGGCTACTGGCTTGAACGCAGATACTTACAGCGTAGTCGCTACGGATGCCAACGGCTGCTCTAACAATAGTACCGTAAGTATCATCGCCAATGACGACATTGCTCCGTCAGCAGTTGCACAGGATGTAAGCATCTCCCTTGACGGAAATGGAATGGCAACGATTGACGCAGACATGGTGGATGCTTTCAGTTTTGATAATTGTGAAATTACAAGCAGAACGCTTGACCTTTATCAATTTGATTGTGCCAACCTTGGCGAAAATATTGTTCAATTCACCGTGACTGATGGAGCGGGCAACACCAGCATGACGACTGCAATGGTTACTGTTCTTGACAACATATCGCCAATCATCACCTGCGATCAAACTACAGTGATGGGCAACTGTTCGGAGGTGGTCAACTATGTTCTGCCAACTGGTGCTGACAACTGTTCGGCCAATCCGGCAGAACTTTTAATTGGATTGGGCAGTGGTGCGGTGTTCCCCGTAGGAAACAGCATTGAAGTTTATCGAGTAACTGATAACAGTGGCAATAGTTCAACCTGTAGCTTCACAGTAGTTGTAGAAGATACAGAGGCTCCTGAAATCACTTGTACTTCTAACATTGTGTTGACAGGTTGTGCTCAGGAAGTGAGTTATAACTTACCAAGTGCCATAGACGCTTGTTCAACAGTAGGCACTCCAACTTTAATGTCAGGCTTAGGAACAGGATCGATTTTCCCAGTAGGAACAACAACTGAAACCTATGAAGTAGCAGATGGTGCAGGAAATACAACGATGTGTAGTTTCACCATTACCATTACGAATGATGTAGATGGTACCATTTCCGCTTTGCAAAATTCTTGTTACGATCAAGACAATGGTTCTGCTACCGTGACCGGAAGTGGAGGAGCTGGACCTTATGCTTACGATTGGGGCAATGGTCAGACGACATCTTCTGCTACCGACCTATCACCAGCCTCTTATTCGGTAATCGTTACGGATGTCAACGGATGTAGCAATCAAGTTTTTGTAACAATAAGCGCTAATCCTGAGATCAGTTCTGCTTTAGATAACCTGCAAGATGAAAGTGGCAGTGATGCCAATGGAGCCATCGCTATCACTCCCGAAGGAGGTTCTGGAGACTTTACTTATGAGTGGACTTCCAATAATGGTTTCTTCTCCACAGATGAAGACATTGTGGATTTGACCGCTGGAACATACTCTTGCATCATCACGGATTCAGAAGGTTGTAGCATTCCTGTTGGGCCTTTTGTGGTAGCAAGCGTAACCGCTATAAACGATCCTGCCTTTGCAGCACAAGTCAGCATCTACCCGAATCCAACAAGTGGCGAAGTTCAGATTAACTTGAGCGAGAACCTAAAAGGAGCGGACATCGCATTTGAGGTGTTCAGCATCACGGGACAACAGTTGAAATCAACAGTAGTCTTGCCACTAAATAACAATGCATTTACACTGGATATTTCTACAGAAGTAAATGGTATTTATTTGGTAAAGATTCGGATTGATGATGAAATCTTGGTGAAGCGAATTGTGTTGAATAGAGATTAACTTTAACTATCCTATATTTTAGGAATAGAGCCGTTGGATTTTCCAGCGGCTCTATTTTTTTGATGCGAATTGAGTGTTCTGAGAGATATGGCAAATTTTGAGAATTTACCATATCTCTCAGATTGCCCTTAGGAGTCAGAGATTAAT
>JBLHRR010000006.1:0-86241 GCA_047626155.1 Saprospiraceae bacterium | reverse complement strand
TTAACATACAAGCCGATCAACCGGTGGAGATGAAAGTCGTTCTTAAAGATCATAACAGTGTACTTCCGGTTTTCAAAAATGGCAGCAGTTACATCGCCAAAGTACCTACTAATGAAGTTGCGACTGTCACTGGATTTTACCAAAAGGGAACCTATTATTTCTTTGGAACTAAAGAAATTAAAGCCGGCCAGAAAACCGGTGTACAGCTCAACCTAAAA
Source organism: Saprospiraceae bacterium (assembly GCA_047626155.1). Lineage (GTDB taxonomy): Bacteria > Bacteroidota > Bacteroidia > Chitinophagales > Saprospiraceae > CALGLS01. The sequence continues at coordinate 86,023 of JBLHRR010000006.1, read as the reverse complement.
GAACGAACGCTGAAAGAGATTAAGAAAGAATTGAAGCGGTTGTAACAGGGGAGGATAGATGAAAGTTGATCAACCAACTTTAAACAAGCGCTTACTACAAGTTTCCTATACAAATATCATCAAAAGAGAATAAGTAAATTACAAAATGTAGTACCTGACTTATTTTACAATATGAAGTACCTGACTTATTCTCTTTTCCTTTTTATGTTGAGTCACTTAGCTCTGCTTAGTAACAACGAAAAATTAACTTCCCGATTTGGAAACGATTATGTAAATCAAAACAACCAAAGGGAGAGTGGTTTATATAATTGTTTCCACGAAAAAAATCGGGAAATTATTTTTAGTGTAATCCTAAGTGACACCGACATAAAAATTTCCTTTACGCCTGTCTTTCAAAATACGCCTTTGTCATTGGAATCAGAGGAAGGCCAAACAATAAGCGATAGCATTGACATAGAAACATTTAAATGCTACATCTCCAACGTCCGATTGTATGATGGGGAGCAAGTAGTTTTTAAAGAAGAAAACAGTTATCACTTATTAGATGCATCTGATTCCAAAAGTTTGCAATGGTTATTACCTATAACCAAGGCGCACTCCTTTTCTCATATTCAATTCAACATTGGCATTGATAGTCTAACCAATTCCTCCGGAGCTTTCGGTGGTGATTTAGATCCAACTAATGGCATGTACTGGACTTGGCAGAGCGGTTACATCAATTTCAAACTGGAAGGAACGGCCTCCAATTGTCCTGCTCGTCAGAACCGTTTTCAATTTCACCTCGGCGGTTATCAGGGACCTTATAATACTTTGCAGGAAGTCCGTTTGAAAGTAAATCAAGATAAAGAAATTAATATTCAAATAGCAATTGATGTCTTACTTTCGCAAATAGATTTGAAAACAGAATATCAAATTATGAGTCCGAATGAAGAAGCCATGAAAATAGCGAATCGTTTGCCAGACTTGTTTACCGTAAAGCAATGAAGATTTTGATACAACGATATAAGAGGTTACTATTCCTCATTGCTTTTTGTTCCTCCGCCTTCTATGTAAGCAGCTTGGAAGAAGCGCTTTTACCTGAGCACTTTCCGGAACCAGTCTACGCTTTCGCAAAAAATCCAATTTCCAGAAAAAAAGTACAGGTCGGTCGCGCTTTGTTTTACGATCCTATTTTGTCGAAAGACAATTCTATTTCCTGTGCCTCTTGTCACTCGCCCTATAATGCATTTGCTCATACAGACCACGACCTCAGTCATGGCATCAATGATCAGATCGGAACACGGAATGCTCCTGCGCTTTTCAATCTGGCCTGGCAACAGTTTTTCATGTGGGATGGCGCAATAAATCATCTGGACATGCAAGCTTTGGCACCCATTAGTCATCCAAAGGAGATGAATGAGACACTGGAGCGTGTTGTAGGAAAATTGCAGGCGAGTCCGATTTATCCAAAATTGTTTTACGAAGCATTTAAGGACAGCGTCATTACGGGAGAACAGCTCCTCAAATCCTTGTCTCAATTTCAGTTGACTTTGGTTTCTGCTTCCGCGAAATACGACAAGGTAAAAACGGGCGAGGCGCAATTTTCTGAACAGGAAACAAAAGGTTATGCTCTTTTTAAAGAACATTGCAACTCCTGCCACATGGAACCACTTTTTTATAACAATAGATTTGCAAACAACGGTTTGGCAATAGACAGTACGTTAAACGATTTTGGAAAAGGAGTTCTTTCCGGAATTTCAACAGACAGTCTCCGCTTCAAAATACCGACTTTACGGAATCTGAGTTTCACCTATCCGTATATGCATGATGGGCGCTTTCGGAAACTGAGTCAGGTATTACGACACTACACGGAGGGAATTAACAACAATAGTAATACAAAGCACGATATTGACAAAGCAATAGTATTAACTTCAAACGAGAAGACTGACTTGATTGCTTTTTTGTTGACATTGGATGACAAGGAATTTGTCTTTGATCAAAAGCATCAGTTTCCTCGGGAGCTTTTATTGAAATAATAAACTTCCTATCCACGGCTTTTCAAATTCATCAATAATCATTGCGCTTTCGTTGCGCCGTAGCGGTTACACATTTAAAATAAAAACACCTATAATTATGAAAAAAATATTTTTACTCTTTTTATTACTGGCCCCTGCTCTACTCTGTCAGGCGCAAGGTCCGACGGTCACTTCCTGGTTGCAAAATACCACGGTGACTGGAACTTATTACGTAGCCGGAAATTCAACAGCCATTGACAATAACATTCTTGTCAATTGTCAGGAGGTAGAATACTCGGATGACTTCGCTTATGTCCACACCAAAGGAATACCGGCATACCCAACTGGCCCATTTCAGGATGGCAATCCTTCACAAGCCAGTGATCAGGATGCGATTTATAAAATGCCATTGAATCCAACACAAAACATGGGTACCCCAACAGCTACTAATGGTGGTAATATTGGTGTTTTCATCAATGGCGTTTCTCTATTTGACTATAGAGACGGTGTGGGCTGGAACCCGCAAACAAACGCTCTTTGTGGAGGCCCGGGAAACGATCCCTGCCCTGGAGGACCAATGGCTCAGGTAGACTGGACTAGAGATGCCGTCCCTGCAGAAATGCCTGGATTTGATTGTTCCAAAGCGCACCCGGCTATGGGGAATTACCACCACCATCAAAATCCGTCCGCTTTTAAATTGGATATGGACGTGCTTTCTGATGTTTGTAATTTGTATGATGCAGAAGGTTTGTATGCCATTAATGAAAGCGAGCATGCTCCTTTGATTGGCTATGCCTATGATGGTTTTCCAATTTATGGTGCTTATGGTTATAAGAATGAAGATGGAAGTGGAGGTATTGTTAGAATTAAATCAGGTTATCAATTGCGAGATATTACAGAGCGTAATACCTATCCCGATGGGACGAGTGTAGACAATGGACCGGATATTAGTTCCACTTATATCTTAGGTTACTTTCGGGAAGATTATGAATTCATAGCACATCCGAATGAGGAAGAATATCTAGATGAGCACAACGGACGTCTTTGTAATACACCAGAATATCCGGATGGCACTTATGCTTACTTCGCTACGGTTGATGATGAATGGAATTCTGTCTATCCGTATGTTGTTGGTCCAACTTTTTATGGAAATTCTACAGATCGAAAAGTAACTTCTGTAACGGAAACAACAACGGTTTATAGTGGAACAAGCTCCCTTTCTGAAACTGCTTTTGAGCAATTGGACATTACTGTTTTCCCAAATCCTGCTTCAGACCTAATTGCAGTGCAGGTCAATACATTGGTAAAAGAAGACATTGTAGTATCCTTGTTGGATATGACTGGAAAAATGATACAGACCGCTACGATCATCAAAGGACGGACCATTGCATATTTTGACGTGCAGACGGTTTATGAGGGTGTGTATATCTTGCAATTTTCTGATGGAGAGAGTCAGCGATCTCAGAAAGTGGTGGTTACGAAATAAGTTGATATAAAGGATTTTGCTTTTCAGAGTAAAGAATGGATCTTTTCTAATTCTTTACTACCCAACATAAATGACATCTTCAGACAATCGTGCTGGGGATGTCATTTTTTATTTTAGGAATTTTAGCGACATACATAATCAGCAAGAGATTGTATCTTTGGCTCACGAATACGACATAATCTCTACTCTATCATTTAAACTACAATTTCAACAATGCGAATTACGACTACGCTCTTTTTATTCTTTATAAGTATCACACTGCTTTCCGCACAAAAGAAAAATCACATGACTCCTTTTGAGAAAGACAACAATACCACAGCGACTTATTCTGAGGCCATCGCCTTTTATAAAAAACTGGCTAAGGATCACTCCCGTTTGCAAGTCAATGAAATAGGGATGACGGATAGTGGCTTTCCTTTGCATGAAGTAGTCTTATCCCAGGAAGAAGATTTCGATCCAGCTTCCATTCAGGAAAAAGGGAAAACTGTTTTGATGATAAACAATGCCATTCATCCGGGCGAACCTTGTGGTGTGGATGCGAGTATGTTGTTGATTAGAGATTATTTGGATAATCGGAAGAAGCGGGATTTATTGAAAAATCTAGTCATTGTTGTGGTCCCTGTTTATAACATTGGAGGAGCCATCAATAGAAACGGTACCAGTCGGGCCAATCAAAACGGGCCTTTGTCTTACGGCTTTCGGGGCAATGCAAAGAACTTGGATTTGAATCGTGATTTTATAAAATGCGACAGTCGAAATGCGAGAACATTCAATCAATTGTTTCACAAATGGAATCCTGATGTTTTTGTAGACAATCATACTTCCAATGGAGCCGACTATCAGTATACCATGACGCTTATCGCAACGGAAGATGCAAAGATGGACGCTGGCTTAGCAGGTTACATGAATGAAAAAATGCTGCCGCGCTTGTACAAAGACATGGCTGATACAAAATGGGAAATGACTCCTTATGTTAACGCTATAGACGGAACGCCTGACAAAGGCATCATGGACTTTCTGGATTATCCTCGCCACTCTTCCGGCTACGCTGCTCTTTTTGACTGCATCTCTTTCATGCCGGAAACGCACATGTTGAAACCGTATAAAGATCGAGTACAAAGTACTTATGCGTTTATGGATGTCATGATAAAACTGTTGGACGACGATCATCAAGTTTTGAAAGAAACACGTAAAAAAGCGATTCAAAATACGAAGAATAAGAACACCTTTGATCTGGATTGGACTTTAGATAAGGAGAGCAAAACAACATTGAATTTCAAAGGCTACCTCGCCAATTACAAGCCGAGTGACATTTCTGGAAAGGAGCGTTTATTCTATGATCGCAATCAGCCATACACTAAAGACATTCCTTATTACAAAACCTACAAATCAACAAAAAATATAAAACGCCCGATGGCTTACATCATTCCACAGGGCTATCAGGAAATAATCGAACGTTTGGAGTGGAATGGTGTGAAAACCTATCGGCTTACGGAAGATTTTGAAACAAAAGTAGAGCTCTATCGCATCAAAGAATTTAAAACTGGAGAGCAGCCATACGAAGGTCATTACCTCCACCGAAATGTAACCATAGATACATTCCAAACGGAATGGCCTTACTACAAAGGCGATTATATTGTTTTTGTAAATCAGCCTGCGAACCGCTACATCGTAGAGACCTTAGAGCCACAAGGCCCTGATTCTTTTTTCGCTTGGAATTTTTTCGATGGAATTTTACAGCAGAAAGAATATTTCTCCAGCTATGTTTTTGAGGATTTAGCGGCAGCTTATTTGAAAGAGAATCCGGCTTTGCAAGCAGAGTTAGATGCTAAGAAAGCTACAGATTTAGATTTCGCTAACAATGCTTCTGCGCAGTTGTACTTTATTTATAAAAATTCGCCGCATTATGAACGAACTCATCGGGTGTATCCGGTGGGGAGGTTTGTGTTTGATGTAAAGTTGCCTATAGAGTAAAACAAAAACTCCTTAACGTCGGATATTAAACACCTCTAAAAATAAAAGCTTCGTTCTCTATTTTGAGAACGAAGCTTTTATTTTTATTAAGACCAATAATCTAATTTACTATTCGATCAGGACTACCGCACTACCCCCACAGTCATCTTCCCATCATAATCTCCTTTGATCATTGGTGACTGTCTGAAGCCAGTGTAATTTCGCACGTTTTCCGAAAGGTAGTCAAACAACTCCTCTACAGAAACCACCTCATTCCCATCCGCATCCGCCTCCCCTTTCATACCTCTGATCAGGAAGTGACTGAATACGCCTTGACGCAATCCACTCGACTCCAAAGAAGTTTCATCTGACTTAGAAGACATAATTAAAGCTGTGCCCGGATCTGCCTGTGCTAGTGTAGTATAGTACTTTGATAACAAGTTGTCTACAGTTCCACTTCGGGTTGCCAAAAGGCTACCGGAGTGACAAGCATCTGCGATACACAATTTATATTTTGCCTTACTTCTTCTGAAGATGTCATTGACTTCTTCGTGCGCAAGTTTATTATTGAAACCATCAAAATCAATAGGTAGGAAAGATCCTTTAAGACCGTGGCCCGAGTAATACAACAAGACCAAATCATTCTCGCCTGCCTGGGTGAAGACGTCATTCATTGCTTCTACCACATTTTTCTTGGTCGCGGATTCGTCTATTAGTATCCTGATATTCTCATCTTTCAATGCTCCTCCTTCTGGGCTTTTCAAGTGAGCAAAAATTCTGTAAGCATCATCGTCCGTATATTTCAGTGCTGGCATATGACTGTAATCTGCAACACCCACAATAACAGCCCAAACCTTCATATTGAAGGCTTCTTTGTGTGTCAACTCTTCAAAAGTTTCTTCATCAATCGCCTCCTCTATTACTACATCTACCATATCGGCTTCATTTACCGCTACGGGTGAAGCTGCTGAATTTACCGTAGTACTCTTGTTATCATAGGTTCCGTTAATCCAGCTCCCCACCGCTTTGGTTCCATCGAGCATGAATAGAGTACCGAAGCCGTTGAAACTTCCGTCAGTCCAATTCCCTTCATAACGTTCGCCACTAGAGTAAGCGCAGGTGCCTTGCCCTTCTGCTAATCCATCTTTGAATTCGCCCGTATATTTTGCAACACCATCTTCATAAATATAAGTCCCGAAACCATTATTGCAGTCTCCTTTAATACAACCTTCTATCCCCATTTCCCGAAAAGCATTCCCCATGTACTCTCCTTCTACCCACTCCCCTTCTTTTTTGGTGCCATCTGCAAAAAACATAGTTCCGGCGCCGTGCGGGTGATTGTTGTTATAAGAACCAACGTGCTTGTCTCCGTTAGAAAAAACCCGCGTTCCAAATCCGTGTAATTTTCCTTTTTTGAATTGGCCATCATACTTTGTTCCATCAGCGTAGGCAAAGCTGCCTTCTCCGTTTTCACAATCTCCATTGATGCAGCCCGTTTGAATGTCCGTTCCATCGTCTTCTACGGTAGCTCCCTTTGCGGTAAATTCAATGATATTTCCACTATCATCAATCGGCTGTCCTTTCAACCATTGGCCTGCTCGCTTCGTCCCATCCGCATAAGTCTTTGTTCCTTTCCCCTCTGGAAACCGATTGGCCCATTGTCCCGAATATTTTCCGCCATCTGTATAATAACAAATACCAATGCCGTGGATTTCGCCGTCTTTAAAGTCACCCATATACTTGGCACCACTTGGGTAGACATAGGTACCTTTACCATTAACGCAATCGCCATCGGTACATTGAGCACTTAAAAATGTGGCGCATAGGGTAAAAACGAGGAGGATTAGGATATTCTTCATTGGTGATTTTTGCTTGCCATAACAGCAGAATAATGTATCTGCTTTTATGGTGTGAAAAAATGTGTGATGTAAAGCCTTAGCCGTATAGGCCAATATTATTCTGCATCAAATATATTACCAAAAATTATAATTTGTATTATATCAGCTACATTAATCAAATCTTTCTGAAAATTTACGCTCTTCTCTGTACAGTTCAATAAAATGTGTCCCTTCGCCTCCCGCACCGATGATCCCAAAGGAAGCCATTCCTACTGACACTATTTAATCACTAATCTCCTCCTCTCTTCTTGGTTGCGGCTTTCGTTGCGCCGTTGCGGTTAGCTCTCTTCGCCCCCTTCTACCTCGTCACAGCAACCGGCATCTTAGGATCAAATTTTCCAGTAATCGTTGGCGTTTGTGCATTGCCAGTGTAGCTTGTTACTTTCGCAAAAACAAATTCAAACAGTTCTTGAATGGTTACAATTTTGTTCGAGTCCACATCTGCTTCGCCTTTGAGGCCACGGATCAGAAAGTGACTAAATACTCCCTGACGTAAACCACCATCCTCTAAAGAAAATTCATCTCCTTTGGACGAGAGCAACAGGGCGGTGCCGCCACCAGCATTTTCAAAAGCCTCATAGAATTTCTGAATCGCTATTTCTGCCGGTGCTACCTTCATAGCCGTCAACGTACCTGAGTGACAGGCGTCTGCTAGACATATTTTATGCTTCGCTTTTGATTCGTTGAATATGGCTTTGATGTCTTCATGATCTACTTTATTATTGAAACCATCAAAATCAACAGGAAGGAAATAACCAGGAAGACCGTGACCAGAGTAGTACAATAATACCACGTCATTCTCATCTGCCTTCATGAAAGTCTGACGCATCGTGCGCATTATGTTATTGCGCGTAGCATCTTCGTCGATAAGTACTCGAATTTGATCGTCTGGTAGTGCACCGCCTTCTGGGCTTTTAAGGAATGCATAGATATGGTAGGCGTCATCATCCGTGTATTTCAAAACAGGCATGTGTACATATCTCGCCACACCAACTACTACCGCCCATACTTTTATTTCGTCATCTTCGTCTACTTCGATGTGCTCCTGTGCAATGAGGTCATCTTCCGATTCCAATTTCCCGACAGGGTGACCATATTCCCATTTTGCGCCAAGCACCCGACCGCTACTGTATTGCATCATACCATCTCCATGAGGAGCATGGCGTTTCCAGCGACCAACATATTTATCACCATTTGAGTAATAACACGTTCCTTGTCCTTCCGGAAAACCATCATTAAATTCGCCAATCCATTTTGAACCATCGCCATAAGTATAGACCCCAACACCGCTATTACATCTGGCTGTATTGCAATTTCGCAAATCCTTATCTAACATTTCATTTTCAAATTCTGGTTCATCAGCCACGTCCGCCACTTCTTCGTCCAGGTATTTCCCGCTCAGCCAAAGACCTTCCAGTTTCTGACCGTATTCATCGGTATAAATACCCTGCCCATCTTTATAATTATTTTTCCAGGAACCTTCAAAGACAGAGCCGTCTGTATAAAACATCGTTCCGTGTCCTTCGAACTTTCCTTCTCCAAATATTCCTTCGTAGCGATTGCCATCTTCGAAGCTGTAGGTACCCTGTCCATTCTGATAATCGTCTTTCCATTCTCCGACGTAAGAATCTCCACTCGAAAAATCCATCGTTCCTTTCCCATTGAATTTACTTTTGCTAAAATGGCCTCTATAGACGTCTCCATTTGCATAAACCATCTTTCCTTTTCCTTCTCGGAATTGGTTTTGCCAGCTGCCGTAGTATTTATTTCCATTACTGAAAAAGAGAGTTCCTTCTCCATGGATTTTTCCATTTTTGAATTCCCCCATATATCGGGCACCGCTATCGTACTGGTAAGTCCCTGTTCCGTTTTTACAATTCCCTTTTACACATTGCGCGCCCAACTGTGAGATACTCAACAGGAGAAGGGCCAGTAGGCTTCCGAATAATTTCATGATGATTAGATTTAGGCTATAGAATATGGCCGGCTAAGTTAGCAGGCCTTTGTCAGAATGTAGTGTTCTTTTTCTATAAACTAATTTTAAAGAGTGGATAAAATAGATGTTGTTCTCAGGGGCTAAAACAAAAATCAACCCAGTGTCGAATAAAAACAGGGTTTGGGATTGGGATATTGTACTAAGGAAAAGAAAGGGTGCCTTTTTTGGGAATAGCTCGAAGTGGTCTAAATCTTAGGGGCTTCTGTTCCACTTTTTTAGGGTCTAAATGACGGATATTGGGCAGTAACTTTATAGGCTTTGACCTACCTAAGATATTTCATATTAAGTAAGGGGATCAGCATTGGCAAAACATGCCATATCTTTAGACTTTCCCTATCATATATTTTCCTCAGCAAACGATTTCCATCAAATTAGTAAAATAAAAATTAGTTCACTAGTGAACCTTTATTACCTTTGCCTGTTCTTAGGCTAGTTTTACCAATGACAAAAGACAAATTCAATCCATATAACCATTTTGGATTTCTAACCAACCGCGCGGGGCGGCTCATTAGGAAACATGTTGCTCCTGAAATGAAACGACAGGGACTAGACATGCCCTCTTCTTGTATAGGCATATTAGCGGAGCTTTGGCTACAGGATGGCTTGAGTCAGAAGGAACTGGGTTTGTCCATCATTAAGACCAAGAGCAGCATCAATAAAATGTTACAACAGATGATAGATGCGGGAATGATTGTGAAAAAGACAGATGAAAAGGATCGACGGGTTTCCAGAATTTTCCTAACGGAAAAAGGGAAGTTGCTGAAGAAAAAAATCATCAAAATAAGTAGCAAAATGGACGAGGATTTACTGACCGAACATAGCCCTGAGGAAATCGAAATAGCTAAAAAAGTATTAACGACTTTATACCTTAACCTGACAAAAATTACACAAAAAATAATTTGAGCATTTATACAGTCCCTTGAATTTATCACTTCCGCTCTTTCTAGTCGCTACAGTTATAAATTCAAAGGCAAATACTCAAGTTAGTTTTTTATTATTACTAACAAACCAAGAAACATCTAATACCTAAGCATAATGCTCTCAAGACAAACCATCATCTCCTTTGTACTCAGCCTCGTCATTCTCCTTCTCGGAGCCGGAGCTTACCAGTACAGTTCTTCTCAAAAACAATCTACGGTTTCCTCAAAAGCTGTAAGCCGCGATATTAGAACGGTGCGGGTCGATCAATTTCCACCGACCAAAATTCAAAATAAAATTGAAGTGGATGGCAGGCTCAGTGCCTACGAAAAAATAAACGTGGCCGCAGAGGTTCAGGGAAAATTACTATCCACTGGAAAGACCTGGAAACAAGGAAGCTCTTTTTCAAAAGGGTCTTTGCTATTCCAGGTAAAAAGCAAAGACGATGAGTACAATCTCAAAGCGCAGCGTAGTATGCTTTACAATCAGATCACGCAGATCATGCCGGACTTGAAGTTTGACTACCCGGAAGAATATGAAAAGTGGCTGACTTACCTGCACAATTTTGACGAAGAACAAAATGTAAAAGCATTACCAAAGACAAGCAATCAAAAAGCGAAATACTTCATTGGTGGTAAAACTATTCAAAGCCAATATTACACCATCAAGAGCTTGGAGGAGAAGATGAACAACTACCGTATCTATGCACCTTTTAATGGCGTTTTTATTTCTGTGAATAATTATCCTGGTTCACTCGTTAGTCCTGGTGCGAACCTCGGGCAAATTATGAACACCTATAATTACGAGCTTGTTTCGCCGATCACTATGGATGCATTGAAATATGTTTCTGTTGGTCAAAAGGTAGAACTCTTCTCGGACGAAATGGGAAAAAATTGGAAAGGAACGGTCAATAGAACCAGCAAACAAATAGATCAGCAAACGCAAAGTGTTCCGGTCTATATCACTGTCAGTGGCCAGGGGCTTCGCGATGGGATGTACCTCAAGGGTAAGCTCGGTGCGGCTATGGTTACTGATGTTTCCATTCTACCCAAAGAAGTACTCGTCAACCAAAACGAAGTATTCCTTTTGGATTCCGATACTACCTTATCGATCAAGGAAGTGATTGTCATTAATTTTGTAGAAAACAAAGTTTATGTCAAAGGTTTAGAAGCAAGTGACCGAGTTGTTATCTCGTCTTCTAACAATTTATTTGTAGGACAAAAAGTGAAGTTGTAAACACTCCACCCTTTTACGAATCTTCTCAGAACTTGCAAATTTTCATTCGTGATTTTTGAAATTGATTTTTTATCAATACCAAAAATCAGCAAGCATCAACTAACCAGTAGCAACTCTTCATATGCGAAGTATCATAAAATTTTTCCTGGTCAATTCAGTCGCCGCCAACCTCCTCATGGTTTTTATTTTCATCATGGGTGGTGTCGGTTTACTGAATATGAAAACGACTTTCTTTCCAGAAACGCCAAACAAGATCATCAATATCCAAATGATTTTTCCCGGTGCTTCTCCCGAGGAAATGGAAGAGGGCGTCACCTCCAAAGTTGAAGAAAACCTCATTGGCGTAAAAGGTATTGATAAGACGACTTCTGTTTCTTCTGAGAACTCTGCGAACATTGTTGTAGAGGCAAAGGAAGGGGTGAACATGGATGAGTTGCTTCAGGATGTAAAAAATGCGGTAGATCGAATCAGCTCTTTTCCAACGGCAATGGAGCCACCGGTAATTTTCAAAGCAGAACAAGTCAGTGATGCTTATAAATTTGCAATTAGCGGAAATATTGATTTAAAAATACTAAAGAAATTTGCTCAGGATATTGAAGATGATCTGCTTGCGATTGACGGGATCAGCAAGACCGAACTTATTGGTTTTCCGGAAGAAGAAATAGAAATCAGCTTTCGCGAAAAAGACATGCGGGCCTTAGACATTGCTTTTAACGAGGCGGTTACTGCTATTGCGCAAACCAACTTATTGGCCACCGGAGGAACGATAGAAACAGAATCAGAGGATTTATTGATCCGAGCCAAAAACAAGAACTATTACGCGGCGGAATTTCGCGACATTGTTATTAGGTCGAACCCCAACGGTGGTGTTGTTCGCTTAGCCCAAATTGCAGATGTAAAAGATCGTTGGGAAGATACGCCTATTCGAAATTTCGTAAACGGCGTACCGGGAGTAAGTATCAATGTCTTTAATACAGTGGAGGAAGATATGTTTTCCGTCTCTGAAAAAGCTCAGACATACCTCGCCGATTTCAGGCTGAAACATCCAGAGGTTACTGTTACTGAAATTCGGGATGGAAAATTGTATTTGAATGGACGAATTGAGTTTATCAAAGAAAATGGCGCCATTGGTTTCCTGATTGTATTTATACTGTTAGCAATGTTTCTAAACATTCGTCTTGCCTTTTGGGTAGCGGTTGCCATTCCAATTTCCTTTGCAGGAATGTTTATGTCTGCGTCTCTTTTGGGCATCACCGTCAATGTAATTTCTACCTTCGGAATGGTCGTCGTTATTGGTATCCTGGTAGATGATGGAATTGTGATTGCGGAAAATATCTATCAGCATTATGAACGAGGAGCCAAACCTATGGATGCCGCACTGGAAGGAACGATGGAGGTTTTACCTGCCGTTACTGCTGCCATCGTCACTACGGTTATTGCATTTTCGCTGTTCTTCTTTATTGAAGGGCGCTTGGGCGATATCTTTAGTCAATTGGCGGTTGTTGTTATTTTCACTTTGATCTTTTCTTTGATTGAAGGAGCCTTTATTTTGCCTGCACACATTGCTCATTCTAAGGCTTTAACAGAGGGTAATGTAAATCCCATTACAAGATATTTTGACCGGGTGATGAATTTTTTGAGAAAGAGAATGTACGGTCCTGTTCTAAATTTCAGCATGCGTTTTCCTTTACCGACCATTACCATTTGTGTAACTGGTTTGTTGATCGTCATGGGTGCTTTCGCTGGTGGCTTCATTAAAGGAACTTTCTTCCCTTTTGTTCAGTCCGATAATTTCAGTGTCTCTCTCGAACTGCCTGCTGGTGCCAATGAAGCACGCGTGCATGCCATACTGGATTCTATAGAAACCGTTTCCTGGGAAGTAAACGAGTCCTTTAAGGATAAGTATTTTGGCGGGGAGAAAAATGTGATTGAAAAGATCGTAAAGACGGTTGGCCCAGCTTCCTACAAAGGAACGTTAACCTATTATTTATTATCTGGAGAAGAAAGACCTGAGGTTAAAAACAGGATGCTCACCAATTCCATCAGAGAAAAATTAGGACCAGTAGAAGAAGCAGAAAAATTGATTTTTGGGCTCGGTGGTATTTTTGGCGATCCGGTTTCTATTTCACTTATCGGTAAAAACAAAACAGAAATTAACGATGCTGTTACAGATCTAAAAGAAGAACTGTCTAAGATAACAGACCTCAGAGATATTCAGGACAACAATGCAGAAGGACTGAAAGAAGTTGCAATTGAATTAAAACCAAAGGCCTACAATCTGGGACTGACACTCGGACAAATTATGCAGTATGTCCGGCAAGGTTTCTTTGGGGTAGAGATACAACGATTACAACGTGGTTCCGATGAAGTCAAAGTCTGGATTCGCTATGGCGAAGAAGATCGAAGTTCTTTAGATGACCTAGCCAACATGAGGTATCGCAGCCCCAATGGGCAATCTATTCCGCTTGGAGAGTTGGTTAGTTTCAGCACAGAACGAGGTGTTGTCAATATCAATCATCTAAACGGTCAGAGAGAAATTCGAGTTACAGCCGATGTCTCTGACGAACAGGTTTCCGTATCCGATGTAAACAATGATATTAATACCGAAATATTGCCAAGGGTCCTTGCAAGGTACCCTTCGGTAAAGGTAAGTTTTGAGGGTCAGGCAAAAGAAAATAAGAAAGGGCAGGACTCCATGGGCCGAGTAGCTCCACTGATTGCACTATGTATGCTCTTTGTTATTATTTTGACTTTTGGCTCCGTCAGTCAGGCTTTCGTAGTCTTTGCCTTATTTCCTTTTGGATTTATTGGCGTGGGATTGGGGCATTGGTTTCTGGGTTTACCGATCAGTTTCCTTTCTGTTTTGGGGATGATTGCTTTGATTGGAATTTTGGTCAATGATGCCCTGGTTTTCATTTCTACTTTTAATGGCAAGATCAAAGAGGGCTATGCTTTTAAGCCGGCTTTATATGATACCGGGGTTTCGAGATTTCGACCGATTCTATTAACAACCGTGACTACTGTGGCAGGGCTTTTACCTCTTTTGTTAGAGGATTCTGTTCAGGCTCAGTTCCTGATTCCGATGGCTGTTTCGATTGCTTTTGGTTTGATGGTTTCTACTTTCATTTTGCTGGTTTTGATTCCGGCCTTGTTGGTTATAGCGAGTGACATCCGTTTGTTTTCCACGAAGCTTTGGACTGGGAATCGGGAGTTGACGCGAGCGATGGTGGAGCCTTCTTATCCGGAGCGTAATCATCCTTGGGTGCTGACTTTCTTCTTTGCTCTTTTGGCTTTGGGAGGTATTGCGGCTCTAGTAAAAATTACGTTGGTTATAGCAGAGAGTGCTTTGTAGTTTTTGCTCTTTTTATGCGGGGTAATCACGCAGAGAGCGCAGAGGCCGAAAAGCGAGATACTATAAAACCCGCGTTGGCTCTGTGCTCTCTACGGCCTCTGCGTGATGAAAAATCGCGAGTGAGTAAAAACACTTTGGGCGCAAATAATGCGAGATACAAAATATTTAAAAAATGATTAAAAACATTCTTCTACTTACAATTGCATTGTTATTAACTCCGCTGGCATCTTTTAGCCAGGAGGAAATGAATCTTGAAAAAGCCATCTCTATTGGTTTGAAAAATAACTTTGGGATAAAGATTGCAGAAAAAAACATTGCTATTGCAGATAACAATAATAGTTGGGCCCGAGCAGGGAAAGGACCTACTGTAGACCTCAATGGTAGTCTTTCCAATACCTTGATTAATGACAACAACGAAGCAAGCTTTTTGAGGGGGGCTTTTTTCAATAGTTCGCTTGCTGGTTCTGTTGATGCCAATTGGGTATTGTATTCCGGAGGCCGGATTGCTATTGCTAAAAATCAATTGGAGCTGGCTAGTAATCAGCAGAAGGTATTGCGTTCTCAGGAAGCTCATAACCTTATAAGGGATATTAGCCAGGGGTACGCGGATGTTTTGGTTCAAATGGAACGACGTCAATTCTTCTCTGAATCCTTTACCCTTTCTAAGGAAAGACTAACTTATGAAAACGTCAAAAAAAAATTCGGGCAATCCAATTCTTTTAACATTCTCCAATTTGAAAACGCACTGACTACGGACTCTATAAACCTGATCAATCAGGACAATGCCATTAATATTTCGAAAAGAAACTTGTACCTAACCATAGAAAGCGATAAGGAATATATTTTTAGCGAACGCTTAAATATTACTCGTGAAGAATTAGATAAGGATAAGATCAGACAAAGGCTGGAAGAGGAAAACTATACTTTAAAAACGTTAAGGGTACTAGCAGTATTGGATCGTTTAAATACAAATTTGCAAGAAGCCGGCAGAAAACCAACCGTTAGCCTAAATGGTTCTTTTGGAGTTTCTGGTACCGCTTTCAAATTCTTTGCTGACGACCCAGTCTCCGGAGATCCTTTTGAGACCATATATAGTAATCGGGTAAATGGAAATGTGGGCCTTGCAGCCAACTGGAATTTGTACGATGGTGGTCTTCGAAAAGAAAACATCCAATCGGCTAAACTTCAGGAAGAAACTACGCAGCTTTCTATCTTGCAAGCCAAGGCACAACTATACCGACAAGTAGATATATTGTTAGAAAACTACAATCACCAATTAAACTTATTGGATTTAACGGAAGTGCAAATACAAAATGCCCGTCGAAATATTGAATTATCAGAAGAGCGCTTCAAAGCGGGGCAAATTACTTCTCTGGATTTTCGACAGATTCAGAATCAATTTTTACTGGCCGCTAATAATCGAGTCAATGCCATTTATAATTTATTGATTACGAAATCGGAAATCGATTGGTTGGTTGGTACTTTTTAAAATGTCAAATTGTATATCCTATCGCAGCACCGTTTCACCATTTGATGCCCCTAAACAGTCATAATTCCCCTTCTGAATTCAGCTTAAACATCATCCAAAGTGTGAGCTTAATTATGGCAGGGAGTAGCATGATTAAGCCTATCCTTATCAACGCACCTACCTTACCCTTCTCCCATTGATGTACAAATTGATTAAAGAATAAAGGCAGGTTAAACGATATTTTAGAACAGTCAGTCGCTGTAGACTAAGCCTCCGTATAGTTTTAACATTTCTATATCATAGATTAAGAATAAATCTATTAATTTCGCCCGCAATAAGCCCTTAAATAAAAGGTTAACATTTTCAACAATATTGAAATCATACTGTTTCCCAGTATTAAGCTAAATCCTAATAAAACAATCTAATCTTAATGAATCACAAAAACCCCATTCTCATCAACAGTAAAAGCTCCAGCTTACTGATATTGCTTTTTCTATTCCTGCTTCCACTTTTTGTAACGGCTCAAGACAAAGTCACCCTCAGCGGATACATCAAAGATGCTGAAAATGGAGAGACACTAATCGGCGCCAATGTTTTCGTAAAGGAAATCCTCAGTGGAGCAACGACTAATGAATATGGTTTCTATTCCATTTCTATCCCTTCCGGCGAATATAACGTGGAGTTTTCTTATCTCGGCTATCAGACCAAAAAAGAAAAAATAAACCTCAACACTAACACTACATTTGCAGTAGAACTTGCCGAAGAGGGTATTATGTTTACCGAGATCGTAGTCACCTCTGAAGCGGAAGATGAAAACGTGACCAGAACGGAAATGTCTACCAATGAATTGAACATAAAAACTATAAGTAAGATGCCGGCATTACTTGGAGAGGTTGATGTTATTCGATCTATTCAGTTGCTTCCCGGAGTGAGTACCGTGGGCGAAGGCGCTACAGGCTTCAATGTTCGTGGTGGTGGTGTTGATCAAAATCTGGTTTTGCTTGATGAAGCACCGGTATACAATTCTTCTCACCTCTTTGGCTTCTTTTCTGTTTTTAATCCCGACGCAGTGAAAGATGTAAAATTGTACAAAGGAGGAATTCCTTCCCGTTACGGAGGGCGTTTGTCTTCGATTTTGGATGTACGGATGAAGGAGGGAAACTCTAAAAAATTAGCAGTATCCGGTGGCGTTGGTTTAATTTTTAGTCGACTAGCAATAGAAGCTCCGATTATCAAGGATAAGATGTCTTTCATTGTAGCGGCGCGGCGTTCTTATGCAGATATCCTGGCGAAGCCTTTTCTGAGTGGGTCACTAGCAGATTCTAAGTTGAATTTCTATGACTTAACTTTTAAAACCAATTATAAAATATCTTCGAAAGACCGAATCTATTTATCTGCCTATCTGGGTCGGGACAACTTTGGCTTTGGCGATGATGCTGGTTTTAGTTGGGGAAATTCTACGGCGACCTTTCGTTGGAACCACCTATTCAGTGATAAGCTTTTCGCTAATTTTACAGCGTATTATTCCAACTACGATTATCAAATCAACTTTGGATCTGATGATACCGATAGTTTCGACTGGAGCGCAGGCATCGTAAATTATAGTCTAAAGTCTGATCTCTCCTGGTTTTTGAATCCAAAGAACCTCATCACTTTCGGAGGTCAAGGTATCATGTATGAATTTTCTCCAGGTAACGCAGTTGGCGTCAGCGATGGCGAAACCAGAGACTTTAGTGTGGATAAAAAGTATGCGTTGGAAGCTGGCATCTTTGCAGAAAACGAACAGACCATCAACTCGCGTCTCTCTTTACAATATGGAGTACGTTTGTCTTACTTCAACTACATGGGTGATGGCACCGCTTACGAATTTACGGAAGTAACTCCTGGTCAAAGAAAAGAGTTATCAGGAGTCCCAACCACTTACGACCAATGGGAAAGCATTCAGGATTACGCCAATTTAGAACCTCGTGCTTCCATCAAATATCAAGTTAACAAGTCAAGTTCTGTCAAGGCTAGTTACAACAGAATGTTCCAGTACATTCACCTCATTTCAAATTCTACGGCTTCTACCCCACTTGATGTTTGGACACCGAGTACCAATAATATCAAACCTCAACGAGCAGATCAATATGCCTTAGGTTACTTTAAAAACTGGTTCAACAACAGCTACTCTTCTTCTGTAGAAATTTATTATAAGGACTTTAATCACTTAATCGATTATATAGACGGACCTGACCTTTTTGTAAACCCTTTGTTAGAAGGAGAACTACTAGAAGGGAGAGGAAGAGCTTATGGCCTGGAATTGCAGATAGAGAAAACGAAGGGAAAGTTCACCGGTTGGTTCAGTTATACCTTAGCCCGAACAGAACGTAAAATAGAAGGTGTGAATGATGGCAAGTGGTTTGCCTCTCGCTTCGACCAAACGCATAATTTCAGCACCACGGCTTTCTACGAGCTCAACAAGCGCTGGACTTTCTCTGCCAACTTCGTAATAAATACAGGAACACCTACCACCTTCCCAACGGATCGTGTGGAACAACAAGGCTACGTCATTCCAAATATAGCTTCCGGCAGCAGAAACAATGTTCGTATTCCTGCTTATCACCGACTGGATATTTCAGCGACATTGGCGGGTAAAGAAAAAGCAGGCAAGCGTTGGAAAGGGGACTGGGTCTTCTCTGTATATAATGTATACAATAAAAGAAATCCGTTTTCCATTTTCTTCAGACAACCTGACGGAAGAATTCTGACTGGAGAACCCACCCCAACAGAAGCTGTAAAGTTTTCTGTAATAGGGAGTTTCATTCCTTCAGTAGCTTATAACTTTAATTTCTAATTTTCGCCTTTGGCAAATTGGCGTTCCGCCAAATGTATTTTTTCATCGCAAAGGCGCAACGAAGTACCAAAGGTACTTTTCGCTAAGATAACGTTGCGAACCTTCGCGCCTTTGCGGTAAATCAAAAAACAATCAAAATGCAATTCAAAAATATAATCAAAACCCTAACTGTTTTCACCATCTTAACCTTGGCCTTTAGCTGCGAAGATGTTATAGAAGTAGATTTAGAAGTGGGTGACAATCAACTAGTCGTGGATGCCTGGATCAATAACCAGGTTGCTCCTCAAACCATTCGCTTGGTCAGAACCTCTGCTTATTTCGACAGCAGTCAATCGCCTGCAGAAACCGGTGCTACTGTTTTTATAACAGACGACGCTGGCAACCCTCCCTACGAATTCATAGACGATAACAACGATGGGAATTACACCTGGGAATCCGTGGACGGAACTTCTTTTGGAAAGATAGGAGACAGCTACACTTTATCTATTACAACAGTTGACAACAAAGAATACACGTCTGCTTCCGTCATGAATCGAATCATGCAGATAGACAGTATCCCCACTGAAGAAAGAGAAGAAGATCTGGGACAACCTGAGGGCATTTACGCACAGGTTTACGCCCGTGATTTCATAGGAAAGGGAGACGCTTACTGGATCAAATCCTTTAAAAATGGTCAGTTTTTAAATAAACCGGGGGAGATGAATATCGCCTACGATGGTTCTTTTTCCCCTGGAGGAAATGCTGATGGTGTTTTCTTCATTGCTCCTATCCGTGGAAACATCAATGAGGACGATGATGACAATGCTCCTTGGGCGGTTGGAGATTCGATTCATGTAGAGATTCACTCTTTAACAGAGGAGGCTTACTACTTCCTCGTTGGCGCACGTACTCAAATGACGCTGGGAGATGCAACACTTTTTGCAGAGCCACCGTCTAATGTACCAACGAATATTATTTTTGTAGGGCCAGATGAGGCAGAACCAAGAGATGTTCCGGTTGGGTTCTTTAATGTGGCTGGGGTTTCGGAGATGGGGAGGCGTTTGTAGTTTGTAACATTCTTGTTTTATCCTTCGCGCCCAATTGCGATTTTCACTTATACAGGGAGCACAAAGCTAACGCACGTTTTATAGTATTTTGTTCGGTGGTCTCTGTGCTCTCTGTGTAAGTATCCCGCATTATTCACGTCAAAGGTATTTTACCTTATCGCATTTCCCCCTTACACAGAGAGCACAAAAAGCACAAATTTCTATTCTCCGTTATTCAAGAAAACTTGAAAACCTACGCTCAAACCAAAGCTACCTATATCAAAGTCTCCACCGATTCGATTGTAAGCCAATAGTGCATCGATAGAAGCGTTCTCCGTAATAAAAAATGACATTCCCGCTCCGAGTGCATATTGCAAGGCATTCTCTGAGTCCGATTCATCTCCAAATTTTTGATTAATTAAAGCAAGTCCAATCTGAGCTTGTCCAAAGAACGCAGGGTTGTTTTCAAAACCAGTGAAATAATATCTTACTGTAGGCAAAATATTAACCACTGAAGCACTGGACTCGCCAAGCTTTTGATAAGTGATTCCAATTGCTCCTCCTACTGCAAGCTCATCTGTAAAAAATTTGGACACGCTTGGATTGATGGTTAATGAAAACAGATTGTCAGAGTCTTCTCTAAACTCCGTAGTAAAACCTGCAGTACCACCAACCATTAAACTACCTTTCGCTACCTGGGCATTGGCGGCTTGAAAAGCAAATAAGAAAAGGATCGAAAAAATAAGTAATGATTGTTTCATAAAGTTTTATTTAGTTAATTAATTATAGACAGGGTATGTTCATTTTATAATGATTATTCACAAGTTGAGAATCAGTAATCTCTTATAAAGTAACCGCAAAATAGTTCAATAATTGGAAAATCAGAAATCTATCTGAAAACTCAAAATCGGCGTAAGCCCCGACTGATTCCGATCTTCCCAAGTATTCGTAACCGGATCATAACTTCTATCCAAGCCATCTTCATTTACTCTGTTAATTACATTCTGCACATCCAGCGCGATGGTCCAAGCCACCTTTGGCTTATTCACTCGATAAGAAATGCGGAGATCAGGCCGAAAGAAAGGGCTGACCTTTTGTTCAAAGGGGCGACTTTCGTCAAAAGGAGCTTCCCGGGAATAGCGACTAGCAGGAGCACCAGCCAAAAGCGGAGTGATGCGCGCGCCACCGTTACTCAGCAACTTTAAACTCGTTTGCAAGACCGCTCCATTCTTAAACGTCCATTCTTTTCCGCCCATAACCGTTCCTGCAAAATTACTGTTATAACGAGTATTGTGTTCTTCACCACCGACGTCAGTGTAAGTTGAATTAAAGACAGAAGCACCAATCAGAAAAAAAGTCCCTTTATTGAAAAATTTTTCGATTGTTAAATCCAGACCTATATTTTGGCCTGTCCCTTCATTAACTAATTTCTCTGTACCATAACCATCCAACCGGTTAAGTACCGAAAAAGTACTATTGACTTCTGCGCCAACTGGGACATCATAGAGGTATTGATAATACGTTTCTACATTTATTCTTGCTTTACTTTTAAACAAATACTCATAAGCCAAAACGAGGTGATGTGATTTTATCATTTCCAAGTCCTTGTTCGGTTGACTTGTGATTCCGTTCTCTTCTACTTTCGTAAAATAAGTTCCGATTGGCAACATGCGGCCATGCAAACCATAGGCAAATGAAATCGAATTTTGTTTTGACAATTGATACTTCGTTGCTACACGGGGTTCTAATGAGTAGGTATTATTCAAAGTTAAAAACAAAATATGTGCTCCTGCATTGACTGTCCACTTTGGGCTAAGCTTAAAACGGAATTGAACGTAGGGTTGCAAGAGCAAACTGCTTCCTTTTTCATCAAGGTAATTAACATAGGTTTCCGTGCTCCCAAATCCTTCCAGCTTATCAAATTGTAAATCATAACTGAGCAAGCTTGCAGACAGGCCCGTTTTCAATCTCGTCTTTTTCCCTAACTTTTTACTGTAGTAAGAAGTAAGCGTATAGCGCAGATTAGTATACAATTCATCATTGACAATACCCGCTGTAAGTGCATTGTTGAGTGTATCATTTTGAAAAAGAATTTTCTGTCCCATGACTGCTATCGCTGTTTTCACAAAAGAGCTGGTATCCCTCAACCAAGTATGTGTAGCACCAATCGCCCCCATGTCTGTTTGAAAATCGCGGCGAAGGTAGTCCGTGTATTTTTGCCATTGATCCGGATCCTCTCCATCTGTTCGCTGGAATTCATCACTAAGCCCACCGATCCCCCAAACCGTGAAATTAGACTTATTGTTTTCGGATGGAAAATAAAGGTTGAAAGACAAATCCTGAAAAGCATTATCTGCCCGTGGGTTCACCAAATAGATTCCCATCTGATTCAGTAATCCCAGTGTGGAATAACGATAGTTGATTAAGTAACTGCTCCGTCCTTTTTTAATCGGTCCTTCTGTGGAAAAATCCAACCCGAGCATTCCAGCGCGAAAACTATGTTCTCGTTTTTCCCGATTTCCTTTTCTAAATTTTATATCAAAAACACCCGAGAATGCATTGCCATATTCTGCGGGAAAAGCACCCGTTGAAAAATCAGAATTACTCAACATGCTCACAGAGAAAATAGTAATCCCTCCCCCAGAAGAACCTCGCCGCGCAAAGTGATTTGGATTCGGAATGTCAACGCCTTCCAATCGCCATAACAATCCAATTCCGGAATTTCCCCGAATAACAATATCACTGCGGCTATCTTTTGAGGCTTGAACACCGGGGAAGCCCATTGCCATTCTACTTGGATCATTTGCGCTGGCCGCATAACGTTGTGTTTCTTCCACCGAAAAGGAGCGGGTACTAACTAGGGACAATTCATTGAGTGCCTCATTAGGTCTACTGTAAGCGGTTACGATAACCTCCTCCATCGTGCTTCCGCTTTCTGTAAGTCTAATGTTGTATTCAAACTCCTTCGCAGAATTGAGGATAATATTATCAGAAATAAAAGGAGCATAACCGATGTACTGACAACGTAAGGTTCGTCTACCAACAGGAACTTTTTCCAAACGAAAATTACCTTCCAAATCCGTAGTGGTTCCCATTACTTCCTCAAGCCCTTCTATGGTAACAGTCGCTCCAATAAGCGGTTGCTGGCTTTCTTTATCTGTGACCGTCCCTTTAATCGTTTGGCTCGTCTGAGCAAAGAGGAAGATACAGTTTAGCATACTTATCAAAAATAAGAGTGGTGTTTTCATGAGTGGATGCTTTATGAATTATATCTTTTGTGCTGTATATTCAGTACACGGCTTTTAGCTATTGACCGTTGGGTTTCCTCTAACGAGATGGAAGAAAGCCAACTGCTGAACAGTTACTATTTTTCACTTTTTCCTACAGTTCAAAAACCAAGTATACAAATTTTCATTCAAATAAGTCTCCGTCCAAGAATCGTGGCCGGCCATCGGATAGATGGTAAATTGAACATTAGCTTCTAAGCTTTTCAATGCTTTGACGATGCGAACTGAATTGTCCAATGGTACTACCTCATCCATTGCTCCGTGGAATACCCAGATTGGCAGATGTTTGATGATGCCCGCAGAATAAGCATGCATATAATCACCGCCACAAATAGGGGCAATAGCAGCAAAGATATTGGGTCGCAACATGGCAAGATCATAAACGCCCTGACCTCCCATGCTTAATCCAGTAAGATAAATTCGACTACTATCTACCGGTTGATTGGCAATGATGTGGTCCAACAATTCACTTAGCGCTCGAGCATCCCAGCGTTGGTTTTTCAGACATTGAGGAGATAAAACCATGAATGGAAAATCAGTATCCTGTTCTGCTATTTTTGGCGGGCCATGAACTTTTACTTTTTGAATATCAGTACCACGTTCTCCAGCGCCGTGAAGGAAAACGATGAGCGGTAGTTTTCCAGATTTATTTTGGTGAACTTTATTTGTTGGTGTAAAAAGCAAATGGTCATACTCGAAGGGAACGGTGTAAGTTCCTTTGTAGTTTTGGGCAACTTGCTGAGCGAATGTGTTTGTATTGTTACAACAAACTAGGAGAGCAATGAAAAAGAGAAAACGCATGGTTATTTATTTATTTTTTTTAGAATCGTTAAAGGTGAAGATATAAAAAAAATAAAGATTAACCATATTTCGCCTTTCGTTGCACCGTTGCGGTTACCCCCAAAAAATAACCCCGTCTGCATTTCTGCAAACGGGGTTATTTAACCAATGTTATTTAAAAATTAATTTTCAATTATCTCATCTTTTCCCAGAAGAACTCTTTCTTCCAGTTCTCCCAAATCCACAAAGAAGATTTTGTAGTAGATGTGGTTGAAATTCAATTGTTCCCGAAGAGCTTCAAATTGCGCTTCGTCTTTTGCATTGGCAGCGATCCAATCAATGGCCGCGAGTCTATTTTTGAAAGAGTATTTCATGGTACAGGATTTTAGTGTTTTGATGATTCCTTTCTTGTAATCTCCTAAATTGTATTGTACTTATTAGTTAAACCCTTTGTAAACCAATATGTATAACGGAAAACAGGCAATTAACAAAATTTTAATACTTTTTGGCTACTTCACCCTCCTCAAATGTCGTCCTTCTTTCATTCCGCTGTTACCTCATTCAAGTTCCACAAATAATCCAGATGATCAATATCCGCTCCTTCCTTAATTTTCACGGCAGCATATTGGTTTACAAACTCCCGAACGCTCATCCCGGTCTTCTTAAAATCTCCACCATACCATTTGAAAATCTTAGACAACTTTGGATTATCTGCTGATAATTTATTCTTAGTAGGGTTGTTGATAAAATAGCGCATCTGGTCATCCAATTGTCCATCAAGTCGCTTGGCCGTGAAAGCCTCATTACGGAGACGAGGACAGGAGAAAGAGGCACAGTTAAAAGCCGCATGAATTCGGGGGTCATTGAATTGCTTTCGTGCAATGCCATGCTCCAGGTTATTTAAGTTATAACTATTCCCTTCTATTTTAAAAAATTCTACGGTCCAAACATCACTAACAAATGGAATCCCGCTTTTAATGTCCTTGATGCTTTTTACCGGATAATGATCAATAATTAACTTCACCGTAAAAGCATTATATGCATTGATCCAATAAGCCAACATTTCATCATCCGACCAATTCTTTTTATAAGGATGGTGGTTGCTCAGCAACGTCAGATATTTATTAAAGGAAACGCTATCAGCGATGAAGCCTTTGTAGTTTACATCTCCAATAGGCGTTACATGTTTTTGCAAAAGGGTATCCCAAAGCTCATGAGTGATGGGCTGAGAATCAGAATGGAAAGTCTTGACGCTACAGGATTGTAAAAGAAAAAGAGTTAGGAAACTCAGTAGGAATAGACTGTTATTTTTCATTTTTATTTGTTTTGAACTAATACTTCTAATCTAATAACTGAATTAGATTACGTATGTTCGCAATCAATTTGGCTTTTCTCCATCGCTGTCTCCATTGAGACTATTGAACGGAAGGTTTTTTAACCGCAACAGCGCTACGTAGATTCTTTGTTAGATAACCTGCAGTACTTCTGATACGCAGCATTTAAATTGTCCTCCTTTAGATATGACAAATTTTGTGGATTTTGCCATATCTCTAAGGACGCTTGACACGTAAAAACATGAACAACCAATACCTAGACATCAACGGCAACAGAATGGCCTACCTCCAATTCGGAAGTGGCCCTGAGCTACTGATCGCCATCCCCGGCTATGGAGATCGGGCGGTCTTGTTCAAAAGTCTGAAAGAAAGTCTTAGTGCAAAGTATACCGTTTACATTTTGCAATTGCCTTTACATGGCCAGTCGGCCTGGGTGGGGAAAAGGTTTGTTAGAAATGATTTTTCGGAAGCGATTGCTCAAATAAAAAGAAAGGAGCAAAAAGGAGAAGTGACTTTGATGGGCTATAGTTTTGGTGCTCGTGTCGTGTGCTCTTTGTTGGAAGGAATGAAAAACGAGGTAACGAAAGTGTATTTACTGGCTCCCGATGGTTTCAACCAACAATACATTCGTCGGGCCAGCTGGGTTCCAAGGCGTCTTCGTTATTTATTACAAGCTACCTTGAGTCAACCATTTTGGTATCTCGGTCTAGCAAAAACACTACATCGTATTGGCTTGCTAAATTCGTATAGTCTGCATTTCGTCGAAAGACATTTAGCTACAGCGAAAAGGAGAAATCGTTTATTCCTGTTTTGGAATTCTGTGGATGATTTTACTTATAGTGAAAAAAATACCGGACTATTGTTAGAAAAACAAGCCATTCCTACCATTTTGATTTTGGGAGAAACGGACACTGTCATTCCAACAACAGCCTGGAAAGCCTGGGGGCTAGCTTTAAACATTGTAGATGTTCACATACTGACAGAGAACCATCGGGTTGTGGGAGCGCAAATGAATGAATTGCTGAAACAATTGATTTAGTCAACAAAAGTTTATTCACTATCCGTTTCCTTCTTCATTCCTAAATCTACCACGGCTGGCTCCCCTTCTAAGTTCAAGCCATGCGCATGCCTGGTTGACTCTCCTCTTCTGTACAAGGTATCAGTGACAGACAATGCGACACTATTGTTATGTGTCATTTTCAACTCAGCAATACTCACCTTATATCTATCTGCGTCTAAGCGACTTCCGCCGTCCATCACTACTTTTAGATATTGGCCTTCCCCCCTTAAGTCAAATCGGGTACGTCCTTCTTGGCGGACTACTAGGCTATCCACGTTTACCAATGCCTTTAGCTCATGTGCTCCATCACTCTTAAGTAGCATATTTTTTTGTTCAAAACCAGAAATGGTCACCTCCTCTGTTCCGTTGCCATCATAAGACAACAATTCGGGCATTTTGATGGTGAGTTCCGGTTCACTGTCTCTATATCTATCTGGATCTTCAGTCAGCGTAATTGTCAAGATATCTCCAATTTGGTTAACCTTTATTTCCTCTAACAATTCTCCTGCATTTTTTGATTTAATATCAAAATTATTCGACTGTTCGATATTTAATATTATTTCGCCGTCAATCTGTATCTGTGTAAAATCTTTAAACGAGTTGTACGATTGCTGTTGATTTCTCTTTTTTACATATTCATGCGCCACAAAGCCGTTCTCACCCATGGTCCAGAAATACTTTCCATCATTCCTCCAGGGGTTGCCGGCATCTCTGTCGTCTTCAAATTCATGAATACTATTGGAAATACCTCTGCCAAACTTTACCGTTTTACCGACAGGTACTTTAAAAACAATTTCGACTTCCTGACCTCTGTATTTTGAGCCTTTTAAAATCGGGAAAGTACGCGGCAAGTTAATTTCGTTTTCCGAGATTTTGACTTCATAATTGATCGCTTGGGCATGACGTTCGGCCTCCGCGGAGGTACGACCACGAGAATGATTGATTTGAGTAATTTCCAATTCATCAGAATCACTTTTCACAAAACGATAATGGATGTGGTGATTTACCAGGCCTTTGTCATCCAATTTTAATGGACCAAAGCTCATCATACTGTTTATGTGGTCTGACTTTCGTATTTTATTAATGTAAATGGTATCGCTCTCGAAATAAGGCAGGTTAACTCTTTCAGAAATAGAGGTTCCCATGTTGAAATTTCTACTTTCAGAAATCCCAAAGAACAACAAGCTCACCAAGTTGACTGCCCATAAGCTCCCCAATCCCGCACGCAGATGCAGGTTGCTAGCCACTGTTTTCTTAAATGTTTTATTAATCAAAAACATCAAAACACTGAATAGCGGAATGCTGATTAGTAAGAAGAGATTGAGTGAAGAGAAGAAAGAAGCGAAACGATTACTAAAGATATACTCCGTGAATGGAGTGGCGTAAAAGAAACTGATTATTGCAGCGATCCAAAGGATGGATAGCGCAATAACCAGCACAAAGCCTATTAGGAAAATGATAGGTCTGAATAACTTTTGGATCAATTTAATGACCCAACTGATGAGGTTACCTAGAAGAGAAAACCCTTTCTTAATGGTCTTCCTAATGCCGAAGGTTCCACCAGTGCTTTTTTTTTTGATGTGAATCCCTCACTTAAATCAGCTAACTTTTCCGACAAAGAATCCATTTCTTCTTCTACCGTTTTAGCAATGTTAGAAACATTGATTGGCTGGCCTTTCATCGCCAACCGATCGGCAGAGGTAACTGCCTGGGGTAAGACAGCCCAAAGAATTAAATATAGCGGAATTCCTAAGCCCCCGGAAATTGTTAACAATACAAATGCAAGTCTCACCCACAATGGATCCCCAATACCAAAATAAGCTGCGATACCCGAGCAAACGCCTTTGATGACTTGGTCATCCGGGTTTCGAAACAACCGTTTCCCTGGATTAACACCAAAGTCTCTTTCTACTAACGGTTCATCATCTTCTTCAGGAGAGCTGGTACTTGCGCCCACCGCTTCTGCTCCAAATTCTTCCGGCGTCCCCATGGTATCAATAGCCGAGGTCACCGTTTTCAAAGTGACGATTGGACGTCCATCCCGCAGGTCTTGAAACAGCTCTGCCATCCGGTCTTCGATATCCGTAGTAATGTCTTCATAGCCTTCCGACTTTCTGAAGTGGCCATGAATCGCGTCCAGGTATTGATTCAAATGCTCATAAGCATCTTCATCGATGGTGAATGGATAGCCTCCCAGATTGATGTTAAATACCTTGTTC
Source organism: Saprospiraceae bacterium (assembly GCA_047626155.1). Taxonomy (GTDB): domain Bacteria; phylum Bacteroidota; class Bacteroidia; order Chitinophagales; family Saprospiraceae; genus CALGLS01. The sequence continues at coordinate 57,181 of JBLHRR010000006.1, read as the reverse complement.
ATTCGTTGTTATATTTTTGGTGGATTGATTGACTGAATTAATGAGTTCTTGCCAGTTAGCCATTAAACCGTTTAAAAACTGACGACCGAGATCGGTGATCTTAAAATACTTGCGTGGTGGTCCTTGTGTAGATTCTACCCACTCATAATCTAAAAGGCCGTCCTTCCTTAATCGGGACAGCAAAGGATACAAGGTTCCTTCTTTTATGATTAGCTCTACTGCTTTTAGCTTCGCAATGATATCGGAAGGGTAAACCTTCTCCTCGGAAATGATGGACAGTATGCACATCTCCAAAACACCGCGTCGCATTTGGGTTTTGCTTTTCATAAGCGCTTCATCTAGTTTATTATCTAAACTCATAATGCAAAAGTAATACAAAATATAGTACTATGCAACACATAGTACTAAATCACAACCAGTACTTTAGTGTTTTTAGCTCCTTAATGTATTGATAATCAATACATTGATACTTAAAAAAATCCACTAATATTTTTTCAAATAAAATTATATATTCAAATAAACTAAGGGTTCTTGGCCTTAGCACTCCATATCTTACCCATTTCATGGACCGCTATACTGTTTATTAAGTTATAAGTTTAAGCGCGTTAGCTCTGCGGCCTCTGCGCGCGCTGCCTGAGTAAATACGCTAAACAGGGGAGAAGGCGCTCTTCGCCTAAAAGGTAAGCTTACCCCTATCGAAAATTAATAATCACGCAGAGGCCGTAGAGTGAGCAGAACCAGCTGAAGCGAAAAACGGCAACCGTACAAGATTTTAAAACAGCCCCCAACTTCTCCATTTTTTCCCCGTTATGTCTAGGAGAGCTTCAATGAATGTGGCTTCAAGCATATGTCAAAAGAAAAAACTGTGAACAGATTTATATCCCTTTTCCTCTTTCTTTTTATCTCTTGTTTTGCTTCAGCGCAATGCCTGATTGATACACCTGGTATTATTTGGAAAGGAACAGACAATCATATTAGCTTTGAGAAACTGGCTTCTTTTGCTGCGCCTATCTTGTGGTTTTCACCAGATGAAATTTTACTATATGATGAAAAGGGGAACAAACAATTACCGAATGCTTTTCCTTTTGATGAGGCAGAAAAAACGCCCGTTGTTTATTACAAACTAAGAAATGTATATGGTATAGATAAAGAACTCGCCGTACTTCATAACGAAAGTCTTGACGCCCGATTGAAACTCCTCGACCTTTCACATGTTAAAGCCATTGATCTCGACTTCTATTATTATTTTGCTAAAGAAACAGGACCTACTGCTCACGACCATGACATAGAGTCTATAACAATTCAATTACGAATAGAAGAAGTAACCTTCTGTCCGGAGTATAGCTACGCCATCACAGCCAAGAAAGTAACTGCACGAGCGCACGGCAACCAATGGTACTACAATGCTTTTGATGTAGATGCACAAACTTTTTTCCCTTTATCCATTTTAATAGAAGAAGGAAAACACGCCTCCTGCACAGATAAGAATGCCGATGGAATTTACACCCCTACCTACGATGTTACGGAACGCATCAATGATGCTTGGGGAATTCGCGACATCATTACCTCCGGGCGTTTGGTGTCGGGAGGCTTCCAAGCTTGGATGGCCAAATCAAGAAATAAACGTTCTATTGTTTTCCCTCCACTGCCGAAAGGAAGTCCTCATTATGAAAGTTTCCAACGGAAGTTTGGTTCCTTTATCGAAGGTTCTCAATATGAACTAAGGCCTTACCCCGATTATAAAAAGCTAAAAGAAGAAGGGAAGATTGTAAAGGGTTTGGATCGTGTTATGAAAACAAAGAAACCACATCAATGGCCAAGGATTCGAAAGGTATCCGGCTCTGGAGGAGCGAGTGTAAAGCAATGGATCAAAGACGAGAAGTCCTACAGCTCGCTCAGTTTGGCTTACCGCTGGGATGATGCTCATCGGTTGAGTTTCGCCTTTCCGCTATTTTTCTTCAAGAACGTGGAGGCGCCTAAGACGGGCGGCTGGCTATACAATAAATTTTATCTAGGCGATTTGAACTCAGTGATTGATAACAACAGTATTGAATTTGAAAAATTATTGGGCCATCAGATTACCTATTCTAGTTCAGCCTCAAAATGGGTGGATACCTATTTAGGATTAGGCTATGAAGTTTTTGACAGAGAAGTCGATCCGACAAAGACCATTTATAAGTTTTCATTTGTTTCTGAAGCTGGGATTAAGATACGTTTGAATATTTCTCAAACGCCGCTCCGTTTTCTACGACATCTTGGTACTGATTTCTGGGGTATTCGGATGGGTTGGAAGAATGTGGGTTTTGGGTCTTTTGAGAATAGTGGTTTTGTGATTGAGATTGGGGCGGGGGTGTTTTAACTCCCACGAACTAATTATGCGTTCCGCATTTCGTATAATAAAACCACAAAGGACGCAAAGAGCATCAATTTTTCACAAAAAAAATACAAAACACTTTCCCTTTCCTGGGTCTTAGTGACAACGAAAAATTAAATCCCGATTTGGAAACGATTATGTAAATCAAAATGACCAAAGGGAGAGTGATTTTATATAATCGTTTCCAACAAAGAAATCGGGAAATTATTTTTTGGGTAATAGAGGTTATTCCAAATAGAATGGTACGGTCGGCCGGAAACCGAAGACCCGAAACCGAATAACCTCTAATACTTAGCGTACTAAGGGCATTTTTGATTTCCATTTAAATTTTGATTCTCCATCTACATCGAATACTCATCCTCCCCCCCAACAACAATCTTACTACTCACAGGTATCTGATCAAATTCCGGGTCATCAACTTCTGTTTCTAGAGTTGCAGAAGGAGATGGAGGTCCTCCGCCTGCCGCGTCTTCACCAGCCATTTCTTCAGCCGGCTCACTTGCAGTTGCTTCCTCTTCTGGCTCCGGTTCATTCATACCTCTACTTCTTAATACCTCTGGTTCATCAAAAATCACCGTAGCCGTTTCTTCTACTGGCACCACCGTTTGAAAGATGTCGATCTTTTCATCAAATAGCCAGAGCAATTGATCTACATTAAATTGAGGAGCCTCTTTTTTATCTTTAAAGTATCTCATTAAGTTTCTGACACCGAGCACATCCGCGCCAATGTACTGCCCTACCCGATAATAAGATTCCCATTGCACCTCGTCAAAAAACTGATCTGAGGTTGGCTCATGAGGAAAGGAAGGGTGGTATACTTTATATTTATAAGTCTGATATTCTAAACTACTTTTATCAGACAATTGTAACTTTCTCTGCGGTGCCACTACAGAGGACTTGATATACACTAGGGTACTAACCACAAATAACTTCTTCGCTTTTTCGTCAATCACTTCTATGATTTTCCGAAGTACCCGTCGCTCTTCCGCATGGTTATCTAACTTATGTTCTAGCCTGATCTCCAGTACTTGTTTTACTTCTTGAAAGACTTGCAGTAAGGTTTGAAAAACGTAACGAACGTTATCCTCTAGCCCATATTCATCGTACAGTTCATCAATTTCCCTTTGGCTTTTTACGGTAGAAAGTACATCGTCTATATAGTCAGAAATCTGAAGCACGTCGAGAACGTGCTTCAGATGAAGGTTCTCTTCTGGCGTTAGCCTTGTCAATGCATCCCGAACACTTTTATAATTAATTAAGACTTCAATAGGTTTACCGCTTTTGTCCAGGATGGGCTTACCTGCTTCATCTTCTGGAACCACTTCCTCCCAAAGCTGATGGACTTTGGCAATGCAATATCGTTTTTCAGAATACCCATGAGAAGGTTTTGGGCGAATGACATCCTCTGGAGTTTCTCCGTAAGGAAAAGTAATTTCGAGTCCCAACTCATTACGTACACGTATTGTTAAATTTTCCAAATCAGAAAAACCATAACCAGGATCTGCTCCAGCATCTACTGCCAGAATCAATCTACACTTCCGACGTAACAATTCGTACACGCCCAGGTTTTCAATATGCCCTCCATCGGAGATATTAAGCATTCTGTTGTCTGTTCCTATTTTAGAAAACAATTCATAAAAGAAATATAACGGCCACCAGACGATACCTGATTTATTGAGCTTTGTAGGATTTAGAATCCAAAAACCAAGACGAGCATTGAAGACCGTCATGATGATACTAAGCAATTTATTGGAGTACATACCCATGCCCGGGTTCACAGCAGCGGCGCTCACGGTAGTCGCAGCGGGGAGGGTGATATCCTGATAATCCGGCGTGTCTTTGGTAGAGACATACTTCGTTAATTTTGACCCACAAAAGAGCGGAGATAATAAAAAATAATCATTGGCTTTAGCTCCTTTAAATTTTGGATCACTCGTAGATTGTAGATTCAGACAAGTATTAATGAGCAGATAAGGCGCCAAAAGAGTATTCGCTTTGGTTACATCCCAAAGGTCTTTCAGCTTCGCATTTTTATAATCTCCGGAGTGATGCAAAAAGGCGTCGGCTAATTGATTTCTATAAAAGCGATGAAAGCTCAGCGCATTTGGATTGGTGAAAAAGCCCAACAAGACCAATAGCATAGCAACCAAAATGTAACCTGGATTATCAATTAAGTTATGGCTAGCCCCATCAGCGGCTGGTTGATTTAGATTGGTTAATTTAAATACGCACAATACAATCAGTGCGGTGGAAACAATGGCTGTCTCCACATGATTAAAGCTTCTAGAAATACTAACGTGATAGTTTAGGATCAGATTCGTGAGGGTATGTGCAAAGAAAAGTACTAAGACTGCATACATCCCTATCTCCAAAACATCAAGTTGCGGAAAGGGATTATAGACGCTGAAATTTAAGAGGCTTTCATTAATACTGGAAATAAATTCTCGAAAACCAGACAATATGTTCAACCTAAAAAGCTTACTAACAAAAACGGAGATCATATAAATCAAAGCTGCAACAAGCGCTGGGCTCAACCAACTCATGGCGAGGCTAATCAAAAAACCAATAGTCAACATAATGGTATTCCAAGTCTTCAAAAAACCCGTACCCGGTATCATGTAAGCGCCTCTGGAACGCAGGTAGTCAATGTCCTTATCCTTGAAGAGCTCTTCGTAATCTCCTTTCTCTCGTAACATTGCCTGCACGTAAGCCCCCGTATAACCGCCTCCCGAAACAGTAGAGAGGTAATCCGCCCTTTTCAAGATCCCAAATTTATTCAGCGTTTTTAAAATTCCAAGATTGATGGTAGCGGAGCGGATGCCGCCGCCCGAGAGGGCAATTCCAAAACGGGTTTCGTCCAAGCCTTTTTGGTCGAGGTCTTCACCATGAACGGCTTTGCGGCGTTTGATCAATTCCTCATCTTCTCGGCGAATGACTTCCTCGCTGTTTAGTAATTTGTATTTGTTGGCCATATTCAAGAGTTATTTATGCTTCAGTTGGATTTATCATGGCTGCGGCTGACAGATTCGATTGCCGATAAACGGTATCCGGTTTCCAGACAACCCTGCCTATATTTAGAATCTGTTGAGCCGCCGGACAGAATAAACACTATACTTAAAAAGCTAATATACAGATTTTCGACGAAGCCTTTCCTCCAAAGGTTTAGAACCTTTCGTCAAAGATTTGGATAATGATGTGATTATTGTGACTTTAGCGTATATCGTTCATTTAAGTAATAACGAAAAGATAATATGCTATCAAGAATTCTCGCTGCTCCTTTTGTCATAATCACTTTCATTATACTTTACCTCACTTGGGAGTACGATACGGACTGGGCACCATATATGATCCCCTGTGTACTGGTCATGGCTATGCTCTTTGTTTTCAGTCCGCAGATTGATTTTTGGTGGGCCAGTCGAAATACGCCTGAGCTAAAACCTAAGTTGCGAATGATTCTGACGAAGCAACATCCTTTTTATCGAGGCCTTTCTGAATCGGAACAAAAACGTTTCCGCGATCGGGTGGTCCTTTATATGATGGCGAATGAATTTATGCCGCAAAAAATGGAGTCGGTCCCGCCGGATTTGCAAGCTATTGTGGCCGCCAATATCGTCCAACTGACTTTCGGACAAAAGGATTTTTTGCTTTCTGCTTTTGAAAACGTCATCATTTATCCTCGACCGTTTCCTTCGCCGCAGTATCCTACGAATTTTCATACCTCGGAGATTTTTGTAGAAGATAAAGTTTTGCTTTTTGCCATTGAACAATTAGTACCAGGCACTTTCAATCCGAAGAAACATTATAATATTGGCTTGCATGAATACATACGAGCGTATCTACACATGTATCCTAACAATATTTTTACGAAACTAGAAGAAAGTGATTGGGAGAAGTTGGAAGAGATCAGTAGTTGGAGCAAAGAACATATTTTCAAGCACATCAATCGTCCTGACATTGATATTCTGCCGGTGAGTATTTGCCACTTTTTTGTTTTTGGAGAACAGTTTAAGATGGTGATGCCGGAGGTGTATGAGGTGTACCGGAAGGTGTTTAATATGGAGACTGGAGGTGATGGCGTGGAGCCGGTGGTGAGTGGGACTTTTTTGAAGAAGGAGTAGATATTTCAGTTTCAGTTTTTACTCTTTGTTAAACATTTCATTATATGCTTTAACATGATGTGGAAATTATTCTTCATAAAATGGGTATGGGATACCTTCTAATGAAATTTCGAATTCCTCTCTATCCATTCCACTAATTTGATTTCCAACCCTTTCAATTGTAATGCCTCGTTCGTTTTTAGCAATTAAATTTTAAGTAGCCCTGGTTGAAATAAACTTATTATCTGGATCATCATCTACTAGCTCAATACCATTGGATTCATAATATTTCTTAATAAAATCATATCCTACATTTGGTTCTGTAAATGAGACAACCCCAAAGACGAGTCCCATTGGACCATCTGCTTTTCCAATTTTGTAGTACCTAGTTTATAATTTCCGAGATAGATTGAATATTTCATTATCCTAATCTATTTTTTATTTGTCTTTCAACAAGATACTCAATAAAGAAGATATTTTCAATAAAAACAAAACAAGCCCCACCGAATCAATCAGCGAGGCTTGCTTATTTTTTAAACTTAATCAGTCGAATTACTTCTCCTTCTTAATATCCTTCACCGCATCTTCTACATCCTTCGTCGCCTTCTTCAAATCCTCCAATTGCTTATCTTTCTTTTCTTCCTTCTTGGCAGCCTTAGGCTTATCCACTTTTGCTTTCGCCTTTCCATTGTCTGCAACAGCTTTCTTTGCCTTTGCTTCAGGATGTGGTTCCTTACTAAAAAGCAGTTTCTTCCCATCCGAGCTCACATAGATCGTATCACCTGCACCGAAATCGCCAGACAAAACTTCCTTAGACAATTCGTTAATCAACTCTCGCTGAAGTACACGCTTCAATGGTCTTGCCCCAAACTGAGGATCGTAACCCAATTCCGCAATCAGATTTTTAGCCGCCTCATCTATCTCCAGGTTAAGATCTTGCTTCTTCAACATCTTGTGCGTCCCTTTCAAGAGGATATTCAAAATTTGTTTGATCTCCCCTCTTGTCAATGGCAAAAACATAATCTGCTCATCAATACGATTCAGGAATTCCGGACGCATATTTTCTTTCAAAGCTTCCATCACCTCCCCCTTCGTTGTCTCGATAATATCCGCGCGGTGTTCTTCACCAACCGCATCTAGATCTTCAAAATTTTCCAAGATCGTTTGCGCGCCCATGTTGGAAGTCATGATGATGATCGTATTTTTAAAACTGGCCATCCGCCCCTTATTATCCGTCAGATGTCCATCGTCCAATACCTGCAACAGAATATTGAAAGTATCCGGATGCGCTTTTTCAATTTCATCCAAGAGAATAATGGAGTAAGGCTTTCGCCGAACCGCTTCCGTCAATTGTCCACCTTCATCATAACCCACATATCCCGGAGGCGCTCCCACCAAACGAGAAACAGAATGCGCTTCCATGAATTCACTCATATCAAGTCGGGTGATGGCTTTTTCATCATCAAACAATACTTCTGCAAGTGCTTTCGCCAACTCTGTTTTACCGACTCCTGTTGGCCCCACAAAAATAAAAGAACCAATCGGACGCTTACCATCTTGCAAGCCAGCTCGGCTTCTACGCACTGCATCTGCCACCGCGCTCACCGCTTCATTCTGTCCAATAAGACGTTTGTGAATTTGCTCTTCCAACTTAAGCAGTTTGTCTTTTTCCGACTGCATCATTTTAGAAACCGGTATGCCCGTCCAACGCGCTACGATTTCAGCGATGTCATTGGAGTTTACCTGATCGTTGGTGAAACGATTTTCCTCTGGTAGCTCATGCAGCTTTTCTTCTGCCACCCGCAGCATCACTTCTTTTTCTTTAACGTCTCCGTAGCGGATCTTAGCCACCAATTCGAAGTCCGAATCTCGCTCTGCTTTATCAGCCTGCATTTCGAGATCTTCCATCTCCTTTCTTATTTTCTGAATCGTGTCTACGATGTCTTTCTCAGATTTCCAGGCTGCTCGGAGCCCATCTAAGTTTTCTTTTGCATTGGCAATTTGTTCTCCAATGAGCTTTTGTTTTTTCTTATCTCCTTCTCTCTTAATCGCTTCTCGTTCGATTTCCAGTTGGCGAACTTTTCGATCCTGCTCGTCTATTTCATCTGGAACGGAGTCTAGCTCCAAACGCAAACGCGCCGCTGCTTCATCAATTAAATCAATCGCTTTATCCGGTAAGTATCGGTCAGAAATATAACGGTGCGACAATTCCGCTGCAGCAATTAAAGCCTCATCCAGAATTTCAATTTTGTGGTATACTTCATATCGCTCCTGCAATCCTCTAAGGATGGAAATGGAATCTTCAACGGAAGGTTCCTCTACCCGAATGGTTTGAAAACGACGAACAAGTGCTTTGTCTTTTTCAAAATATTTTTGGTATTCATCTAGCGTAGTTGCACCAATCGTTCGCAGTTCGCCACGAGCCAATGCCGGCTTCAAAATATTAGCAGCATCCATAGAGCCACTACCACCACCCGCTCCTACCAGCGTATGAATTTCATCAATAAACAAAATGATCTCTCCATCCGATTCCGTTACCTCTTTAATGATCGCTTTTAGTCGCTCTTCAAATTCTCCTTTGAATTTTGCACCAGCAACCAAACCGGAAAGGTCAAGTGTAAACAATGTTTTTGTACGTAAATTCTCAGGAACATCCTGATTGATAATTCTCCAGGCAATCCCTTCTACTATCGCCGTTTTTCCAACCCCCGGTTCTCCAATCAATAAAGGATTGTTTTTCTTTTTTCTGGAAAGAATATGCATTACTCGTCGGATTTCTTCATCACGTCCAACAATGGGATCGAGCTTTCCGCTTTCCGCTCTTTCGTTTAGATTGATTCCATATTTCGACAAGGCATTATAAGTATCTTCTGAACTTTTATCCGTTACCGTACTTCCTTTTCGCAGTTCCGCAATAGCCGCTTTCATCCCTTTTTCGGTAGCCCCTAACTCCTTGAGCATCATCGCTCCTCTATCCGTTCCAGTCAAAATACCAAGCAACATGGTTTCCACCGCAATATATTCATCGCGCAATTCCTTCATGAATTTTTTAGCCCGACTCAAAGCGTTATTCGCATCACTAGTCAGGTATTGTTTATCTGCTCCTGAAACCTTCGGGTAGGATTTGACGGCATCATCCAACAGCTTTTGCAAACGCGGAATACTGACATCCATTTTCTTTAGGAGAAAGTTTGGAACATGTTCGTCTGTCATTAGAATACCACGGATAAGGTGTGGCGTATCTACAGTTTGCTGATCATAGCTTTCCGCGAGTTGTTGCGCTTTTAGAATAGACTCTTGGGCTTTTATTGTGAAATTATCGTAAGTCATTTTTCAGGTGTTAAATCGTTATTTTTTGTTAATATGTCTGAGCTATTTAGCTCTCCTTGACATCACTACGCAATATAGCCATCAAATTGGTGACCACTAAAAATATTGATTCTTTTTTTCAAGTTTAAGCTATCTTTAGCCCCGAGATGAAAAAAGAAAAAATATTCTTAGATAAGGACGAAGCCCTCCTCAAACTACAACGCTACTGTGTCTATCAGGATCGTTGTCATCAAGAGGTACGGACGAAGCTGATTAGCTATGGAGTCTACGGATTAGATTTAGAAAATGTTATTACGGAGTTGATTAGTGAGAACTTTCTGAATGAAGAACGCTTTGCCCGATCTTATGCGGGGGGAAAGTTCCGGATAAAAAAGTGGGGCCGTGTACGTATTGTTTTGGAACTAAAGAGAAGGCGAATATCGGCCTACTGTATCAAAAAGGGTTTGGCAGAGATTGGAGATGTGGATTACAGAGAAACTTTAGAGCGGTTGTTAGAGAAAAAAAGCGATACGATTCACGAAAATAATACCTTCAAAAAAAATGGCAAACTGGCGAAGTTTGTTATTGGAAAGGGCTATGAAGCGCATTTAGTATGGGAAGTCATTAAAGAAAAGTGGCCAAATAAAAAGAGATGGTAGATAACGGTGGATCAGGGTAGATGGGTTGATAAGGGCTCCCTTTTTTCGCACCAACGTACACTAGTGGGAAGCCCTTATCAACCCTCATCAACCTTTATCTATCCTGATCAACCCTCTTTATTCTCATTCTAAAATCTGACTTATCAACTTTTTAGGTAAAGCTTTTCTCTACTTTTTATGGTATATTTATAAGGTATTAATATTTAGCTCACTTAAATGAATAATTATGGATAAGAAAAAATTACAACTTGAGCAGTTGAAGGTGAAAAGCTTTGTCACCGTAATCGGATCGGAAGATCAGAAAACGGCAAAAGGTGGTTATGTAGATTATAACTATCAGAATCCTGGCTTCAACAACAACTGGACAACGATCAAAACAAGAAGAAAACCCTACGGTGTCATTGCACAGCAGCCGGGTCTCATTCAGCCTTAGTCGCATTTGCCCGCTGCCGAATTACTTCTGCAAAAGGCTTGTTTTCGATCTTACTCTCTAACCAGGCCACAAAGTCAAAATATTGCATCATTGCTTTTTCTGACGGTATCTGGGAAAGGCTTTCAAAATCTTCTTTTAAGATTTTGAAAGCCTTTTTTACTTGCTTTGCGCTCACCAATTTATTTGAAGATTTGATAAAGCTCATCACTCGTTTTTCAAATTCAAATATCCGATTACGCTGCCGCAAAAAACGATAAGCAGAACGCAACAGGTATTCTAGCAACATGGTATTTCCCATTTCATAATGAATAACGAGATTCAGAATCCGACCGAGGCTCTGCAAGTCCTGTCGCTCTATACTCCGGGGTAAATTCAGACAGCTATTCAAACTATCCAGCGCTTTGTCATAATCCCCCGCTCCGAAATAAATATTGAAATATTGCAGGTAGAAACTCCCCGTTTCAAAATTGATAGGATCAAACTTCTTCCGCTCTTCAAAATGTTTTTCCATGGCCACCAGCCCCTCTTCAAACGCTCCTGTAAAGGTACAGAGGTTCAATTTAAAAGAGTAGTATTGCTTGTGTATCCAAACTTCGTCATCTTCCGTTAAAGGATTGATCTCCAAGAACTTATCAATAGATATCCGAACTTCATCATAACGATAGGTCAAGGCAGAACTTAAACTCAAGTTGCTCACCGCTGATATATAATCGGATACATCTTCCTTCAACAAATGAGGTTGCAATTCTATCTGCCCCAAAAACTTTTTACTCGAATAATAGAACTGCTCATAATCAGAAATCGAGTAGTAATATAATCCATAAATTCGATGGTACAGCACCTTTGCTCGATGCGACTTCGGGGCCGCTTCATTCTTCAGCAGGGGGTGATCCAACAAACGCTTAAGACTGCTCATCTGAGAGTCACTCCGCAGGATCGCATCCTTCCGAATACTGATCATAAACTGATAAAAAATATTTTTGTAGATGGATAAATTCCGCAATTGTTCCAGACAGCGTTGCTCCTCTTCATCAATTCGATTCAGTTCTTTATCCAGAAAGGCAATGTCTGATTCAGTATAGGCGATTTGTTTTTCCCAGTTGAGTATTTCAAGTGTAGTAACAAAAGATTCGTACTGTGTAGCCATCTTTCTAGCCTTTGCCAATTGCTCCTTCGCCTCCGAGTAATGCGCCCGTTTATAGAGCACCCGGACATGCTGCATCAGGTTGTTCAGCTTATATTCAAAAGAAGATTTTTCGTCATAGCCTTGCAAGCTTTTCAGGATAAGCTCATACAGGTAAGCTTTGAGTTCAGAGTACTTTCGGCTCTCAAATTTTTCATCCTTATAAACCTCTTGTTTCAACGCTTCTTCATCAAAATCCTTCTGCTGATCTATAGCTGTAAAGAGCTTTAGATACTTATTCTGACGGTCCCCCCATTTATTATTTGCATAAATATTGAAGTACCGTTTTTCTGATCCCGATAAGGATTTGATCAGGTTAAAAAGTTTACTAGAAGGCGTCTTTGGCATCGTTTATTTTGTTTTACAAGCAAAAGGTAAGGAATAATTGGGCCTTATTTGTATGATTTGTGTAAAAAATGAAAAATTAGAAACCTGACAAATGGAAAGAGATTGGATTGGGAAGCTGGTTTTTGAGCGCTATGTTTGAGGAGTACAAATTATACAAATCCGTTCACCAGGCCCTTGGCCTACCAAAAAAATCACTGCCATGAGAGTTATCAAAACAACCTCCTCCCAAGAACATGAAGCAACTCGCATTTCCATTGCTGCTCCAGTAGTACAACAACGTGCTTACATGGCATCAGATGAGGTGAGAAAAATTGCGTTACCTACTATGGAAGGCATCCAGTTTGAACCAGTGCAACAAATCATTAGTTTGGAAGCAAAGGGCAACTATACTTCGCTCTACTTTACTGATGGTCGGCGACTGCTGGTTTGTAAGACTTTAATGGAAATAGAGACATTACTGAACAACTCCCTACAGTTTGTTAGAATCCATCGTTCTTTCATTATTAATCTAAATCGGATTATGAAGTACGTGAGGGGTAAAGGTGGTTATGTTGTGATGGAGGATGGTTCCTCTAGGAATGTGTCTAATGGAAGAAGGGATGATTTTTTCAAATCCTTAAAAAGCTATTTTGGTTGAATAGGGGTTGATGTGTAGTTTGTATCCTGTGTTCTATTCTTTAATTGGGCAATTATCGTATCCTATTACTAATGTAAATTTATTCAACAATCGATTTTCTATCGCGGATATTGCTATTAATGATTTCTTCATTTCATCTTCTTGTTTAATACTGGTAGTAGTAAAGTTTATCGATAAGTCCTCTATTTTAAATTCATCTTTGAAGGAGTTATGAATTGAAAATGCTACTAACAAACTTAAGAATACGTAAAATTTCATTATTCTGTTTTATTTTGATTGGTACTTAAAACACATAGAATCATTGTCTCTATTTATTCAAAATCATATATCCTCGAAATCCCAAATACAGAAATACTCCAGAGAGTTATTATTGTTAAAACATTTGTAAAACTTGGTTGAGGATTAATAGTTGTATGCCATCCAGGAATTACCGATACCTTGCCTACGAACCAATTCAGCATTAGTAAAGAAAAGAAAATCGCATAAATAAAGACTTGGAATTTCATGCTAATTCTAAACCTATACTTAAAGTTTAGGAGAGGCAATATGAACGCTGGAATTAACAAAAAAACTCGTAGCCTTTCATCTCCATAAACTCGAATCATAAATTGTACAGATTCATAAATATAACCTGAGTAAATCTCCACTAGGAGCGTATAAATTTCGAAGGCTAAAATTACTGTGATTACAATCGCAAGAACAAGATTATTGCTTTGAAATATTTGCGTTTCACCTTTGAAAAATACCCAAAGGAAAATTACGCTAGTGATTATTAAGTATGGAAATAGAATTTGATCCAGCATTTCTGGGAGAAATTTAGTTTTCTAAAAACAAAGATTCACCTTACCATACTACCTTAACGACTCAGCCACTTAACCAACTCCGCTTTTTTCCGCACAGAAACCGCGACCTTACTCCCATCTACCATCATCAAATAACCCCCATCTACTTTCACAAATTCCTTAATCTGCTCCGTATTCACCAAATGAGATTGATGAACTCTAATAAACCCATGCTCCTGTAAAAGCTTATCAAATTCCTTCAGCGTTTTAGTAACCAGCAATTTCGGACGATCCGAAAAATAGAACTGAGTATAATTCCCAGACGATTCCAGTCTAATGATATTGGCAACTTTGACAATGTGGATTTTCTCTAAAGTATGGAGCGCAATACTTTGAGGAGCATTCCCTTCCTTAATGGTATTGGAAAGAATATCCAAACGCTCTCCCTGACTTTCATTGTGCTCTTTTAATTTCGCAACAGCTTCCATCAACTCATCCGGGTCGACAGGTTTTAGCAAATAATCTACAGCAGCATATCGGAATGCCTTGATCGCAAAAGCATCAGAAGCGGTAGTAAAAATGACTTTAAAGTTTACCGCCGGTACAATTTCTAACAAATCAAACCCGGAGCCGTCCTGCATTTGGATATCGAGAAAGACCAACTCTGGTTGAAGCGACTTTATCAACTTCGCACCGGAAACCACCCCATCCGCATGACCAATGATCTCGACATCTGGGCAATAGGCTTCGAGATCCTGCTGTAAGGTTTTGATCGCTTTGGCCACATCATCTATAATTACTGCTTTTATCATAGTGGTAAAGTTAGTGAAATCATATCTATTCAGTGTGTGCTTTTTGGCATTTGGCAGCTAGCAGTTGGCAGTTAGCTCCCCTATAACGCACGTTAGTGGGAAGCTAACTGCCAACTGCTAATAGCTAACTGCTAATAACCAAAGCTGAAAATTTACGTATCTTGCCCATTCATGCAAGAAGCCACTAATCCAAAACGACGCAAGGAATACAATGCCCTTTTCACGGAGGAACTCAGCCGCTTAAACCCCGGTCAGAAGGCTGCCGTGGAAAGCATAGAAGGCCCCGTCATGGTCATCGCCGGACCGGGAACAGGGAAAACGCACATCCTAACTGCACGTATCGGGCGCATATTGATGGAGACGGATGCCCAAGCTGGAAACATCCTCTGCCTCACTTTTACAGATGCTGGTGTTTTAGCGATGCGCGAACGTTTGCTTTCGTTTATCGGACCAGAGGCACACCGCGTTCACATCTACACTTTTCATTCTTTTTGTAATAATGTCATAAAAGACAATCTCGAACTTTTTGGGCGACATGACCTCGAACCAATTAGCGATCTGGAACGAATAGAAACCATTCGGGACTTGTTAGATAGTATACCGGAAGATCATGCACTAAAACCTAAAGCGGGTGATCCTTATTTCTATGAAAAGAATTTACAGGATTTATTTCAACGAATGAAGGCGGAGAACTGGTCGGTTGATTTAATTCATAACAGTATAAAAACGTACCTCGCTGATCTTCCTAATCGGGAAGATTATATCTACAAGCAAACGCGCAGGGAATTCAAAAAAGGAGACATCAAACAATGGAAGTTTGACGAACAAGTGGAAAAGATGGCACTGTTAAGTACTGCCGTAAATCTGTTTCCAACCTATACGCAAATGATGCAGGAAGCACGGCGTTACGATTTTGAGGATATGATCCAGTGGGTGCTAAAGGGTTTTGAAAATCATGATGGCTTATTGCGAAGTTATCAAGAGCGTTACCAATATTTCTTGGTAGATGAATACCAGGACACTAACGGTTCTCAAAATCAGATTTTGCAAAAGCTGATTGATTATTGGGAAAGCCCCAATATTTTTATTGTAGGTGATGACGATCAATCCATTTATGAGTTCCAAGGTGCGCGTTTGAAAAACCTCGTGGATTTTCACAACGACTATGCTTCCGAGTTAAACCTCATTCTACTAAAAGACAATTACCGTTCTTCTCAACATATTCTAGACACTTCTAAAAGCGTCATTGAAAACAACAAGCGAAGGATTGTAACGAGCTTGCCAGGGATAGAAAAAATTCTGACTGCTCGAAATATGCTTTTTGCCAGATCAACCGTACAGCCGTTTATCCGGGAATACCCCAACCGCTTGCATGAAGAAACAGGTATTGCAGAACAATTGTTAGAAATTCAAGCGAAAGGAATTTCTTTATCAGAAGTAGCGGTAATCTACGCCAAGCATCGACAGGCAGAAAACTTAATCGCCTTACTTGAGAAGAAGAGCATCCCTTACAATACCAAACGTGAAGTAAACATACTCGACCTTCCACTAATCCGGAATTTGCGAACCTTGATTCACTATCTCTACCTAGAATATGTACGTCCTGGTAGTGGCGAACATTTATTGTATCGCATTTTACATTTTAACTTCTGGGGGATTGACCAAGCTGACTTACACAGCATAAGCCTCTTCCTCGCCAAGCACCAACAGAAGTCTTCCGATAGTTGGCGTATTGCTTTAGGCAATCGAGAAAACATGGAGAAGCTTTCGCTAAAAACGGGAGTGCAAGTACAGGAAGCCATCGATTTATTGGAAGAGTTGATTGGCGACTATGTGAATATGTCGCTACCGATTTTCATCGAAAAATTAATCAATCGTTCTGGGTGGTTGGGCCACATTATGTTGCAGGATGATAAGATTTGGCAGATCCAGATCATGAATACTTTTATGAGCTTTGTCAAAAAGGAAGCACATAGAAATCCAAGATTGAGTCTTAAGAAATTGTTAGAAACCCTGAGCAGTATGGATGCCAACAGGCTGGCCATTCGCTTGCAGCGTAACATCCAATTGGACGATGGTGTCAACCTCATTACAGCACACAGTTGCAAAGGACTTGAGTTTCAATATGTCTTTATTTTAGACGCTGTCAAAGATCAGTGGGAGCCGGGACGAAGTTATGGCGGTCGCCGTTTCACCTTTCCGGATACACTGACACAATCGGGAGAAGAAGATGCGATGGAGGCTCGGCGTCGATTATTCTATGTTGCAATTACAAGAGCAAAAGAGTACCTCTATATTTCCTACGCTAAGGAAAACGAAAAAGGAAAGGCGATGGCCCGAACGGTGTACATTGATGAAATATTAGCCGCTACGCAAATAGAGGTTGAAAAAAAGAGCCTGCCAACCGATTTGATTTTGGATGCACAATTTTTATTGCTCCGCGAGCAAGAAGTTCCGAACATTCCCAAATTAGAAAAAGCACTTGCAGATACATTGTTAGAAAATTTCGTATTGAGTATTAGCAGTTTGAATAGTTACCTACGTTGTCCTTTAAGTTTTTATTATGAAAAGGTTTTGCGCTTACCTTCTGTTCAATCGGAGGCTGCCTCCTATGGAACAGCTATTCACTTTGCGCTGCGACGCCAATTTGAAAAAATGAAGCTGGACACAGATAAGTCATTCCCTCCTGTTGATTTTTTCGTAGGCTTTTTTGAAGAAGAAATGCGCCGTTACCGTGCTTATTTCCGTCCCAAAGAATATGATCGCCGGATGAGTATTGGTAAACGGATACTTCAAAAATATTACCAACAATATATTGACAACTGGCCAAAGCAAGTACTGATAGAACATGATGTACGCAATGTGGAAATGGAAGGCATTCCATTAACCGGTGCCGTTGACCGAATTGATGTTTTCGAACAAGGCCGTGTGCATATTGTTGATTATAAGACTGGAAGTTTAGATAAAAACAAAGTACGTCAACCAACGAAAGCCAAACCTCTGGGAGGAAACTACTGGAGGCAATTGTATTTTTATAAAATACTTTTTGAAACAGCACAGCCTGAAAAGGTCGCCCAATCAGCTGCTATTTCCTATATGGAACCAGATAGTAAAGGAGAGTTTAAGGAATTTGAATTGACCTATTCCGGCGAGTACGTGGAGGTCGTAAAAGATATGATCCGAGACAGTTGGAAAAAAATCCAGAATCATGAATTCTATGAAGGCTGCAATGAACAATACTGTGTCTGGTGTAATTTTGTAAAAGGACAGCGGAAAGTCGATTCATTAGCCGATAAAGAAATTGAAGAATTGGATGATTGATACCGCCTGTTATTTTCCTCTTTTCACAATGATGATAATAAGAAATTAAACAAATGAATAAAAACGAAAACAGTCCAGAAGATCCCTACGACTTCAATCTCCCTAGCCTTTCCGAGGACCCTAGCCCTGAAGAAATCCAGGAGCACATGGCCATTATAGAAGTACGGGCAAAAGAAGAACTCGGCGTAGACCTTAGTATGGCAGCCCTTTTTTCAGAGCTAGCGCAAAGAGGAGGAGAGCCTACATTGATGGACATCACAGATTTGATCGCGGAGAAAATCGCACATGCAAAAGCGATGTTAGGAAATCCAACACCCGATACTTCGGAGGAAAAAGAACTACCAACAGGTGCTCAATATATTTTCAAATTTTCTATAACCCACAAACCTGACATTTGGCGAACCATTGCCTTCAATCCAGGGCACAGTCTTTCCCATGTCCACCTGGCCATTCAAAATGCATTTGAATTTGATAACGAACATCTCTATGGTTTTTATATGGACAACCGAGTAAGAGCTTCCAAAAAATTCTTTAACGATCCCCGCAGCGGGAAGCCTCCCTATGCGAATGAGCAAACGCTAGAAACTTTAAACTTAATTCCACAACAACGCTTTCTATACCTTTTCAACTATGACGACAGTTGGGAACTCCACGTCGATTTATTAGAAATTGCGACCGGTAATCCAACATCTCCCTATCCAATCATATTGGACACAAACGGTGATGCTCCTTATCAATATGGGAATGACCAGGAAGGTGAAGAAGAAATGTTAGAAGAAGACGACGAGTGGTAAAAAACAGCTGGGTCCGTGCAAATAAAAAGGTCGCCAAGGTCGCACTTTGATCTTTCCCTCTGGATCAGTCATCTATCGTTATCATACAGAATACCGGCCGCTTACTTTTCGAATTGGTTTGTCCCCTTCTTTTGTTAGGGTTCCCTTGGATGATGTGGAAGGGCTAAGTACGATCTCTTTCTTTTTGCTTTACCCTGGAGCGTCTATTGGTTGGGTGTTTTGAAAATACTTTCGGGACAGTTCCCAACATTCTCAGGTAAAGACGCAAGGAAAATAAATTTACGTTTGAGTTGTAATCCATCCAAATTCATTTTTTGCAAAAACTGCACACATAGAGCCAATTGACACCTAATAACTAAGACTCCTCCGGCACCTCCCGATCCTCAATACCTAAATGATATTCAATCTCTTGCTCCAGGTATCTCGCCTTTGACATACTGTCAATTCCTGAAATTAATGGCACATGCTTCTGTCCATCTGCCCCATTCAAAATCATGTAAATAGTATATTGACCGGCAACATTTTTCACATAAATTTGATCTATCTCTTGGATCGGATAGAATTGGTCCTTATAAAATTTCCTTGGTCGCCATTTTATAGATAAGAATTTTCTACCAACACTAAGGTGAACCTTGTGCTTGGAGCGCATGAATAAATTTCCAATCAAAATAACAGACAGAAATCCGGTAATGATTGGCATCATCATACCAATTTTTCCTTTAAAAAAAAGAGCACCGAATACGAAAACGAAAAGCGGCAACAAGGAAAGCCCAATAACCTCTAATGCTGTCATTGGTTGCTTAATGACAATGTCCAAATCTTCTTGAAAATAAAAAATATCAATGCCTTCCGGGCGGAGGACTTCTTGTTTCGTCTTTTCTCTTTTCAGTAAACTCGCAATTTCATTTTGGAAAGAAAAGACCACATTGCAATTGTTACACTTTGCAATTTTATCATTGATATTAATGTTATCAGCGGGGATATGATTACCGCAGGAGCTGCAGTTTATTTTTCTGTGATCAGCAGGCGCAGACTCTAAAGGGACTTCCTTTAGTTCGAGCTTGTATTTTTCAATTTCTTTGTGATCCATGCTTATTTTTTTGGTTCCTCATCCAGCGTTTCAATCGTCGGAGCAGACCAGCGTTCATAACCAATTGGGTTACTACTCGCTTTGCGTACTGCTTCGCCCGTCCGTTGCTTATCTGCTATCATTGCGAAAGTCATAATAAGACTGGTACCGATGATAATAAAAAGTAAGACACCCGGTTCAAAACCTGGAACAAGATCTTTAGGTATAGCATAAAACAACAATACCGTAATCAATCCACGTGGAGCGATGTAGAGCTGTGGCAAAATATCTTTTCCGATAAACAAGGCAAGTATTCCGTAACGGATGATATAGATAGAGGCAATAATGAGGACACTAATCAAAGCCACCTTCAAGTTAAGTAAAGAAGACAAAACGATGGTGATTCCAAAAATCACAAAGAAAAAAGTACGTACCACGAAGGCCGTTTCCATTGTAATAACATGAAGACCATCATAAATATGCTTAGCCTCTTTGTAGTTAAGTAATTTCTTCAAAGGCCCTCTGAAGAAAAGATTCATATTCGCAATCAGTAAACCAAAGATCAAAATAATAATCAGAGAGGAGAGGTGCATTTTCTTACCCAACGCATATAATAACAAGAGTACTGCTATAAGCAAAAAGAGCTTAGTATGGCTTTTAATATTCTGAAAAATCAGCACAATGGTATAACTCGCAATCAAAGAGAGAACCACCGTAATTACTACATTTAATCCAAACCCTCCCAAGCCCGAAGCATGTTCCGCAGCGTCGTCTAACTGGCCCGCTAAAAAATAGAACATCATAATCCCTAGGATATCAGAGAAGGTACTTTCGTAAATATGAAATTCTTTTTTATCATCCCGCAAACTCGCCACCGAAGGGATAATAATCGCCGATGACAAAATCGACAAGGGGGTAGCGTACAACCAGGCCTTCTCCATCGTCATTCCATCTACAAAGTGATGCAAAATCATAGCGGCCACCCAGGCAGAGAGCAGCAGACCAATCAACGCAATCGAAAACGCTTTTGCAATGGGGATCATTTTTTCCTGCTTCAGCTCCAATTCCAAGGCCGCCTCCAGTACAATCATGATTAACCCAACAATCCCCAAAACTTCTAAAATCGGTAAAAAGTTCAATTCCTTTCCTCCCGCCGCATCTATACCGAATTTGAGCAAAATCCCCAATACAATCAACATCAAGACAGACGGAATATTCGTCTTCTTAGAAATCTCCCCAAAAGCAAAAGAAAGAATCAAAATAACACTAGAAGCAATAATGATATTATAAGACGATAAAATTTCCATAAATAAATTTTCTTAAACATTTAAAAAAGCAGACTCCGAAGGAGTCAAACCCAAATCAGCATGAAGTCGCAACTCGGGGTAGACCCACTGCGCCTAGCCCACAACCACACAACCATATCCCCACTCCCGAACCAACTCCACCAAAGACCTCAAGTGCGCATCCTCTCGGACCAACACCTGCGCCAGCAAACCACCCTTCCCCTCGTCATCCTCCTTGATCTCCGGTCGCAAAGACCAATCAATATACGGACAAGAGAACAATCTATTCTTCAAAGAAGAAACCGTTAGTGCTTCTATTTCTGCACCTGAGGAAATAGACAACTGATGCAATCGTCCAATTTTTTCTCCTTTCAACAATAAATAGCCGTCAGACAATAAAGTCGTATAATTTATAAAGCGAAGCCCTTCCGACGTTTGCAAGGAAACACCCAAGCGACCTAAATCGCGAATGATCCCACTCATTTCGTTGACTCGTATTCTTTGCCCTTCCTGTAACTTATGCGCCAGTAAAAACAAGCGCCCATTTACATAGTTTTTTACCGGATAGAAAGCCAAAATGAATACAAAAATCACCAATAAGCCATGAAGCAAAATGTTGATAAAAACAAAGCCTACCAATAAAAACAAACTAGCCGCAGGTTCATATAAACGCAACACTACATTTAGCACTTCTCTAGCGGGCCTTTGCCGCTTACCTAGCACGTTCACCCGGTCTAATATATTTGCTAACAATCGTAATACAAAATACAAACCAACAACAGCCAGCAAGGCAAAGAACCAGAGAGTCCAACTAATGGTATATTCTTCCAATCTCATATCCGAACTTGTTTTTTAGTATTGATTTGATGCATGTATTGGAAATCAAATTTTTGAGACAACAACTTTCCAATTTCGTTAGAGATATAGCGATTGATTATTATCTCTCGGCCCTGCGTTTTTTCCAGAATACCCAGATTGAGCATTCGTTTCAAAGTCACTTCATAATTTTTAGAGTAGGCTGGTCCAAATAATTTTCGCAACTGTTTTTCGCTACTGGCCTTTTCCATCATGATGGATTGTAACAATAAAGCGGCATCCGTACTTAAGAAAGGTGGTAAAGCATGATAAGAAGTTTTGGGCAAGCGAATACGCTCCTCATCAATTTTTTCTACAGTGTATGCCCAACGTTGCAAGGCTTCACCTATATTACCTTCAGATATTTGGCTGATGCGATTTATGATTCTCGTCAATTGTGAGCCAGTCATTTCCTCTTCTTCTTCATTGAACAAAACCGTATGCGTTGCGCTGTGCCTAACTAGAATCGCTTCTCTAATTTTAGTAGCACTCATGTAACCCAGGTTGATTTCACTTTGAAAAACCTTATCAATATCAAAAGCTGTAGAAAGTTGCACTTTCAACCAATTGCTCGAACTAACTACAAAAAACAAACGGTCGGAATAATTATCAATATAAGATAACAGATTGCTTACATTCCCTGCCAAAGAAGTTTTATCACTACGCCAATGTTCCAAATCATCAATCCAGACCATTGTTTTTTTCTCTTTACTAAATCGCGCCACGAATTTCAAAGCAGCATCCAAATCGCAAGTCACATCCAAATGGCGTTTCTTCTTCCCTGGCAAAACGCAGCGTGTATAGGGCATCAACTTAATCGACCTGTTATTAAAAAAGCGTTGATCTATTAGTTCTCCAAATAGCGTTTTCCCTGCGAACCGTTTTCCTGTCAGCATTACAGCACCACGGAATCCCATTTTCCAATTTTCAATCATAGCCGCCACTCGCGCCAACTCTGACTCGCGCCCGACTACAAAGGAATCTCCGATCCATCCTTTTGTCAAAAACATATTGGTGTAGTGACTATTCTCTGCTTCCGGGCGTCGACTATTGACAACTCTGACTATTCTTTCCGAAATACTAAGCGCTTCCTCAGCCAGTACATTGCGTTGCAATTGATTTACGCGTGCACCTTGTTTTTTAATCCAATTTTGGATTTCCATCCAACGAGCAGAATCTCGGTATTGGCTGATGGTGTATTGTAAAGGGCGTGCTAGAAAATCATCTTTATAAATATTAGTAAGGGTAAAGTCTTTTTTTATTTTTTCCAGTGATGCATCTTTCAGCTGCATCGTTCTTTCTTCCGAACGGCTGAGGCTTTTAAGGAAATTAGTTAAAACCTGTACAATCGTCTCTCTGTCTGAAAGCAGCTGGCCTTCTTCATCCAGGTGTAACAGGTTTTTAATGCTAACGATATTCAGGTGCATCTTATTCGTGATACCATCCCGAATCATAAAGAGCTCGTAAATTTCAGTCAGTAGTTCCGACTCTAGCCAAGCACGTACTTCTGAGCGTAGATTCAATTCTTTATATAACAACATTCCTCCATCTACCGCTGCAAAAATTTTTTCTTTCTCTGGAAACCTTGAAATATAGTCATCCAAATGTGCGTGAAAAATTTCTGCATTATCCGGATTCTCCCAAATATCATCTATTTTTTCCAGTTCTTCTGTCAGCCATTCTGTGTCTATTACTTCCTCCTTTTCCAACTGCCCCAGGGTTTCTTGCAAAGCATTTTTCAAATTTAAAATTTGACTTAACCAAAAATCATACACCTGATTAAAATGATTGGCTACTAAAACAAAAGCCTCTGAACTGTTCCACAACATTTCAGATTGGCGAATCAAACTTTCTACCTGTTCTGGAAACTGCTCTAATTGGGTTTTATAAATTGGCCAAGGCATATCCTGTAATCGCCACTTTTCCAACTGCTTTGCATTATTCAAAGGATGAGAGACCGCTGATTCTAAATCAATAAACAAGGTGGAAAAAGCATCCGTAATGGATTCCTTAGTGGCATATTGCAATGCTAAAAACTTCTCCATGGATACTTCTCCCGATGATACTTTCAACCAGGCCCGTTGTTCCTGAAACAAAATATCCCGCCACAACAACAAGAAGGATTTTGCATTGTGCATCCAGTCAAAAGTAATAAACCAAGGAATAAAATCTGTTGATGATTGACTTACGTCGTAGGCGGCGGCATCTCCGATTGCAGATAGCTCTGCCAACATTTTTTTCATTCCATCTGCTAAAGATTGGAAGTGGGGTCGTGCCTCCTCGGTTTCCCAGGATTCACAAATCAAACGTGCCACCAAATTCTTAAATTCAGGAATAGCCGTACCGAGATCAACGGTAGACGAAAGACTAGTTTTTATAGGTAAAGGTTGATCCATTAAAGAAAGTTGCTTAATAGAGTTTATGCTGAAATATAGCTAAAAAACAGTTGTAAAAGAAAGGATGTTATTCAAAGTTCAAAATGGTTTCTTCAATGCCTCCAATAATCCCCGCCGCCTTATCATAGATCTCTTGCATCGCAGCCTCATTGTCCATACCTCCGTAAAGCGCGCGCTCACAGATTTTCAACATATCGATGAAAGGAGTAATTCGTTCTGCAGGCACTTTGAGCTCTTGTAGCTTCTCTTCAATGTTATGCTTACTCAAATCAGCATTTGCCATATTGAGCTTATCAGAAATATATCCCAAAGAAGCGCGGGACACTTCGTTATAAAACGACCGACTATCTTTGTTATCCAAAAACTGTTTGGCAGTGGTGAGCTGTGCCGTCGCCGTTTTAGCCGCTCTTTGTCTTCGAAGTAACGATTGATCAACATTGCTTTCCCGTAACTGTTTTTGACGGTAAGCAAACGCAGCTCCGAATAGACAAACCGGGAGTAGCATCAGAATCCAGTAAGGAATGGATGCGAAAAAAGAACTGCCTTTTGTGCTAAGTTTTACATCTGTTTTCGAAGACCTGATTTCTGCGTTAGCCAGGGAGTCTTCCTCCTCTTGTACGATTGTTGGCTTTTTCGTTACTCCCTTTTTTACATCAAAAATATTATTAGAGCTTTTCAAAGTAATATACTTCAAGCTATCTGTATCAAAAAAAGTAAATGCAGGAGAAATGTTATACCGACCTGCTTCTTTAGGTAGCAATAAATATTCTATGACTTTTTCCGAAAGGATACTACTATTACTCTCTTCAGATTTTTCATTGATCACCCGTGGTTCATATACTTCTACATTATTTATCAAAATCGGAGGCGCCTGTACTTGTTTTATATCTCCATTCCCTGTGAGGCTCATCTGTAAGGTAATCGACTCATCTGTAGTTAAATTGTTACGAGAAGCCGCTACATTCATGTAATACTTACCCACTGCTCCAGAGAAAGTTGCTGGCGCGCCTTCAGGTAAGGAACGAACATTGATTTTCAACTCCGGCGTTTTCACCACTACAGGGATGGTGTTTTTGGTTTGAAAAAAACCACGCCTTCTCTTTTTTTCTCCGTCTCTAACAATAGCCAACCGCATTTGCATCGGATCTATAGAAATGGCTCCAGCCTGCTGTGGGAATAAAGCCACTCTTTTTAAAGTCTTAGTGCTAAACTCCACTCCATCAATGACTTCTCTCGAAGTAGCTCCGTCTATCCTTCTGATATCCTGCATAAAAAAACCATCGTAATCTGATTCAGAAATGAGGTTATAAGAATCAATATCTAGCGTGGTGTAAATTTTATAATCCAGTAATATCTGTTGCCCAATATAAGCATCTGGGGTGCTGGGCACCGCACGAATGTATACTTCTTTAGCTATTCTGTTTTGCAAATCCGCCTGAGAAGAAGAACCCTTCTTTCCTTTAAGTACTTGTATTTTAACCGCATTCGAAGTCATCGTTTTTCCATTGATAGCGATCGTCGCTCCTCTTATGGAATAAGTCCCTACTTTTTTAGGTTGCAAGGTGTAGGAGTAGGTCAACTCTTTGGTGTTACGTCCGTTAATAGAGCTAGTACTGATGGCGCGATTGGGGCCACTCAGCAAGGTGAAATCATTAAAACGTGGTGCTTTAAAACTATCCCCATTAGCGTTCGTCAAGCTATAAGAAACCTCAAAGTAACTCCCAATTACAATTTGCTTTGCATTAATGGAGGCCGTAAAAGTCACGGGACCATTTTGCGCAAAAGCACATAAGGAAAAGAGGACAAAAAAGGAGGTTAGGAATGTTTTCATGTTCTGTAATTACATACGATACGTCTTTCGTTTTTTCTTAGCTTTCTTTTTTGGAGTTGGTTCCACTTTTCTATCTGGCCAGGAAAACCAAAAATCATCCTGTTGCTTTTGCGGTGCGCTCTGCACAACACCGTCCGGGTTGTGATATACATTGATCTCAACAGGAACAGTTTCTAACAATTCTTCTCCATCACGCACCGAAGCTGGGCTTATGAAATACTGCCCTACTTCCATTGGCTCCAGCCAATAACTATTCGACACACTCTGTGTCATATCGCCATTGATCACTTGCGTGCTCGAAGAATAACTCGGGCCACTCACCACCTTAAAACCAATAAAGGCTGGTGCTTCAATTTTGGCATTAGCCACATTCTCCACCTTAAAGGTGACTTCTATGTAATTCCCAATTAAAACGGAATCCATATTTACCTTAGCGGTAAAAACAGCTCCCTGTCCAAACAATATAAATACGGAACAGAGAATTAACGTCGTAGTTATGAGTCCTTTTTTCATATTTTATTGATAAATTAAATTAGAACCTCTGTTGGAATTCGTTTACAGCTCCGCTGTAGAAACGAACTCCTACCAATCCTTCGCCGACTTAGTTTTCCCGCCTTTCGCCTTTCGCATTTTCTCCTGCACCTTTTTCTCCTCTTCTTCCATAATTTCCAACAAACGTTTTGCTTCTTCCTTATTCAATTTTTTTTCCTCCATCGGTTCAGAAGGCTGCTCCCCTTCCTGCTCATTTGAATCTTGGTTTTCCTCATTCTCTTGGTTCTCTTGTTCTTCTTGCTCCTCTTTCGGGTCCTGATTCTCCTGATTTTCTTTTTGTTCTTGCTGCTGCTGTTCTTCTTGTTCTTGCTGATCCTCGTCCTCCTTTTGATCGCTCTCCTGTTGCTCTTGGATACGCATTTGCCGCATGGCCATAGATAGGTTCTTTTTCGTATCGAAATTTTCAGGATCTAAACGCAGTGAATTTTTAAACGCCTCTACACTTTCTTCATACTCCTCATTTTGAAAATAGGTGTTGCCTAGATTGTGGTAAGCATTAGACTTTATTTCAGTTTCAGCCCCAGATTCCGTGATTGCTTCGTAATGCTGCTTCGCCTCTTCATAGCGCTCTTGCTGATAAACAGAGTTGCCAAGATTGTACTTTCCTTTGTCACTATATTCCTCTTCCAATGCTTTCCTGTAATCTTCTTCTGACGTTTTGTAATCACCTTGTTGGTAACTCTTATCTGCGTCTCGCAAATGGTTGTGACCTGCTTGAGCGAAAGCGGTACCAAACGAAAAAACGAGACAGAGCGTCAGTATTTTTTTTAGTGACAACATAAATGAATTATTTTTCTACGGATCAATTAAAAAACTCTCTCCCTTCCAACAATCGACTCTTCCGGTACGACAACAAAAACTCTGCTATAATTAGCAACAAGCCCAAGGCTATAAAATAAGCAAAATAGCTTTCAAACTCACTAAAAGAACGTTGCTCCAACTCTCGCTTTTCCACTTTTTCCAGCTTAGTTCTTAGGTCTGCCAATACCTCATCTCCCTCCAACAGGTTAAAATAAGACCCCTCTCCTGCATCTGCCAATTGCCGCAACATATCTTCATTTATTTTGGTATTTACCGGATTACCCGTTTCATCTCGCTTCCAGTCTCTTCTTCCGCCACCGAGATCAATTGGGATCTGAGCACCTTCCACTGTTCCTACTCCAACGGTAAAAGCAAGTAAGCCATCACTATTTGCTTTTTGCATTCTTTCGATCGCTTCCTGATCATGGTTCTCCCCATCTGTTATTATGACGAGTGCTTTTTGGTGTTTATTATCCTGTTGGAAGGAACGTTCTGCCAAATCAATGGCATCGCTGATTGCCGTTCCCTGCGTAGGTGCCATTTGAGTGTTCGCTGATTTCATAAACAAAATCGCAGCGGCATAATCCGTTGTCAAAGGCATTTGCAAATAAGCGTTTCCAGCGAAGATGATGACACCTATTCTTTCTCCTTTCATAGCATCGATCAACTTCATTCCAAATTGCTTCGCCCGCTCCAAACGATTCGGCCGGATGTCTTGCGCCAGCATACTAGTAGAAATATCCAAGGCAATAAAAATATCTGCGCTTTTCCGAGACACCTTTTCTTTCTTTGTCCCCCACTGCGGATTAGCCCAGGCGATAACTAAGGCACACATCGCCAAAGACAACAATACGAACTTAACAATATGCTTGTATTTTGAAAATTTCGGCATCAACTGCGCCAGCAAAGGCTGATCTCCCATTTTAGCCATTGCCCGTTTTCGCATCGCCCACATCCATAAGAATGCCAGTACCAACACCGGAATGATCGCAAAGGCATATAAATGTTCTATGTACTCAAATTTAAACATGGCTTATTTCGTGTATTATTTGATCATTCCCTTTCAGCACCTCCTTCTTCTATATTGAAGGATTAAAGAAAAATTATTATTCAAAATCAAAAATCTGAAACGCGGGATTCACTATAGAAGATTTTGATTTTGATTCGCATTTTTATTTTGATTTATCCTACGGTATACTTCGCAAAACCGTATAGCGCAATAACAATTCAAATACTAAAAACAGCATTCCCCAAAATGCAAATAGATGGAAGCGCTCTGTCTCTCTTTTAATTGTTGTTGTTTCTATTTTTGTTTTTTCCAGGCGGTCAATATCTCGGTATATTTTCTCCAATGCTTTTGCAGAAGTTGCCCGGAAGTATTTACCGCCAGTCATATCCGCAATTTGTCCCATCAATTCTTCGTCAATCTGTACCGTTGCCATCCCAAAAATATATTGACCATCGCTTTTACGACTTACTGGCGCCAGAGCCTTTCCTCTGGAACCTACTCCGATGGTATAAACTTTCACCGCGTATTCCCTTGCAATTTCTGCTGCGGTTATCGGCTTGATGTAACCTGCATTATTATCTCCATCTGTCAGTAGAATTACTACTTTAGATTTCGCATCGCTGTCTTTCAAACGGTTCACCGCTGTTGCCAATCCCATTCCGATGGCCGTTCCATCATCTAACATTCCGCATTCCAAACCTTCCAAGAATTCTTTAAGTACCCGATGATCCGTCGTCAGAGGACATTGCGTAAAAGCCTCTCCCGCAAATACAGCTAAGCCTATTCTATCGTATTTTCTTTTATCAATAAATTCTGCGGCCACCCTTTTAGATACTTCCAATCGGTCGGGCCGAAAATCCTGAGCCAGCATACTACTCGACAAATCCATTACCATTATGATGTCAATTCCATCTGCAGTAATGTCTTCTTCTTTCATCACTTCTTGTGGCCGTGCCATTGCTAGAATCAATGCTGTCAGACAAAACATTCGCAATATTGGTAACAACCATTGCAGATGACCACGCAGAGAGGCGACTCCCTGAAAGGATTGTAAACGAGATACCTTAAGCGTAGGGTATAACCTGCGACGTTGGAGGTAGTACCAAATTGACAATGCCGGAATCAGCAATAACAATAGTAGTACATACGGGTACATGAAATGATAACTATCGAATAGTTCGAACATTTATTATTCTCTCTTTTATTAATTATGATTCTTTGACAAACACATCGGGCCGCCATGCGGGATTCCGTGTTTTTATAATTTGTCAAAGAAAACTAGTTATTTAGGGGTTGTTCCTGTTGATATCGTATCTACGGGATTCCCATCAGCGTCTACATACTCCTCTATAAATATCGCTGGCTTAGTTCGTTCCACAAATGTGTGGGCTTGTTCCAAAACCTTAGCATGAAACTCCGCTCCTGGTTCCGCTTTTGCAAACTTCACCATATCCGCTACTTGTAACATGTTTGTTAAATCTCCTTTCAGGTTCTGATCAAAATCAAGCGGCACCAGTTGCTGCTGAATTTCAGCGGTAGTTGACTCCAGTGCTTGTATTTTATAACGCCCTTCCAGGTATTCTCTAATAATATAAGTCAACTCTGATTGATAAGGTTTTATTTCTCCTTTTTGCCAAAGCTCTTTTATCTTCAAAGCACCCAACTTAGCAAAAGCGATTTCATGTGCAGGCACTTTCCGTATTGGAGGAGGAGGGGCCACTATTCCTTTTTGTTTATTAACCCAGTAAACAATTGCGGCGATGATCCCCAACAGGAACAATACTCCTGCAACCCAAGGCAATACATCCCAGACATTCAGATTCTCCTTAAGAATCGGACGAATAGGTGCCAAGGCAATGGAATCTATGGATGGAGTAAAAACATTCATCAATAGGTCATTGGTCATCTTTGTCGAGTTGGCTCCGCTTTGATCAAAGTTGACCGCGATGGGAGGTACGATAAAGGTTCCAGAATCTAATATAGTGAATGTAATGTCTTGCTGAAGTAAAAACAGATCACCAGACTTCAAGGTATCTAGACGACCTTTGTTGAATATTTCGATGTGCTCGTCTTTCTCCAACTTCGATAAATCCACATTTCGAATTTTAACAGAGGCTGGATGCTGGATACGAAGATGCACTTGTACACGATCACCAATTAGCATTTGAGTACTATCCAAATCCGCAAATACACGAACTTGGCTGTAACTGACATTTAGCGACAGCAAAGCAATAGTAAAGAGAAGAATTATTTTTTGATGTAAGGACATTAATGTATTAGCTATTTTGAGCTTGTTCTATAAAGTGTGTCATTTAGGTTCTAAGGAGTCCGTGAATTCTTTTCGCCAAATCAATTAATTTCCTATTTCGCACGTTTCTTAAAAAACCGCAACAAAGTATTTACGTACTTTTCATCTGTCCGGAGACTCACCGTATCTGCACCTGTTTTTCGAAAGGCGTTTTTGAAATAATCCAAATTCTTGGTAAAGTTATTTGCGTATGCCTTACGTACTTCAGGGATCGCAGTATCAATCCAACCTACTTCTCCTGTTTCTGCATCAACCGCTCTTATCAATCCGACGTTTGGCAATTCCGCTTCCCGAATATCGTACAAGTGCATACCGATAACATCGTGTCTACGTGCTGCAATTCGCAATGGTGTTTCATAACCCGTTGACATGAAATCGGATAGGACGAAGGTGATGCTTCTTTTCTTTATCAGATTATTAAGATACTCCATCGCCTTTCCAATGTCCGTCCCTTTCCCCTCCGGTTCAAAATTCAACAACTCTCTAATGATCCGTAGGATATGCTGTTTCCCTTTTTTAGGTGGAATAAATTTTTCAATTCGGTCTGTAAAAAACAATACACCTACTTTGTCATTATTATTAATCGCCGAGAAGGCCAATACGGCGGTCAACTCGGTTAACAATTCATTCTTCATTTGATTGGTGGTTCCAAAAAAGGAAGAACCACTCAAATCAATAACGAGCATTACGGT
The DNA here is from genome assembly GCA_047626155.1 of Saprospiraceae bacterium. Lineage (GTDB taxonomy): Bacteria > Bacteroidota > Bacteroidia > Chitinophagales > Saprospiraceae > CALGLS01. The sequence continues at coordinate 25,633 of JBLHRR010000006.1, read as the reverse complement.
AAGCTCTCTTTCTTCCTCAAATATTTTGATATGAGGATCGCCGGTACGAGCGGTTACGTTCCAGTCTATATTTCGAACATCGTCTCCATATTGATAATCGCGTACTTCACTGAAAGACATCCCGCGACCTTTGAAGGCACTATGGTATTCCCCTGAGAAGATGTGTCTGCTCAGCCCACGTGTTTTGATTTCGATTTTCCGAACCTTCTTTAGTAATTCGCTGGTTTCCATTTTTTTTTAACTTTAACTTCCCACTAACGCGAAATTCATGAACTAAAAATTGAGCCTTAATGACCGACTGCTAAACGATCAATCTTCCAAACCGACCAAATCCCAAATCACCCCCCCCTTTCGCATATCGTCTTTCAGTTCTTCATAAGGAATCGTTACCTCTTGCTGCCCATAAATGGCGCTAAAAGGTGTACTGAAATTAATACCTTCTGGGCGTATTGTAAATGATTTAAAGGAAGCCGTTGACAACCATTTTCTAAAATCATAATTATCGTAGAAACGATGGTTTTGAATGTCTTTGCTAAGGTATGCCCAGATAAAATCCTGAAGATTAAAATCTCTTTTGAAAATACTTTTTAATGTAATCGGTTTGCCATTAATTAAATCGAATGTAATCGGAATCCCTGTACCCCTTTCTTCCCAACTATTGGTAATCCAAAGACGACCACTGATGATGTAAATAGAAAGGTAATCTATATCATACCAACCATAGCTACGGATAGAGGCTCTCGTTTCCGAGCTAAATTCAGTACCCAACTTCTGTGCTTTTTCAACAAAGTCATCATAGACCTGTTTTTCCTCCGCCACTACCTTTTTCATCCACCGGTTAAAGGTTTTGCTTTTTGCAATCGGGTAAGAAATACCAAGGCTACTTAAATAATCCACATAAGTCATACAACCAACTTCCATCGTTTCATGCAGCCAAAAATCTGTTTTCACCCGCGCACCATATGGATTTTTAAATACGGCTTCCATCATTCCTTTATCCGTCAATGTGCCACTAAGGAAGCCCTTCGATTTTTTATGATAATCAAACAACTCCAATTTCACCTCCCTACCTTTATTCATCTCTCCCTTTATTTCGTAGCTCTGTTTTTCTTTCGAAAAATAAACCAGTCCACGCAGTTGACGTTCTGTTTCTCTTTGTAATAAAAATGCTACTTCTTCTCCATCTACCATTCCCCTAAAGGTGCGTATCCACTTTTCACCACCACAGTCCGACTTCCCTTTTTTAACTTCTTTCTCTGTCTGGCGCAACACCAATTTACTTCCAATTGAATTATCTACCGAAGACCAATCCAATAGCAATTCCCTTCCTTCCATTTTTCCATTTATATAGGCTGACACTTTGGACTGACCATCCAATTCAAGCAAACGAATAGATTGATTTTTCATAAAACCAACTAATCCAAATTCATGATTGCTTTTAAGGTATTTCATCCGACCTCTGCACATTTTCCCATCATAAGCCAACACGATGCTTACATCATTGATGTCGTCTATTGCTCCGTTGTAGTGACGAAGCCATAGTACCTTATTCGGCTTATCAAACAACTGCAGCACTGACTTTTCAATAGTAGAAGTCTGTGCTTCTAGGTTTAGACCAACCAGTAAAAGAAATGTTATAAAAATAAATTGTTTGAACATATATGTATTTCCTGGAAATTTCAACAAAGGATATTTGAACTGTTTAGCTTTGACTTTTAGTACCGTTGGCTTAGGTAGAAGCTTAAAACTTAAGGTACCTCTACCGCATTCAATATTTGCTTGATTATATCTTCCTGAGTAATGTTTTCCGCTTCAGCTTCATAAGTCAAACCGATACGGTGTCTCATTATATCTGTACAAACATTTCGAACATCTTCCGGAATAACATAACCTCTACGTTGTATAAAAGCATACGCTTTGGAACCCAATGCCAAGTTGATACTTGCACGAGGAGAACCACCATAATTAATAAGTGGCTCTAAATCGGGCAATCCATAACTTTTAGGATCACGGGTAGCGAATACAATATCGAGAATATACTGCTCGATCTTTTCGTCCATGTATACCTTCTTTACCACTTCGCGGGCGCGCATAATTTCAGCTGGCTCTACCACTTGAGAAACTTTAGCGTAAACCGCTCCATTTAGATTACGACGTATGATTTCTCTTTCGTCTTCTTTAGATGGGTAATCAATTTTCACCTTCAACATAAAACGATCCATCTGAGCTTCTGGCAGCGGATAAGTCCCTTCCTGCTCGATAGGGTTTTGTGTAGCCAATACAAGGAATGGTTCTTCCAATTTAAAGGTTTCCTTTCCAATGGTTACCTGTCGTTCCTGCATCGCTTCAAGGAGTGCCGATTGAACTTTAGCCGGAGCTCTGTTAATCTCATCCGCCAGTACGAAGTTGGCAAACACAGGTCCTTTCCTAACCGTAAAATCATTTTTACTCGGATTAAAGATCATGGTACCTACAATATCCGCAGGTAAGAGATCCGGTGTAAACTGTATTCTGCTAAAATCTGCGTTAATGGCAGTAGCCAAGGTTTTAATAGCCAGCGTCTTGGCGAGTCCAGGCAAACCTTCCAGCAATACATGCCCTCTGGTAAGTAGACCAAGTAATAAACGTTCGATCATGTGATTCTGACCAACGATGACCTTGGCTGTTTCTGCGTTTAGTCTTTCGATAAAAGCACTTTCAATAAAAATTTGCTGATTCAGTGCTTCGATGTCTACCGATTGTTCCATAAGTTATTTATTCTATTGTGATTCTTTAAAGAATGCAGGGTTCAAAAAAAAAACGAACCTTTTGAGAAAAAGGTTGAAATTCAAACCCGTCTAAATGTTATTTACTAGTAGGTAACAACAAGAAATTAACTTGTTAACCTGCAATCATTTAGTTAAAGCTTAACGCCCCTAAGGGAGAGTGCTTTAGCTAAATGATTGAGTGTAAAGGTTAACAACTTATCTTTTGTGTAAAAAAAAGTTTGAGCTCAATCAGAGTTGTCAGACCACTTAAGCGTGAGCGAGTAACCAAATATATTTTACTATTTACGGTTATCTTAGTGAAATGATTTAGTGGAGCGGCAGCGTTATAACGCCGGAATCCGACTTTTCCGTGCAAATCATTCCTAGCAAGCGCTAAAAAGCTTTAATTTAGCGCAGCAAAATTGCTAATTTTTTAATAAAAAGTATAATGGTAAGGCCTCTATTTAATACGACATAAAAAATAAGTCAGACCATCTAAGTTAATTTTTCGTTATTACTTAGCATTTTAAAGATTTACTAATAAACAATATGAGCAAAAGACAATACTATTCTACGATCAAATACATTCTATTCTCCCTCGTACTTTTGGCTTCTAGCCAAAATGGCGTAGCACAAATCATCAAGGGTAAAAAAAATAAATACAAAGCGGCAGAGCATATTGTAGCGCTGAAGGAGGGGACCTTGGTCATGCTTCTTTCCAGTAAACACAAAAACATTCTCGCCATTGAAAAAGCATTGGGACAAAAGGGGCTCAGTAGTAAATCCAAAAAGCGCCTGAATAAAAACCGGACTAAGATCTTGCAAAAACAAAAGAAGGCGAATGGGGACATTGTTTATGCGCTTGGGGAACACTATGACTTCTCAGAACTCAGGATCCTCTACGATACCGCTATGGTTCACATTTTAGCTGGGAAAAGCTCTGGGTACTTCCTTGACAACGATTTGAAAATTGACCCCTCCATTAACATCGACCATAATGCGCCAATTTACTCTGTACGCTTTGGGCAAGGCTCGGTATCTGAGACCAACAACTTCGAAGGCTTCATTATCAGGGATAGCGACAATGAGCAACCGCCAAAACCTTTCCCTTACTTCGTCAAGGCAAACTATCCTCCTTCATCCGTATTCGCGGCCTTCATCGGAAAAGGGGCAGATGTCTCTCCTGATTTCTTTAAAATGATTTCAAAACTCAACATTAATCTTACAAACTACTACCCTGAGGCGCAATTTAAAATAACCAAGAAAAAGCTAAGAGAAACATTCGAAAAGCAACAAAAAGAAGCAGAGGGGAAAAGGGAAAACTAATTATCCTGCTCTCCCTCAAGCGCTTCTCTTGGGGAAAAGGTAGTATCCCCTTTTGGGAAAATAGGCACTATTGGTGTCGTGTCTTTTGGCAATTTGATTTCAGGTCGCTCAGGTCGAAAGGGAATCTCTGGTTTCGGTACAATCTCATTGACTTGCAAGCGGGCGCGAGCAATCAGTATGGAGTCCGCCATTTCACCGGCTCGCTCCAAAATATCTCTAGTACATTTTTCTAATGTCGTCTTCTCAAATTTCGCTATTCGAGTCGCTACTTCCCCCCGAATCATACCTGACCTTGTCGGCAATTCTTTGGCAGAAAATAACAATACACTTGCAAAAGCAAGAAAACAGTAAAGAAATATGTATTTGTTTTTTTTCATTTCTCGACAGTTATTAGTGATTCATTTCCCGCTCCCTTTAATCGTCGAATTTCCTTCAAACGCTTCGTCATTATAGAATCTACTGCCGCGGATACTCGGCCATCAAAATGCAGTTCACAAAGGCTATCCAATTCAACCAACATTATTTTTCGCTCTGCATTATATAAAGAGTCAATCAACTTTTTGTCTTGACTGTTCAAAATTATCGGCTCCTCGAAACAAGCTATTTGCGAGCAAAGTACAACCACAGCCAAAAAGCAATATGTAATACAATTAGATACTCTTTTCATCTTTATTCAAGTCTATAACTTTTCGTTTCAATTCAAAATTTTGTCCGAGGTAAACCTTCCGAACCATTTCATCAGCAGCCAATTCTTCTGCAGTACCCGCCTTTAAGATATCTCCTTCAAACATCAGGTAAGCCCGGTCTGTAATGGATAAGGTTTCCTGAACATTGTGGTCGGTTATTAAAATACCAATATTCTTAGTAGCCAAGCGAGCTACAATATATTGAATGTCTTCCACTGCAATAGGATCAATACCCGCGAAAGGTTCGTCCAATAAAATAAAGTTAGGAGAGGTAGCCAGCGCCCTCGCTATTTCAGTACGGCGCCGCTCTCCCCCAGACAAGGTATCGCCATTGCTCTTCCTCACTTTGTGTAAACGGAACTCATCAATCAGATTCTCTAACTTATCTTTTTGTTCCGCCTTGGACAGCTTCGTCATTTCCAAAACGGCTTTGATATTATCTTCTACCGTTAGTTTACGAAACACTGAAGGTTCCTGTGGCAAATAACCGATACCAATCTGCGCACGTTTGTACATAGGCAAGTCGGTAATAATTCTGTCATCCAAAAAGACATTGCCTTCATTGGGTTTTATAAAACCAACAACCATATAGAAAGTCGTTGTTTTACCAGCACCATTAGGTCCTAATAAACCGACGATTTCGCCCTGATTCACTTCCAGCGATATTTCCTTGACCACCTTTCGGCTGCCGTAGATTTTAACCAGCTTTTCCGTTCTTAATTTCATTCTTTTCATTCTCTTCCTTTTTTACTATTCAAACTGCCCTTTCCTTTTTTATCTTTTTCTTCTTTCGGAGGGGGCGGAGTCACTACTTCCCCAAGATCCACATCATATGGAATATCCCAATTGCCCCTCAGCTCTCCTAATTTGCGAAAATACATCTTTTCAGATTGAGTTTTCAAAGAATAATTTCCGGGACTCCATCTGCCATTGTTATCCTTATCTTCTATTATCCGTAATTCATAGGCAGGATCCTCAGGTGGAATAGCGGCAGGATAGCCCATGTAGTTTTTAGTAAAAGTACTATCTGCACGGACGGTGCTTTCGTTCATCAGCTCCTCTCCTTTGTACAATTGAACGAGATAAGGTATATTAGGTTCGAGCCCTTTCAAGTTAATGATCAAATTTCCAAAAATACTAGTTGGAGGGATGGTGAATGCCAGCAAAATGGAATCGTTCTGCAAACCATACCAGTCCGTAACGGCACCAGGTAATAACAAGAGTTCGTAGGGCATATTTTCCACCCAGTCATATTGCACTTTTAGCAAGCCCAATGTATCCACTGATATTTCCAATAGAGGTTTCACCCTTAGCTTCGTTGTATCTTCTAACAATACAATAACGTTTGTATCTAAAATTGCGAGTGGATGATTGAAGGCAATCGGAATGGGGTTGTTTCTATTGTGATTGTTTAGCTTTTCTTCCACTTCTTTTCCTGTTTTCGTTTCTAATTTCGCTTTCGCTAAAAAAGCAGAAGGAGAGCCCGCTTTTACTTTCAGGGTATCATAGAAAACACTATCCTGTTGAATTTCTAAGTACAGCGACCAATCAACAGAATCTTTAGGCTGATACCAAAGGTGAAGACTGTCTTGTTCGTAAACGATTTGTTGCCGTTGCAAAATAGAATCATAACTCAACTTCAAATCTTTCCCAGGCGGTTTGTTAAAACTCAAGGTTACCTTCCCATACCGTTCGGTTCTTTTACTGACCAGACGTAAGGCTTGTTCCTCTTGGAATAATTCCAAGTCAATATTTACTTTAGTACTATCCGTTAAAATAAAAGGCGCTTCCTGATAAGCAATTTGCTCCGAAGGCATGTCGAATAAATAATTGAAGTTCTTATCGACTAAAGCAAATATTTTAAAAGTATCTGCTCTTATATTATCAATTCTGAAGGTTCCATTTTTGGACGTTTTACCAAAATAAAAAGGCCGTTCTGTGCGCACTACCGAATCCGCAAGATTATCATACAACATCACAATGACATCTTCTGCGACCTTTCCTGTAAAAGCATCAACCACCTTCCCTTGCACCGAAAGAGAATCAATGTAATCGCCCGTAGAGAAAACAAATCGAAGGTCTTCTGCCGACAGGCCTACGTTGAAGTCTTTAACCGCTTCCCCAAAGTTGATAATATAAGTAGCATCTTTCCGAAGCTCTTCTTTACCATCAAATTCAAAAGTCACTGTCTTTTTTTTCAAGCTAATATCTGGCTTGTGCTCCAAGGGAGGAGTGACGACCACCTGATTAAAAACATCATTTAATTTCACCCACTCATTAAAAGTCAGCTCAAAAGATCGTCCGGTAAAGTTGGTCTGCATATTCGCAGAAGACTCTTCCAATACGACCTGTGGAGGATCAACATCTTTAGGGCCACCATTGGGAGCTCTCGGATTTGCACAAGCCGTAAAAAAGAGATAGCAGGCCAGTAAAGGATAGATTGAAATTGTATTGTTATAATATTTCCACATAAGGAGAATCAATGAATGTATTTTGAATCAATGCGACCCTATTATTTTAACGATTAATTTGGCTTTATGATGCCGATGGTTTTAACGCCTACCTTAAAATCACTTTCTTTAACATAGCATTAACTAGATTTTATTCGGTTTCCGGTAACCGGTGTTCGGTATCCGGCGACCGTACCATTTTAGAGGAATAAACGCTACTATTCCATCAACTCCATCGAAATCCGGTCTGCCAACAATTTCCCTGCTCTAGTCAGCACCCAGGTATTTTCTTGTTTTATCACCAAGCCCTCTTGCTCTAAATTTACAATTTTCTCAGAAAAACCATTAACATATTCCGGTGCTATCTTCTCCAGGTCTTTCAGCTCCACGCCCCACTGTGTTCGCAAACGCGTCAACAAATATTCATTGTATTGATTGGTTGTATCCAGCTCTTCTTTTTCAAAAGGAAGTCTACCTCCTCCAATGGCTTTCATATATTTTGCATTGTTGGCCACGTTCCATTGACGACTTGTTCTATTGTAAGAATGCGCCGATGGACCAAGTCCTAGATATGGAGTTCCCTGCCAGTAAGCCGTGTTGTGTTTTGCAATATGTCCTACTTTTGCAAAGTTCGAAATTTCGTAATGAAGATAATTTTGTTGCTCCGCAAAATCCATGAGTAGTTCAAATTGCTGCGCAGCTCTCTGCTCATCTACTGGTGGCGCTTTTCCTTTTTCTACAAAATGGTGTAGTGCCGTTCCTTCCTCTACCGTCAGACAATAACTGGACAAGTGTGGAACGTCAAGACCTTGAAAAATTTCCAGATTTTTTTTCCACAAATCATTTGTCATACCGGGTACGCCGTAGATCAGGTCGATTGTCAAATTTGGGAAACCTGCATCCTGTGCTGCTTTGATACAGTGCAAAGCTTCTTTTGAATTATGTGCCCTGTTCATAAACAACAAATCCGCTTCATGAAAAGATTGCACACCAATACTCAATCTATTAACATTGCTCTTACGCAATACTGTTAACTGCTCTTCATTCAAATCATCCGGGTTCGCTTCCAGTGTTATTTCTGCATCCTCCGCTACAGTATAGACTTTATGAATGGTTTCGAAAATCGAATTGAGTTCCATTTCGCTTAATAGAGAAGGGGTGCCTCCTCCGAAGTAAATAGAATTCAGCGTTTTATCTTCGAGGTAATCTTTGTGTAGTTTTATTTCCTCAATAATGGCATTAACCATAGCCCCTTTATTTTTCACAGAAGTGGAAAAATGAAAATTGCAATAATGACAAGCCTTCTTGCAAAAAGGGATATGTAGATATAAGCCGGACATGTATTTACTTTAAAAAGTTATTGATCCTGAAACAACAACTTACTTTTATTTCTGTCGTTTCAATGGATAAACAGGAGAAAAAACAAATGTACTGCTTTCAAAACATATTACCACTGCTTACCCGGCTTTCCTTCCTTATGTGGATAAGTCTGTGGATAAGTCCTTTGAAAGCACAAAACCCTATAACGCTTCAGTTAGAAGGAATTGATAAGGATTCTTTGACTTTGAATAGTTTTCTTCAATACGAAAGAATCCTTCCCGATAGCCTAAGTGCCCGACTCCAACTTCAGGAGATCCTAAACCAATTGAACGGCCAGTCCTTTATTGAAGCTTCTATTGATTCTCTTATCCAAACAGATAGCAGTTGGACCGCTTTCGTTTACACCGGAACCTCCTACGAATGGTCACAATTACAAAACGGTAATATTCAAGAGGCTTTCCTGACACAGGTCGGTTTCCGAGAAAGACTTTATCAAAAAAAGCCTTTCCACTACGATGAGCTAAGATTGCTTGTAGAGTCATTGTTGGAATATGCAGAGAACAATGGTTATCCTTTTGCTCATGTTTGGCTGGGTAATATCCAAATTAAGCAGGGGAGTGTTCGTGCTAAGATTTTCATGAAGAAAGGGCCTTTGATCTTGCTGGATGGAATCAACCTTATCAGTAACCCTAAAACCCCAGCCGAAACGCCCGGGATTTCAGCTGCTTATATGGAAAATTATCTGGGCTTAAAAAAAGGGCAATTGTATAGTAAAGCAAAGGTGAAAAAAATACGAGGCAGAGTTAAAGAATTGCCTTTCGTAAAAGAGCGACAAGATGCAACGGTTACCTTCCGGGGCAATCGAGCCATTGTGAATTTGTTTTTACAAAAACGAAAATCCAGTCGTTTTGACATTGTCTTTGGCCTGCTGCCTAACAATGCAGTCGCTACACCAGGCGGACCCGAGGTCAGACGTTTTTTGTTTACCGGAACCTTGGACATGGACTTACACAATCAGTTTGGCGCCGGAGAAAAAATCGTCATTTCGGTCGAACAAATCAGACCACAGACGCAAGAGTTGGACATTCACTTTTTATATCCTTACGTACTCAATTCTCCTTTTGGTTTCGATGGAAATTTCCAACTGTATAAAAAAGACACGACCAATCTCGATGTGACATACGACCTAGGTGTCCAATACCAATTAGAAGGTGGCAATTACCTTAAAGCGTTTTGGGGCAATACTTCTTCCAGCATTCTCACCGTAGATACCAATCGGATAAAGCAGCAAAAAAAACTGCCTTCAAACCTTGATTTCACCAATTCTTCTTTTGGCCTCGAATACAGCTTTCGCCAATTAGACTATCGCTACAATCCTCGCAAAGGATGGGGTATCCTGCTTCGTGGAGAAACAGGCGTTAAGCGCATCCGAAAAAACAATAGCATTACAGACATTGAAGGTTCTAACATTGATTTCAGCATGGCCTATGACTCCCTGAATCTTCGTACTTTCCAATACAAGCTCAGTACTCAGGTCGCAGCTTATTTACCGCTCTTTCAACGTAGTACTTTAAAGGCTGCCGCCAATCTCGGTATTATACTCAGCCCACAGCAGGCCATCTATCAAAACGAGCAATACCGCATTGGCGGAAACAGATTGTTACGTGGCTTTGACGAGCGCTCTGTTTTTACCACCCGCTATGTAGTCCTCACCTTAGAATACCGCTTACTCATCGGTCAAAATTCCTATCTCTATGCTTTTACCGATGCCGCTTATTTAGAAGATGTCACTACAACTACCCGCCGCTTTGATCGTCCAATTGGTTTTGGTGCGGGCTTGACCTTTGAGACGAAGGTGGGTTTGTTTGGTTTCAGCTTAGCCTTAGGAAAAACCCAAAACAACCCGCTTGATTTTCGAAATGTGAAAACTCATTTTGGTTATGTCAGTTTGTTTTAAGGTGCTTTAAAAATTAGGCGATCGTTCTACTTTTCACTACTTTTAGTGAACTATGCTTTTTATAAAAAAGCAAGACAAATGAAGCCTCTAACCATCCTAGCCTTTATGATTTTTTTTCTAACCAACCTGCCATCTTATGAATCTGGCTAGGCATTTCTTTCGGTTATAAGTTTTGACTTATTTTTCCCTATCTTGTCATTTCAAAAGGCTTCTACAAACACATTGTTATGAAATTCCGCAGAAAAGATTTCTTTAAGGCCATTGCCCTTGGCACCATCTCCCTTCCTTTCGCCATCCGTTCCTGCGGAGGTCAACAATTTGCGCAGCAACCAACAGGTCCCAACATCATCACTGGCAAGAAGTACCAGTGGAAAATGGTGACTACCTGGCCACCAAACTTCCCCATACTCGGAGAATGTTGTACCCTCTTTGCAAAATGGGTAAAGGAAATGTCTGCTGGCCGTTTAGATATTAAAGTTTTTGGTGGAGGAGAATTGGTTCCGCCTCTGGAATCTTTTGGCGCCGTTCAATCAGGAGCGGCGGACATCGGTCATGGTTGTGCGTACTATTGGGCTGGAAAAGCACCGGCAGCACAATTCTTCGCATCCGTTCCTTTTGGCATGAATGCCCAACAATTAAACGCCTGGATCATTAACGGCGGTGGTTTAGAACTATGGGAAGAACTTTACGCACAATTCGGTTTAATCCCCATGCTTGGCGGCAATTCTGGCGTACAAATGGGCGGCTGGTTCAATAAAGAGATCAATAGCATTGCTGATCTAAAAGGTTTAAAAATGCGGATACCTGGCCTAGGTGGCAAAGTGTTGAAAAAAGCAGGAGGTGCTCCAGTTCTTTTAGCTGGTGGCGAAATTTACACCGGTTTAGAAAGAGGCGTCATCGATGCAACGGAATGGATGGGTCCCTTCCATGATTACCATATGGGCTTTTATCAAATTGCAAAATATTACTACTCTCCTGGCTGGCACGAGTCAGGCACCGCTTTGGAATTTTTCATTAATAAAGAACGATTCGAGGAGTTGCCTTCAGATTTACAGGCCATTGTAAAAACAGCAGGCGCACGTGTTAATATGTGGGTCCTCTCTGAGCTCGAAGCAAAGAATAGCATCTACCTCCAAAAACTGATCAAAGAAGAAAATGTGGATCTGCGGAAATTCCCAAAAGAAGTCTTGAATCAATTAAGAATTTATACTGCTGAAAGTTTGGAGGATATTACTAATGCTGATCCATTCAGCAAAAAAGTATATGCTTCTTATAAAGCATTTCAAGAAACAGCAGCAGAATGGTCGCGATGGACGGAGAAGGCTTTCTATAATGACATACAGATTTAAAAATATCTACTTTAATATTTTATAAAATTCCCCTCAGACTTTCTTACATTGGTTGATCATTTATAACTATCTAATAATAAAACATGCCTCTTTTTAACGAAAAAAGCCCGACTACCTATGACGCCATTGTGGTCGGTACCGGAATCAGCGGCGGATGGGCTGCCAAAGAACTTTGCGAAAAAGGTCTTAAAACCCTCGTCCTCGAACGTGGTAGGAACATCCGTCACGTAGGAGATTACCACACTGCCAATATGGATTCGTGGGAACTTCCCGGTCACGACAGAGCAACTCAGGAATCACTAAAAGATTATCCCAAACAACATAGAAGTGGATATACCACCCGACCTTCACACGTTCACTTCTTTGTGAAGGACACAGAGCATCCCTATGACGAAGAAGAGAATACCCGGTTCGATTGGCTCCGAGGCTATCAAGTCGGGGGGCGCTCATTGGTTTGGGGACGTCAAAGTTACCGCTGGAGCGAAATGGATTTTGAAAGTAATGCTCGTGATGGTGCTGCTATAGATTGGCCCATTAGATATAAAGACCTCGCTCCTTGGTATAACTACGTTGAAAAATTTGCTGGAATCAGTGGAAGCAAAGAAGGATTAAAACAATTACCCGATGGTGACTTTTTGCCTCCAATGGATTTGAATTGTGTAGAAGAAGAACTTAAAAAAGGAATTGAATCCTCTTACAAAGAACGTAACCTCATCATTGGCCGTGTAGCACACATTACCGGACAGAGCCCTTTTGAAAACAGAGGAACTTGCCAATCTCGAAATCGTTGTATGCGTGGTTGCCCTTATGGTGCTTATTTTAGCAGTAATGCTTCTACTTTACCTGCTGCCGAAACAACTGGTAATATGACGCTCCGCCCTTTCTCAATTGTAAGTGAAGTGTTATACGACAAAGATACTAACCGTGCTATTGGTGTTCGGGTTATTGATAAAGCGACTAAAGAAGTTTTTGAATACAAGGCTAAAATCATTTTTCTAAATGCTTCTTCCATTGCCAGTACTTCTATTTTAATGCAATCAAAGTCTGAACGTTTCCCGAATGGTATGGGTAATGACTCTGGAGAATTGGGCCACAATATTATGGATCACCATTTCCAAACAGGGGCTAGTGGTGACTGGGAGGGTCACGAAAACAAATACTTCAAAGGACGCCGACCTAATGGCTTCTATATTCCTCGTTTCCGAAATCTGCCTGGGCAAAAACCACAGAAAGACTTCATCCGGGGCTACGGCTATCAGGGAAGCGCCAGTCGAGAAAAATGGTGGAGAGGCATTCCTGAAATGAATATTGGAGGTGAATTTAAAGATAGCTTAATGAAACCTGGCCAATGGCGAGTAGGAATGAATGCCTTCGGTGAAATGCTACCCTATCACGATAATGAGATGAAACTCAACTACGATAAATTAGATGAGTGGGGATTACCTAGAGTAAACTTCTCTACTACTATTCGTGAAAACGAAATCAATATGCGAAAGGACATGCAGGCTTCTGCTGTTGACATGTTGGAGAAGGCTGGGTTTAAAAACGTTTCAGGATACGACAACAGCTATGGTGTTGGTTTGGGAATTCACGAAATGGGTACCGCTCGCATGGGGAAAGACCCTAAAACTTCGGTCCTCAACAAGTGGAATCAAGTCCATTCTGTACCTAATGTATTCGTAACCGATGGTGCAGGTATGACTTCTTCTGCCTGTCAGAATCCATCTTTGACCTATATGGCCTTGACTGCCCGTGCGGTTGACCACGCCGTCAAAGAACTTAACAACAAAAATCTCTAACAATGAATAGACGTAACGCAATAAAGAATATCAGTATCGGAATGGGCTTATCTATTTCTGCCGGTACACTTATGACGGTGATCTCCTCTTGCAAAACGGAACCTACTATCGACAAAATAATTGATTCGTGGGCTCCTAAGTTTTTCACCAATAAAGATCAGGCGACTTTTATTGAAAACCTTGCCGATGTTATTTTTCCTCCGACTAGTACTCCTGGAGCCAAAGAGGCTGGAGTTCTAAAATTCATCGATGAGATGGTGGGCGAGGTTTATAAGCCTAAACAACAAGGTCGATTTCGAAAGGGTCTAGAACAATGCATCAAAAGTATTGAAGCAGAGCAAGGGACTACTTTTGCAAAATTAACAACAGATCAAATAAGCATATTTCTTGAAAAGCATATCGGATCTAAATCGGACAAGGCTACATATAGGGCTGCTAGTAAATTAGCTGACTTAGAAGAAGCTCCAACTGATGAAGCTTCGCAAAGCACTTATTATCTATACAGCTTCTTAAATGCAATGAAAAATTTAACTGTCAGCGGCTACTTTGGTTCTGAACTTATCGCAACGGAACATATGAATTACCTGCCTGTGCCTGGTCCTTTTGAAGGTTGTATCGACTATACGGGCAATGATTATTCACTATAGCCTATTTGACTATTCCTATGCTTTTATAATCAATCATTTCGAATAAATCTCAAAATGAAAAGAAGAAACTTTATAAAAAACAGCACCTTGGTTGGCCTGGCTCTTAGCTCTAACAATATGATTGCGAAACCAACTATCCCTGAAACGGGAAAGCTCAAGGGGAATATACAACACTCTATCTCCCGTTGGTGCTTCGGCAAATATTCATTAGAAGAATTGATCAAAGGGATCAAGGACATTGGATTTTCTGCAATTGATCTAGTAGGACCAAAGGATTGGGATCTACTTAAAGCACATGGCATTGATTCCTCGATGTGTAACGGCGCAGAACTTAATCTCAAGGATGGCTTTAACGATAAAAAATTTCACGAGGAGTTGGTCAAGCGGTATACAGAGATGATTCCTATGGTTGCCAAAGCAGGTTATAAAAACCTCATTTGTTTTAGTGGCAATAGCCGGGGCATGAGCAATGAGAAGGGATTGGCGAACTGTGTAGTTGGTTTGAAAAAAATTATAGGGCTGGCAGAAAAGCACGGAGTCGTTTTACAAATGGAATTATTCAACACGAAAGTGGACCATCCCGATTATATGTGCCGCAGCACGGAATGGGGAGTAGCGCTTTGCGAAGCGCTTGGATCTGAACATTTCAAATTATTATACGACATTTACCACATGCAAATAGAAGAAGGAAACGTGATTGCTACCATACGTGAAAACCATCAATATTTTGGGCATTACCACAGTGCTGGTGTTCCGGGACGAAATGAAATTAATGACGGTCAGGAATTGAATTATCCGGCCATTATGAAGGCGGTTTTGGCAACGGGATTTAAGGGGTATGTAGCCCAGGAATTTATTCCAACTTATGACAACCCTTTTGACTCGTTGAACGAAGCCATTTCGATCTGTGACCTCTAGTAAATAGCTACGTTTCAGCTGTACTTTACAGTAGTAAATCAATAAAAAAGAGGTCTCCCTTGAGTAAAGGGAAACCTCTTTTTAGTTTTCTCGAAAATTATATTTTCGGTACTTTAGAAATCCGGATAAAAAATGGAACTACTCTTAAAATAAGGGCAGTGAACTTCGTTTTCTATCCATTTAAAATTACTTCAATCTTTCAGCGTCAACCTTTGACAATACTCTCCAACATTCGTGGGTAGCACCTTCAGCTACTGACTTAGTAACAGCGTAGAATCGTCCGTTTTTCTCACGTACTTCATATTCTGTTGCTTCAAATTTAGACTTGGTCTTTACGTCGTAAAAAGATAATGCATCTTTTGCCATGATAATATGTATTTAGTGTTTTTAAATAATGGGTCAAATTTAGAATTAATTCCCTACAAACATACAAATTGATCTCTAAGCTGACCCGGAAAAAGGACGAAATAGGGGTAAAAAGGACATTTTAAGCTTATTTTAACCAAAAAAATAGGACCTGTGGATAGAAGATGACCACAATTAGGAATGCCAACTGAACTAAAATGAAGGGAATGATGCCTCTATATAGCTGTCCAGTGGTTACCTCTGGCGGTGCAACACCCTTCAAATAGAAGAGTGAAAAGCCAAATGGAGGAGATAAGAAGGAGGTTTGAAGGTTAAGAGCTAGCAGTATACCCACCCATAGCAATAACATATTGGAAGAGGTAAACACCGGCGAAAAGGCTTCTGGATCGTAGGCCGTAAATATAGGAGCCACTACTGGTACAATGATAAAAATGATCTCTATGAAATCTATAAAAAATCCTGCTATAAAGACCACCAACATGACCAGTGCCAGGAAGGTCATCGGCTCTAGATTAGACTGCTCTATCAGGTCTACCAGGTAGCGATCTCCTCCCATTTCTCTAAAGACAAAGGTAAAAGTGGTGGCTCCTAAAAGAATGATGAAAACCATACCCGTCAAATGGGTCGTTTCCCGCATGACTTCTTGCAATTTTCCCAGCGTAAAACGCCCTTGAATAATAGTCAAGATTGTCGCTCCTAAAGCCCCTACTGCGGCGGCTTCTGTAGGAGTGGCATATCCCATCAATATAGAGCCTAGTACGGCAATGATTAAGCAGAATGGCAGAATGAAAGCTTTGATCACTTTCGGCCAAAAATCTTGGGCTGAAAATGCCTCTCTCTCCGTTTTCGGTATCGCAGGTGCCCACTCCGGGTAAAGGTGAGCTACAATTAATATGTATATAATATAGACCAGAACTAATAATATTCCTGGTAACAAGGCAGCCTTAAACAAATCACCAACCGACACATTTAATACGGAACCTAATAATACCAAGACTACTGAGGGTGGGATGATTTGCCCAAGCGTACCCGAGGCCGCTATGGTTCCAGTAGCCAACTCCGGCTGATAACCTCGCTTCAACATAGTGGGCAAACTTATCAATCCCATTGTAATAACCGTAGCTCCTACAATCCCCGTAGATGCAGCCAACATCGCTCCTACAATTACAACAGATATGGCCAAGCCTCCTTTTAACTTCCCAAACAACATTGCCATTGTTTCCAACATGCTTTCTGCCAGGCCAGATTTCTCTAACATAATACCCATATAGACAAACAGCGGGACCGCTAACAAAATATAATTGCTCATCACGCCCATGATCCGTGGTGGCAGGGCAGAGAAACTACTCGGGTCTAGAAAACACAATGCATATAGAATGGAAATACCGCCCAGCGTAAATGCCACGGGGTAACCATAGAGTATCAATAGAAAAATGCTGAAAAAGAGAAGTATAGCTAGTAGTGCCATTAAAATTAAATCATTTTATACTTCTTTGACGAATTCCGTATTCTATGGTTCCAAGAATAGATTTTCAATTCTCCCTTCGTTACTCTACGCTCGCTTTTGAAAAACCTTTTTGTGGAACCACCTCATTTGTCAAAGATGGTTGTTCTTAATACTATTGCTTTTCTTAGTCAAAACCAAGACTGCCTTTGCGCATTCTGCCAACCCTTGCAATAGCAAAAGTGAAATTCCAATTGGAATTGCAAATTTGATCATATACCGTGCTGGCAAACCTCCCGGGTCAGGGGAACCTTCTTTGACCGACCAGGACTCCATTCCATATCCCCAGGAAACTATAACAATAAGCACACACCATGGCAGTAAAAAAAACAAAGTTCCCAATAAGTTAACCCAGGCCTTGTCTCTTTCTGAGAAGGAGGCATAAAACAAATCTACCCGAACGTGTTTATCGTGCTTTAAGGTGTACCCAGCTCCGAATAAAAATACCAAAGCAAATAGATGCCATTCCAGCTCCATAATCCAAGCCTCTGTATCATTGAATAACCAACGACGTATCACATCGAAGCAAACCAAAATGACCAGCAAACTTGTTAACCAAGAAACAGCACGGCCTACTTGTTCGTTGACTTTTTCTATCCAATAAATAAAGTTATGAAGTAGTTTGTCCATTTCAGCTGACAAAGTACAAAAATGATTGGAGTTTGTTTAACTCCTGTTTTTGGAAATATTTTGGTTAGGAAATTTTATTCCCTGGTAGATACCTTACGGTGCTACTAAGTATCCCTTTTTCCACTTCAATAATCCGGAAAGCAATTTGGTGATGATCTACAGAAAACTCTTCGAGACTTTGCCCAATTTGGAAAAAGCAAGAAGGCGTAATCATTAGCGTTACGTTATTATGCACTAGCGTTTTTTCTACATGATAGTGGCCGGTAAAAATGCTGATTTGATTTGAGAACTCATCAAAGAGCGCTTGTATCTTTTCCATGTTGTGAAAGGCATGATTATTATCCATGTATGGAACACCAGCAACAAAAGGAGGGTGGTGCATGAAGAGGAGGAGGTTGGTTTGACAAATTTTCAATTGCCGCTTCAACCATTTTAGTTGGTTCTTAGATAGTTTACCAACTGCGGAGTCTAAAAAAAGACATGGTTCCTTGCCCCATTTTTTTGCAAAGTATAATTCGTTATCATTTACTAAATGTGTCAGATCAAAGACCTCTGCCATTAAAAGGGAGTCGTCATGATTTCCTGGAATTACTTCATAAGGAAATGGTAGTTCGTCCAATTGAGCTTTGATCCAGCGATAAATTTTTTCATCACCATCTCTATAACAAAGATCACCAGATACAATCAATTGATCCGGTTGTTCAACCATAATCGCTTCCAATACCTCAAGGAAATTTTTGCGAACATCAATTCCAAAGGGGCATTCTCCGGCCTGATCAATATGTAAATCGGTGATTTGGATAAACTTCATATAGCAAATATAGGCATAGTGTTTGACTCTGTAAATTAACTCAATTACTTCTTTACTACAATTAAATTCTACATCCCAGACAGGCTCAAAAAGAAAATTGGACTTTGGTTACAAATCAAATATCCCGAAAGCCCTGTAATCCTTGAACATTTATATCTCTGGAAGCTCCGAATCTTAATCATCTCGGGGCTTTCTTAGTTACAAGCCTTATATTTGTACTCTTATTCAGAACAAACGAACGTACATGTATAAAGGAAAAAAAGTAATCGTTGTTTTACCTGCTTATAACGCAGCACTTACATTAGAGAAAACTTATCAGGAAATCCCCTTTGACTTAGTAGACGAAGTGATTCTTTGCGATGATGCCAGTAGCGATAATACCTCTACTCTCGCCAAAGAGATCGGCATCCAACATGTGATTACGCATGAAAAAAACAAAGGTTATGGAGGTAATCAAAAGTCACTGTATAATAAAGCTCTAGAGCTGGGTGGCGATATTGTCATAATGCTTCATCCTGATTACCAATATACGCCTAAGTTAATTCCGGCTATGGTCAATATTATTGGGGATGACCTGTATCCTGTTGTATTGGGTTCCAGAATTTTAGGAAAAGGAGCTTTAGCAGGAGGAATGCCACTTTACAAATATTTCGCGAACCGAATGCTTACGTTTACACAAAACTTATTGATAAACTACAAACTATCTGAATACCATACGGGCTACCGCGCCTTCAGCAAAGAAGTGCTAAATGGTATTAATTTCAATGAAAATTCGGATGATTTTGTCTTTGATAATGAAATGCTTTCACAAATTATTTATGGTGGGTTTCATATCGCAGAGGTCACTTGTCCCACAAAATATTTCGAGGAGGCTTCATCCATTAACTTCCGACGCAGCTCCATATACGGACTGGGTGTACTGAGAGTATCACTAGGTCACTTTCTACAAAGAATGGGCTTACGCTCTTCCAAAATGTATCGAAAGAAGTAATAGGGAAGAGCAGCTAAAGATGGAAAATGTCCAGAACTTCATCAGTTTTGAAAAGCTTGATAGATTTCATCGTAATAAAGCACTATTGGTTAGTAACAATTTTAATCTTTTTGAATACCTAAAAAAACTTTACGTGCAATAAAGATGGCTGCTAGTATTAATGTGTATGTGAATGTTGCTGTCATAAATATTCTGCTGCGAAGGTAACGATAATATTCATAAGACAACAAAAACGCTCTGATTTTCCAAAATATGGCCTTTCAACAACAGATATTCTGTACAATAGCTTCCAGTTTTAAACTATGAAATTACAACGCGTAAAAAATATTCTAGATGAGTATGCTCATCAATATAACAAAGTTCAGTTCATAGAGGATGACCCTATCAGTATTCCTCACCGTTATAAGAAATTACAGGACATTGAAATCTCTGGCTTTTGGGTAGCCATGCTCGCCTGGGGCCAACGAGTAACCATCATCAATAAGGCCAATGAATTGATGGAACTTATGGATAATGCTCCACACGACTTTATCGTTAATCATCAGGAAAAAGATCGGAAAGCTTTTTTACAATTTAAACACCGTACCTTCCAAGCAACAGATACTTTATACTTTTTGGAGTTTCTTCAAGAGCATTATAAAAATCACGAGTCTCTTGAATCTGCTTTCACAAAAAAATTGCTTCCAACAGATACCACAACTGAAAATGCCTTAATTGGTTTTCATGACTACTTCTTCTCTCTTCCAGATTTCCCCAATCGTACTCGTAAGCACGTTGCTACACCTGCCCGAAAATCTTCTTGTAAAAGATTAAACATGTTCCTACGTTGGATGGTCAGAAAAGACAAAAGGAAAGTTGATTTCGGTTTGTGGACAAACATAAAATCTGCTCAGTTGATGATTCCTTTGGATGTACACGTTGCTCGAGTGGCAACTTCTTTAGGTATTTTAAAACGCCAGCAAAGAGATTGGCGAGCAGTAATTGAATTAACAAATGTGCTAAGGGAGTTTGACCCTAAAGACCCTGTAAAATACGACTTTGCCTTGTTCGGTCATGGTGTCTTAGAAAAGAAAAACGGCATCCTGTAATCAAACAGAATGCCGCCGCTAATTCTTTTTTTTTAGATTCGGAATTATTCTTCAAATCTCAGTTCTTGTATCAAGTGCTTGCCTCCTTCTACTTTCATGTAAATATACACCCTGAACTTCCCGTTCTTGGTCGTAAGGTTGCCGATACTGTACTGGCCTTGCTGGCCTTTTGAAGTTCCCTGATGTAACTGTGCATATCCGCTGGGCGCATTTTTCTTGAAAAAAGAATCAATTTCTTTCTTCGCTGCCTGCCTACTTAGGATATCTACCTCACTCAATATAGTCAACTCTATATCTGTATCAAAATACTGAGATAAAGCCGATGCGTCACCAGTTTTCATTGCTTTAGAAATGCCATCCAAATTTTCATCGGTGGTCCAAAACAAAGAACTGGTCGCTAAAAGAACAATCATTAAATGCTTCATGGTATAAAGTTTTATGAAACGGTTTTCTGGTGAAAGGTGATTTTTTAAAAAATAATCTTTTCAATAAGTACTTATTCCATACTTATGCCAGAATTCTTATTATATAAATTTACTGCTTAATAAACGGATATACAAATGACTTCGTTTATGCAGATTTTAATTGTATTAAAAATTTAGCACTCTAGCTAAACTTATGTTAAAATAAGTTTTATTAACACCTGATAATCAGATATTTAATTTCTAAAAAGACTGCTTTGTATGCTGTTTTACCTATCTACGTTAACACTTTAATTTTCTGTTAAGGGGCTACTATTTTCTAATTTCACCGAGATACTACATTTTTCCAAAAAAAATAGTTATTCCGTTCTAATTAAGCTCTACTATTAAAACGAAGGAAACAAGAAAAAGTCACCTCTGAACCATCGAGGATGGATTTTCAATATTAAGGCAATAAGAATTCTACATTAACTAATGTATACTTTATTCTAAATTGTATAAATTTGCTGCTATGAAATCGAACAAATCTATACTAGTCATTCTGGATGGTTGGGGGCATGGTCCTGATCCTGAAGTAAGTGCCCTTGCAAAAGCACACACTCCTTTCATGGACAGTCTTTATTCAAAGTTTCCCAATTCCGAATTGGTAACTTATGGTGAAGAGGTTGGACTTCCGGAAGGACAAATGGGGAATTCTGAAGTGGGCCATCTCAACATTGGAGCAGGAAGAGTAGTTTATCAGGAATTAGCTAGAATTAATAAAGCTGTTAAGGAGAAAACACTGGAAAAAAACGAGCAATTATTGGCAGCCTTAGCTTATGCTAAAGAAAACGATAAGGCCATACATTTACTTGGTCTCGTTTCTGATGGAGGCGTTCATTCTCATATTAATCACTTGAAGGCCTTGTGCGATATTATTTCCAACAATAATATTACAAAAACTTATATCCATGCTTTCATGGATGGTAGGGATACTGCCCCCAGAGGGGGGCTTGGTTATTTACACGATCTCCAAAAACACATTGAAGGAAGTCCTGTGAAGATTGCATCCATTATAGGTCGCTATTATGCAATGGATCGGGATCAACGTTGGGAAAGAATAAAACTAGCTTATGATCTTTTGGTTCATAGAAAAGGGACAATAAGTCAAGATTGGGACTCAGCTATTAAAAAAAGTTATGCTGCAGATGTAACTGATGAATTCTTACAACCTGTTGTTTGTTCAGATGAACAAGGAAGTGCTTATCCAGGAATCAAAGAAGGAGACGTTGTTCTCTTTTATAATTATAGAACAGATCGGCCTCGACAACTAACACAAGTACTTTCTCAAAAAGATTTTCCTGATTTCGATATGCATAAACTTCCATTGTACTTTGTGACGATGAACAATTATAATAAGACTTTCCAAAATATTCATCTTCTATTTGAAAAAGATGATTTGAAAGAAACCTTAGGAGAGGTACTAGCAAAAGCGGGGAAAACACAAGTTAGAATTGCAGAAACGGAGAAATATCCTCACGTTACTTTTTTCTTTTCGGGTGGAAGAGAGGCTCCTTTTGAAGGAGAACGCAGATTACTTGTCCCTTCTCCCAGAGTAGCGACTTATGATTTAAAACCGGAAATGAGTGCTGAAGAAATAACGGAATCTATTGTTAACGATATTGAAAACAATGAACCTGATTTCATTTGTCTCAATTATGCAAATACTGATATGGTTGGGCATACTGGTGATTTTGCCGCAGCAATGAAGGCTGCAGAAAAAGTAGATAGTTGTTTGGAACGTCTGATCCACACCGCACTAAAAGCAGATTACACTGCGATTATTATAGCCGACCATGGAAACTCTGACTTTATGATAAATAAAGATGGTTCTCCTCATACTGCTCATACACTTAATCCAGTTCCATGTATTTATGTTTCAAACAATCTGGAAAGTGTATTGTTAAAAAAAGGGAAACTTGCTGATGTTGCTCCAACTATCTTGGAAATTTTAGACCTTGAGGCCCCAGCAAGTATGACAGGCGAATCATTGCTCACCACTACGAAAAATTAAGCTTTTGAAAAACAACCTCTTTTTTGCGCCTCTTTTGGCTATCGGCCTTAGCTTTCTCTCTACTTGTACTCCTTCTGAACAAGGGCAAGCACAACCAATGGATGACATTGAATCTTACTTTTTCAATTTAGATTGCTATATCAAAAAAGAACTGAACAAACTCGCCGCTGCCGGAGAAGTCAAAAAAATAGTAGAGATAAACGGACATAGAGAAGAACGCTTAATTTCTAATCTCGATTTCTCCAAGGAGCTTGCTAGCTTCTCAGATGCAGACATAAACCGCTTGGCCTGGAAAGACAAATATCAGGTAGATTCGGTTTTTAATACCGAAGGAGAATTGTTAAAAATCCGGCATATTGCTCTTGATAAAGATATGAGAACACAATTCCTCTCCATCTCTTTTCAAAATGAATTAGTAGATAGTATTTTTATCAGAAATGAGATAAATGGTTTTGCAACTAAAAATACAAAAGAAATGATCTATGTTGCAAATACAGGATATAGTATCAAAAGTAATCAGCAAACCCTAATCGGCTCGGCAAAACATATTTCGGTTGAAGTAAGCTTCAGCAATGCAGAGTAAATACCTTATTACCCTTTCCCTTTAGTAGTCTTTTACAATTTCTCCAAGCTCATTGTACAACGCTACAACGACTCTTCTGTTATATTTTCTTCCAAGTGGGGAATCTTTTGTTTCTTTTTGATTCGTTTGCAGAGGTGCTGATTCTCCGAAAACCTTAACTGTTATTCGTTGAGAAGAAATGCCTCTTGCGATAAGATAGTTACGCGCAGCTCTCGCCCTTCTTTTTGACAAATTAACATTGTATACCGCCGGTCCCTTTGAATCAGTATGGCCCTGCACCAATGCTCTTATCCTTTTGTCTTCTTTCATTGCATTGTAGATTCTATTTAGTTCAATTTTAGAATCCCGATCTAATGAAGATCTGTCAAAGTCAAAAAACAGTGTTCTCATTTGTAGTTCTTCTATAGAAGAGCTAGAAAATGTCCGAGCCTTTGTAATATAAGGACATGGGAAACCGCAGATCTCTTTTTGCTTCACCATATCCACCACCTGAGCGTTTGTAAAGCCACGAGTCTTCACTTGTCCGCAAATTCTTTCTGCTTGTTCTCGGGTATAATATTCCTTTCCAAGATAATATCTATAAATATTATTTTGGTCCTGATTTACGTATACATTCATAAAAATGAAGTGCGTAAAAGGAACTCTGTTGACAAACGCAGCAAGTTGAATTTTAAAATCCTGTGCTATTGAAGCCGTAATAAAGATGCAAAGCAGGCATACAATTAAGATGCCTCTAAATAATTTTTGAGCCATTTTTCGAAGTTTTGGGAATTCGGTGTAGTATAGTATTCTTAAAGTGGGGTTTGTAAAGCTTCTGTAAATATATAAAAAATTTCGAATACATTAATAAAAGGTTGCTTTGAATTGGCTTAGTAAACGTAAAAAAACAGGTTCCACCATAGTTAAGATATAATGGTATAATTAAATTGGGGCAGTTGTGGGGTGTACTAAAATACGTTTTGGGTCAACCTCTTCTTTTTTGATTCCGAGTTTAATCTGATAATTTTTTGGGTTAATTCTGACAAAAACCTTAAGCCCCGTTTCGGTAGAAGTTGCTTGAAAAATGGCTTTTACTTGTTCATACGAATGGAAAATACAACCACTAGCCTGCCGATGCATTTGCGAGAATAAGCGATGTTCAATTGGATTCCATTTTGAACAGTATGGCGGATAATGAACCACTACAATGCGGATACCAATATATTTGGCAACTTGCTTGTAATTCTTTTTTAAAGGCATGGTGTCTATAGCCATTAGCTCCTCTACAATCACAAAACAACAACAGATGAGTTGCATCAGAGTAATGATGAATACCATAATTATCTCACCACCAAATCAAATTATCGGCTATAAACGCAGCTGTTTCGTAATTTGTACCGATACTCACATAGCCTTCATTTCGTTTCATATCATACAGATCACCCCTGGTACAACTTTTCCCTTTGCTAAATGTCCATAATCGTGATCATAAGTTTGTGGAGCTTGCTTACACAAGACTTTTCCTGCTCTGCTTAAGTCTCCTAATTTCTCTTTCTTTTTGGTATCTGCGCTTAGTATTGGATTTTTATCCATTTCTGAAAACAAAAATGAAAAGTAAAAATTAAACTTAAATTGTGCCGATCGATAAGGACTTCTTTCTGTTATCAGCTCCTTGGCAGGACGACGCTTTCTATAACCTAATTCTTTCAGTAGTCGTTTTACCGTTTGATTACTCATCTTTTCTGACCATTCTGCTTCATAAGCTTTCGCTATATCTGAAGGCTTTAAATCTGTCCACTTTACAGTCGTATCTGTTGGACTGCCTGCTTTATGCAAAGAGATTAGCTTTTTAAACCCGCTATCTTAATATACATATAGCGTAAACAAAAAGAGGTCCGTTGCAAATGAATGCAACGGACCAAATTTATGTTGAGTTGGCGGCGACTTACTCTCCCACCATAAGGCAGTACCATCAGCGCTGAGGAGCTTAACTTCTCTGTTCGGAAT
>JBLHRR010000005.1:0-99499 GCA_047626155.1 Saprospiraceae bacterium | reverse complement strand
CGACATTCCCCTCTTCAATCATCACCGCCGGGATATTTCCATTGAGCCAATCCGGACTCAGCTTAGCCAAGGCTCCATAGCTATAAACTAAGACGAGTAGAAATTGCAGTAGCCAGACATTCCATATCGGTACGGTATCTTTATTTTTCGATTGGACGCTGTACTTCGCATCCGCCTCCATGAAGATCATCACCAAGCTTATTAAGGACAACAAGTACAGATGATTATTATAAAGTGTTTTATCAATAAAAGAAAAATAGGTGATGCCCAGAAAAAAGAAAATCATGGCAGCCCTATAAAACCAACCGAAAATAATCATGACCGTCGAGAGAATCAATCCGAAATGGATTCCTTTCAATACTCCTTCCGGGAGTGTCACGAAAAAAGAAGAATAAGGATAGGAAAATAAAAATTCAGGCCCTGCCATGAACTGGAAGGTATAATCCAAACGGAAATAATAAATCAGCTGATAGAGCATAAGAGCTCCAAAAAGGATTCGGAATAGGGAGAGTGTCGTTGCGTTGGTTGGTTTAAAGAAGCGATCTAACATTTGGCACTTTACTTAGAGATAATATGGGATTCCGTATTAATAAATGTAACACAACATACGAATAAATTACTCTATTGTTCCTTGATCCTTCCTGATTGTTCCTTCTGAGCCTACCCCCCCCTATGAGACTATTTAGACTAAAGTCTGTCCCTAAGCACCCCTTAATGCGGCAACTTAGAGCGTAAAGCACCATAGGCCAAAGAACCTAACAATGCACTTCCTATCACAACAAGAATAATTAAGTTACCCTGTCCAAGTAAGGTATATAATGGTCCAGGGCAGGCACCCGTCAAGGCCCAACCTACTCCAAAGAAGGTACCACCAATAATGCTGGCTTTGTAAGTCTTTGGTTTATCCTTAAAGAAAATCGTTTCACCAAAAACATTTTTCATGTTCCCTGATTTGATCAAATAGTGCATAATAGCTCCCACCACAACTGCGACACCGATGATGCCATACATGTGGAAACTTTGAAAACGAAACATTTCCTGAATACGAAACCAAGAGACAGCTTCTGATTTTGTCATTACAATACCGAAGAGAATACCAACGAGGAGAAATTTTAATAAACGCATGTTTTTAATTTGTTTTTATTTATAATCCCATAATAAAAGGCAGCAACACAAAAGTGCTAAATAAGCCTCCGATGAAAAACCCAATTACTGCAACCAATGATGGCAATTGTAAATTGGATAAACCAGAAATGGCGTGCCCAGAAGTACAGCCTCCTGCATAGCGTGTTCCGAAGCCTATAAGGAACCCACCGACTACCATTAGTAATATCCCTTTAAGAGAAAGGAGGGCGTCGAAATTGAATAACTCCTGAGGAAGAAAACCCCTTCCTTCTGAAATGTTTTTAGGTACCTGTATTCCAATCGCTTCTAAGTCAGTGGTCGTAGCGGCAGATATTTGTACAGGCTCCAGACTTCCCAACAAACTAATCCCGATAGCTCCTCCGATGATTCCTCCTAATACGAAGGTTAATAGCCAGTCCTGCTTTTTCCAATCGTAATTGAAATACTCGATTTTCTTACCTGCTCCGCCAATAGCACAAAGCGCTTGAAAAGAAGAAGAAATGCCGAAACGTTGTCCCAGATAAATGAGCAGAAACATGACTACGGCAATCATAAATCCGGAGATGGACCAGTGCCAGGGCTGGCTGATAATTTCGATTATATTCATATGTTTTTATTTTAAATAACGCATCTACAAATGGTAAATCCAGTTCTAAAGTACAAATAACAATAAATATTCATTCACAGTTTGTGATAAAGATCACAAATCCCGCTTAATCGAAGAAAGTATATTCTCATTTTGAATAAATTATCAGCATAGGTCGCCTGCGAGATACTACAGGTCATCCCCTATTTGGAGTAGCTCATAACTAAAAAAATATCCTTTAATCAGCTGAAAAGGTTAGTTTTTAGTCTGATCCTTGCCAAAAAAATCCTGTACCCCGATTTTTAATACCCTTCGTCTAACCTTTAAAGTCCCATGATGAACCGAGTAAGTGAAAATCTATCCGAAGTTCCGGACGATTATTTTTTATCAGAAACCGATCCTAACGGTATTGAGGATCGACTGAACTATTCCAATGATGTAGTCAGGTGGAAAAGCACCAATCCATTTACATCTGGTGAAGCAGATACTGATATATACTGGCTTCATGTCGCTGATGTAGCACCCTTCGTACTATTCGGTAAAACCTTGAGTGCAACACATATTGATTTCCTTGATAATAAAGCATACATCAGTTACCATACAAGAGGGGATGAACATTTGGGGGCTTTGGAAGTGGTTGATTTATCTGGCTTTTATAGCACCCACAAATCTCATCTGATTAACACGGAACTGATTTCCAAGTACTTGAAAGAAGGTCTGGTCGTGATGGTGGATGCAGCTAATGTGCCAGTGGCGAGGCGGAAGAAGGAAGAGTTTGTTGAACAGGTATTAAATGGCTATTTATTGAATTAATTAAGTACTTACCGTTGCTCTTATGAAAGATGCCGATCGTTGCTTCTCACTCTATTTGTAATTAGAATAGTGATAAATTGTTATTTGTAATTAACCAAAATAAAAAATTATGCAAAAAATAATTCTACTACTCACTCACTTCCTTCTTTTTCTTTTCTTTTTACCTGACAGCTCAGGATTATTACTTAATGACTTCTAATGAAGCATAACCGATTTGGAGATTGGCCTGTTTCTTATGTCCTTATTAAAGGCTGCAATTACAGTGTCTTCATCTCTTTTTGCTGATAGAAGGCGAGGAACTTATTTTGAAAGTATACGCATATGTTGATGAGTGGAATGGAAACTTGCAGTCAGCAGAAGTTTATGACTTGATTCCTAGTTTAGAATTACCTGAGCAAACTGCTACCGATCGTTTTTCTTCTGACGAGGGAGACAAAATTTTCATGATGACTTATGAGCAGCGTTACAATTAGGGAATGTCTCCTTTGAACATTTCGGTAACCCCATCCACAAACTCAATCTCAGCTACATAGACCAACACTGGGTTTCCCATATTGCCATTAATCATTTCGGCAAACATTAATAATTTTCTGATTTAAAAAAACATAAAACCCGGAAGGAAAATAATCCTACCGGGTTTTTTATTTAAATATGGCCTATTAACATTCTATTGATACTTTATAAACTCAATATGATTTAGACCAATGCTTTTTTATTACTCTTCATCATCCTGACAGCTTTCTTTCAAGATTTTTAAAGCCTCTTTATCGGCTACTTCCACAATACTACCATCCGCTTTCATCTCTACTTCAATTGGAAAAACAATCACTGGTCGTTCCGTCGCATCAGGGTTTGCTTCCTTCCAGGCTCTAACCAAAGTCTTCAAAGCAAGTCGGTCTGCGGCTTCTGCAGTTGTTCCATCAGGGAAAGAAATGGTGATTGGAAAGAGAATATTGAAGCAAGGTCTTTTGCATTTCCCATGCCCGTTATTTCCATTACGACAAGCTCTTTTCAGTGCTCTTAATTCTTCTCTGTCCGTTACTGAAAGGACTTCTCCATCTTGAGAAATGACTTCCAATGGGAAAACTAAATTGGGACGCTCCGTTGCATCCGGGTTCGCTTCTTTCCAGGCTAAGATAGCCGCTTTCAGTTCAACGTAGTCATTCAAGGTCTGTGAAGTAGCATCGGCAAACTCAATGGTAATGGGGAATACAAATTCAAAACAACCCTCCGGTCCTGCGCTGGCCTCTCTTTGGATCGCAGCCATGGTGCTGGTTGTAAATGCTTCTGTTGTTGTCTCTGCGGACAGACCGTCTGAGTCTTTGTCGCAAGACGTAAAAAAAGTTAATGAAAATAATGTAAATACAAATGAAAAATTTAAAATGTTCTTCAACATGATGGTTTGATTTTAGAAGTTTATAAATGAAATTAAAATGTTGAGTTATTCCATGTATTGAATTTTGATGTTTGTAAAAAAGGCTTCCTAAGCTGCATTCGATATAAATACAACCGAGTTGCGAAAAGACCTACCTTTAAGTCAAAAAAAATAATAGTGATTGGGAAACAGTAGCTCCACTTTGCTGTTAAATAGGGCTAGTTAAGGTCAAAATCTCCTAGAATTGGAGATAATACAAGTTTTAAAAAAAGGTAATTATTCAGAAGTAAATGAAGGTGCGACCGCTCTGCGGTCGAAAACAAAGATTAATTTATATCTAACCTACGGTGACCGCTCTGCGGTCATAGTAGGTTAGATATGAAAACCGTTTTTTCGACCCCATCGGGGTCACACCATCCGGTACGCTGAACAGTTTCACAAAAAAGAATAGATGTCGAAGAATGCGTCCGAAGATTTAGGTACAAAACCAATCTCCCAATTAATCATTGCACAATCTGTTCCGGCGGCCATTGGTATTTTGGTGATGTCGCTGAATATGATTGTCGATACTATTTTTGTTGGTAATTATATAGGAGCGATTGCCATTGCAGTAATCACAGTTGTGTTGCCCATTGTCTTTTTCATTGCTTCGGTAGGTATGGCGATAGGGATAGGTGGTGCTTCCATAATCTCAAGAGCCTTTGGCGCTAATAATCCAGCAAAAGCACATCGTACCTTTGGGAATCAGCTGATCCTGTCTCTGGGTTTGTCTGTTCTATTGGCAATGCTCGGTTTGGTTTTTAAAGATCAGGCATTGGCTTTATTTGGTGCAAAAGGAGAAGTCATCGAACCGGCACGTATCTATTATACAATCGTAATAGCTTCCGCTCCTTTTCTAGCGATGGTCATGGTCGCGAATCCAATCATCCGAGCCGAGGGTAAGCCGATGTTTTCTATGATTGCGCTCATCGTTCCTTCTATTGTAAACTTAGTGTTGGATTATATTCTCATCGTTGTCTATGATGGCGGAATGGCGGGAGCTGCCTGGGCGACAGCCATTTCTTACGCCTGTTCCTTCCTATTCGTCTCTTGGTTTTTCACTTCTAAGAATACGGAGTTAAAAATCAAATTAAAATGTCTTCGCTTGGAGTGGCCCATTGTAAAAGAAATTGGTTCTTTGGGTGGGGTGACTTTAGCGCGCCAGGGAGTGATTAGTGTTTTGTCTATTATTTTAAATAATACTTTAGTGGCTTATGGAGGAGGAGCTGCACTAGCGGCTTATGGTATTATTAGTAGAATGCTGATGTTTGCATTATTCCCAGTCATGGGTATTGCTCAAGGGTATCAACCAATAGCCGGTTATAATTATGGTGCGAATAATTTCAAACGGGTAAAAGAAACGATCAATAAATCTATTATTTATGCCACGAGCTTGGCCATACTTGTGTTTATCCTCATCATGGTTTTCCCGAGTCAAATCGTTCGGGTTTTCACCAGCGATGCGGACATCATTCGACAAACGCCGAATGCGCTACGAATTGTTTTTGCGGTTACGCCGCTGATCGCGATACAAATGATCGGTTCTTCATTTTTCCAATCTATAGGTAAGGCAAAGCCAGCTCTTTTCCTTAGTCTTTCCAAACAAGGATTTTTTCTAATTCCGCTAATTTTGATTCTACCAAGTTACTTTGGTTTGCTTGGGGTCTGGATTTCTTTTCCGATTGCGGATTTTTTATCTACTGCTTTGACTTGGTATTTTTTGAGGCGGGAGATGCGGTTGAATTTGGGGTAGTGATTGTTTTAAATTTATGTTGTTTTACGATAATTAAAAATCGCCCAACTATTAAATAAAATGGCAAATCCAATCATAATAAAAATATGCTTTGAAATATGCTTCAAGCCACTTCCTTTTAAGACAACCATTCTCATAACTTCTATAAAGTAAGTTACAGGGTTCGCGTAAGCAATTTTTTGTGCCCACCCAGGCATGGCATCTATTGATGTGAATAATCCGCTCATCAGAATAAAGATCATCATAAAGAAAAAAGAAATGGACATCGCTTGTTGTTGCGTTTCTGAATAAGTTGAAACCAGCAAACCAAATCCAAGAATCGCAATCAGGAATAATGCTAAATAAGCATAAAGCAATGCTATATTTCCAATCGGCACTATTCCATAAATCAACCAGGAAACGAGAAAGAAACCGATGCTAAATACGAACAGCCCAATAATCCAAAACGGAATAAGTTTACCTAAAATATAATGGTGCTTTTTTATCGGCGATACATTAATTTGCTCAATGGTCCCAACTTCTTTTTCTTTTACAATATTCAACCCGCACATATATGCACCAACCATCGTCACTAATATGACCAAAATAGCAGGGACCATAAATACTTTATAATTCAAATAAGGGTTGAACCAATTGAGGGAGGTCACTTCAATGTTTTTAAAGGTGGCTCCTGTATTACGATTAATAAATTGGGTATTTATCTGCTGATTAAAATCTCCAATAATGGAACTAAGATAAGACCCCCCCAGATTTGCTTTCGTTCCGTTTATGGCATTGACCGCTATAAATAATTTTTCAAATCCGTTGCGAGACAAGTTGTGTTCAAAGTGCTGCGGTATCTCTAAAATCAAATCAGCTTCATCCAATTCTATTTGTGTAAATGCTTCATTAAATGAATGAGTATAACCCACTAATTGAAAATACCCTGAAGCCAAAACCTTTGAAGTTAATTCTTTAGAATAAGTCGACTGATCATTGTCAACAATTGAAATATTAATATTCTTAACTTCATAATCTGCCGCTAAGGGCATGATTAAAAGTTGAATAATAGGCAATACAAAAATCAAAGGAAGTAATGTCTTATTCCTGAATATTTGTTTGAACTCTTTTATCAGTAAAATTTTTAATATTCTCATTGTAGTCTGATATTGAATTTTTTAAAGCTAATAAAAAGCAAACCTAAAGTCATCATTGATAGAATTAAGGTCTCTTTCCAAATACTCATAATTCCTAAGCCTTTTATCATAATGGATTTCACAATGATATAATACCATTTAGAAGGGAGGATGTTAGCAACCCACTGTAAAGGCAGTGGCATATTCTCCAAGGGGAACATAAACCCAGAAAGCAGAACGGTCGGCAGTAGCATCGCCATTAAGGAAATCAGCATGGCGGCTTGCTGCGTATCTGTGACATTAGATATAAGTAGGCCCAATGACAACGCACATAAAATGAGGATACTACTCACAAAATACAATAGGAGAAGGCTTCCATTCATTGGCATTTCTAATAAAAAAATACTCATTAATAAAATAACCGTAAGGTTGATAAGTGATAGAAAAAAATAAGGTACTGCTTTAGCAAAAATAACAACAAATGGATTCATTGGCGAAACCAAAAGTATTTCCATCGTTCCCTTTTCTTTTTCTTTTACAATAGAAACCGAGGTCATTAAAACACATACCAATAGTAAAACCAATGCCATCACACCAGGAACAAAATTGGTTGCTCCTTTTAATTCTGGGTTATAAAGCATCCTAACTTCAGGGATAATTTTCAGCCCACCACCTGATCCCCTATTTAATTCTTGCTGGTAACCCTTTACTATTGAGCGCACATAATTCGTAAGTGTAGATGCGGTGTTAGGGTCAGATGCATCTGCTATGACTTGTATCTGTGCTTTATTAAAACGATTCAGATCCTTATTAAAATTGGCAGGAAATACTACCACTAACTTTACATCCCCCTCTTTAAATGATTCCTCAATTTGTTCTCTATCAATAATGCTTCTCTTGATTTCAAAATTTTTAGAACTTGCTATTCTTTCAGTGATTTGTGCGGAAGCAACATCCTGGGCGTAATCACAGATTACAATTTTGGAATTTTTAATTTCATTGGTCAAGGCGAATCCGAATAAGACAATCTGTGCTATGGGCAAACCAAATAGCATTAATAAAGTTTTATTATCTCGGAATACATGCCGGAATTCTTTTCGAATAAAAATGAGCAATTGCTTCATAATTGGTTTATTTTCTTTTTGCCTGTCTTGCCAAATAATAAAAAACATCATCCATGGTCTTCGCGTCGAATTGTTGCTTCAAATTATGAGGGGAATCCAGTGCAGCTATTTTGCCATCGACCATCATAGAAACCCGATTGCAATATTCTGCTTCATCCATATAGTGCGTTGTTACAAATACTGTTATTCCATTTTCTGCAGCTTGATAAATTAAATCCCAAAATTGCCGCCTCGTAATTGGATCTACCCCACCGGTAGGTTCATCCAAAAAAACAATAGATGGCTTGTGAATGATCGCTACTGAAAATGCTAATTTCTGTTTCCAACCTAAGGGCAATTCACCAACTAATTTATTGGCATTTTTTTCCAGTCCCAATCTATCTATCAATAAGCCGGATTGTTCTTTCAGTTCTCTATCTGACAAGCCATAAATTCCTCCAAAGAAGTTGATGTTTTCTTTGATGGTTAAATCTTCATACAAAGAAAATTTTTGACTCATGTACCCAATATTCGATTTTATTTTTTCGGTTTTTTTATAGACATCGAATCCGGCTATGTTCGCTTCTCCTGAGGAGGGCTTAGATAGACCGCATAACATTCGCATAGCTGTTGTTTTCCCTGCTCCGTTTGCGCCTAGGAAACCAAATATTTCTCCTTTATATACTTCAAAAGAAATACGATCTACCGCAGTGAAATCTCCAAATTTTTTAGTGAGATTCTTTGTTGTAATTACAGCTTCATTATTCATAGGCCTCTTCTTTAGACATTAGGTGAATAAAACAATCTTCTACCGTAGGAGTAATGTTTTTTATTTCTATGTTATTAACATCTTTGCCACTTAAAAAAGATTTACTTAAGGGATCGTCGCTATAATTTTCTGTGAATGAGACATGGTGATATTCCCCAAATGAGAAAGCTGATTTTATCATTTCATTCGCTCTTAATTCTTTAAGCAGTTCACTCATTTGGTCTGACTTTACAGCGTACAATTGATCTGGGTATTCCTGTACTATTTTCTGAGGTGTATTAATAGACAGTATTTTTCCTTTTTGTATCAATGCAATTCGTTCACAAAGATTTGCTTCATCCATATAAGGTGTAGAAACTAAAATCGTAATTCCTTCCTTTTTTAATAGCTTCAGCATATCCCAAAATTCTTTACGGGAAACAGTATCTACCCCCGTCGTTGGTTCATCTAAAAAAAGGACGGAAGGTCTGTGTATTAAAGCACAACACAAAGCTAATTTTTGTTTCATCCCTCCAGACAAGTTGCCTGCTCTACGAGTTTTAAATGGCTCTAACTGAATGTATATGTCTTTAATTAAATCGTAATTTTCCTTTACCGTTGTATTAAAGATAGAAGCAAAGAAATTCAAATTTTCTTCTACGGAAAGATCCTGATAGAGGGAAAATTTCCCTGGCATATATCCGACCTTGCTCCGAATGGCTTTATAGTCTTTTACCACATCTGAGCCATTTACAGAAGCAGTACCACTATCTGCTAACAGTAGTGTAGTCAGGATTCTAAACAGGGTTGTTTTTCCAGCACCATCAGGACCAATGAGCCCAAACAGTTCTCCTTTTTCTACAGAAAAAGAAATATCGGTCAATGCCTGGACCGTTCCTTTGTTATAGGTTTTGGATATATTTTGAACGATTACGTCTGTCATTTTAAAGAAATTTTATTTCGCCATACATACCCATTTTGTAGCTTCCATCATTTCGTACGTTGACCTTGATGGCATAGACGAGATTTGCTCTTTCATCTTTTGTCTGAATTGTTTTTGGAGTAAATTCCGCTTTGCTACTAATCCAGGAAATGACGCCTTTTGTTTCTTTGAACCCACCAGCTCCATCGTCCGTTTGTACTATGACTTCCTGATTAAGTTTTATCTGTGGCAATTGATTTCCAGAGACATATACTCTTAAAATAATGTTTGATAAATCGGCTATTTTATAGAGCGGACGACCAATGGAAGTAAATTCACCATCGTAAGCTATTTTACTTGTGACAGTACCATTATATCCATTTACTATTATTCCATCATTCATTTGTTTCTGAATTAATTCCAATTTCTTTTGGTTCGGTTCTACTTCACTAAGAATTGCTCTATTCTGAATATTCACATTGGTCTTAGCTGCTTTCATTTGAGCATTAATTACTTCTGATTTCGTTTTTGTTGCCTCTAGTTGTTTTTGCAATACTAATTTTTGGCCTACCAAATCATCCAATTGTTTTTGCGGAACAGCATTGGCATTTACTAAATTTTGAAAACGATTTATCTCTTTTTCCAAATTAGTAAGTTGCTGCCGCAAAGTGCCGGTCTGCCCTTCTTGTGTTTTTAATTGTGATTGCAGAATAACTATTTGAGCGGAAGCGTCATTGGTTTTCTTATTAATCGCTTTAATAGAAGATTCTACCTGCTCACTTTGAATAGCAAGATTACTTACATCAATGCTCCCTATAACATCTCCTGCTTTTAGCAACTGCCCTTCTTCAATCTTTAGTGTTTTAATCTTCCCGGTCGCTTCAG
Source organism: Saprospiraceae bacterium (assembly GCA_047626155.1). Classification (GTDB taxonomy): domain Bacteria; phylum Bacteroidota; class Bacteroidia; order Chitinophagales; family Saprospiraceae; genus CALGLS01. The sequence continues at coordinate 89,035 of JBLHRR010000005.1, read as the reverse complement.
CACTTATAGTTCGTTCAATAGATTCGAAGCTTCCGGAGGCATCGTAATCTTTTTTTGTATTGTCGCAGGAGCTTAGAAGAATGACTAATACAGCTACTTGTATAATTATTGTTATGATTTTCATTTTGCTAATTTTATATGTACTATTTATTGACGGCTAATTACCTGTTGTTGTTTTTAAATTAAATTTCGCTAAGAGAAGTTGAGTTTCATGAAGCAACCGCACTTGCCTAGCTCTATTTACATCATTTAAAAATTTGACATAATCAATGGTCGTAATTAAACCATTGCTCAACTGCACTTTGGCTACTTCCAATACTTCTTCCCTTATTTTAATTATTTCCATATCCGACTCCATCAGTTTATTATACTTTGTAATTTCTGCCGATTGTTGTGATTGAATCAGATTTGTGTTCAGTAGAAATGCTTCTTTTTGTGTTGCTATTTTATTAGAGGTCAAACCCAAAATTTGCTTCGCTTTTTTGTGGCCATAAAACTTAGATAAGTTCCAATTAAACTTTACACCTCCTATATAATAGAGTTCAAAATCATTACTTAAAAAATTTAAAGCCGGCCTTCCATAACCTCCCTGAACAAATAGACCGACGTTTGGTAAGAGACCATTATTTATCTGTTCTTGTTGTAGACCTATAGCTTGATTTTGAAGATTGAAGAACTTAAGCTCAGGTCTATTTATCGTTGTTGAACTTCCATCAACTATTGGCTTTATTAAATTGGTCGCTTCACTAATACTTTTCCCCGTAAGGGTAGAAAGCATTTCAAAAAATGCACTTTGGTTCGCTTTGTTTTCTTCGATCTGCTGATCTATTGAGATGCGCTCCACCTTGATTAATTGCTTGTCGGTAAACGTTGCCGTTCCATTAGTAATCGCAGCTTCAACCTTGGCTAAGGCGCTATCTAAATCGATTTGAATGATTTCAAACTGTTCGATTTTTTCATTGATTAGCAACACTCCAAAATATAGTTGATTGATCCGCTCTTTTAGTTGGTATAAATCCACCTCCACTTTTTGTTTTTCTATTGCCCCATTGTTTTTAATTATTTTTTTACTGGCCTTGACGTTTGAAAAATTTGTCAATGGCTGATACACCTCTCCATATATTTTGTATTGGTCTTTATTTATGGATGGAATTTCCATATTCGGAATTTCCAGTGGCAACTCCGTAACCGCTGATTGATAAGTGGCTTGCCCGTTTAGATTTATTTGAGGTAAGTTGCCATTTGAAGCACTTGAAAGATTGAATTGAGTACTTTTTTCAATGATTTCCATTTGCTTAATCAATGGATAATTTGCTCTTGACCACTGATAACATTCCTCAATAGAAATGGAGGAAACCTTTAGACTGGCTTCAGAGTTTTGTCCATTTGCTGATAGGCCTAGCAATATTAAAGGGAATAGGACAAGATTAGATATTTTCAATTTAAAATTATTCATATGTTTTAATCATTTGTTTAATTGATGGGCAAAAAAAATTATTTTACACTGAGCATCGTCTCGATCCACAATGGAATAAGCCTTCTCCTTTCCTGGATCATTTCAAAAAACAATTCTTTTTGAATACCGGTAGCGACGCAAATCATTGGTTGAGCAATAAACGGAAAAACGATTAAGCCCATGAGGTTAAGCATAAAATGTAACGGATTAATCGGAGGGATCTCCCCCTTCTTAATTGCTTCTTGAAATTGCTTGATAAATACAGAACCTTTAGCACGATTTAACAATCCAATTTTTGCGATATAATCATCAGGGTTCTCACGGATTGCGTTTAGAATAAACGGAGCCATGTTCTGATTCTCGGATAATTGATCCATATAATGGTTAACGATGGCTATCATTTTCTCTTTCAAAGAAGATTCCTCATTATCCAGAACAGATACCAGACCCGCAAAGAAAGACTGTAAGGTTTCGAGCATAATAAGATCAAACAGTTTCTTTTTGCTGCGGAAATAATAGTTGAGCAATGCCAGATTAATACCGGCCTCTTCAGCAATATCGCGGGTCTTTGTTGCCGAAAAGCCTTTCTCTTGGAAAACCTTCCGTGCAGCTTCCTTAATTTTAGACTCCGTATCCTTCTCTTTTCCAGGCATTAAAAACTTGTGTTTATTGTTAAGTAACTACTTATTGGAACAAATATAAGGGTTAATTACTGAATTAAACAAGTATTTTAATCAAATGATTAAATGTTTTTCAAGAAGAGATAAAAGACATCCTCAGTCAAATATTTCCAAGACCATTCACACTAAACACTATAAACTTGACAATGAGGTACTTATACTTAGCCATGGTGGCATAGCTGTCATTATCATGACACTTGAAAGAAAATATACCAGCTACTTTTACCAATAGTGTTTATGACTAGAGAGAAACTCTAATAAAAAAAAGGCATGAGTCAAAAATCAAAATACTGGTACCTCTCTCAATTTAATCTGGAAAATAGATTAAAGAAAAGCGAGCTGATGTATCTATGCAATAGCTCTGTAATGAAAAAATATAAGGAGGCGAATGTAGTGACTCATGAATATGAAGATCAGCGTTTCATCTATTTTCTAAAAAAGGGAACATTAAAACTAACTCGCATCAATGAAGAGGGCGAAGAGTTATTGACTTACCTCATTCCCAAGGGAGCCATATTCGGACTGGCGCAGTTGATGACTGATAATTATGCAGGAAACGAAAGAATAGAAGCGATGGAGAACAGTATTGTTTGCAAAGTCGGCATCAACCTTTTCCGGGAACTGATGGAGCAAAACAAAAACCTGAATAATTATGTGCTGAAGCTCTCTGGCTTAAAAATAAAGCGACTTGAAAATCATCTGGAAAATATAATTTTCAAGTCTGCAGAAAAGCGAATCAGAATTTTCATAAAACAATTTGTAAAAGAACATGGCATCAATAAGGGCTCTTATTATGAGGCGAATTTGTTTTTGAATAACAATAACATTGCAAATCTGACAAATACCAATCGACAAAAGGTAAATCAAATTATGAATAGTATGAAAAACGAAGCAATTATTGATTTTGATAAAAAGACCATTAAGTGGTTTAAAAAATAGTACGGTCTTCTACCCTAATCCTATTAAAAGTTATTTCCAGAATTTTAGAATATTGATAATGCAAAACCAATAAAGTGTTCTAAATTATTTTGTGTAACATTACAGAATAAGCCGCAGAAAAAGAGCAGCATCAGCTTTCGTAATCACCTTTTAAAAACCAATAAACAAATGTTCGAATCATTCTCAATAATTTTCCTACTCGCAGCACTGCTTAGCTTAGTCAATTACAAGTGGTTGAAATTACCAACTACCATAGGGACAATGATTCTTGCATTGGCATTTGCCATTGTAGCCATTGCTTCGAAAAGCATATTGCCTGGATTCTATGAGCTGTTCTGCGGTATTATATTAGCAACAGATTTCTCTTCCCTCCTTCTGGATTCGATGCTAAGTATTTTACTTTTTGCAGGAGCGATGCACATTGACATTCGTGCACTACAAAAAGAAAAATGGTCCATTCTTATTTTTTCAACCATTGGCGTATTAATATCCACTTTTTTAATTGGTGGCGCGGTCTATTTTATCGCTCCGTTTCTGGGCATTGAAATACCTTTGATCTATAGTTTGCTTTTTGGTGCGCTCATTTCTCCGACTGACCCAATTGCCGTAATTGGTATTTTAAAGGAAGCAGGAATCGTAGAATCTATAGAGCTAAAAATTGAAGGGGAGTCGATGTTTAATGATGGTATAGGCGTCGTTGTATTTACCTCATTGCTTTTCATTGCTTCGGGAGAAACTGAAAATATAGGAGCAGAAATTGGACATATATTTTTAGTGGAAGCTGTCGGAGGAGTAGTGTTAGGGGTAATACTAGGCTGGATCGCTTCTTTATGTATAAAGTCCATTCAGGAAAACAGTCAACTCGCTACCATTCTTAGTATTGCTTTTGTTCTTGGCGGCTATGCCATCGCAAGTAAGTTAGGAACCTCGGGGCCTTTAGCGATGGTCGTTTGCGGCCTTTACCTTGGACATATTATCAGCAATCCTACGTTTAACAAGGGCTCCAGAAACATGATGAATGAAATTTGGGAAATCATGGATGAAAGTCTGAACACCGTTTTGTTCGTATTAATTGGATTGAGCCTGCACTTAATCAGTCCTGATACAAAACAAATCAGCCTTGGATTAATCGTAATCCTTATCGCCCTTTTAGCTCGATTCATCTCCATTGTCATTCCTTTCTCCTTATTGAAAGCAAAAGAAGGTCGAATAAAAACCAGCTTGCTACTGACTTGGGGTGGATTAAGGGGCGGTATTTCTATTGCCTTAGCACTGAGTATTCCGGATGAACAGTATCGTCCCATTATACTGTTATTAACTTTCATGGTCGCCTTGTTTTCTATTGTTATTCAAGGGCTTTCTTTAGGTGTTTTAGTGAAAAAGTTAGATGTCTAAAGTTCAACACAATCATTCCACCTTTTAACCATAACAACCTTTTAAAACTTAAAAAATAAGCTGATGAAAAATATAGACTGGCACAAAGTGCTCGAAGATAAAAATGAATTGGCCGAAGGACGTGTAATGACTGTTACGGCCGGACATACTCCTATCTGTCTTACTCACTTCGAAGGTAAATATGCAGCACTCGATAATAAGTGCCCGCACCAGGGTGGCCCGCTCGGCGAAGGCTCTATTGAAAATGGAATGCTCCGATGTCCATGGCATGGTTGGGATTTTCATCCTTGTACAGGATTGTCTCCCGCCGGGCATGAAGACAGTGGTGTTCCCACTTTCGAAGTTAAAGAGAAGGATGGTGCTATTTACGTCGGTTTAGAAAAAGAGGAAGAACACGAAGAAACCATTTCTGATGTAATGGTAGAAACGATGATCAACTGGGGCGTAAACAGGGTCTTCGGAATGGTGGGTCATTCTAACCTCGGTTTTGCAGATGCACTTCGTCGACAGGAGGTGAAAGGTAATTTAAAGTTTATTGGTATCCGACATGAAGGAGCCGCTTCTTTTGCAGCTTCCGCTTATGGTAAATTGACAGGGAGGCCCGCCGCTTGTTTTGGCATTGCAGGGCCAGGGTCAACCAACATGTTTACAGGAATGTGGGATGCAAAAGTAGATCGTGCTCCGCTTCTCGCTTTATCTGGTCAAGTAGATACACAAGTAGTTGGTACAGGTAATTTTCAAGAATTAGACTTGGTGAAAGCCTTTGATTCCGTAGCCGCTTTCAATCATCGGGTTTTACATAACAGTAAACATGCAGAACTGATGGCCTTGGCAGTCAAGCATGCGATTATTGCCAGAGACGTCTCTCATCTTACCTTTCCGGACGAAGTGCAGGTTTTACCAAAAGGAGAAAAAGAAAAAGCCTCCACCCCTGAAGGTCGTATTACACCAATGACGATTTCGCCCCCTAAAGAAACCTTTGAGAAAGCACTCGGCTTATTAGAAAAGGCTGCAAAACCGGCCATCATTGTAGGCCATGGTGCTCGGTTCCATATGAAGGAAATTATTGCTTTGGCAGAAAAGCTAAACTGCCCGGTAATGACGACCTTTAAAGGGAAGGGACAGATTGCAGATAATCACCGCCTGGGTTGTGGGGTTATCGGAAGAAGTGGAACGCCAATCGCTTCTTGGTTTATGAACGAAGCAGATTTACTTTTAGTCATCGGTGCTTCATTTTCAAAACACACTGGAATTACCGATTACAAACCAACCATCCAAATTGACTTTGACCCATTGGCTTTAAGCAAATTCCATAAAGTGGATGCAGCGGTCTGGGGCGAAATTTCCGTAACCGTTGGCTTATTTAATGAACAATTAAAAGCATTTGATAATAAAATAGATCAGACTTTAAATATTGTTGAACGATGGGCAATATGGAAAGAGGAAAAACAAAAAAGATTATTGGAAACACATGGCAATGGAATCAGCTCAATTGCTATATTTGACGAACTTACAAAACAAGCACCTGACAATGCTGTAATGACAGTAGACGTTGGGAACAATGCCTATTCTTTTGGTCGTTACTTCGAAGCCACCAACCAATCTTTTCTCATGTCTGGATATTTGGGCTCTATAGGTTTTGCCTTACCCGCTGCGATGGGGGCCTGGGCAGCCGTTGGAAATGCCCGACCCATTATCGCAGTAGCAGGCGACGGAGGACTTTGTCAATATCTCGCTGAAATAACAACTCTTGTCAAATATAAAATGCCCATCAAACTCATTATTCTAAACAATAGTGAATTAGGTAAAATATCTAAAGAGCAACGGGCAGGAGAATTTGATGTTTGGGCAACAAGCCTCGTCAATCCGAATTTTGCGGATTATGCAAACAACTGTGGTGCTAAAGGGATCCGAGTTTCAGAGCAGAAAGATTTAGCAACAGCAATGCGCTCCATTTTAGAACATGATGGACCGGCTCTTTTGGAAGTAATTGCTGATGTGACTTTAATTTGACAAAATTGTAATCATAATGTTATAAAAAAACAAACGTAAGTATTCGGAAGTACATGAAGGTGCGACCGCTCTGCGGTAAGGTGTACAATTTGACGATATAGAGTTGCCGCGTTTTTTACATTTCACAGGAGCGTAGCTCCGGCTCTGTAAAAAGCGCTCGAAACATAACGGTCCCAGTGCTACGCACCTCACTTGATCCGGGCTTTATCGTGCTATTAAACAGGGACGGTCTTACAGACCTTTAACCTTATTTTTTTTTGTAATGAAGAACTAAAAACCGACGCAACTTTACCCCCGCACATTGTACAGCCTCTACCATCTGGGGGCGCTAAACAGTTACTAATAATAAAAGAAATAAAACCCAACTTAATCATGAAAAAAATAAAACTCTGTTCTTTTTCTGAACTCGAAGACAAAAAACCAACAGGACATCAAATAAACGGATTGGACTTGGTCGTCGTAAGATACGACGAAGAAGTCTCTGTACTATATGGTCGATGCTTACACCGGGGCGCACTAATGTCCGACGGACATGTGGATGGTGAAAACCTTATTTGCGGAGTACACGGTTGGGATTACAGAATCGATACCGGTGTCAGTGAATACAATAATAAGGAAGTATTACATAAGTTTCATTCTGTTATAAAAAAGGACGTCATCTATCTGGACGAAGAAGAAATAGAAGCTTACCTAGCCATTAATCCGCAGCCTTTTAACAGAGAAGAATACCTTGGACAATATGCAGATACGCACCCGGAAAGTACAGAACCTTACACGGGCTATATCAAACATTTGGCGAAGCATGGTTTGAAAAAACATGGTCATCATGGTCCTTCTGCTTCCATGGGCGTAGATAGAAATACATTGCCAAAATGGGAGAGCATACAATTCCTACCTGCCCAATTAGCATCGCGTCCTTTATTGGATGAAGAGTCTGTAAGTACTAAGGTTGTCATTGGACCAAAGGCCGCTAAGCCATTGGAATTAGACATGCCCTTGTTCGTTTCCGACATGAGTTTTGGGGCTTTGTCGAAAGAGGCAAAGATTGCCCTTTCCATGGGCGCAGAATTATCGGGGACGGGAATTTGTAGTGGCGAAGGTGGTATGTTGCCAGAAGAGCAAGCGAATAACTCCAGATATTTTTATGAGCTGGCTTCTGGGAAATTTGGTTTTTCTTGGGACAAAGTTCAAAAGGCACAGGCCTTCCATTTTAAAGGAGGGCAAGGTGCGAAAACGGGAACAGGAGGTCACTTACCGGGTAATAAAGTAACTAAAGAAATCGCGGAGGTCAGAGGACTTAAGGAAGGAGAAACCGCAATCTCTCCAGCTGCTTTTCCGGATTTATTTACCGTCGCTGATTTCGCTGCTGTTGCAAAAGAGGTTAGAGAAAAAACGGGAGGTATTCCTATCGGTTTTAAAATAGCAGCCAGTCATATCGAAGCGGATATTGATTTTGCATTGGCTGTTGGCGTGGACTATATCATACTTGATGGCCGTGGTGGTGGAACAGGATCTGCACCAACGATTCTGAGAGACAATATTAATATTCCAACAATACCTGCACTTGCCAGAGCTAGAAAGCATTTAGATAAAGTAGGAGCCAACGATGTGACCCTGATCATCACTGGCGGACTAAGAGTCGCTGAAGATTTTTCGAAGGCGATGATGCTGGGTGCTGATGCCATTGCGGTTTCTAATGCGGCGCTGCAGGCCATCGGCTGTTTGGGCATGCGGGCCTGTAACAGTAACAACTGTCCAGTCGGAATAGCAACACAGAAGGATCACCTTCGACAAAGACTAGTCATTGAATCTTCTGCAAAACAATTGCACAACTTCTTTGATGCCACTAACGAACTAATCAAAGTAGTGGCCAGGGCTTGTGGTCATGATGCAGTTTTCAAATTTAATGCAAATGACTTATCTACCTTTGATTATGACATGCATCGCCTGACGGGGATTTCTTATGCGGGTGCGCGTGCGGGGCAAGGTTCTTAAGTTCTAGAGCGATTTTGTGTAGACAGCCCTGAATCAAAATATCAATAAAAATCAAAATCAAAAATCCGAGACGCGGGATTCATGGTAGAGGGTTTTAACCAGCTCACCAACACAATCGGGCTGGTTTTGAGTGGCATTATAAAAATCATTGTAACTATTCAGTGGGGGTATAGTTTAGCTGTTAATGGGAGGAAGGACCGAAGACGGAAGTTCGAAGTTTCCCACTAATGCAAACCTTGAATTTTACAGTCCTTAGCCTGTGGATTTCACGTTCGATGGAAACTTCGGTCTTCGGACTTCCGTCTCCGGTCTGAATAGTTATAAGTCATTAATAAAAATTATTTCAATAACAATAAAAACGTAAAACAATGTTTGGATTTCTTAAAAAATTATTCGGAGGAAAGGACAATAGTATCAATCTCAACAAAGAGGAATTAATAGACGCGGGTGCTTGTCCAAATTGTTGGGGAAAGCAAGAATATGGGGGAGCGTATACTGAATATACTAAAGATCAAACGAAGTCAAATGTCAATCATGACAAATTGAATCAGAAAACATTTGTTCAACAATTTGTGGAAACGAATATTACGGGGATCAGATTAAAAAGAGAAGGGGATCACTTAAGTTGCCCGACTTGTAATATGAAATATAAGTCTGTTTCGTCAAAGGCGAATTGATTTGGTTAATTGGTAATTAGTTGGCTTGGTGAGCCTCTAGGGGATTTATTTAATGGAATATCTCTATTGATTGCTCAGCCTTTTAAAAAAGGAGATTGGATTAACGTAAATGGGGAGATCGGAAAAATAACGGAATTCAACTGGCGGTCGGTGAAAATCATTAACAGAGACAATGAATTAATTATAATCCCTAACAATATATTGGGAAAAGAAAAAATAAAGAACTTAAGTCGACCAAATCCCTTTCACACAGAGATGGTTTCTATTGGGTTTTCTTATGATGATCATCCTGAAAAGGTAAAAAAAGTACTGCTGTAAATATTGAGCACTACTCCTGAAATATTGAAGCAACCCCCTCCGATGACACTAACACTAGAGTATGCAAATTTCTATATTTCTTATGGGCTAAAATTTTACATCAAAGATTATGCAGATGCCATTATCTTAAAAGATAAAATAATGACTCAAATTTATTCTGCTGCAATCACAAATGACTTAACCATTCCATACCCCCGAAATGAAATTTTAAACATCTCGAAAAATCAAAACCAAAGACATCATGAAAGAATATGACTTAATCGTTATTGGCGCTGGCTCTGGCGGATTAGTTGCTGCAACTACAGCACATCGGAAAGGCCTGAAGACCGCACTTATCGAAAAACATAAAATTGGTGGAGAATGCACTCACTTTGGTTGTGTACCAAGCAAGGCCTTGATCAACGCGGCAAAAGCATACCACAGTTTTCAGAAGATGGAGGCATTGGGCATCACAGCCACCCCGCCTCCTGTTGACTTCGGTCGGATCATGGAAAAAGTAGATGAGGTAGTACAAGGAATTTACAAACATGAGACCCCAGATGTTTTTGAAAAAATGGGCATCGATGTTTTCGTGGATCAAAGTGGTGCACAGTTTTTGGATGCGCATACGATAAGTATTGGTGATCAAAAATTAAAAGGGAAGCACTTTGTTATATCCACTGGGTCTTCTCCAAGAATTCCAGAAATTGAAGGCATGGAAAAAGTTAGCATTCTTCATAATGAGAACTTTTGGGAACTCAGAGAAAAACCGAAGAAGATTGTTTTCATTGGAGGGGGGGTCATCTCTGTGGAGTTGGGTCAATCGCTGGCCAGGCTTGGAATTGAAGTTTGCATCATGGAAAGAAACCTCAGAATATTAAAAGTAACGGATTTAGAAATTGGAACTTACTTATCTGAGCAAATAGAAAAGGAAGGTGTTGAGGTAATCACAGAAGCTAATATTTCAAAATTCATTGATAACAATACACTTTCGTACGAATGTAAAAACGAAACTAAAACGGTTGCTGCAGATCATTTCTTTATTGCAGCAGGAAGACTTCCTAACATTAAAGGAATGAGCCTAGAAAAAGCAGGCGTAGACTTTAGCAACAGAGGTATTGTAACTAATGATTTCTTACAAACCTCCGCTGCACATATCTATGCTTGTGGCGACGTGACCACCCCCTTCAAATTCACCCATACCGCTTCCCATCAGGCCAATATCTGTGTGGACAATATCCTAAGCCCGAATACGAAAAAAAACGATCTATCTATTTTGCCTTGGGCAATTTTTACAGAACCTCAAATCGGCCATGTAGGATTGACGGAAAAAGAAGCTGCCGAAAAATACGGTACGGATAATATTCAAGTGTTCAAAGTAGAAGCAACAATAGATCGCTTCATTACAGATCGAAAGACCGGTGGAATGCTGAAAATTATTTTTAGCAGCAATGATTTAGTGATAGGAGCTGAAGCCGTCGGAGCGCACGCAGGAGAGTGGATTCAATTATTGACATTGGCCATTAAAAATAATATTCCGGCTCAACAAATGGCGGACACTATTTTTGCTTATCCGACTTATTCCGAAATTGTAAAAAAAGTATTCAGTAGATATTTACGAACGAAGTAACATGAAACCGTTGCCAAAAATATCAGCGATTATTGTCGCAGTCAATGAAGAATTGCTTATTCGGAATATTATAACTGAGTTAAGGAAACAAGTATATTCGGGAGATTCTGAAATCATATTAGCAGATGGTGGAAGTACCGATCAAACGGTCGCTTTTGCGAAACAGGAAAAACTAAAAATAGCACGGTCTCCCAAAAGAAGTAAATCTATTCAGATGAATACCGCTGCTGCTATCGCTACTGGAGACATTCTTTTCTTCGTTCATGTAGACATGACTTTTGATAACAATACTTTTTCAATCATCCAGAAACAAATAGCTACCGGTTTTGCTGGTGGAGGTTTTTCAAATGTTTTTGACAACCACAATCAGAAAATTAAGACCCTTGGTAATTGGTTTAATTTCCGAATTTTTAATAAAAGAGAACAATCTGATAAAGGCTTGTTCTATGGAGATAATGGCATTTTTGTAAAAAGGAACGTCTTTAATGATTTACAAGGGTTCAAAGAAATTCCAATCATGGAAGATTACGATTTCTCAAAACGACTCCAACAAAAATATTCCACTACCACGATCAAGGAACCTAAGATTATCGTTTCTGCAAGGCGACATATAAAGGCTGGTTTTATAAAAACTAGATTTCAATGGGTAGTAATAAGAACCCTCTACAAGTGGGGCGTCTCCCCTTTTATACTTGAAAAATGGTATAGAGATATTAGATGATTATTGGCAATAATAAAACAATTAATAAAAACAATAACAATGGAAAATCCAAATTTAGAAACCTTTAAAGCAGAAGCGCTAGGGATACAGCGTTCTACAAAAGTAAGCATTACAGATACAGAATGGACCATTCTAGTGGATGAGCCCAAAGGGCATGGCGGATCGGGCACCGGTGCCAACCCGATGCAATATTTTACGGCTTCTTTAGCGGGCTGTCAGAATGAACAGGCTCAAGTTGTCGCTGGCGAACTCTCGTTGAAAATCGACCAAATAGATATGAAGGTTGAAACGGATCTTGATCTTTCGGGTTTTATGGGCGAAGCGGAGCATTCGAATGGGAGTTATAAAAATGTGCGACTGGAAACGGTAGTAACGGGGGACGTAACCGATGAGCAGGTAAAATTACTAGGACAAAAAGTCGATGCACGTTGTCCAATTTTGGCTTTATTGCGTTCGGGTGGTTGTAAGGTCGAAAGTAGTTGGACTAAGAAATAAATTCTTTTAAGTACGGTAGAATATTTAGGAAGAGGGCCAACTGATTTTCGCAGATTGGCCCTCTTTCTAATTTAAATAAAATAACAATGAAGCAATTAACAGTAGTCGCCAAAGTAACGGCCAAGTCAGGAAAAGAAGCAGAACTCAAACAAGCACTGGAGGCATTGATTCCAATCACTTTGAAAGAAGAAGGTTGTATCAATTACGATCTGCACGTTTCTGCTGACAATGAAGGCGTCTTTTTATTTTATGAAAATTGGACCAGTCATGACCTATGGCAGAATCATATGAACAATGAGCACCTCCAGGATTTTGTTGCTAAGATGCCGGACATCGTAGAAGGTGAGATTGATTTGTCTACTTGGTATATTGGGTAGGCCATTAGAAAGAAAGAACTCATCACTTCAACACAACAAAAACAGACAGCCCACTTGCCCCATAATAACACTCTTGAACTTGAGTCCCTTGTTGAAAAACCTTGATATGCCCAGACATCGCATTAAGCGCAAATTCAGAACCCAGAATCACATGCTCAGTAGCTTCATAGGCTAAACCAACAACCGCTTGCAGACTGAAACGACCGGCCAAGTATGCCTTATCATAGTCGTAGGAATCTCCCAACGCTTCTTTAGAGATCCAAGTGGATTCTTCGTTACGCCATCCCCCACCCAATAGCGGTGATATGCTGAACCTTCTGGTTCGATTATTTGTGGTGGAAACAACTCGGTTGTGAATCCAACCCAAAGAAGTAATCTATAATTCGAAAATCCATATTTTTTTACCTGATAAATTTTCACAACCTAAAATTTTATTCTTTGAGAGTAGTTTTGTCAAATCTTTAGGCAATTGTCTTTTTCTTACTTTTTTAAAATGTTTAACCAATTTTTTGTTCTTTTTAGAAGCAAATTTCCCCATTGTAATAAAACGCTCGCCACCAAATCCGGGACCTTAGTTTACAACTCCTGGTGTTACTGTCCTTCGGCGCACTAGCCCCCATTATATTGTATTTGCGTTTGAAGAAATAAAATTAAAAAGGCCTACGGTCACCGCAAAACTGAGTATTTTAACCCGAATAAAATATTAAAAAAGGGCTAAATGATTTCTACCAGTAATCCTTCCGCTAGTTTACGGCTCACTGCCATCGGAGGTTTTCCATCGCAACTAATAACGCAGCTTTTATCAAGGGGTTCTATTTTAATCAACTCTACTACGACACCCAATCCAATCTTTCTTTTATTGAGATATTGCAATAGTTCTTTTGAGCTATTTTCCAGTGCAGACAACTTTCCTTTTTGTCCGAGCTTGAGGTCAATCAAATGTTGAAATTCACGTTTGGTCACTTTACCATTTATATCAGGGATAGGAGAACCATGTGGATCAACAGAAGGATGTTCCAGTATTTCATCCATTCGCTCAAAGAGTTTATTAGAATCAATGTGTTCCATTTGCTCTGCAATTTCATGTACTTCTTCCCATCCAAAACCCATCACCTTGAAAAGAAACATCTCTGTAAGTCGATGCTTTCGGATAACTAAAGCCGCTGCCTTTTTACCTTTCGCAGTCAGCTGTACAGGTTTATATTTCTTATAAACCACCCAACCTTTTTCCTCCAGGCTTTTAACCATATTGTTTACCGTAGGCTTACTTACCCCTAGTTTTTTACTCAGTTCAGTTATATTAATTCGGTCATTCTTTTCATTGAGAAAATAGAGTGCTTTCAGATAGTTCTCTTTAACAGTGGTTGGCATATTTTATTTTTATACAAAAATAAATAAAATAACATAAATTAATTTGTTAGCACCTACTAACTTTATATATTTGCCTTGTCTAATTTATATCTTTGCCTTGTCTAAAAATATTTTAAACACAATCGAATGATTAAATTCACAGCTTACAAAGTCATCTTACTCTTTCTACTGTTCTCCTTTTCAACATACCTTAATGCCCAACAGGCTACATTATCTGGAGACATAAATAATTTGTCTGGAGAGCCATTGGGCTTTGCTAATATAGCCCTGGAAGGAACTACCATCGGAGTTAGTGCTGATGCAAATGGTGCCTTTAACATTACGCAAATTCCTTCCGGAGACTACAAAGTTATTATATCTTTTCTGGGCTATGAACCTACTCAAAAGCGAATCAAGCTCAATGTTGGAGAAAATGCGATACTCAATTTCACATTGGAGGAAGCCTTTAATAAGATGGATGAAATTGTAGTAACAGGAACGCTCAAGGAAGTGAGCCGTCTGGAAAGCCCTGTTCCTGTTGAAGTCTACAGCCCTGCTTTTTTTAAGAAAAATCCAACTCCAAATATTTATGAAGCATTACAAAATGTAAATGGAGTACGTCCACAATTGAACTGCCAGGTTTGTAATACTGGTGATATTCACATTAATGGTTTGGAAGGACCTTATACGATGGTACTTATTGATGGGATGCCGGTAGTGAGTAGTCTTGCTACTGTTTATGGATTGTCTGGTATTCCCAATTCATTGGTGGAGCGAATGGAAATTGTGAAAGGCCCAGCCTCTTCTTTATATGGTAGTGAGGCCATTGGTGGACTCATCAATATCATTACTAAAGACCCAGACAAAGCACCTATCCTCAGCGCCGATATCATGGCGACAACTTGGGGAGAGTTAAACACAGACCTGGGCATTCGATTTAATCTGGGTAAAAAAGTATCCGTCCTCACTGGAGTAAATTATTTTAATTATGACAATCCAATTGATAATAATGATGACAACTTTACGGATGTAACCATCCAGGAACGAGTATCCGTTTTTCAAAAATGGAATTTTAAACGAAAAGATAATCGCCTGTTCACTTTAGCTGGTCGTTACTATTGGGAAGATCGCTGGGGCGGAGAAATGGATTGGACAAAAGCAAACCGGGGAGGTAATGAAATCTACGGAGAAGCTATTACCACAGAGCGTTTGGAATTTATGGGCCAGTATCAATTACCCACTGAAGAGGATTTGATGCTATCGTTTTCAGTCAATAGCCACAGTCAAAATTCCGTCTACGGAGATGTCCCTTATATTGCTGATCAGAACATTGGATTTGGGCAACTGACCTGGGATAAAACTTTCGTGAATCACGATTTATTGGTTGGCTCTGCAGTGCGTTACACCTACTACGATGACAATACACCAGCTACAGGAGGAGACTCGACGGACCCTAATAACAACCCTGATGAAATATGGCTACCCGGAATTTTTGTGCAAGATGAAATTACTTTAACTTCCAGACATAAGTTGTTACTCGGTTTACGTTATGATTATAATGATGCGCATGGAAATATCTTCACTCCTCGCTTTGCCTACAAATGGTCGATTAGCAAAAATGATATTTTCCGATTGAATGCCGGGACTGGTTTCCGAGTCGTAAATTTGTTTACAGAAGAGCATGCTGCTTTGACGGGAGCCAGGGAGGTAATTATTGCGGAGGAGCTTGACCCTGAAAAATCTTATAACGTAAATTTAAACTATATTAGAAAGATGTACCTGGAGAATGGTGGTTCTGGTAGCATCGAATTGTCGGGGTGGTATACTCATTTCAGTAACGTTATTTTTCCTGATTATGAAACCAATTCCAATCAGATCATTTATGACAATCTGGATGGTTCTGCCGTTACAAAAGGGTTGAGTCTAAATGCAGATTTGACCTTACCAAATGGTTTTTCTTTCATACTGGGCGGTACCCTTATGGATGTTTCTACTGAAGAAAATGGAGAGCGAGAGCGTCAGATTTTAACGGAACGATTCACAGGAACCTGGTCTATTTCTTACAAATTTTGGGATAATAAAATGGCAATTGATTACACTGGAAATGTTTATGGGCCAATGCGATTACCGGTATTAGGCGAACTGGATCCACGACCAGAGGAGTCTCCTTGGTGGAGTATTCAGAATATACAAGTGACGTACAGGGGTTTGAAAAATTTTGAATTTTATGGTGGCGTGAAAAACCTTTTGAATTGGACACCATGGAAAAATCAGGAAGAAGCTATCATTGCAAGAAGCTTTGACCCATTTGATAAGGAGGTAACGTTTGGAGCAGATGGCAACGTTCAAGCGACTCCTAACAATCAGAATGCACTGACGTTTGACCCTTCGTATGTCTACGCACCTAATCAAGGAATCAGAGGCTTTCTTGGTATTCGGTATGCTATAAAATAAACAATGAAAGAAAGTATACTGATTCTATTTATCCTCCTTTTAATAACTTTGACGAGTTGTAATACTACTGTTAAGGAAAGAGGTGTAGCTGGTGGATTGTTAAAAAAATATGACTTCCACCAGCTGGATAGTTTATTAAGCTTAGAGGAACGGCCTATTGCTGTATTTCTACATGCAGACTGGTGTAAGTTCTGTAAAAACATGAAGCAAACTACCTTTCAAAATAAAGAAGTTATAGCATTGCTAAATAATAATTATTACTTCTTTTCTTTTGATGGTGAAAACAAAAATGACGTTTTTTTTCATAATAACCTGTTCCGCTATCAGCCTTTGGGGAGGGATAATGGGAAACATGAATTAGCGTCTTCGCTCGGCACTATAAATGGCGAATTGGCATTCCCAACTTTCGTTATTTTAAATTCAGAATACGAAATTATATTTCAATACAACTCTTTTTTAACGGGAACGGACATGGCTGGTATTTTAGAAAAAGGAATGCTGTAGTTATATTGTTATATTATGTCATTATTTAAGCAATTATTCAAAAGGGCTCATTATGCCTGTACATAAGGACTCAGCCTTTCTTGCTCCACCATCACTCTGGTTTTTCAAAGTGATTTAGTTCATGTATCTTAATCCACCATTCTGCGACTTCCAGTTCATTCCTTTGGGTTGTCGTTTTTGTTGGCGAAGAAAGCGTATAATCCATTCCAACTTCCATTTGATCCGCCTCCATTTGCTAACATTAATATCGGTTTGTTTTTGTTATACCTTTCTGAACCATACTTCTTCCAATATTACAGAGTTATAAGCTTAGGACTTAAGCTGACATAACTTGGCGGAAGCAGACAGTGGCTGACTAGAACTGCCATCAACTCCCCCATTTGTACCTTGAGGCCACAATCGATACAAATCCAAAGTGTCGAGATACAAATGAGCAATATAAAACATCGTCGAGCAACGTCTATTTTCGCCCCCTACTTCCCAATACAGAAATTACTAAATATATTCCCCAACAAATCATCCGTACTCACCTCCCCCACTATCGTCCCCAAATGATGCAACGCCTGACGAATATCCATCGCCACAAAATCAGAAGTCACCCCTTCATCCATACCGCGTAGCACATCATCCAAACTAGTGTGCGCCTTGTTAAGCGCATCGTAATGACGAGAATTAGTTACAATCGTACTTTCCAAAGAAAGCTTATTATCCAATACCAAATCATAGAGCCGCTCCTTCAAATAATCGATATTCATTTTATTGACGGCCGATACGGGAATGAATTGTTTTTCGGTAAGGAAATCATTAATATAATGTTCCGGTTTGGTATATGGATTGAGGTCCATTTTATTAGCGATGGCCAGGAAGGGAACGCCATCTTTGACGAGCTTTTCCAAATCGGCCTGAACCTCTTCCGGTTGCATTTCAATGACATCAAAAACATAAACCATCAATGCAGACTGCTCGATTTTCTCCATTGTCTTTTCAACGCCAATAGCTTCGATTTGATCCTGTGCTTCGCGAATACCGGCGGTGTCTATCAGTCGGAAAGCAACGCCTTGGATGTTGAGTACTTCTTCGATGGTATCTCTAGTGGTTCCGGCGATCTCGCTGACGATGGCGCGGTCTTCGTTGAGGAGAGCATTGAGCAATGTGGACTTCCCTGCGTTCGGTCTACCTGCTATAACGGTGTTCACTCCATTTTTTATAACATTACCTAGCCGGAAAGAATCGATAAGCGTTTTGAGGAGTTTTTGAATTTTATAAATCAAGACTTTCAGATCGTCGCGGTTCGCAAATTCTACATCTTCCTCTCCAAAGTCTAATTCTAACTCTATCAAACTTGCGAAGTCTATTAGTTGCTGGCGGAGATCGGCGATCTCATTGCTAAAGCCACCGCGCATCTGTTGCATGGCGACTTGATGAGAAGAGGCGGAAGAGGAGGCAATCAAATCGGCGACGGCTTCGGCCTGGCTCAAATCCATTTGGCCATTCAAAAAAGCACGCAGGGTAAATTCTCCTGGCTGCGCCATACGCGCACCTTTTCTGATGAACAATTCTAATAGTTGTTGAATGATAAAAGAGGAGCCGTGGCAGGAAACTTCTACCACATTTTCTTTGGTATAAGAACGAGGAGATACAAAAAGAGAGGCAAGTACCTCATCCAGTATCGTTCCTTCTTCATTACGAACGGTACCAAAATGAATGGTATGGCTCGCCTGAGCCTGAAGCTCTTTTCCATGAAAAACAGCATCCACAATTCGGATGGCATCTAGGCCAGATAAACGAATAACACCAATGGCTCCGGAGCCAGGTGGAGTGGATAGAGCGACAATGGTATCAGAAAGATTATGAGCAGCATATGACATGCGCCAAAGTTACTCAATTTTAGGACGCACTAAAAGATAAAACCTCTTAGTTTTTTCCCTTATTCAAATCGATTTCCCCGTAGGTCAATTCTTTTCTATTAAATAAAAAGTATCTAGAAGATCCCCCCCATTTCAATTTGATTCCAATTTTGACGTAGTTTTTATCCAGCTTCAAGTCTGTAATTAAAGTATGAATATCCTTAGTAACACCACTGGTCAGGTGCTTGGCTGTAGCATCGGATTCCAGGCCAACGATGTCATAATAAAATACATTGGTGGCTATATTCTTTGTTCCGACAATAGGCATATTAACGTGTACAAGCACTATAGAATGATCCCTTGTGGTTTCGAGTGGAAGGCTGTGATTGGCCAGTAGCAAATTCATACTGCCCATTAAAAAAAAGGCCAATAGTGCTAAAGTGCTGGTGTATAGTCTCATATGTAGTAGCGTTTAATTTACTTAGTAATTGTAAAACAAGCGGAGCAATATCTTCGCCACCACTACACATGCAAATAAAATGCCATTCGTTTTAAAATTAACAAACCCTGATTTGCTTTGATGGGCTAAATAGAGAATCAAAACAACTTAATAGTGACGCCTTCGGTTCTTAATTCTGTTCCGCAGGTTGAGCTAAATAATTATTTCTTCGGCCCCAATATTTTAGCGCAAGCCACCCAATACTCCGTAAAATAAGAATAAGCAGGGCGATCCGGGTAATTAGGATTTTTGGCTAAGACGGTATTAACCTGAGCTCTTTTTCGTTCATTCAAAGCATGAAAAATGTCATAGGAAATAACTTTTCCGGTATCATCTTTTTTTACATCAACTACTGTTGCAACATGAAAAATTCCACCATCCCTCGCAAGGTCGTCAATAGTCAAAGTCTTGAAATCATATTTCTGTCCTGGCCTCCCATAAAACATCACGGTCCCTTTTTCAATTAGCTTCCCATCCTCCTCAGGGTTTCTAACCAATTGAATTCGCTCTTCCTCAAAATACCACAGAGCAAGAGCTCGAGACGATCTACTCGCAAAAGGAGGAAGCGAGACTTCTGTACAAACCTCCTTAATGTCAAATAGTACCCGATGAAATATACCAGAACAATCTGCTGTATCTGCCGAACTATATTTCAATCCAGCATATTTTTTAACTGCTCCATTAATTGTTGCCATCAAATCAAAATTGGCATTACCGCAAAGTACAGCGTCTTCATTTACCTCTACGGCTAGGACGACTTTATCTGCTTTATTTTCATTCGTAGACTCTCTTGGAATAGGCGCTGGATTCGGCTCAGGAGTTATTGGCTCCGTCAGATTATTACCAACGCTTGGACTTAAGCTTGGACTTGAGCTTTGTTTACAACTGATACAGGTGAATAAAAATAGCAATAGCAATAAGGGGCTAGGTGTTTTCATTATCATTTGGTTTTTTTGTTTAAAAAAATAAGTACGTAACAACGAAAAATTAAATCCCCGGTTTGGAAACAATTATGTAAATCAAAACGACCACAGGGAGAGTGGTTTATATAATTGTTTCCACGAAAGAAATTGGGAAATTATTTTTTGTGGAATACTAACTGTTCAGTGGGGGCTATAGTTTAGCTGTAGACGGAAGACGGAAGTCCGAAGACGGAAGACGGAAGTTTCCCCCTAATACAAACCTTGAATTTGACAGTCCTTAGTCTGTGGATTTCACGTTCGATGGAAACTTCGGACTTTCTTCTCCGGTCTGAATAGTTACAAAAAAATTCAAATTAGAAACCCATTCAATGGAATATAAAATTAAGATTGCACCTTCGCTCCATATGCCAAATCTCCCGCATCTCCCAAGCCAGGAACGATATACGATTTAGCAGTTAGCTCCTCGTCTAGATCCCCAATCCAAAGTTCTACATCTGGGTGTAGTCGGCGAATGTAATCATAGCCATAAGAAGAGGCAATGGCTGCCACTACATGGATTTTTTTTGGCGTTCCATATTCTTTTAATTGTCGAATAGTTATATCCATGGAGGCTCCGGTAGCCAGCATGGGGTCGACTAAGATCAGAACGGAATCGCTTAAGTCAGGGCAAGAAGTATATTGCAAATTGATCTCAAAAGTTCCATCCTTATGGTGCATCCGATAAGCAGAGACAAAAGCATTATCTGCTTGATCAAAAATATTCAGGAAGCCTTGATGAAAGGGTAAGCCAGCACGCAAGATACTGGACAACACAACACGATCTTTAAGCAGGCTTGATTTCGCAATTCCTAATGGGGTCTCCACATCCTGCACCTCATATTCCAATGTCTTACTGATTTCATAAGCCAGTACTTCTCCAATTCGTTCTAGGTTTCTTCTAAAACGCATTCGATCTTTTTGGATATTGACATCGCGTAATTCAGCGACATAGGAATTTGCAATGGATGGGTATTTACTTAGTAAGAACATTGTTATGTCATTTTTATAACTCTTTGACGAATTCCGTGTTTTATAGTTCCACAAATAGATTTTCAACTCTCCTTCCGCTGCACTACAGTCGCTTTTGAAAAACCTTTTTGTGGAACCACGTCATTTGTCAAAGAAGGGTGATTCTTTCATTCATCTGGATAATGTAATTCAAAGTAATTTAATCTGGTCATGTAGATTAAGGTAACTTTTGAGGTTTACTAAACTCTTCCCTATTGTATACGGAAGTTTAGTAAACCCTATCCTCCTTCCTCTACAGCCAAAGCTACTATTTTTTCATAAACTCCTCCCCAATCTTCAAAGCCCATTTCCGCAGAGAAGGAACTATTGTGCCACAGCAAGCAGAAAATGCCTCCTGTTTGGCGGGTTTGACTTATTATTTTAGCGCAAGCGGACAAAGCTTCTTCTGGTTTCAACTGTAGGTAATTTTTCAATGTGACATCCATTACTGCGAAGGGTACAATTTCTAATTCTGTTGCCCTTTCGTTTTCCAAATCATACCAATAAAAAGGATGCGCCGTAGAAGCCCGAAAGCCAATAGCGGCAGCATAGCCCATGGAATAGTCCTTTTCGATACCTGCGGCCAACAATTGTTGGTAGGTTTCCGGTAAACTAATTTTTAAGAAATGTTGGCGACTCATTTTTACAGATGCTCCAATCGCCTTTTCCAATAGCTGCTTCTCCTTTTTAAAAATAGAAAAACTATTGTTAGATGCATAAGAAGGATGAATTCCAAGCCCAGCTTTTTCACCCAACCGCTTCATCAATTGCTGCATCGAAATTTGTTCAGGCGGATTATTTTTATCATAAGCTCCGTACTCCCCTAGCAACATAAAAAACAAGGCTTTCACATCATGCTTTTCATAGCAATCTAATAAAAAATCAAACGTATCGTAGGGATCTTTTTGCTGAGCTAAAACAACCTTTAGTTGCCGAGTCAATAACTTTCTGTTCAAAGTAAGCAATGATTTAAAAAAGGAAGCCGTAGTCCTCCCCCATCCTTTATGCAAATATGCCCAAGCAAAATCGACATCAATTGTTGGAAGGAATTCATAGGTCGGCTTTCGTTCCGGACAGTTTGGAAACTTACTTTTCAACAAATCATATAATCGCCAAGCCCATTGATCAATTAGTGGCTGATGTAAAAACCCTTCTTTAAAAGCTAAGGAAGCGCGAGCCGGGAAACGTTGATGCTCATCCTTTTGAACTGTCTTGCTATATTCCTCAAATCGACTGAGCAGATAAAAGGTCATCGCAAAAATATCAAAGGACAAATCGGAACCTTCAACCAATGGCAAATAAAAAAAGGCTGGTAAACCTTTAGATTCATTTACTGTTACCATTAATGTATCTATGTTGTTTTGTTCCAGAAATGGATGTGCCGGAATAAAAAATTTAGCAATCGTAGGTCGCTTGGTTCCGTAATAAATAATCAATACCTCTTCCGGCTTCTCCAAAGGTGCATCACTACTGTATATCAGATTGAAATCCAATATTTGCCCAAATAAAAAATCAGTAGCATAAAGCAGTCGAGGAGAATAATGATTAGAATGTATTTGAATTTTCACAGCATAAAGAAAGCCCAAAGCCCGCGAATTCCCAAGAGATTCCGTCACAACCCTACCCTTTTTGCTTTTTTATAAGATCCAACATGCACCTATGGTACTATTTCTCCGTTAAATGCTGTATATTGATTTGTAAAATGGATCCGTTTAACTGAACCTATAATATTATGACGCATCGCCTAATTCTCCTGCTCGTTCTCATCAGTATTTCAACGGTGGGCATTGCTCAGTCTTCCATGAAATCGAACAATACCACTTTGAAAGGTTTGGTCTACAACAAGGAATCAACCTTTGACCTCACCTTGCACACTACCGGTATTGGAGTTGCTTTCGGTGCTAATTTTGGTACCATAAAGACTTATTACAAAACCTCTTATTACCATATTCAGATCGGGGAGCTGCGTCATATGAAAAGCAACCGAACCAGCCCGGAAACAGGTGGCATCATCAGCGGACAATCCACTCGCTCCTTCTTTTTCGGAAAACAAAATAGCCTGTACGTCATCAGAGCTGGAAAAGGAATTAAGCGCTACCTTTCGGAAAAAGCAAAAGATAAAGGGCTGGCTATTGGCTTCAGTTACGAAGGTGGATTAACATTAGGCTTAATGAAACCTTATTACCTAGAGCTAGTCTATGTGGAAGATGGCAGTGTAAACGATGTAAAAAGCGAAAAGTACTCCGACGAAAATGCAAACGTTTTTCTAAATAACTCCAGAATATATGGCGCCTCCGGGATCACAAAAGGCTTAACGGAAATCAGACCGGTGCCTGGTGTTCACTTTAAAATAGGTGCCCATTTCGACTGGGGAGCTTTCGATGAAATGGTCAAAGCTGTCGAAGCAGGTGTCATGATTGATGTTTTTTACAAAAAAATACCCTTAATGGTAGAAAACGATATGATTACCAACGCGGAAAACAGACCGTTTTTTGTCAACCTTTACTTAACTTTGCAGTTAGGTAAGAGACGGTAACGGACTTCAGAGTCTTTCTGCCGTTATGATACAACTATAAATCAGATAGACACGAAATAGCAATGATAGAACTACCAATAGTTAACGACGAAAATAAGAAGGAACCTAGTCGACGAAAGCCCAGCTGGCTGCGCGTTAAACTGCCCATAGGAGAGGAATTCAAAAAAGTACGGAAGTTAGTTGATGAATATAAGCTGAATACTATTTGCCAAAGCGGTAATTGCCCTAATATGGGGGAATGCTGGGGCGCTGGGACAGCTACTTTCATGATTCTTGGAAATACCTGTACCCGTTCCTGCTCTTTCTGCGCAGTCAAAACGGGACGTCCACCAGAGTATGATGAGGACGAGCCACGTAGAGTAGCCGAAGCCATTACACTCATGCAGGTGAAGCATGCCGTTATTACTTCCGTAAATAGAGATGAACTAAAAGATAGAGGAGCAGAAATCTGGTATCAAACTGTTCGTGCGGTAAAAGAACAATCGCCGGAAACGACTATTGAAACTTTGATTCCGGATGTTCGCGCCAACTGGGATGCGCTGGATAGAATGATCGAAGGCGGTCAGGAAATAGTGTCCCACAATATGGAAACTGTCAAACGACTTTACAGAATGGTTCGCCCTCAAGCAAAATACCAACGTAGCCTCGATCAGATTCAACGAACCAAAAATGCGGGCAATCGTACCAAGTCAGGCATCATGGTCGGACTCGGCGAAACCCAAGATGAGGTCTTTGAAACCATGGACGATTTAATTGCACATGGCTGCGATGTCATCACCATTGGTCAATATCTGCAACCGACCAAAATGCACCTCGATGTAGCAGAATATGTGCATCCTGATGTTTTTGAAAAATACAGAGTCGAAGGATTAGAACGTGGTTTTAATTTTGTGGAAAGCGGACCATTGGTACGTAGCTCTTATCATGCAGAGCGGCATTTGTAAATAGTAGATCTAGTTTACAAATCCTCACATAAAAAAAACAGAGCAACTGCGAAAAACGTAGTTGCTCTGTTTTTTTATGCCCTCTCTCCTTCTTCTTGGCGAAATACTATAGATAGTTGACACTAGATAAACGTTATATAAATTTATCGCAAAATAAAAACCCTTAGTGCACTGGAAATTAAGTTTCGTCCGAATTTGAATAGGTTGTTTTGGAATTAATCGAGGCAGAGACGACGCGAATAGCCTTAGCTATTTAAGGAGTTTCTAACGAAGAGTAATTTCAAAATAAGCAGTCAAAAAGGATAGAACTTAGTTTACAATGCACTTAGTAACAACAGAAAATTAAATCCCGATTGGGAAACGATTATGTAAATCAAAATGACCAAAAGGAGAGCGGTTTATATAATCGTTTTCACCAAAGAAATCGAGAAATTATTTTTTGTGTAATACTTATAAACCCAATACCTTTTTCATCTTCCTGAAAATCTCCGTATTCTCATAAATCCCCGCAAACTCTTCTGAGCCTGGACCGTAGGCAAAAACCGGAATCATAGAAGCGGTATGGTAAGATGTTGTAAATTTAGTAGCCAAACTATCCATGCGTGAACCTTGTACAATCGAGTAACCGCCCGTTTCATGATCGGCTGTGACAACAACTAATGTCTCTCCATCTTTCTTAGCGAAATCGAGTGCATAGCCAACCACTCTATCAAAATCCAATAATTCACTTATAATGTAGTCCGATTCGTTTGCATGACCGCCCCAGTCAATCTGTGAACCTTCTGTCATCATGAAAAAACCTTTATCACTACGCTTCTTCAAAAAGCGAATACCTGCCTTGGTCGCAGCATAGAGATAACCTCTTCCTTTGGAAACAGGAAGCGGATCTGAATCAGAAGTAAAGTAACCGAAGTTCTTTTTGGAAGGCATCATGACTTGTGAAAAAGGCTCCGTGAAATAATCCGAAATCTGGTAACCCTTTGCTCTTAGTTCTTGGATCAAATCTCTATTATCCATATCTCTTCGGTCGAAATATTTTTTACCTCCTCCTACAAAGTAATCTAGTTCAATATCGAGCAAGTCCATTGCAATACATTCATATAAATTACGACGCTTTTCATGAGCGAAAAAAGAAGCAGGTGTAGCATGTACGATGGTAGAAGTTGCTACCAACCCCGTTGCCAAGCCCTTCTCTTCTGCCATTTCTAGAATGGACTTTACCGGCAATGTATCAGGGTTCACTCCAATGGCTCCATTATAGGTTTTCACGCCACAGGCGAAAGCGGTCGCCGCTGCTGCGGAGTCCGTCACCAGATCATTGCTGGCGTGGGTTTTATGTAATCCAACTACTGGAAATCGCTCCAGATTGATTCTGTTTTTGTTGGCATACATCGCTGCTGTGATTTGCGAAAGCCCCATTCCGTCTCCTATAAGAAAGATAATATTTTTTGCTTTTTTTGTAGAAATCGATACCTCCATCGTATTGTCACTCGCAGGTACTTCAGGTCCTGATTTTGTGGTATTGCAAGAGAAAGCGAGAAAAGGCAGCAGAATAAAGTAGAAGTTCTTCATCGTCATTTTAAAGATACATTTGTAAATGTCCTGAGAAGCCAAAATCCTTGGCTCTATTGAAAATAGAGTCGAAGGGGTTGCAAGCTATGTGTTTAGCCTGAACAAGGTACTACTTTTTAAGACTTTGCGAATGGATTATTGGCTTTAATTACGGCGAAGCGACTCAGTATCAATAACTGTCTTGGTTTCAGATCAACATATAACGTTTACCCGGCAGAGATTTTATTACTCCTTTAAATTCAAGGTTCAGTAATAAGGAGGCCATTTCACTTGGTGTTTTTGACATGTTTACTGTAATTTGATCAATGGCCATTTTGGGATTCTCCTTCAATAATTTGACGAGCTGATTTTCTTCAGTGTTAAGCTCTATAAACAAAGAGCGTTGAATATCCGTATTTTTTTTTCCTGCTTCCCATTGCATTACATAGGACAAATCTTTTGCGCCATCGAGCAGGGCTGCTTTATGCGATTTGATTAGCAGATTACAGCCTTCGCTAAATTCATCACTGTTTCGACCAGGATAAGCAAAGACATCTTTATTATAATCATTAGCAAGATTCGCCGTAATCATAGAACCACCTCTTCGTTTGGTTTCTACTACGACCAGGGCATCACACATCCCCGCAACAACACGATTACGCATTGGAAAATGTTCGCGATCGGGTGGAGTTCCGTGAGGAAATTCGGACAACAGCCCTCCGTTTTCCATCATCTGTTTTGCTATTTTTCGATGCAAGGAAGGATAGACTATATCCAGTCCACTTCCCATCACTCCGATCGTGGGTACACCAATATCTATACATTTTTTATGAGCGGTGACATCAATCCCATAAGCCAGACCACTAACTATGATAACGTCATAAGCTTTTAATTCTTCGACCAATTTTTCACAGACTGCTCTACCATAATCTGTAGGTTTTCGGGTACCGACTATGGCTACAATTCTGTTGGCATTCAAGTCTATGTTTCCTTTGTAACGCAAAACGACTGGGCAGTCCGGGAAATGTTTTAAGCGTTGAGGGTAATCAGGAGAGAGATAGGAAAAAACGCGAGTCTCATCTTTGTCTGCCTTATTCAGATCTGATTCAGCGTCGCTCAGTACTGATTGTTTCAGAATCTCGCTGGCGGTACCTGGACCAATACCGGGTACAGCTAGTAATTGTTTTTTACTTGCTTTAAATACTGCTTCAGCTCCTCCGCAATAACTTACGAGGTTTTTAGCAGTGACGGCCCCTACCTTTGGAATTTTTGTCAGGCCAACATAATAGAGTAATTCGTCTGCCATTGTTTTGTTAGAAATTGGTATTTTGTTTTAATAGTATTTTATTCTTGGGTTCCGATATGCAGAATTTGCAGACATCCTCTGTTCCACTGAACCATATTCTTCAAAAAAAACATTATTCTCCCTATTTTTCAAAAGAACCTCATTACATTCGCATAAGTATCCATTTTGTAAGGGGAAATTTCAGCCTTGATCTTGAGTCCCTAAGCATTACAAAACATTCACACCATGACACAGAAAAAAGGTGCGGGTCTCCGCATAAAAACAGAAGTACTTATCGTTTTCGTTTTCTTTCTTTGCTTTATCATTTGGGCCATAAGCAAATGTAGTGCAAAAAAACAGGAATATGTTGAACCAACTACAGAAGAAAGTGCAGCTACGGAAACTGAACGGGCCGACTCTATTGCGCTGGCTGAAACGACCTCCTCGGAACGACCAACAGCAGCATCCTCTGCGCAGACAATAACAGCTGATGATAACAGTCCCGCTCCCGTTATCAAAACGGTTTTTGCTACAAAACTTTATGTTAGTATAGACGGACTCAAATTACGCCGCGCACCTTCTGTCGACAGCCCTTTCATAACAACACTTCCTCTTTTCGATGAATTGACCTTCCTCAATGAAGTAAGTGATTCTACAGATATTATCTCCCTCGGTGAAGGGATCACCGCCAATGAACCTTGGGTGAAAGTCCGTCACTACAAAGGCAACGAAGGCTGGGTCTATGGCGCCGGTGTTCATTATTATAAAATGAAGTATCCGGGTTTATAACAGCCTTTTATTCCCTAAATTATTTTTTTGAGCCATACTTTTAGGAAAGAAGAGCCGGGGCCTCAGCCCCGGCTCTCGCATCTAACAATACTATTTATTAAAACTAAACTAATGGCTATCTAAGTATTACACAAGACTATCAAAATAAAACAATAGCCCTTTCGATCTGATTTTGGATATGACATAAACACATCCATTCTTTTATTTCTTATCTAACTTATCCAAGTTGTAGCCTTCAATAATCTCAATGAGTTTATTCGCTAAGTCATCAATTTCAAAAATAGACACCTTTTCCATGGCCGTTGCCCAGGCTTTATAATCTGTGGAACCAAGACGTACCAGGTTTTTAGTAGAACCGGTGGTCAGGTAAAGACTATGGTCTCGGAAGCTCGTCCAAGCATTTTCGTAGTGTCTATAACAGGCGTCGTTGTAGGTCGCACTTTCTCCTCTCCAATTAGTGGTACAAGGCAATCCGAAATGGTTATTACCTGCCAGCACCATATCGCGGGTCCCACCGGAACTGTGTAACAATCCATTTGCAAGAATAATAGAAGCTGGGATCCCGAATTTCTTCCGTTCATTAATGGCTACTTTAGCAAAGCGACCTATGTAGGCTTCTCTAGTGGATTCGCTGACAACCGCCAATTCCTTCTTTTCTTTTTTGGTAGTTGTTCCTCCTAAAGAAACCGAAGAAAGCATATCAAACAAAGAAGTTCCGCTGGCTTTCGCTATTTCGTGATTCACTGTAATTGGCGACTCTTTTTTAGACGTCTTTTGTTGGCGCACTTCTTCTTTTAGAGGCGCTGATTCTTGTTCTGTTTTGCTGGGGTCATTTAGATTAATGGAAAAGCTAAAATCTTTTCTCAAAAATATAAATACCACCATTCCTATCATTATCATTTTGAACCAATGGGTGCGGACATAGGTCCCCATTTTGGTAGTTGTTAGTGTACTTTGCATGATTTTATTTTTTTGACGAAAACTAAATTGACAATACAAATTTAAAACTTTTTGTTTATCAAATCCAAATATTTTAAAACATTTTTTGTTTTAATATTAAAACAAATTTCATCCCATTGATAAATAGCTCTTTATACATATCGTTTATTACATATAAATCTTGCACTAATTTTGATTTCAAATCTTTAGCCACCCATCATACTTTGGAGAGATCGACTTTAAAATGTTGATTTTCATTTCAATTTTAAGCAATTCTGCGTTCTACTGCTATCTTTGCACAAACACCGCATTCATGACAAAGACAATCACTTTACTTCGTTTTCTCTCTATTTCGTTTTTGCTTTTAAGCAGCATTTCTGCAAATGCGCAAATGCATTTCAAGGTGGGATATACGCCAGCTTATTTAGAACCCGAGGAAAACAATAAGCTGCTCCAGTCTTATAATGAAAGAAATCCTTGGCTACGAGAAACCTTTGATGATTTAAACTGGATCCATGGTCTGGATGTCGGACTTCGGTATCGAATTGGTTTTGTGGCCTTAGAAGCTAGTTGGAGAGCCAGCTTTGCAAACAAAAACGCAGAAGGCAGGCTTCCGACTACGAATGCGGCATTCCAGAAGAAATTGATTTATCGGTTTAATACTTACACTTTTGGGTTGGAAAACTACATCGGCCCTGTTGGACTTGGGGTATCTCTTGGTTATAATAGAATGACGATGAAGGAGCGGACAACCGATGACCGTATTGACATTTTGAAAACCGACCAATGGATAGGTACCATTTATCTGGGGCTTTATACCAACCATGATGGCACCATCTCCTTTGCGCTTCGTCCTTTTGTTCAGATCCCTATCGATCAATTTGATATCAGCAAACTTGCGGACAACCTTGGCGAGCCTGATAGCGGTGAGCTATTGGAGAAGAACTATATGACATTTGGGCTTAGTTTGGTTATTTTTAATGGATACTAAAATCCGTTTCGGATTTAGTAAAATTATAAACAAAAAACCCGGAACCCACTTTACGTGAATTCCGGATTTCTTTTTTTGTCGTTTCCCAAGCCGATTGGATTAAGTTAATTCTTAGTGTCTAAGAATCATTAACTTTTGTAAATTTCAATTGTAAGTTGTTGTAAGTTTTGGTAATACAAAGTTAAGTCATTACCTAGTCTGATACATACCCCACTCTCGGTATTTATCATATTAGTTATTATCACTAGTTAAATTGAAACCCTTAGGTCAATATTTTTTCGCGCCTCGTCTTAGTTTACTACAGACAACTTTAAAGCCTTTACTTCCCCTTCCGATCTCAATTGCAGGAAATACATCCCTGCATCCTTCGGCGCTTCAAAAGTAAAATGCGTTTCTCCGATATTCAAATCCAACCAAGTCAATTGTTGTTCTCTTCCGTTTATATCTACCAATACCAATTCTGCCCTTCTTGCCTTTTCTGTTTGTATTTCCAAATACACCATTCCTCCTTGCTCAATTAAATTTGGCAATAGTTGCGCTTTAAAAATCAGATCATTTAAGGCAGACACTTTTGTTAAATTAGAAACCTCATACTCAAAGGTAGAAAAGCATCCATTGAAATCTGTAATGGTTAATTCATATGTTCCTGAAAATAGATTGGAAATACTCAATCCTACTTCGCCAGTACTCCACTCATAATTATATGGCGCTTCTCCTCCTTCCGTTTCTACAATAGTAATACCTCCGCTTCCCGTTCCATCATCAGCTACGATGTTTTCATCAGCAAAAAGGACAGACAACTGTTCTAAATAAAGAGTATAAGTTGTTTCACAACCTGAGCTATCCAACACCGCCTGCACGTAAGTACCCCCTTCCGTATAAGTCTCTGCCCCGAAGCTATATACATCGCCTTGGCAAAAAGATTCATTTATTTCCTCTTCCATTACCACCACATTCAACAATAACGTAACAAGACTATCACATCCGTTATAAGAATCAAAGAACAAACTATAAGTTCCTGATTCTAAAAAGGTCTCATTTCCTAAAAGATATTCCTCTCCTTCGCAAATGGTAGCTGTAATTTCCTTTGAAACGGCAAAAACAGTCAAGTCCAAATAAGCCATACTATCACATTCGATTACTATTGGAAAAGCAGCCGAATAAAGTCCTGATTCATTATAAAGGATATCATTAAAAAGGAACTCTTCCCCTTCGCAAATAGCTGCTATAGTACTACTCATTACTACCGGAGCAACAGTCAACATCAAATACACATTTACCAGACAACCGTTATTTAACAATACCTCTACTACATATTCTCCTTCAGAATCTAATACCTGATCACCTAATTCAAAAACGTCTCCTTCACAAATTGTTGCTTCCTGTGTGTAGGCGTCTGGTACAAAAAACAAATTCAGCAGCACCGTACTATCGCAGCCAGTAAAGGAGGAGTAGGTATTGCTATATTCTCCGCTGCTTATGTAATTACTTGTTCCAAAAACGTAAAACTCAGGTCCGCAAACTGTTACGAATTGATTTTCCTCTATTCCTGGTAATACTTCTAAATTCAATAAAACCATACTATCACAACCATAAGTTGTTGTCAGCATCGTTTCATATTGGCCATTGGTCTCATAATTCATTCCATTCCAATTGTAGTTT
Source organism: Saprospiraceae bacterium (assembly GCA_047626155.1). GTDB lineage: Bacteria > Bacteroidota > Bacteroidia > Chitinophagales > Saprospiraceae > CALGLS01. The sequence goes on along the minus strand of JBLHRR010000005.1, from coordinate 57,039 downwards.
TCCCCTTCGCAGATCCTTGCATTTTCTACCGTTTCCGGAAATTGATCAAGGACCGCCAACGTCAACTTAACAATACTATCACATCCGTTACTGGAAAGTAGCGCATAGGAATATTCCCCACTATAAATATGAGCAACTCCTGCCACTTCAAAGGTGTCACCGTTACAAATACTTTTCGTTATTTCTACATTCGTTGGGTCAACCTTTAACGTTAAGGCAGTAATCGTTTTACACCCTGCTGACTCCACAATATGCTCGTATACTCCTGATACTTCTAACAATTCATTCCCAAACACATAACGGTCTCCTTCACAAATCGTCGCCGTTATATTCTCATGAACAACACAACTAAAAATAGCAACAGCGTCATCGGTTGCACCACTTACATAGATGAATTTTCCGTCTGGGCTAAGGGTGACGGAGCTCGCTCCTCCCAGACCATTAAAAGAAGCAGTATTGGCACTGTTGTTAAATGCAAAAATTTCATTTTCATCTGAAACAAAGAGGTAACGACTTTTAGGACTGATGGCAATGGACTTTGCTATATTTAAGCCTGGGATTTGATTCGTTACATTTTCAAAATTTAGATTCCCTGTAGCTATTTCTCTACTAAAGGTTGTGATGGCATTGTCTCCCAGACTAATTACATATACATACTCTTCATCTGGAGACTGGACAAGATCTACGGGATAGGTCATATCATTAACTCCTCCTTCTCCGTCTTTGAATTGCTGATGTATATTAAGATATCCAGTTATGACATTTCTTTTAAAAACGGTGAGTGTATTACTAAGGCTACTGATGGCAAAAAGGAAATTTCCATCTGTGGTAAATTTCAATTTGTGCACTCCATTCAATCCACTGTACTCGGTGAGCCCATTGTTACTATTTTTAGCACTATATAAAAACAGTAACTTTCCATTAATCTGATCTCTTTCAAAAACGGCAATAGCATCATCATCCTGGCCAGTGGCGTAGAGGTGACGGCCATCGGGGCTAACCAGCACATCACTTATTCCATCAAGACCGCTTACTTGATTAATGCCATTTTTATACGTTTCTACAAATTCAGTTGCACCGCTATTCAAATCTCGATTAAACAAGCTAATGGCATCGTCATCATAGCTACTGACATATAATTGTGCTTCACCTGGACTGACCGTCACTGCAGATGCGTTATCCAAAAAGGGACTATTGTAGCCTTCAAACAAAAAAGATTCGAATTGTAGCTGTGCAGAGATACTTGTCCAGCTTAAAAAATTAAACAATAAGACTACAAATATAGAACACCATGTAGAATACTTCATCTCAGGGGATTTTAAGATTCCATAAAAAAGCAGCCGGCCCGATCATTAGGACATCGGGAAGAGTGTACAGGCTGACGCTCTTTTATAAATCAATATGATTCTTTTACAAAAAATATACCTTAGTATTACACAAAAAATAATTTCCTGATTTCTTTGGTGGAAACGATTATATAAATCACTCTCCCTTTGGTCGTTTTGATTTACATAATCATTTCCAAATCGGGATTTAATTTTTCGTTGTTGCTTAAGATACATCATCTGCTAAAAGAAGAAACAATATAATGTCGTATCTGGCCAGTTACGCACAAAGCGTAATAGTCATATTTTGTAATGGGATATCAAATTGTGAAAGTGTGGGGGAGTTGCTGTAGCTTCAAAGGAGCTACTTTATAGAATGGAACAACTCACAGTGTGTTGCGGCCTTAGGCTTAACTTTATGTACCAAACTCTATACCAAAACATTACCATTTTGACTATATGCGGAGAAATGCCATATCTTCTTATCCTAAAGCCTTTTTTATATCATCGGCATACACTTCTCCTTTTTTATTTTCGTTATAATTTTTCTAGCTTTGCAAAAAAATAACGACATGCAAGATTCACAATCATCTACTATTTCCCCAGACCATAATAACAAGCTACCCGGCGATCCCAGTCTGGTTACTTCTGATGCCGATTTAGCCCAATTGGTGCAAATGGCCACTGGTGATTCCAAATATTCCGTTGAAGACTTTTTTCGTACGCCACAGAAAACAAGGTATCAATTGTCTCCCGACGGTTTGTACTTTTCTTATCTCGGCCCTTACGAAAGGCGTCAGAATATATTCATCCAAAAGATTGGTGAGGAGGAGGCGGTTCGTATTACCAGCGAAACGGCCCGAGACATTTCTTCTTTCTTTTGGGCCAACAACAATAGATTACTGTATATCAAAGACAGTGGCGGTGATGAGAATTTCAAACTATTTGGTGTTGACAAGAATGGGAAAAACGAGATAGACCTTAGTCCTTTTGATAAAATCAGAATTCAACTGATTGATCGCCTTGAAGACTTTGAGGACGAGATCATCATTGGAATGAACAAAAACAATCCACAACTCTTTGAGCCATACCGTGTAAACATTGTTACAGGTAAACACAAACAACTAGCCAGTAACACCAACCCTATGGAACCGCTCGACAATTGGATGACGGATCATAATGGTAAATTGAGAATTGCTACAAAAATAGTCGGCGGCACCAATAATGTTTTGATGTATCGAGACAATGAAGAGGAAGATTTCCGAGATGTTATAACAAGTGATTTTCGGGAATCCATCTCTCCTCTCTTTTTTGAATTTGACAATAGCAGCATTGTTTATGCGACTTCTAATTTGAATCGAGACAAAAGTGTTATCATCAAATTTAACATGGCTACTGGCGAAGAGATCGGCGATATTATCTTTAGTAATCCTGATGTTGATGTTTCTGATTTGAGCTATTCAAAAAAACGAAAGGTTCTGACAAGCGTTGCGTATAACGCAGCCAAATATCATTTTCATTATTTTGATGAAGAACGCGCGACCATTTCAAGAAGATTAAAAGAGGAATTGGGAAATTACGAATGCTGGATTACAAGCATGAATAAAGCGGAAGATAAATTCATGGTTCGTACATTTAGTGACCGCTCTTTAGGTGCTTATTATTTTTATGATTCTAAGGCCGATGAGTTAACCCAAATAGCAGAAATTAGTCCTTGGATTGATGAAGCAGATATGGCGGAAATGCAACCAATCCAATATGAGTCAAGAGATGGCCTTACTATTAATGGCTATCTGACTTTGCCAAAAGGCCAAGAAAACAAGAGTCTTCCGGTTATCATTAATCCTCATGGTGGCCCTTGGCACCGAGATAGTTGGGGTTTCAGTCCTGAGATACAATTATTAGCGAGCAGAGGCTATGCGGTTTTGCAAATGAACTTCAGGGGAAGTACCGGATACGGTCGTTCTTTCTGGGAAAAAAGTTTTAAGCAATGGGGACGTACCATGCAAGATGATATTACGGATGGTGTTCAATGGTTGATCAATAAAGGTATTGCTGATCCTAAACGAGTTGCTATTTATGGAGGTAGCTATGGTGGCTATGCAACACTTGCTGGTGTTACTTTCACTCCAGACCTATATGCTTGTGCAGTGGATTATGTTGGTGTTTCGAATTTGTTCACCTTCATGAAAACAATCCCCCCTTACTGGGAACCTTACCTTAAGATGATGTATACCATGGTTGGTAATCCTGAAGAAGATCAAGAGGAAATGGCGGCTGCTTCACCAGCTTTACATACTGATAAAATTAAAACACCATTATTTGTTGTTCAAGGGGCCAATGACCCAAGGGTAAATATTGACGAAGCGGATCAGATTGTACGTTCCCTTCGGGAACGTGGAATTGAGGTGCCTTATATGGTGAAGTATAATGAAGGCCATGGTTTCCATAACGAAGAAAACCGTTTTGAATCTTATAAGGCAATGGTCGGTTTTTTTGGGAAGCATTTGAAATCATAAGTAACTGGTCAAAACAATCAATAAGCATTAGAGTTTATTCCAAAATAATTTATATGTTCTCAAATGATGTTTTTATCCAGCACTTCAACATAAACTCTATTACACTAAATAAAAAAATCCCGAAGGTTTTCTCCGGGATTTAAGAATCAAAAAAACAGCAGGATATAGGATGAAGGAACGAACACCTTCACCTAAGAGAGACTATTAATCTTATATTTTTGTTGGTAATTTAGTACATAACTGAATCAAAGGAGTAACACTATTATTTGTAATGATAGTGTTACTTTTATTTCGAGTGCAGTTGAGGAACCTATCCTTTGTAAAGGAGGTAAATCTCTCGACTGCGCTCGAAATTTAAGTGGACTCCCTTTTTCGTATCCCTCGACTCGCTGCGCTCGCTCGGGATTTCGATTTAGGATACATCGCTAATTCGACGTACTACTTTGTACAAACGTGTTCCTTCGTCTACATCCGCATCAAAAGCATCGTACTCCAAGTTGTTGGCAGAGATTAACTTTAGTTGGGTTACTTTGCCTCTGTTATTCTCTACTTTCTTTACGTACTTCACCCAGACAGCGCCGTTTGCTTTTACAGCGTAAATTTGATTGTCTTTAATTTCGGAAAGTCCGGCAATTTCTCGGCAGATCAGCGTATCTCCATCCTTAATTACGGGTTCCATACTATTTCCCTGAATAGGAAATGCGACTAAACCATTTCCAGAAAGGTTAGGAATCGAAAAGAAGTAGTTGTCTTCAGAAGGAGCTTCTCCAGAGGCTTCCCCAGAACCGGCAAAAGCCTGAACGGTGGTGTACATGATATTTCCTTGTGGCATAAATGTACGCCCGCTTTCCAGTGATTTTCTGGGTTTAGGAATTTCAAAACCAAAAGGAGTTCCAATACCGTCAATAAGGAAAGATTCATTAACACCATACTCACGGCAAACAATTCGAGCTTGACGATAGTCAATTACTCGTTTATCTTTTTCATTTAAAAAGGCACGGACAATATGGCCATAAGCCTTGTTACCAAGGACCTTATCGGCAAAATCACCAATCCCTTTTCCATTACGATCATTTAGTATAATATCCCCTCTTTCTTTTAGTGCACTGAAAACCTTAATAAAACGATTATTCAATTGTATTCTGTCTTCGCGTATCATAGGTGGTCGTTTTTTTGATTATTAGTTTATCGAATATGGTCGCAATTTAAAACAATTATTTTTATCAAACAAATAATTTTTCAATTTTTTGTTTTAATGACTCAATTTGTTGCCCTTCTACAATCGGGTACAAGCGGGTACAAGCGACGATTACCGAAATATTACAATAGTAATTTCAACTTCAATTCTCGTAATACGCTGGAGATTCGCGAACTGAGCGTTTTGACCTTAGGGTTGATATTGAACTTGGGGCAGGTTAAAATAAAAAAACCTCCTCTCCTGGGAAGGAGAGAAGGGCTCGGAATTTGGGACTAAACCCTAAAACACTTGTCGTTAAATACCCGACTGGCTTAAGGATAATCCAAAATCGGTTTAAGGATTTCATATAATAAGTAACTAGAAGCCACCCTCGGCATAGAACGAATACTATAAAACATAGCAAAGCCCTAAATACCAAAAAGCATATCTTCGATATTAAAATTCTCTTAATTAAAAAAAGTGTGTGGAATGGACAGGCGGTATTTGTAAGAAATAAATTCTAAAATTTAATTATGCCGAATCCTTTGTTTAAAGTGGATGCAATCAGGTAGGATGTTTTCTCAAGTACACAAATATAACGGAACTAGCTGGGAATACGCTGTTTCCTAATGACTATTATTTTACTCTTTGTAAGAAATTTAGAGTTGTTGTACCTACTTGGTATTACACACAAAATAATTTCCCGATTTCTTTGGTGGAAACGATTATATAAATCACTCTCCCTGTGGTCGTTTTGATTTATATAATCGTTTCCAAATCGGGATTTAATTTTTCGTTGTTACTTGCCCTTCCTCCCTGCTTAGCTGGAGAGTTAGACAGGCTCCTGAAAAACGACTGTCTCGCGTAAGTTTTCGATTGACAAAGTTTATTTTTGAAACTTAACAATACGTTTGCTTACGCAATGTCAAAACTATCCCTACATTTATCCCGATGGATAGAAGACAGTTTAATCGCAAAATGATTCAAAGCCTTAGCGCTGTGCCAGGACTTATTATTCCTGCCCCTCTACTATCGTTTAATAATGAAAAAAAAATGAAAAAACCTGCCCGACTCCAGAAAGGAGACACCGTTGCTTTGATTACTCCTGGCAGTCCGATTACACAGGAAAAACTAGATAAAACATTAGCCAACTTAAAGATGCTTGGTCTGAAAGCCAAATACAATCCAAGTATTATGGCCAGACACGGCTACCTCGCTGGAACCGACGAGCAACGGATTTCAGATATCCATGAATTTTTCGCAGACAAAACCGTTAAGGCCATCTGGTGCATAAGAGGTGGTTATGGCTGCCCGAGATTATTGCCAAAATTGGATTTCAAACTCATCAAAAGAAACCCTAAAATTTTGATCGGCTATAGCGATGTAACTGCTTTGTTAGCAGCTATACTCGAAAAAACAAAAATGATTTCTTTCCACGGGCCTATGACAGCATCTACCTTTACCCCTTTTGCGCTAGCGCATTTAAAAGCCGTTTTAATGGAAGGCCGAAGTAAATGGTTAATAGACCCCGCTCTTTTTGAAAACGGGCAATACAGCATTCGTTCCGGCACCGCTAGTGGCCCTTTAGTGGGCGGAAACCTATCCTTACTTTCTGCACTAGTAGGAACGCCTTATGAAATTTGTTATAAAAATAAAATCGTCTTCATTGAGGAAATTGGAGAAAAGCCCTATAGGATAGATCGCATGTTGACACAATTAAGGCAGGGGAGCGACCTTAAAGAAGCGGCCGCCATTGTCCTCGGTGTTTTTGAAAGTTGTGAAGCAAAAAAAGAGGATGCTTCTTTGAGTTTGAAAGAGACCTTAACTGATCGCTTATACGATTTAGGTATCCCAGTTTATTATGGATTTCCTGTTGGACACATCAGCGATCAATGTACTTTGCCGATTGGTGGAGAAGCCCACTTTGATGGAGCTACTGGGAAGTTGACTTTATTGGGGGCTTCTGTTCAATAAAATATTTTTGCTTGTTTATCCGCTAGCTATTGAATTCGTTATCACACGATAGACACTTTTCATACCCTAAACCAAACGCTGAATTACATAAATAGTAGTTATTATATCAGGTATCAATTAGAATCGCAACCTCCTAATTATTAGACCGTTTCTCAGCTCTATATAATCTTAAAACAACTACTAGATGTTTCTCAAATTTGCATTTCGCTGGCTTTGTATGTTTTCCTTAATCTTATTGTTATTACCAGCCTGCCGTTCTTCGAAAGGAAGTGTCCAACGAGTCTCAGGCAAGAAGAGCTTGGAACAATCCTTTGAACATTCTGCTACCTTCAATGGCCTCACCGGCTTTCTCCTCATGGATCAGACTACGACCAAGGTTATTTATGAAAAAAATGCGGATACTTATTTCACTCCAGCTTCCAACACTAAGGTTCTGACACTTTTCACGGCGATGAAAATTTTGAGAGGCGACGTTCCTAATCTAAGGTATTTAAAGACGGAAGAGGGAGAAATGTATATCCAAGGAACTGGCCATCCGGCTTTATTAAACCCTGCTTTTCCCACTGATAGCAATACCGCTTTAAGCTTTTTACAAAAGCAAAAACAGGTCATTACTTTTTGTGATTGTAATTTTCAAGATAAAAAATACGGAAGCGGTTGGTCTTGGGATGATTTTCATTATTATTTCCAAAGTGAAAAATCTTCTCTCCCCATCTACGGAAATAATGTGAGCTTTCTTAAAACATCCAAAAAAGAAAGTATCCGTACGATCCCCTCCTATTTCGAAAAAAATATTACTATCGAGACAGACACAACAATTAAAAGGACGGCCGTTTCACGAAACTGGGACAACAATTATTTCACCATATTCAAACCTTCCAACAATTATCCTACAAGTGAAATTCGTCCCTTTCGCACGAATAAAGAAACTATTGCTCAATTACTTTCGGACACCCTCCACCAAGAAATTAAAACATGTAACAACACTTGCACGAATCAAGATTATCTAAACATCAACAGCGCTGTTCCTGCCAATGACCTCTACAAAGAGCTGATGCAACCCAGCGATAACTTTGTAGCAGAACAGCTATTACTAATCTGTTCCAATCAACTCTTCGACACCCTCAATGTATCACGCACCATCAAATGGGCGCAGGATAGTTTATTCCAATTTCTTCCTGAACAACCTCGATGGGTCGATGGCTCTGGCCTTTCTAGGTACAATATGATCACGCCCCGAAACATGGTGACCACCCTCAACGAGTTATACAAAGAATACCCAGAACAAGAACTCTTCGACCTCTTTCCTACTGGTGGCGAGAGTGGCACCATCAAAAGTTGGTATGGTGGCTTAGGAAAACCCTACGTCTTCGCTAAGACTGGAACCCTCAGACACATTCACTGCTTAAGTGGTTACCTTGTAACTAAGAGTGGTCGACGTCTCGTTTTTAGTTTTATGCATAATAATTACATGGGTGATATGCGAGCACTGAAAAGAGAGATGGAGAAGATTTTACAATTGGTGTATGTAGCGTTTTAAATGAAATAGTATTTCGTACTTTTGCGGAAATATTAGAAACACGTAACTGTTCAGAATTACAAAAAAAAAGATCATACATCATGGAGAAAATAGATGCTTTAAATCAAGTCGCAGAATTTCACAAAACTTTCAAACACCCTATTTTAGACGAGCCGACTATTCCGGATTCAAAACGTTGTGCATTGCGGGTCTCTCTTATTGCGGAAGAGTTGAAAGAGTTGGAAGAAGCAATTGCGGATAAAGATATGGTGGAGATTGCGGATGCACTTTGTGATATTCAGTACGTATTGTCAGGAGCTGTGTTGGAATTTGGTTTGGGAAACCAATTCAAAACACTTTTTGATGAAGTACAGCGATCTAATATGAGTAAGACTTGCAAGTCATTAGAGGAAGCAGAAGCTACTCAGGCACATTACAAAGCAACAAAGGGCGTGGGTAGTTATGTGAAAAAAGAAGGAGACCACTATCTTGTTTTCAGAGCGGAAGATAATAAGACATTGAAATCTATTAATTATTCGCCAGCGGATTTGAAATCGATTTTGAATAAGAGATAGGAATCATACGTTCCGCATTTTGTATTAAAAATAACCACAAAGGGCGCAAAGAACACGAAGTTTTCACTTGATATAATGAATGAAATACTTTAGCATTTTACTTTGTGAAACTTTGTGGTTCCTTACATGTTCAGGACATAAAAAAACTCCGTAAGGAGTACCTACGGAGTCGAAAAACGAAGCTAGTTTATACGAGTGTGCAATCTCATTTGATTGCGCGTTCTTTATATTCTTTGGAGTCTATTGTTGTTAAAATCTATATCTTAAACCGGTAATCAAACCAGCGGTAATGTATTTTTGTTCGACTTCGTAACTCGATTGTGTCATTGGGTCGAGATAGTAGCGCATATGTGGCTCCATCATAAATTGCCAGTGTTCGTCTAAATTAATGTACATCGCGATGGAACCGTATACACTAAAATTCAACCTTTTTCTAAACGCCGGATATGTATTTCTAGCATCTGAACTGAAAGTAACTGGCTTATCCTCAGGTGATAAAAAATCTCCTTGTTGTCTGGAAACCAAGTTAGCATATACTCCAGAATTTACAGATAGTGAAAATTTCTTAAAGTTCACTTCATAACCTAACAATAAAGGCACGTCTAACATTCTATAGCGGTTATAAGTCGTTATGTACTGCGTTCCTGATTGTATTGTTGTATCCGAACTAATAATTACACCATTGATTTCTACTGTTTCAAATACTTTTTCTGTGCGCTCCTGCTGATACTCAAATTTCTCATTAATCTGGCTATAAACAATACCCGTTCTTGCAGATAATCCATAGTTAGAGACTACGGAAAACCTCAGACCTGTGCTGAAAGAAAGCAACTGCGACTCTGTTGATCTTCGGTCTGCCGCATAGCGATCGAATGCCTCTTCTTTAGATTCCAGTTCGCGAAAAGCGATGTCAGGTGAAACGTAAGCATCTCCATAGAAATGCAGTTTCAACCACTTCCCGAAAGTGGCACATTTAGGATCTTGTAGTAAGGACGGCCAATCGAGTTCTTTTTCTTCAGCGTTCAAAAAAAGTATCTCTTTTGAAGATAAGTCCAAGGCAGTCAATGAAGTTGCTTTTATTGCCGCAATGTCAAAAGTTGCTTTAGTAGAAACCTTTGTTTCTCCTGTTTGCCTATTAGATGCCTCTACATTTTTATCTGTTGCCTGAGCATCTGAAAAAATTACCGTTTTTTTGTTAGCTGTAGTCTTTGCTCTGCTCGATAGTGTCGTGACATTTGTATTTGTCTCAGTATTTCTTTTTGGTTTTACTGTGCTTTTAGCTATGGCTAAATTAGAATATGATTCATCACTTGTTTTAGTTGTACTAATTTCCTCCTCCTCCTTTGTATTTGCTAAAGCAAGCACTTCCTCAGCATTTGAATCAGAAGCCAGGTTTGTTGCGGCGTTTGAATTTGCGTTTGTCCTCGCGTTCACAATTGAAGTTGAAGTTCCATTCTCCTCCCCTCCGCTAAAGTAAAAGAAGCTCGCCGACAATAAAGCCAAGCAAAGGAAGCCTCCCCCCATCCACCAGAAGATGCCTCGATTTTTATCATCCACTGGAAGCTCTGCTTCGATGGCCTCCCACAAATGATCTGGAGAGGCTGAAGCATGATACTTCAACTTATTGCGAATAATCCGATCTGTTAGCTGCTCTTTTTTCATGCAGATATTCTGTTTCTTTCGGTTAACATTTCTTGTAATAGTCGTCGCGCTTTTACTAATTGTGAGCGAGACGTACTTTCTTTGATCTCCAGCCTTTCTGCGATTTCTCTATGACTGTATCCTTCTATTATGTATAAATTAAAAACAATCCGATATCCATCCGGCATTTTTGCAATCAAGTTCATCAATTCCTCTTCTCCCAGGTTGGCGATTGCTTTTGGCTCCATCGATCCTTCCTGATAAGACTCCAAACCAATTTGCTCTTTTTGGACAGAACTCTTTTTATAGTTTTTCAAAGCGGTGTTCACTACTATTCTACGTACCCATCCTTCAAATGATCCCTCGAACTTGAATTTTTCTATGTTCTTAAAAACCTTTATAAGCGCATCTTGCAAAATATCTTCTGCCTCCATCTCATGCCGCGTGTATCTCCTACAAACAGACAACATCAGCCCTGAATACCTTTCAAACAAGGCACGCTGACATTGGCGGTCATTTTGGATACAACCCTTTATGATTTCCAGTTCTGTCACAGAAAATGTTTTGGTACTCGTAATAGCCTTTTACACCAGGCTTTTTAATTGCTTCACTTTGGAAAGTTCGAAAACGACTAAACTTCAACTAACTATCGCACAAAATAATTTAGGTGCTCTAAGTATATAACCCCTTTTCTATGCCATTCGCTGCAAGGAGATTGAATTTATTCCTGTTAGAAAGTTAGCAATAAAATTGCGAACAACTACCATTTTAGCTTCAAAAATTCATATTTCGGTCTCCGTCCCTACGAAATAATGCTATTGATTATCAATGCCTTAAATGTGTTATCCACAATCTAACAGGCTTTTCCACAGAGTTACCAACATATTTACTCACAAGTGGAAACCGTCCCTGCATTCACTACTTCTGCTGTCTGAAAACTTAGCATTTCTCCTTCTGTTCCAGCTTGAACATCTACTCCTATCATTGTAAGCGCTTCATTTGTACAAGCATCTATGTAAGTCGTAAAGCTTCCATCTGCTTGCGCAAAAAGCACATGACTTTGGTCTCCCAATTGAATATGGGCATATCCTAGAGGGACTGCTTTGTCCTCACAATTGGATAGGCTTCCTTTCAATTCGATCATATTAGCATTTGGGGATTCTACTATAAGTGTCCCCAGTTGAGCGTCACTTGCATAAGGGCCGATTTCACCTTCATAAATCAAAGTTCCACAATGTCCGGTTACCTGAAGTGATAATACCTGATTGGCTGCTACTGTGGTTTCCAGTAAGCCAGTATTATCTGTCGTTCCGTAAGCACAGGTTCCCGATCCAAGCACTGTAATTTCTACTGTAGCATTTCCGTAAGGGATATTGTTTGGTGACAACTGTAATTGTGTTGTTAAATTTAACATCGGATATGGAATGGCCCAGTTTAAGAATTGAACACCTGTAATCGGGGTACTATAATATTCATTACTTTTTTGTGCAGAGCCGTTTGGAATCCAGTATCCGTTTTCCATATCAAACGACCAAACAGCGATAGAAGAGGGGGCATTACTTAATTGATCTTCTGCGATTGGGATTAGCAAAGTCGCCATATCCGGGCTTTTAATATCTAACAATCCACCCGCATCATCTGTCAATTGAAGGGCCATTATACCATAGATGGCCAAAGACTGCCAGTTCCCATCCTCGTCCAATGCGGTGAGGTTTCCAGGCATCATCAATTCCAATCCAGGCTGGCTGGGTTCCAGAAAATTATTTACAATAAGTACTGTTCCCTGATAATCAGCTCCCGATGCATCTTTTATTGCATTTTCAGAGATGTTGAGTTGGGCGCCTTCCGGCAAATCAATTGTCCCGCCTTCAATTGCTTCAAAGGCGTTGGACTCTGTCATAGGCAACAAGCTAATGTGAATAAACTCAGCGTTGCCTGTTTTAGGGATAAATGTACGGGAGCCCTGAAAGTAGCCTACCGACTCCGTGTACAAATATATATTTTCTTCTTTCAGGTCTAGGTTTCTAAAGTAGAACACCCCGTTGTTATCGGTTTTTGTTTGGTAGGCTGCGTCTTTCGTTTTGAGGTTAACAGAAGTATTGGCCAAAACTTCTCCATCCATATTGGTCACCAGACCACCAACAACTCCAATTTTGAGAGAGGATAACGTTTCCCCTTCTACGATGAATACATCTTTGTCTTTTCGGCAAGCCGTTAAAACAAGGATTATTATCAAAAACAGAATGGCATATATGTATGTAAAGTTCTTCATTGCGACATCGTAATTTGGTGCCGCTGCCATACACTCGGGTGTAAGGGATGGCAGCGACTCCTTTTAAATCAAATTTAAGTTTCCTTTCTCCCTCAAAATCATCGCTTTTGGGAAAGCATTTTGAGTTCGATATTGGATAGACCCTAGGACTTGAATATGTGCTGCCTGTGTTTTCCTTCTTTTGTAATTATTCAGCAACTGGCCTTCGTAAACTATTAGTTTTTTGGGGTAATTTCAAACGGTTAGCCAAATGCGAAACCCGAGCTGGTAATATCCCAAGAATGAATTATTACTTAATCGATAAAATCGGTTTAAAAACAAGTACTAAACGAATTATTCACCACCCTAAACAGAATTCACAATTCCAAACCTTGAATATTCTTTTTTACATGAAATTTTATTTGGCAAAGCTTACTCGCACAAAATGAGGCGTTTAGGTTATTTCAGCTTAATAAATTAAATAAAACATTAGCCCTACAGGTAAAAAACAAATTAAATTTGTCGAGACCTTCTTTCTTTATTAGGAAAATTCTTTATTAGTTTTGTCGTGCAGGCTAGTAATCTCTCCCGAGAATGGGCTTGTCAAACATATTTGAGAAAGTAATTTTATTCACTCGATTAAAACTACACGAAACATTATGCTTAAACACGAACGTTACTCTGAAGTAGATCTTCAGGAATTCAAAACATTAATTGACACTAAATTAGAAAAGGCGAGAGCGGAATTAAAATACTTATACGATCAGATGGTTGGCGCTGAAAATAATGGCGATACCAGCTCATCCGGTGATTATTTCGATTACAGCTCCCGACATGTAGAACTGGAAATGCTGACCAAAATGGCCAGCCGCCAGCGAATGTTCATCCGCAACCTTGAGAATGCCTTATTACGGATTAAAAACAAGACCTATGGTATCTGTAATATCACAGGAACCCTAATCCGAAAAGAACGATTGCTTCTGGTTCCTCATGCCACTAAAAGCATTGCTGGAAAAGGATCTTCTTCTGACGGACCGAGAAATAATCGTCAATCAATGAACTCTGGCCCCTCTACCAGACGCGCCAGCTAGGAACAAAAACAAGTAAACCGTAGCTCATTAATCTCGTATTTATACCTGTACGATTTGCATGGAAAACGGTAGAAAAGCAGTATTTTGCTGCATGTTTTAAAAATTTACATTTTCCCAATAGGATCATCTCTCTTTGAAAGATGATCCTATTGTACGTTATTATACTTCGTACTTATTTGAAAATTAACAAACAACAATGAAAAAAATCTTTGCCTTTATCTTGCTCGTAAGTATTTGTGCTTCTTCCCATGCTCAGCAACAATTAAAAGAACTTACGCTCTCTGATGCCATTCTAAAGCAGCGCTCTAGTCTGGCTCCTGAACGCATTAATAACTTACAATGGATGTCTACTACGGAAAGTCTTTCGTCTATTTCCGCAGACCGAAATCAATTAATCAAACAAAGCATTAACGGTAAAAAATCGGAAGTCATCGCAACACTTACAGAGTTAAATGCGGCACTTGGCCTAGCTATGAAACGAATGCCGAATATCAGTTGGTTAAACGTCAACGAATTTTATTTCAATTACGACAAAGGCTATTACAGTTACAATATTGCCACTCGGAAAGCAGCCATCATGCTGAAGGTTCCAACGCTCGCCGCCAATGTCGATTTCAACCCCGCTAATAAAATGGCTGCCTTCACAGTCGAAAACAACCTGTACATCGCTTCTGAAACGGAAATGCAAAAAACCGTTTTCTCCAATGAAGATCCTAATATCGTTACAGGCCAGGCCATTGCGCGCTATGAATTCGGTATTTCAAAAGGTACTTTTTGGTCGCCACAAGGAAGTCTTATCGCCTATTACCAAAAAGATGAAACAGATGTTGCCGACTATCCAATCCTTGACATCAGCACAACTCCCGGTTCTTTACGAAATGTGAAATACCCAATGGCTGGGCAAAAAAGTGAATATGGGAAAGTCGGTATTTACAACACCATGACCAATAAAAATATTTTCCTAGATGTAAGCGGTCCTAAAGATCAGTACCTTACGAATCTGTCCTGGAGTCCTGACGAACAACATGTTTACATCGCAGTGGTCAACAGAGATCAAAACCACATGTGGCTGAACGAGTATGATGCTAACTCTGGAAAATTCATCAAAACACTTTTCGAGGAAACACATCCAAAATATGTAGAACCAGAGAACCCAATGTGGTTTTTACCGGAGACGCCTAATGAATTTTTATGGCTCAGCGAACGAGATGGTTTCATGCACGTTTATCGCTATAACACCAGCGGAAAATTATTGGATCAGGTCTCTAAAGGAGACTGGGTAGTTACGGAAATTTTAGGCCTTAGCCTTAGCGGTAAAAAGTTAATCGTTTCCGGAACAGACGAAAGCGGCTTGAATAAATTTGCATATTCCGTTAACATGAAAAATGGTAAACGAAAGCAGTTGTCTAAGAAAAGTGGCGTCCACCGTTACCAGATCAACAGCAAAGGTATCTTTCTAATTGATCAATACTCCAGCTTAAAAGCTCCATTTGTTGTAGACATTATCAACAGCAGAGGTAAGAAAGTAACTAACTTGTTAGCCAGTACGGATCCTCTGACAGAATACCAGGTTGGAACAACAGAATTAGTAGAACTACAAACTAAAGACGGTACGCCACTCCACGCCCGGCTCATCAAACCAAGTAATTTTGACAGCCGAAAAAAGTACCCAGTTTTGGTTTATGTCTATGGTGGCCCACACGCTCAAATGGTTTCTAACAGAAGACTTGCGGGTGCTCCACTTTGGATGCACTACATGGCACAAAAGGGTTACCTCATTTTCACACTCGACGGTAGAGGCTCTGCCAACAGAGGATTTAATTTTGAAAATGCCATTCACCGGAACCTTGGAAACCTCGAGGTAAAGGATCAGATGACCGGAGTCGATTATTTGAAAAAATTATCTTTCGTTGATCCTGATCGTCTTGCAGTTCATGGCTGGAGTTATGGTGGCTTTATGACCACCACCATGATGCTAAAAACACCGGATGTATTCAAAGTAGGTGTTGCAGGTGGCCCAGTTACGGATTGGAAATTCTACGAAGCTATGTATGGTGAGCGTTATATGGACCGACCAGAAGAAAATCCAGAAGGTTATAAACAGGCGAGCCTGCTGAATCATGCGAAGAATTTAAAGGGTGATCTATTACTCATTCACGGTACTGCTGACGACATTGTTGTTATGCAACACAATATGGCTTTGGTTCAGAAATTTGTGGAAGAAGGTATCCAGATGGATTTTTTCCCTTATCCAATGCATTCTCATAATGTAAGGGGTAAGGATCGGATTCACCTGATGGAGAAGGTCTTGGGATACGTGGAGGAGAAGTTAGCGAAGTAGTAAGTAAGTTGTCTCTTCAATAGAGACTTGCTTTAGGTATTAGTCGAGAAATTTAGTTCTGATTAAGGAGGTAGATTTCGACTATTACCTCGCTCGAAATTTAAGGAAGATCTGATCTTCATATCCCTCGACTCGCGACTGCGTCACTCGCTCGGAATGACAGCGGAGATATTTCTATTTGAATTAATGATCATCTCAAAACAAACGCCTTCGGGATAGAGAATGATTAAGTTTTTTAATAATTTATTGGATCCACTAAACGGGCGGATGCTCTCCTTTAGGAGCTGGAGGTTAGCGAGGCATTGCTCAAACCCTTCCGATCTCATTTGACAAACTCAGGATTAACTGCTCGAAATACAAAAGGGACTTTTGGATTTTTATTTCTTGCTCGCTACCCTCCCGATCAACTACGATCGGAATAACTATCTCTAATAAACAAACCGCTAAAATAACCCACATGAAATTCATCCCCGTACTAATAATGATCTTAGGTTTAAGCTTTTCCTGTAAAAGAATAAATCCACCGATGGGTAAAAAAGAAAAGGTAGAAGCGAATGAAGAAACCAGTGATTCCCCACTCCGTAACATTAAACTTCCGGAAGGCTTCAAAATTGAAGTCTACGCCGATGACATTAACAATGCCCGCTCACTTTGCCTCAGCCCAAAAGGAACGTTATTTGTCGGCAACCGAAAGAAAGGTGGAAACGTGTATGCCTTGTTGGATACAGATGGCGACTTTAAAGTAGATAAAAAATATACCATAGCAAAAGGCCTCTATATGCCAAATGGAGTTGCTTTCAAAGATGGTTCACTTTACGTAGCCGAAGTCAACAGGATCCTTCGCTTTGACGATATAGAAGCCAATTTGGAAAACCCGCCAAAGCCAGTAGTTGTTTATGATAAATATCCGGACAAATCACATCATGGTTGGAAATACATTGCCTTTGGTCCTGATGGAAAACTATATGTTCCCGTTGGCGCACCTTGTAATGTTTGTGATTCAGAAAAAGATATTTTTAACACCATCACCCGAATGAACGCGGATGGCACCGATATGGAAATCGTACATCGGGGTATCCGAAACACCGTTGGGTTTAACTGGCATCCGGAAACAAAAAAACTTTGGTTTACCGACAACGGACGCGATTGGTTGGAAGACAACCTGCCTGCCTGTGAATTAAATTACGCTCCCAAAGATGGAATGCACTTCGGTTTCCCTTATTGCCATCAGGGCGATTTGCTGGATGATAAATTCGGAGATGGAAAAGACTGCGCAGATTATACTGCTCCCGCTCAAAAGCTGGGACCGCACGTAGCACCACTCGGCTTAGAATTTTATACCGGAAAGATGTTCCCTAAAGAATACCACAACCAAATTTTTATTGCAGAACATGGTTCTTGGAATCGTTCCAAAAAAATTGGCTACCGTATAAGTCTTGTTAAATTAGATGGAGAAAAGGCCACTTCTTATGAAACCTTCGCTTCCGGCTGGCTCAACGAAGCAACCGACGATGCTTGGGGAAGACCAGTTGATATGGAATTTTTACCGGATGGTTCTATGCTAATCTCAGATGATTTTGCGGACGCGATTTACAGAGTGAGTTATGAATAGACGATAGATTTTGAATCCCTAACGCAAATAATTTTACTGCAACGGCGCAAAGAGCGCTAAGTTCTTTTTTCGAACGATAAGAAGTTAACGTTGCTCCCTTTGCGCTCGTAGCGCCTTTGCGGTGAAAAAAAATTGGCGGAACGCCAAACCTCCCCTACAAAAAAAACGCCACCCAAGATTAAAAATCTCGGTTAGCGTTTTCACCAAACAGGGGCAACCGGGTGGAGACCTAAGCCTCCTGTGTTTCTGACTGGTAAGCCGACATTAAATCCTTTTGGACATCATGCGGCACTGCAGCATATTCTGCAAAGGAACGATTGAATTTCGCTTTCCCTTGCGTGATTGACCGAAGGGTAGAAGAATACTTGTATAATTCTCCCAGGGGTACTTTGGTTTTTATTTTTTGATAATGACCTTCCGAATCCATTCCTTGAATGATGGCACGTCGACCTTGCAAATCACTCATTACATCTCCCATAACATCGCCGGAACAAAGGATATTTAGGTTATAAATCGGTTCCATCAATTTCGGAGCAGCCTTCGAGAAATTATCCTTGAAAATCTGAGCTGACGCAATCATGAAAGCCATATCGTTAGAATCAACTGGGTGCATTTTTCCATCGAAAATGGAGACGCGGATGCCTCTGCAGTATGAACCCGTGAGCGGCCCTTCTTCCATTTTCTGCATGACGCCTTTCTTAATCGCATTGGAAAATTTAGCATCAATAGAACCTCCTACAATACACCAGAGGAAAGACAGTTTTCCGCCCCAAGGCAATTCTTCTTCTTCATTCTTTTTTACGTTAAGACCCACCGGATCAGGCATTCCTTCAAAGTAAGGCTCTATGCGCATATGCACCTCAGCAAATTGTCCAGAGCCTCCGGATTGCTTCTTATGACGATAACTGCCTTCCGAAGATTTGGTAATGGTTTCTCGATATTCAATCTTCGGACGGATGAATTCCATATTGATATTGTTGACCTTTTCAATTCTGTATTTGATCAGATCAAGATGCAATTGTCCCTGCCCATGAAGAATGGTTTGTTTCAATGCCTTGGATTGTTCCACTACCAAAGTCGGGTCTTCTTGATGAATTTGATGTAGTGCTTTCATCAGTTTCTCCATGTCGTTTTTACTTGGTGGAGTAACCGCTGTTCTAATTCTGGAAGGAGGAAATGGAATGGGGACTACTCGTCGTTCTACTCCTTTTACATTTAAAGTGTCATTAGAAAGTGCATCTTTTAATTTTACGGTAACGCCCAAATCACCTGCTTTCAGTTCAGTGGTAATCGTCCGATTTTTTCCATTGGCAACATAAATCTGACTGATTCTTTCAGAGCTTCTTGTTCTTGGGTTAGTCAATTCATCTCCTGGTTTTACAGAACCAGAGAATACTTTAAAGTAAGAAACCATTCCTACCTGAGGTTCAGAAATGGTTTTGTAAATGAATATGGAATTATCGCCATTGCTGTCGCAAGCCAGTTCACTGCCATCTTCCAGCGTTGCGGCTGCGCGATCATTTGGGCAAGGAGCGATGTCGTTAATGAAGCCCATGATTCTGCCGGAGCCCATGTTGCGTTCAGAAGAAGTGATAAATACGGGAAAGAATTGTTGTTCTGCCAAAGCAATCTTCAATCCTTTTGTCAATTCTTCTTCCGAAAGCGTACCTGCTTCGAAGAACTTCTCCATTAAGCCCTCATCGTTTTCAGCGGCTACTTCCACCAGTTGGTTGTGCAACTCCTGTGCTCTTGCCATTTCGGATTCGGGGATGGCCTCTTTAATTGGTTTACCACCACCGTCTGGAAAAACATACATGACCATCCGAAGTGCATCTATTATTTTGTTAAATCCAATACCCTGATTGATTGGAAATTGTATCGGAATTACTTTGTTACCAAAACGGCTTTGTGCCTGTTCCAGCGTCGTTTCATAATCAGCTTTTTCATTGTCTAAATGATTGACAGCAAAGACCGTCGGTGTCTTAAATTTGTCAACATATTCCCACAGCAATTCTGTCCCCACTTCTACGCCGGATCGAGCGTTGAGCATCATAATAGAAAGATCCGCCACCTTCATGGAAGAAACCACCTCTCCGACAAAATCATCAGAGCCCGGTGTATCCATAATATTGATTTTGGAATTTTTCCAGGGCGCGTGCATCAAAGTGCTAAAAAGAGAATTTCCGCGTTCCTGTTCGATGTTCGTGTAATCGGAAACCGTCGTTTTTTCAAGGACCGTTCCTCTTCGCTTGGTCGCTTTGGCTTCGTAAAGCATGGCTTCGGCCAGTGAGGTTTTCCCGGATCCGGAATGTCCGAGCATGACGACATTCCGTATATCTTTTGTTTCGTAACCCATAATAGTTAAGGTTTTAGAAGGTGAAGGAATAAGGTTTAGTAGGTTATCTTCAGGCGCAGGTAGGCACGCTGTATGAAGAGTAGTTAAGGTAAGGAATTTTATTGAGGTGGACAAAGGAATGACAGTTAAATATATTGATTTTATTTACAGGAATAAATTATAATTTTGAATGTTATGCGATTATCAATATAAAACGTCTCTTAACCAGTAATTTACTCGAAGTAGTCAAGTTTCTTTTCACAAAAAAAATGACGCTTTAAATCAGCCCCGCGTCTAGCTGAGATGGTGCAAGCAGCTGTGTTCATTAAGTTTCATCCTATTTGGTGGCTCGACAGGTTTCAAACATTTCCGTATTGGAAGAACTATCAATAGAAAGAGTATAATTTTTTACGGCGAAAAAGAATCTATTTTCCAAATGCTGCATATTTAAATATTAAAAATTTAATATAAATATTACGACTTTTTATTAAGATATATGCGTTTTTTTTCGATACTTTAGGCAGACAAAAAACGGCTAATGAAACCAAACAGTATTCTTCTTTTGTTAGGTGTAAAACCTAACAATTTACTTACACTTGTTTTATGTCATTTCGTAAAATCTTTGTTATAAGGGTTTTTAAGTTAACGTGGATCGCTACCTTCTTCCTTTAGACGGATTGTTTTTATCCCCTAGGTTAGAAAAAAATTAGGTAAAGCTGGGGCTTTGCGTTGATGGGGTTGCTATGTGATATGCTAATCAATGGAGTCGTCATTATTTTTTAAGCTTTTATTATTAACGTTAATCCCTTTTGGGCTATTTGGGCAAACGCAAAATGAGCCTTATGATTGGCGGGCCGGAATGTCTGACCCTGAAGCTAATTATCTTGAAATTTTAGAAGGAGCCAGAACGCATTTCGCCTCTGTACCCGATGATCCATCTTATAAGAATTTTTGTAGGTGGAATCGTTTCTGGAGTGATCGCAACGGCAGTGATACAGACTCTGGAACTTTTGTACCTGCGTATAATGAACTTCATAAAATACTTACAGGTACTTCTCTTACTCCTATCTGTGGAGGATCACCGGAAAGCTATGAACCTTGGAAGTCATTAGGCCCCAATACAATCCCTCTTAATGAAAACTCTGCTAACGGAATGGGAATAGTAACAAAAGTATTAGTTGACCATAGAGATGTGTAACCAGCCACAGGTATTGAGAATCCAACGCCAGAAAACCCGAATCAGCAAGGCTGGTTGCTCAAAGTAGATGAACATGGTTGTCTTGTACCAGAGTGCCATCTTGTATCTTCAACAATAGATCTACAGAAGTCTTCTTTCGATATGAAAACTTATCCAAACCCTATCAGTGCGGCGAGTAATGATTATCTTAATGTTTATTTCTATCATCCAGAGCTAAGAAGTGAAGCTGTTTTTTAGTTGGTAGGTGCACTAGGAAAAATAGTGTTAGAATTCAAAAGCCGTCATGGAGATATTACGCATATGATTCCGGTGAGTGGTTTGGCGACTGGGACTTATTGGCTGCGGTGCCAGGTGGGGGATGAGGTAATTAGTAAGCAGGTGGTGGTGGAGTAGAGTCAATTGAGTATTAGTTAATGGCCAGAGGCCACGAGAGAGTTCGGTTAAATGCCGGAGCATTTACCGAGCGAACGTGGGGACGCGAGTGGTCGCGGAGAAAGAGAGATGGTGCGAGCAGGTTGATTATTACTTACATGAAAATAATACAACAGAAGCTATTCAGCAATTGAATAATATGCCTGCTAATTTTCAAATGACCCAAAATCAGCTATTAGAATACAATTATTTTAGTATTTTTAAGAATATACAAATTAGTTTAGGAACTCAAGGGAAATGCATTGCTGATTTGGACTTGACGGAAATAGAAGATATTAAAAGTATAGCTTATAATAGCCAGGGAGTTGCAGGACAGCAAGCAAAAAATATACTGAACCACAGTTTCGGATTTGATATTTTTGATCCGACTATTTTCCCGTCATTCTCCGCAGCTCGGTTGAATGAGAATGAAGGAAAAGTAGAGGAGGGAAATCGCGTAATTGCTTTTCCAAACCCTGCTACCGATAAACTGACCTTTGAATATCACCTTGATAGAAGCTATTCTAATTTGGTAATAAAAGTTTACAATTCAAATGGAAAACATCTATCGAATATTGAGACAAGTAATGATAAAGACGGCTTCGTTAGTTGGGATGCTAACTCTTTGTTACCTGGTATTTATTATTACAGCATTTGCAGTAATGATCATCCACTAAATACTGGAAAATTGGTTATTGTAAAATAATAATGAATGAGTTCCGAGGCTAAATAGTCTCGGAACTCTAAATTTAAAAATTATGAAAACGATATTATTAATTTTTATTCTATCCTGTTGTGTTTCTTGGACAAGCGCACAATCCACATACAACTACAGATTAGACTTTGATCGACCTACCTCGTCTGTACTAGGTAGTATAGAAGTAACTGATAGTTGTTTTTATGTATGTGGTGTTGCTAATGATTCTCTTCCTCCTTTCCAATTGGGAAGTATATTCGCAAAAATTTCATTTGAGGGAGAGGTAATTTGGTATAAAACTTTAGTTGATTCCATAGAATATTTTGGAACATGGTATAATACATTGGAAAAGGATAATGAAAATTTCATGGTTTCAGGTACCTATTTTGATACTTTAGGAAGAGCTGACTTACTGATTAAATATAATGCGGATGGAGACACGCTATTCACTAGAAAATATAGAAGTCCATATCTTCCTGATAATGGTTTTATCGCTTTGATAAATTCTATTAAAGCACCAGATGATGGCTATTATATGATATCAAATATTACCAATACAATAAATTCAAATACGGATATCTATTTGAAAAAGGTAAATTCATTGGGCCAATTTGATTGGGGGGTGGTTTACGGCGAAAACCAAAACAGTGAAGCAGTAGGAGGAATGTTGATAGAAGAAGATAAAATCATATTTGGAGGGCATATAAATAACATTAATTTTTCTAATCAAGACTATTTTTCAAGGGCGTTTCTTGTTCAAACTAATTTAGAAGGGGAAGTAGAATGGGAGTACGAATCACCGGTAGGTGAACTTAGGAATCGTGTATCGGACATTCTAAAAACAGATGACGGCGGCTACCTCTTGGCTAGCGGGAAAGGAATTGAGTTTGGGCAGTTGCCTGGGACTTTTTTATATTGGCAACCCTATGTCTTTAAATTAGATGCTGATCGCAATTTTGAATGGGGAGTAAGTATAAGAGACTCACTATTTCATAGTTCAAATGTGATTAACAAAATGGTCGAAATCTCCGACGGTTCCGGCTACGTTGTTGCGGGCAGAAGTTATCGTCCGAACCCCTTAGAAAATGGATACGACTATCTCGGTTTGGTTGCCAAAATATCAAAAGAAGGAGATAGCTTATGGACGCGGAGATACAACCATATACAGAGTGCTGCTGAGAACCATATTTTTTACGACTTGGAAGAAACACCCGATGGTGGTTTTGTGATGGTCGGACAAGCCGCTGATTTTAATCAACTTACTGGTGACCTCCCCCTCCAACGCGCCTGGATCGTAAAAGTAGACCAACACGGCTGCCTAGTCCCCGGCTGCCACCTCACCTCTCCAACAGTAGAGTTACAAGAAGCCAGCTTCGAAATAAAAACATATCCGAATCCTGCTACCGATTATCTGAATGTTTATTTCCAACACCCGATGTTGAAAGAAACGGCTTATTTTAGTTTGGTGGATGTGTCAGGAAAAACAGCGTTAGAGTTCCAAAGTCGTCATGGGGATATTACGCATATGATTCCGGTGGGTGGTTTACCGAGTGGGATTTATTGGCTGCGGTGTCGGGTGGGGGAAGAAATTTTGACGAAGGAGATTGTGGTGCAGTGAGTTCGCTTCTACAGTGACGTTCGCCTCTACAGTAGAGCTGTAAACGACCTCTTAATGTAAACTTACAGCTCCGCTGTAGAGGCGGAATCCGCGACTTCCTAAAACACCACCAACTTCCGGGCCCCCACAAAAAACCCAACCTCAAAACGCAAAAAATAAACTCCAGCCGCCAAACCACGAATATCCACTACCTGCGATTGCTCCCCAGACGAGACACTCAATATCGCTTCCGAAACCAGCTGCCCGGAAACGCTAAGAATCTGATAATTCATTTCTACATTTACATTGTTATTCGTTTTTAACACAAACCAATTTTCAGCAGGATTTGGAAAAACACTTAACTCGAAAGAAGGAGGAGAATGGCTATTGGAAAGCACCAGCATCTGACTGTGTTCGGTCGTCCCGCAACTATTGCTCACGGTTAAGGTTACTTCGTAGCTACCAGAACTAGCAAAGGTATGCATAGGATTGACCGCATTGGAATTTTGTCCATCTCCAAAATCCCAAAGGTAGGTTGCTCCATAAATACTATTGTTGTCAAATTGAACTTCCAGACCGTTTGGTGCAATTTCGAAATCAACAATAGGGATATCTATGACTTCAATGTGAGAGGTTTTTACGTCGGTTCCGAGATCATTAGTAGCTATCAGCGTGATGCTCTGTTGTCCCGTTTCAGGAAAGCTTACAGTATGGGCACCTTCGGTATTGGCATTCGGAGGTATATTGTTATTTCCAAAATTCCAGAAATAAGTTCCGCCGTCGTTCCCAAAGGTAGTATTACTAAAAGTCAAACTATCACCAACACAAATACTGATATCAGCGGATTCAATATTGAAACTAGTTACTGGAAATGCTCCGTTTTCGTAAACCGCTATATTATCCAAATACAAATTATTACCAAACTGACAGGTGTTCACAAAGCGTATGGAAATGGATTGCCCAATATAATCACCAAGGTCAATAATGACCGTTTCCCAATCAATACTTCCCTGCGGAGTCCAGGCCATTTTTTGATTTTCAGCAGTAGCCAAATCGTTTCCACTTTTTTCAAATAAAGGAATCGTAAAGCTATTTCCACAATCTGTAGAAAGTATGACTTCAAGCTGATCTGAAAATTTATTACTATAACTCACATAAGAATAATCAAAGCGAAGCAATGGGCTGATGCTGTTTTTTAGATTGACAATTGGAGCCGTCAGAACATCGTCTTCATCAGATTTATTATAACTGAAGTTATTCATAAAAGCGGCCTTACTAAATGCTCCGTTTTTGCCAATTACCTCGGAAGTCACCCAGCTGATATTATTATCTGTATTTTCTAATTGCCAATTTTGAGGTGGAAAGGAGATGCCATCAAAATCCTGTATATAGGGAAGAGGAACGCCATCTGAAATTAAAATATAATCTGCTCTTTGCAAGTCGGTAGTGCCAAAGCTATTACCTGTAGAAAGCGTTACAGAATAAAGCCCGGTTTCGGAAAACTGCACCACAGGATGCTGCGACTGAGCATTGGTATTTTCTACAAAGCTAACCGTACTGGGTTCAAAATCCCAGTTCCAACTTGTTCCTTCATTAATAGAATTGTCTATAAAACGAATGACTTCGTCAGAGCAGCCCTGTCTCTTATTCACAATAAAGTCGGCCACTGGAGGCGTATTCGCATCGTAGACAGAGAGGTTGTCAATCGCCAGATCCGTAAAGAAGCCACCTCCCGTTTTTCCGCGAAAGCGAAGTGTTATTAAATTATTGGCAAAAGGACTCAAATCTATCGTTGATTTTCTCCATTGATCTCCCTGATCTCCAACAATGGCATTGCTAATATTGAAATGCCATTCCTCGCCATCAAATAAATCGATTTGTAAAGAACCCATGCTAAGCCCATACATATGGTACCAAAAAGTCAGCGTAGGAGTAACCGCATTATTGAGGTCGATGCAAGGACTAGTCAGAATAGCGTTTTGAGCGAAACAGCCAGCGCCTGCTTCCAAATATAAATACTGACCTACCTCCGTCCTTGTATTTTGATCTGTGTCTGGCCCCGTTCCAAAAGTAGGCGTTCGCTCCCGATGCACACGCCAGTCAATACCGTCTCTACTATTTTCTGTGTTTTGCCAGTCGTTTTGTAACAAACAAGTTACAGCACAGCTTGCATCCGTAGAACAGAGTTCAAAGTCATCAAAGTTTTCAAAAAATGGCAATTCATTTATGGTACTTTCGACTACCTCAAATTGGAAGGCCAGTGTATCGTTATAAGTGGCCTCATCCAAAGGGAACCCCGTCCAGACCTTTAGTGTATGTATCCCAAGTCCATTGGTAATAATGGCTGTGGGAAAGTTGTAATTAACAGTAACGTCTGGAGGAAGAGAGCCGCTAAAAATACCCGAAACTACTGGTTCATTATTGTATTGATAATAAACTGGAATATTACTTTGCGTTTCACTACCTGTATTTGTAAGGTTAATTCTGATGGGCATCTCCTGACTGAAACAATCAGAAACATTACTGCTAGATGGATTGACAATCGCAGTGAGCGCCATGTCTTTGACGGGAGTACAATTAAGGATTTCGCCTTCTGTTTGGATGGCCAAGTTCCGCTTACCTTTTGCACCATTAACCGCTTCTGCGCTTATAGCGAACCATTGTTTTTTTGTTGGATCAGAAATCGGAATATCAATCGAAGTATTGCTTGTTGTTGCAATGCTATCCATATATCGTTCTCCTAATTGGTAAATGGTATAGGTCGCTGCGGCATCTAGGGCATCCCAACTTAGTTGAACAAAAGTTGGACAAACCTTGCTAACGGAAAACCCACTGGGTGTTTGATAAATGGAAAAGACCTGCTCGCTGGAAGCCACTTGATTTTCACGATTTACGCGCACAACTACCTCTCCTGACTGCAGATCGGGTACCGTCCAAAGGAACTGGCGTAGATGGCCTGGCAAAATGGTGAGGGGATTCCAAGAGTTCCCGTTGTTACTTGAATATTCTAATTTAAACTCAGAAGAACTACCCAAAGCTTCCCAATGTATTTGTATTTGATCTGTGGGTGCAAAGGATTCTCCACCGTTTGGAAAGGTCAATTTAAGCTCATCAAAAGCATAGGAATAGACAATGTAATATTCTTGTTCTGTAAACGGAATTTCAAAACCATTTACATGAAAATCATAATTGCCCGCTGCTGGATTCGAAATAAAGACCTGTTCCATATTGTTCAAATGATCTGCTCCGATGCCTGCGGGTGAATCGAGTAAATCTGCCGATGGATTATTATTCAATACCCAAGGTAGGTGAATAACACCATCGGGCGTTTCTACATTTAAGTCAATGTCATGAACCAATGATTTGGCACTGGTCGGAGAAGCCGCCTTGTCATGCCAGTAGAGCATCACTCGCAGTTCTTTGACATTGGCAGGTATCGAAATAGAGAAGGTCTCCTCACTGCTTTGCGTTGCAGTGCCTGTCAACCATTGCTCCTCGTCGATTATTTTAAAAGCTTGGTAAGCATTGACTTTCCCCCATCCAAAGGAGTAATCTGGGCCAGGATTCCCAAGGTCATCCGCACTGTTGAGGAGGCAAGCCTTTAGTAAAGCTGAAGACGGATTTGTATTGTTATACTTTTCGCGATAAGCTTGGTATAGTTGTGCCAAAACCCCGGATACAACCGGAGCTGCGGCAGAAGTTCCACTACCAATTTGGTATTCATTATTTGGTAATAAACTCATTTGTCCCTCTCCAAAGGCTGCAATATCTGGCTTAATACGCCCATCATTAGAAGGCCCTCTGCTACTCGACGAAACCCTTTCTCCGTTTACATTGAGATTGGCAACAGCCAAAACGTTCTTTCCTGTTTTTACCCCGCCAGTGATGTTCCCCCAGCCATTGCCTGCACCATATTCACAATCGTCGACACCTGCGTTGCCCGCAGAAAAAACGTGAATGAGTTCAGGGATGAGGTCACTTTGCTGATCCGCTAGTTGAGCCAAGGTTGTGTAACCTCTGTTGCAACCATCGCTGTAAGCGGTATTGGTGATAACGACTCCCTCTTCCTCAAAAAGAACAGCTCCTTTTATAACGGCTTCAAAATCTCGGAGCACATGTAAGGTCGCACCATCTGCAATACCTTTGTTATCACTGTTGAGGTTGCCAGCTCCGGCGAGGATGCCTGCCACCATTTCTCCATGGTCTCCTACTTTATCTCCAATGAGATCTGCCTGCACTGTTCTGTTTTTTAAATCAATATGAGGCCCAATAAAACCATCATCACCTATTGCAATATGAACGCCTTCTCCATTGAAATGTAAGTCAGAATCCCAGGAGCTATTAATTAGATTGCTGCGATGGTGGCTTCTGCCGTGTTCATCTTCCGGATGAACGTCAATGGAAAGGTCTTCCAGATTAGCGATCATTGGCCAGGAAGCAATATCCATTAGCTGGTCTTTAGAAGCCGATACGGTGATGGCTTGGATAGGAACCTGTTGTTCTAAAATACGAATATTTTGCTTTTGCAATAATACTAATATTTCAGTTGTAGGAAAATCTGAATAGTATTGTAAAAGAAATGTTATTTTTTGCTTTTTGCCGAAAGGCTCTGCGGTATGATACTGTGCTAAAAGCTTAGGCGCTATTTTATCATTGGCTTTAATGTCCACAACGCTGCGGATATTATCCTGGAGTTGTTTTGAGAAACGACCTTTGGTATCAATAGCGGCGATGTAAGTTCTATTAGAAAGGTATTGAAGCAGATGAATGCCTTCCTTCTGAAGGTCTGCTAATTCAGTGGCATCGGGTATTTTAAAAAAATGTACGTAACGGTAATGAGCTTTTGTTGGAGGAATCTCTTGGTTAAAGTACGTTTCTGCGTTAGCGGGGAGAAGGACCAAACTAGAACGAAGTTGCAGCGTATTTTCGCTATGACTCGCTTGCCCAAGCAGACCATTTGCCAGCAATAGCAGGACAAACAGTAAACTGTTGAGTTTTAAAGTCGGCATCTCATTCGTTTTGTCGTGTGGGAAAAGGCTAAAAGGAGCACAGATAAATAATGCCACTTTATTAAGCTGCCATTAAGATAGAGTTAAATTTTAATGTGTGCAAGTTGAAGGTCTTTTATTAAAGGGGGGGGTAACCGCTTCGACGCAACGAGGCGCAACCGAAGAATAATTAAGGCTAACAGGACAAAATCGAATGGGTATTATTAACAACTTAATAATACCCATTCGCCAACGAAGAGCGTACACGAATTAGCCAATCCACGAATTGAGCGCACTAATTAACCAGTCAACCAATAACGGATTAACCAATCACTAGTCAACCAATTCCAAAATAACTCCCTCATTATCTGCTTTCTCAGCGGTTTCCATCAAATCGATCAAGTCCTGAACCTGAGCTACGGGGATTATACTTTTCATCAAAGTGTATTTCGATTTAATCAGCAGGGTCGTAGGGTTTACTTGTTTGACATTCATTAGAAAAGAGCCCATATCGTTTTTAACAGTCAAATCCAGATTTTCCTTATTGCTTAGTTTGACCTTTTGATCAAATTCCAGGTAATAGCTAAAACCATCAGTGTAAGCAAAAGGAGCATTGTAGTCCAACATCCGATTGGCACTTGCTCGTTGTAAATAATGATCCAGAAAGTGATCAAAGGTGATCATGTAAACGTTATCCTCCAGTTTCGTAATCTGGTTATCGGTTTTGTACTTATAATGAAGCTTATAGCGAAAAGGATCTTTTTCTGGTCGTTTTGATAAGTAGAAGGTATCAATGCTAACCGTCTTTAAATCTTCAAGATAATTATCAAGGTATTCCTGCATCTCTTCATTTTCCAATGTATTAAAATGTCTGTTTCTGAAACGGGTGGATAGGGCTCCAGAAATAGTTTCGGCTGCTGCATATTGAATGGTGCCTGCTTCCAATTGTACGCTCACCTTTATTTTTCTAAGTCGCAAATTTCTCTTGTATCCCTGATCACGAAGGCTAATAGATTGAAATAACTTTTTATCAGTTGGACTAATTATGTAAATATCCGTGTCATAGAGTTCCAGTGGAATTTCATTCAGACCATAAGACCGATATTTTGACTTGGTAGGGAGTATTATAGAATTGCCCATTGCATCCGGAACGAGGAAGAGGAAGTCTGTTATCTGTAAATAAGTTGGAAAACGGAGATCAATAGGTCCCGCATATTTAGAGCGCCCGGCAGCAAAAAGGTAGTCTACGCCCATTTTTTCCAATAAGCTTTTATACATTTTGATGAGGGTATTAAAATCGGCTGTTTTCTTTTTTAGAAAATATTCCACCCCTTCGCTGGCTTCATTGTCTGGGATTTTTTCGAGTTTTACCTCATTGATATATTCCTGTATCGCTCTTAATCGGTGGATTGTAGCGTTACTTTTGGCGGTGCTCATAATGGCCTCATACACTTCATCAAATTTCTTTTCCTTACGGATTCGAACATCGTAGTAATTTTCGTTATAGTGGTGTAAAAGGGCACTCCAGCTTTTGATATTTGGAGCGGCCCGAGAAGAGTTCTTATATAATCGATCTATGTTTAATTCATAAAGAAAATGAGGGAGTGTACGCGCCGAAATGTTTCCCCGTTCTTCATAGAGTCCAGGCAAATTTTCTGCTCGCCAAGTTAAAATCACATTGCCGATGTTCTTCTCCATTTTGCCATCAGACATTCCATTTCGACTGGTTGCCAAAATGACGATTCCTTTATTTTTTGACTCCACCGAAAACTCACTTTCCAGAACAGGAATCGACTGATGTAAAATCACCGTAGCCCCCCATTGAATAGTGTAGCCTTCCTGAATACAAACCATTTCTATTTCGTCACCAACAGCTGCTCCAGGGACAGAGAATACTTTGTATTTCGTTTTGTCTAAGTCATCATCATCGGTTAGTTCAATGACTTTGATGTCCTTTTTAGCGTCTAGATCTACGATGCTTCCGTCTTGCTTTATGGTACGGGCATCCAGCTGTTCAATGTGCATGCCGTCCTTTTTTGGAATGACAATTCGAGCATATTTCTCCAGCCCTTCCTGCGTCTGAATTTTTATTCTTCTCTTAATAATGTTACGACTGAAAAACCGGTAGTCCTCCAAGTAAGTTTGCCTGAATTGCTTGTCATAAATCATAACCGCATCAGCATCTTGGAATTCCGTGGGGATCGCTGGGGCTACCGCTACTTCTTTGTCCCACTTGTAGTCCTTTTGTGCAAATAGATTATTGAAACTAAAAAGAAAAAAGAAAAGGAGAAAGAAATAACACAGACTTCTTTTAAGTTGGGTCTTCATAGATAATAGATTTTCGTAAAGTTTCTTTAATTAATTTGTTGATTTTTCGAAAGGCGGCTAGTTTCTCATTATTTAATAATAACAACTCATTTACATAATGATATTTTATTTCAATTTCGTCGCTCCCTTTTTGCGTTACACTAAAATCGAAAGAGAGGCCCTCTGCTTCTTCTGAAATTGGTTCGAAAGCTTGCAGGCGGATGGCTTTATCTAACTTTAACCTTACCGTAAATTGCTGATCCTCTGTTCGGTAAAAATGAACCTCGGTCTCTTTATCGTCTACCTCCTGATCATGAGGGGTGGGCAAAAAAGCCAAAGACAGGTAATTCTTTTTTCGAATACTCGTAAAGTTCCGCTCACTATTGATCTCGCCGGTGATTGTACACTTATTATCTTGTAACTCTAATGTTACATTTTCATAATTCAAATTGGAAACCTGCCGCTCCAGATACGGTTCCAGCCTTTCTTCTAATCGGCTGCTTCCCATTTGTTTTGTGGCAGACCGTAATGCAATTTGGCTCAAGCCATGATAATCATAGCGCATGGTTCCAATCAATGTCTTCTCTTTTTTTTCCAGAGATAGTTGGTGCTCCACTCTGTTTTCTAAAGCCTTAATCTTTGGAACCAAATGAAGTTCTCCGGCTTTATCATTTACAATAAAAATATGTCTGCCCTGAATTTGTTGACTCGGGTAACCAAAAAAACCTTCTCGCTCTGTAGCATCCATATAGAGCCATTCTCCATTAAAATTCAAAACACAAATCGCATGGTTAGCAGAGGAGAGTGCAGGGAAGTCAAGATCAAAAAAATGACCAATAGTGGCAGACAATGCCAACTGGGCATCATAACCAAGAGAGCGAAGTGACTGACAAAGCAGGTTGCTCATATCTTTACAATCCCCTTGTTGAGCGGTCCAGATTTTATTGACATCCCGAGGCATGACAGCTCCAATCCCATTCTCAATAGCGATGTAACTCGTGCGTTCTTTTATGAGTTTAAAAATGGCCGCAATGCGTTCCCGGTCATCCGTAAGTTCCGAAACTTCTTTTGCTATAGCTTTTTTTATCACTGACGTAAGTACAGTGTTTGGACGAACAAGATTACTATACCAGTCATTTAAAAAATCATAAGGTTTTACCCCTTTAGGAACTACAATAAGTCGTACCCGAGAATAATCGTTCATCGGTTTTTTTCCGTCTTTGTCTGGAGTGGCAGTGAAATGATAAATCACTTGATCACCTTCTTCTGATTCCTCAAACTGGACTAAATCATAAGCCTTCAAGGAGTCCTCAATTTGAAAATGAAGCTCGTAATTAGCAGGCAGGATAATTTTATAATTGAAAGTGTCGACATGCTCCGCATCCATAAAATCAAGCGAACTTAGAAAGAGGATATCTTGGTTTTCCATTTTATAGCTATAACGGAAGCGATAGGGGCTATCCAATTCTGGAAAAGGAATCATTGTCTTTTGTATCCCTGCATAAAAAGAACTGGTTAGTACAGAGCTAGTTACAAAGTCTTTTTTACTTATTTTCTTCCACTTGTCCTGTCCCAACAAAGTATAACTGGCCTTGACCTTAGTCAAGCTTTGGAGCTCTCCAAAGTAGATTTTAGCTTTATTTTTCGTCTTAGGTAAACAGATTCCCGAATAGAATCCTTTTTCCGAAAAAGAATTGTTGGCAGGATCAACGGTTATAATCTGTTCTTTTTTAGAAAAACGAATACCATCTTGACCAATAGCAGTTATAGCCGTACAGAGAAAGTAGAGAAAGAGGAGGTAGCGCACTGATGTCATAGTATTGTTAGCGATATTTTCTTCTAAAGGTAATAAATAGTTTTTGATTTTTTAAATATAAGGATATGCTATATCAATCGAAGGACCATCCGCCTTATATAATAGGTGCGTTCGCAGAAAACCTAAGGATATGGCATATCCCCTTACAATCATAGATCGTTAGGAGAAACGTCATATCAAAGGAGGCACAATTCGCCCTACATTATGGTACGTTCGCCGCCCCCTCATTAATCTTCACGAAATTCTACAATACATCTCTTCCTCAGCAAGTCACTCAAACAAAAACCAAGTTCATTTATTTTTCAAAAAAGAATCTCTCTCCAAAAACATCCAAATCCCTGTGTAAATACCTAAAATAAATACATTGTAAAAATAAAAATATAATGAAAATCACAACTCTTTTTATGGAATTTTTCGATTTCTGCAACCTATTAGTAGAAGCCTTTTAAAATGCTGCAACTCAATTGGTGCTTTAAGACGGCTTTGTTCGGCCCTTTTTCGTACATTTAAATCTTGAACAAATAACCCTTATGAATTTCATCAGCAACCCAGAAATAGAACAAGCCTTTGACTACGTCCGCAATACCAATAAGAATATTTTTCTAACGGGTAAAGCCGGTACAGGCAAAACCACCTTCCTTCACGAAATTAGAAAAGAGGGCTTCAAACGCATGGTCATAGTAGCGCCTACCGGTGTCGCAGCTATCAATGCAGGAGGCATGACCATTCACTCTTTTTTCCAATTGCCATTTGGCCCGCAGCTCCCCGGCGTGGTAACAAAGGAAAATCGTTTTTCAAAATTACGTGCTAAAAAAATCAGCCTCATCAAAAGCCTCGACCTTTTGGTGATTGATGAAATCTCTATGGTGCGCGCCGATCTCTTGGACGGTATAGACCGAGTACTTCGTCAATATCGGGATCGGACGAAAGCCTTTGGAGGCGTACAATTGCTGATGATTGGTGATTTGCACCAGCTCCCTCCTATAGTGAAAAACCAAGAGTGGGAATTGCTGCGCGATTATTATAAAACGCCTTACTTTTTTGGCTCACTCGCTTTACAAGAAACTGGGATTGTGACCATTCAGCTGAAACACATTTATCGTCAGAGCAACCAGGATTTTATTGCCCTCCTGAATAAAGTGCGTAACAATCAGATGGATCAGACGGTACTCGAATCATTGAACAGCCGCTATCGGACGGAGCTACCTAGTGAGGAGGAAGATTACATCACCTTAACAGCCATGAATGCACCGGCAGAAAAAATTAACATTGTAAAGCTTTCTGAAATAAAACAAAAGACACACGTTTTTAATGCAACGATAGCGGATGATTTTCCAAAACATGCTTATCCCACATTGGAGAGACTCGAATTGAAGATGGGAGCGCAGGTTATGTTTGTGAAAAATGATCTTTCTCAAGAGAAAAGATTTTACAATGGAAAAATAGGGCGAGTAGTCGGCATCGAAAAAGAAACGATCAAAGTGCAATGCAAGGACGATTCTTCTCCAATTTTTGTTAGTGTAATGGATTGGACAAATGTCAAATACGATTTGAACAAAACGACGAAGGAAGTGTCTGAAAAAGTGGTGGGTACCTTCACCCAGTTTCCACTGAAATTAGCCTGGGCCATTACCATTCACAAGAGCCAGGGACTGACTTTCGACAGAGTGATTATTGATGCGGCTAATGCTTTTGCGCATGGACAAACCTATGTGGCTTTGAGTCGATGTAAAAGTTTTGAAGGCATTATATTGCGGAGCCAGTTGGCCTTTGCTTCTGTAAAAACAGACTCGGTTGTACAGTCTTATTCCAAACAATCCGAAGAGAATCCGCCAACAGATTTAGACCTCAAGGAAGCCAAGCGCGAATATCAGCAAAATATTGTAATGGAATTGTTTGAGTTTAAACCAATGAAACGTTATTTCCAATTTTTGAATAGGTTGTTCTTAGAAAACGATTTAACAATTTCAGAGGCAGCCGTCGGAAGGTTTTTGGAAATAGAAGGAAAGGCCGAGGATGAAATAAGCGAAATGGCTAAGAAGTTTTTGCCTCAGCTCTACAACTATCTTCGCGAAGAGGTCATGCCAGAAGACAACCCGAAACTTCAACTCCGATTGCAAAAAGCAGGAGATTATTTTTCTAATAAAATCAATAAAGACATTCTTCCCGAAATAACTACGCTCGATGTCATAACCGACAATCAAGCCATCCGAGATAAAGCGACAGAGGGCATCAAAAACCTCATTAAAGAACTGATGACAAAAGCGGCTTGCTTTGCCAATTGTGAAAAAGAATTTTCTATCAAAGAGTATGTCAAAACGAAATTGGACATTGCACTCAATGAAAAACTCGGGCGAACGGCTTCCTCAACTTCTGCTAGCAAATCGTCCACTAAGGAGGCTGTTGCGCTAGGCGCTAGAGATAGCGATCATCCCGAGCTATACCACAGCATCACAAAGTGGCGTGACCTGACCGCTAGTTTGGAAGGCCAAGTGGGTTATAAAATCGTTGCGGTGAAAACAATTTACGAACTGACGAAATACCTGCCGACTACGGATGCTAATCTGGTAAAGATTTCTGGAATAGGAAAAGTGAAAGTTGAAAATTACGGAGAGGATATTATTGATTTAATAAAACAATATGTAGCCGAGAAAGGAATTGATTCGGATCAGATGCCTGCTAAAGTAAAAAAGCCGCCGACTAAAACGCCGACCAAACAAATAAGCTATGATGCCTTTCGGGGAGGGAAAAGTATTGGCGAAATAGCCAAAGAACGAGACATGGTAGAGTCAACTATAGAGAGTCATCTTGGATTTTATATCAGCACGGGAGAGGTTCATATTCATGAAATAATGGATAAGGATAAAGTGGAAAAAATTGCGGTTTACTTAAAAGCGAATAAGGATAAACCTTTTAAAGAGGTGAAAGGGCATTTTGGAGAGCAGGCGAGTTATGGGGAGTTGAATATGGTGCGGAGTCATTTGGCTTATGAGGAGGATGGAGGGGCGAGTGAGGAGTAATTTTATGATTATAGATTTTTTCAAGTCAAAAGCAATCTCAAATCAATTCGCTTGATACGCGGGCGAATCGTATTGGTTTGAGATTGTAAAAGCTTTTTTTCAAAGCGGCAAAAAACTACTCCCCTTCCCATCTTTCCTAGCCTCCAAAAATTGCTTTCCGGCCTCCCTCAAAGTTTCCTCAAAATCTCGATAGACAAACCCTAGTAAATCCTTCGATCGACTATTATCAAAAGTATAAGAACAACTAGTCGTCTTTATCCGACTTTTAGTGATCACATGATGTCCGCCCGTCAATTTTGCGCGAAGCCAATCTGCTCGCCAAACGAGGGCACTCATCAGTGCATTAGTTGGAATGTTGGGTGGCGTTTTATCAATGGATGTAGCTACGTTTGTAAAAAACTCCAGGTAGCTCCAATCAACCGCATTGGCGATAACTCGTACTTCTTTCAAATCACTTTCCATCAGCTGAATGCTCATCTTGACCACATCTCGGACATCTACAAAGCCCGTTTTGCCCGGAGGATAAAAACGCAGTCCTTTAGAAAGCGTGTCAAAAATTTTAGCGGTTCCTTGTTTCCAAAAACCACTTCCCATGATAACGGAAGGATTGATGATCACGGCATTCAACCCTTCGGCAATACCACGCCAGACTTCTTGCTCACCCAGGTACTTACTTACGCCATAGTCAGAGCCGAACTCGTTCCGCTGCCAATGGTTGTTTTCATCCAAATGTTGTTCTTTCTTATGTCGGCCCAATGCAGCTATTGAGCTTACATGTAACAATTTGCCTACATTCCTGTAAATAGCAACATTTACTACATTTGCAGTACCTTCTACATTGATGCGCATCATATCACTGACCTTCGTTTTTGGCTGTGTAACAATAGCTGCACAATGATAGACTTCTTCACAATCTTCCATCACATTTTCCAAAAAAGGGACATCCATAATATCACCAATAACCCATTCGACTTTGCCCTGAACTTCTTTAACCAAATCCATCGGAGAAGAAGCGCGCTTCATCGCACGGATATTACTATAGCCCTCCGCAACCAATTGGCGCAGCAGGTAAGAACCCAAAAACCCAGTGGCCCCAGTAACTAATATTTGCTTTGTTTTTGACATGATTATTTACGCTTCATACCTAAGTAAACTGCTCCTCCCACGGTGTCTCTCCTCCCTCCTGTTACTGAAGCAAAACAATTAGGAATCTGTTTCAAACGTAGTAAGCCCATTAGTCCCATAAGGATGGCTTCTTTAAATTGAATGGTTTCCAAATCTGGTAATTCTATTGTTAAGTCAATCTCTTTTTCGCAATGTTCCTGGATACATTTCATTAGGAAAAAATTCAATGCGCCTCCTCCAGTTACCAACATACGGTAAGTCTTTTTGTTTAACTTTTCGCGCTGTATAATTTGATTAATAGAACGAGCCGTTTGCTGCCCCATATGCTGGCAGGCCGTATGGAGTTTATCCTCAACACTTGCTTCTGATTCTTGATAAAAAGGAAAGACCTCCTGTACTATTTGCTGGTTGTCCAGCGACTTAGGATAGGGCTTGCGGAAATATGGATTTTCATTTAAAAGCATCAAAAGGTCCGGATCTATTTTTCCTTTGGAGGCGATGTCTCCGTTATGATCATAAGCTTGTTCAACCTGATTCGCCAGTCGATTCAAAATCTGATTAGCTGGAGCAATGTCAAATGCAATAGTATTGTTAGGATGCACTGCCGTTATGTTTGCAATCCCTCCGATGTTCAAATAGAAATCATAGCCATCAAATAAAAAGCGATCAGCGGCAGGAGCAATCGGTGTTCCCTCTCCATGCAAAGCCACGTCCTGTGTCCGAAAATCCGAAACCACGGTATAGCCAGTTAGAGCAGCTAATGCACCGCCATCTCCAATTTGAGTCGTCATCAATTTATCAGGATAGTGATATATGGTATGTCCATGCGAAGCAATAAAATCAGGCTTCACTTTATGCTTTGCACAAAAAGCATTGACCAAGTCCGCCATGTAATGACCAAAGTAAATATGTGTTTTGGCAAAAGTCAACGCTTGCTGCTCCGGTAATTTGGACAAACGGGTGATCCAGGTTTCTTTAAGCGGAACCGTTTCCGAAATCAGTAATTCCCAATCTGCAATCGGTTGCTTTGGATTACCACTGTATTCGAAACGACAAAAAGCGATATCCAGCCCATCAAGAGAGCTGCCTGACATAAGGCCGATGGCGTGGTAGGTTTGATTCATTGGCGGTAAATGTACCGCTAATTGGGTGAAATTCCCAAGGGAATGGAGAGTGTAACCAGTCCTCTTATAATAACGACTCGCATTAAGATCTCTTTAGTGAAAGCTTTAATACAGGACGACATAAAAACGTAGGAAACTTGTAAACAAAAAATAGTTTCCTACGTTTTTATATCATACATTTGGATCGAAATCAAAAAAATAACTAATTGGGCACAAAGAAAAAAATATTATTGGCTATAGAGCAGCTCTTCATGAAGTATGGCATCAAAAGCGTCACGATGGACGATATAGCCAGGAGTCTGGGGATGTCCAAAAAGACACTTTATCAATATGTGGACAACAAAGCAAACCTAATCCATAAGGTGATGGAGCAACATATTGAAACGGAGTTGGAAGCGATGGCCCAAATTCGGTCAGAATCTAAAGATGCGATTGATGAAATGTTGGGTATCTCAAAGCATGTAACCCAGATGCTTCGCGAAATGTCACCAACTACTGTTTACGACATGCACAAGTATTACCGGAAAACTTGGGATATGGTGGAAGCTTTTCACCAAGAACATATTTACGAGTTTATAAAAATAAATTTGGAGAAAGGCGTAAAAGAAGGCTTGTACCGAAAAGATTTTGATCCGGATATTATTGCCAAATTCTACGTTGCAAAAACTTTACTGGTTGTAGATGAGGAAATTTTTCCATTAAGAAATTATAATAAAGAAAAATTATTTAATGCTTTTTTAGAATACCATATACATGGTGTTGCTTCCGCAAAAGGACTAAAAAAGTTAGAGCAGTATCTTTCTAAGATAAGAAATGTGGCTAGTTAAAAGAGGAGCCTTCGCTGAAAAAAAATTAATGACAATTACTTATTTAAAAATACTACTAAAGATGAAAACCAAATACACAAAAAGTATCCTCCCTTGCTTTTTTGTTTTGTTGGCTTTGATTGGTACACTTAAGGCACAAGAGCAAATGTCTCTTGAGGAAGCCATTAAGTATGCCCGTCAGAATAGTCTGACAATAAAAAATGCAAAACTAAACCAAAGTGATGCTGATCAATTAATCAACGAACGCAAAGCCACTGGCCTTCCTCAGGTCAATGGTAAAATTGATTATCAGTATTACTTTCTGTTACCCCAAATCTTATTACCAGAAGCCTTCGAATTGTTGGCGAAAGATCCCGTTACCGGAGAACTCCCTCCAGGATGGTCTCGCCAAGCTTCTTTTGCCCTACGTAATAATTTGAATTTTGGCCTTAGCGCCAGTTCCCTGATTTTTGACGGGAGCTACCTCAGCGCCGTAAAAGCAGCTAAACGCTATCGTGATTATGTTGACTTGGAATTGAACGCTAAAGAAAAAGAAATATCCGATGCAGTTCGGGAAGCTTACCTTCCTCCACTGCTTTTGTCTGAAGGGATTAATATTCTAAACAAGAATATTACAAACATAGAAAAACTGGAAAGGGAAACAGCTGCCATGTACAAAGAGGGTTTCGTAGAACAGTTGGATGTAGATCGGCTTACTTTGTCTCTCGCTAACTTAAACACCGAAAAGGAAAACCTCGAAAAGCAACGAGAAGCTGCTGTTAATTATCTTAAGTTCGCCATCAATTATCCGGTAGACAAAGAGCTGTTATTAACAGATGACATCAATAGTCTACTTGTGGAAGCGACAGAAGAAGACCTCAACGGGACTGCCAATTATAACAGTTGGCCGCAATATAAAGTAGCAGAAATGGGCTTAGAGTTAAATAAATTAAACATTGAGGTTAGCAAAAAAGGATACTTGCCTTCCGCTTCCGCCTTTGCCTCTTACAGCTACGGATTCCAAGGAGATAAATTCAATGATGAAGGCTTCTGGCTCTCTGCCGGAATTGTAGGCCTACAAATCGATGTTCCCATCTTCGACGGCTTTAGCAAGCGTTCTAAAATTCAAAGAGCTAGCCTCGCATTAGAAATTGCACGCAACCAAAAGAAAGACCTTGAAAGAGTTATCAATCTGGAATTGACCAATTCCCGAACAGCATATAACAATGCAATCTCAAGAGTTGGAAGCCAACAAAAAAACGTAGACCTCGCTCAACGTATTTACGATATGACTCAAATAAAATATAAAGAAGGAGTCGGTTCCAGCTTAGAAATTACACAAGCGGAACAAAGCCTTTTTCAAACCCAACAGAATTATACGAACGCTCTTTACGAATTATTAGTAGCAAAGGCTGCCCTGGATAAAGCACTCGGAAAGTAATTGCTTAGTGCACTGGAAATTAAGTTTCGTCCGAATTTGAATAGGTTGTTTTGGAATTAATCGAGGCAGAGACGACGCGAATAGCCTTAGCTATTTAAGGAGTTTCTAACGAAGAGTAATTTCAAAAGAAGTATTCAAAACGGATAGAACTTAGTTTACAATGCACTTAATAACAACGAAAAATTAAATCCCGATTTGGAAACGCTAAGTTATATCAGGGTTTCGTGACCTCAGAGAGGTCAAAGTTAGGAGAGAACAAGAACATTCTTTTCGCCCCCATCGGGGTCGCACCTTATAATAAACTTGAATTAATATAAAAATAAAATCTAAATAAATGAAAAACATACTAGGCACAATAATAAGCATCCTTCTTGTAGCCATTCTATTCACAGCTTGCGGATCAGAGAAAAATACAGAATGGCCAGAAGACCTCGCTGGAATGAAAGATTTACTCCGCACTAAAAAAGTAGAACGAAAAGCCTTGCAAGTACAGATCGAAAGCCTCATGGCGCAAATCGAAACCTTAGATGTAAAAGCCGAAAAGAAAAGAAGGCTAGTTACTACTCAAAAAATAACAAAGCAAAATTTCGAACGCTTTGTTGACATACAGGGAACAGTGCAGTCAGGCGAAGCAGTTATGGCGAGTAGCGAAACTGGTGGACGTTTGACTCAGATGACCGTCAAAGAAGGACAGTTCGTTTCCAAAGGGCAATTAATTGCTAAGGTTGATATGGGATCAGTTAACAAACAAATTGCAGAAATGGAAACCTCGCTTAGCCTGGTTGTCGATGTCTACGAAAGACAACAGCGTTTGTGGGATCAAAAAATTGGTTCTGAAATGCAATTACTTAAAGCAAAAAACGACAAAGAACGTTTAGAAAAAAGTATGGAAACTGCGCGTTTTCAATTAACGAAAGCAAACGTCTATGCTCCGATTTCGGGTGTAGTAGACATGGCCTATTTGAAAAGCGGAGAAATGGCGGGCCCTGGTACTCCTATTGTTCAAATCCTGGATGTACGTACCGTGAAAGTCGTAGCTAACCTTCCGGAAAATTATTTGGGTATTATCAAAAAAGGAGAACAGGTGACTGTAATATTTCCAGCCTTAAATGAAGAACGTAAAAGTCGTGTTAGTCTAATTGGTCGAACGATCAATCCTGCCAATAGAACCTTTGAAGTAGAAGTAGAATTGAATAATAGCAATGGCGTTTTAAAACCTAATCTTCTAGCTTTGATGAAGGTACGCGATTTTGCAGAAGACAATGCCGTAGTACTTCCTTTGGTAGTAGTGCAGCAGGAAGTAAGCGGTAAAAGTTTCGTTTATGTAAAAGCAGAAGGGGAAGAAGGATTGATGGCTAAAAAAACTTACGTCGAAACAGGGGAAAGTTATGAAGGTAATATCATTGTTACAAAAGGATTAACAGGAGCAGAGGAAATCATCATCGACGGAGCAAGAGGATTGAGTGATAAGGAATTGATAAAGATACAGGGGGATTCTTAGTGACAACGAAAAATAAACTTCCCGATTTGGAAACAATTATGTAAATCAAAACGACCATAGGGAGAGTGGTTTATATAATTGTTTCCTCGAAAGAAATCGGAAAATTATTTTTCGTGTAATACTTAAGGTAAGTTATTCTACACTTTTTAGAAAAAGTTTCCTTTCACCAATATGCCTACGGGTGGCAGCTACTCCTTTAAGATGCTGGAAGGCAGCGCTGGCAAAAAGGTATAGTGACTTTTCAACAATCAACTAACAGTTAAACGCTATGGCAGAAATATTAGATAAAGTAAAAGAACAGTTGCGAGAGTTTTCAATCACCTCTTTGGCTGTCGACAATAGGGTAAGTATCTTCCTTTTTACAATGATGATATTATTATTCGGAATAAGCTCCTACAGCTCAATGCCGAAAGAAGCTTACCCCGAAATTCCTTGGCCGAAGAAATATGTGAATACCGTTTATTTCGGTAACTCCGCTAGTGATATCGAATCCCTGATTACACGTCCGTTGGAAAAAGAAATTGCGGCCATCAGTGGTATTAAAAAAGTGACTTCTCAATCCATGCAGGATTACTCGGTCATCACAGCAGAGTTTAACTCCGATATAGATTCTGATTTGTCTATCACAAAACTGAAAGACGCAGTAGACAAAGCCAAATCAGAATTGCCCGATGACCTCAAGCAAGATCCAGAAATTGTGGACATCAACATGGCCGAACTTCCGGTGATGACCATCAACTTGTCTGGCCCATTTTCCAACGATGAATTGGATGGCTACGCAGAATATCTAAAAGACGAAATCAAAGACCTCCGCGAAATTTCTGAAGTAGATGTCAAAGGAGTCATGGATAAAGAAATTGCCATAGAGGTAGATTTACCTAAAATGGAATCCATGGAGGTTTCTTTTGGCGATATTGAAAACGCAGTGCGTTCAGAGAACATCACCATGTCGGGAGGTGAGATTGTAGCAGATGACTTTCGTAGAACCATTCGTATTTTAGGAGAGCTGAAAACTGTTCCACAGTTTGAGAATCTTATTGTAAAAAGTGAAGAC
Source organism: Saprospiraceae bacterium (assembly GCA_047626155.1). Classification (GTDB taxonomy): domain Bacteria; phylum Bacteroidota; class Bacteroidia; order Chitinophagales; family Saprospiraceae; genus CALGLS01. The sequence continues at coordinate 13,594 of JBLHRR010000005.1, read as the reverse complement.
CAAAACCCTATTTTCCTAAGAGACATTGCAAAAGTAAGTTTCGGTTTTCAAGATCAGACCAGTATCGCCCGTGCAGATATGGAGTCGGTTGTTTCTTTAGATGTCATTAAGAAAAAGGGAGAAAATTTATTGAGCGCTTCCGATAAAATCAAAATAGTCGTAGCAGAAGCAAAGAAAAATGTGTTCCCAGAAAACCTGAATGTTAGCCTATTCAACGATCAATCCGAACAAACCCGGATGATGGTGGCCAACCTGCAAAACAGTATTATCTCTGGAGTTATTCTGGTTATAATTGTATTGTTGTTTTTTCTAGGTATCCGTAATGCCCTTTTTGTAGGGGTTGCGATTCCACTATCTATGTTGATGGGGATTTTGATACTGAACCTTATTGGTTATTCTCTGAATATGGTGGTGCTCTTCTCGCTGATACTCGCCTTGGGCATGTTGGTAGACAATGCTATTGTGGTGGTAGAGAACATCTATCGGTACATGCAAAATGGTTATAAGAACATAGATGCAGCTAAGTATGGTACTGGCGAAGTGGCCTTGCCAATTATCGCTTCTACAGCTACTACCCTAGCGGCTTTCATCCCCCTTGCTTTTTGGCCTGGGCTCATGGGACAGTTCATGCGCTACTTACCAATAACCTTAATCATCGTGCTAAGTTCTTCTTTATTTGTAGCCTTAGTTATCAACCCCGTTTTCACCTCCGCCTTGATGAAATTAGATGCAAAAGCAGAATCGGCTACTGCAAGAAAACGCAAGGTTCGTAATATTCTATTGTTCTTTCTGCTGTGCGTGATCATCGCTTTAGGAGCTCAGGTTAGTGAAGTTTTTTGGTTGAGAAATATTATAGGAATGGTAGGAATAATTTCCATCGTCAACTTCTTTATTCTCCGTCCCGCTTCCTTCTCTTTTCAAAATAAAGCGCTACCCATCTTAGAAAGAAGCTATAATACTTTTATCGGTTTTGCTTTAAAGAAATACAATCCATTATTATTTTTTAGTGGAACGGTAGCTTTACTGTTTTTTACATTTATGTTGTTAGCTGCCAATATGCCTAAGGTGATTCTATTCCCAGAAGCAGACCCATTATACGTCAATGCCTTTGTGGAATTGCCAATGGGAACAGATATAAAAAGCACAGATGAGGTTTTGAAAAAAGTAGAAGCCAAAGTGATGGAAGTCATCAAACCTTATGATGCCATCGTGGAATCGGTGCTTACACAAATTGGAGAAAATACGAGTGACCCGAATGGCGAACAGGAATTTGGCGCCTCTCCTCAAAAGGCGAGATTGACCGTTTCCTTTGTTCCTTCAGAAGACCGGATCCATATTGGTCTGTCCTCCAGAGATGTGATGGAAGATATTCGCAAAGGACTAAATGATCTGGTACCCGGTGTACAAATAGTAGTGGATCAAAATCAGGATGGCCCTCCTCAAGGTAGAGATTTGAACATTGAGTTAATTGGCGATGAAGTGAACACACTGACCACGCTTTCAGAAGAACTGGTCGCCTATCTTGTCGGAAAAAACATCCCAGGTATTGAAGAATTGAAAAAGGATGTCAACATCGGAAAACCGGAACTATTAGTCAATATTGATCGGGAAGCAGCACGGCGTTTTGGTATCTCAACTTTCGCTATTGCGGATGCAATCAGAACGGCTGTCTTTGGAAAGGAAATTTCGAAATTCAAAAAAGAGGAAGATGATTACCCAATTACACTTCGTTTGGCACCAGCCTACCGATATAGTGTAGAAGACATTTTGAATCAACGCATCACCTTCCGAAGCCCCTCCAATGGCCGAATCAGCCAAGTGCCAATTGGAACCGTAGCTGATGTGCAATATTCTTCAACCTATAGTTCTATTAGAAGAAAAGATCAGGAACGAGTCGTTACCGTTTACTCGAATGTAACCAGCGACTACACTCCCGATGAAGTACTATTAGAAGTTCGAGATGCACTCGATGACTTCCCATTGCCTGATGGTTATAAGATTTCTTTCACGGGGCAAGCCGAACAACAGCAAGAAGAAATGGACTTTCTAATCACCGCATTGGGACTGGCTATCTTTGGAATTTTGTTGATTATCGTTGCACAGTTTAATTCGCTGATTTCCCCGATTATTATTTTAATGTCCGTGATCCTAAGTACAATCGGAGTCTTTCTCGGTTACGTTTTTACGGGGATGAATATCGAAATTGTAATGACCGGTGTTGGTATAATCTCGCTAGCAGGAATTGTAGTAAATAACGCCATCGTATTAATTGACTATGTAAACCTACTTGTTCAACGAAAAAGAGAAGCGGCCGGCATTGACAATATGGTCAACATGCCTAAAGAAATGGTAAAGGCGGCCATCATTGAAGGAGGTGGGACAAGACTTCGACCGGTACTCCTCACAGCCATAACAACAGTATTGGGATTGATTCCATTGGCCATCGGTTTCAATATTGATTTCTATACCTTGATCATGGATTTGGATCCTAACATTTATTTAGGAGGAGATAATGCCACCTTATGGAGAACCATGGCCTGGACCGTCATCTACGGTTTGGTCTTCGCGACTTTCTTGACTTTAGTCGTTGTTCCGGTCATGTACTGGTTGGCCTATCGGGCAAAAGCAGCGGTGAGCAACCTCTTCCGCTCCTCCGAAGCAACATTGTAAGCAATCTAATCTTCTTGATATTAAAAGAGCCATCATCGAATAATCGATGATGGCTCTTTTGCTTTGGAAAGGAAATGTCGCTTGATTAAAAATTACCTCTATTGCATTTCCCTATTTCCAAGCCATAATAATCTCCTCCTCTAAAATACTTTTAAAATAAAAAAGCATCCAAAAAATCAATTCTTCAAAAAAACCTTCTTAACTTAAAATCCTCCTCTCCTTAACTTTTCGAAAAAAATAAGCTTTCAAAGTTCTCCATTAAGTAACAATACCAGTGGTTTTATTTAAAACCCACTATTTGTTGTTCATCCCAAGTATGCGAAAGACCTGTTGTTTTTTTTAACAAAAAAAGCATTCCGGCACAGCATTTGAAATAAAGAACAATAGTTACTAAAACAAAAGGCAATCAATAAGTTAAACAACTCAAACCGACAAAAAAGGTTCGGTGTTTGCAACTCTAAAGTGGTATAAAGAAACTGAAAATAACAAGAATTTTAGGGTGAGTGTTTGTTCATAGTTTTTGTTTTTTGTTTTGTCCCTCGGCATTAGCCGAGGGAACTTTTTTTTTCTTTTTATTTTGACAAGATGGTCCCCCCGTCTTTATGCAGTTGTGACAGAAAAGATTTCTCCCCTAGATAATCCTGGCGCAAGTCCATCATCTTCCTAACAATTATTTTACGAAATAACTTTTCCTTTTCAACTACTGTCGAAAATGAATGTTATTATTACTTTGAAAAAATTCCTACCTCCCAATGAAATCCTCCCCAGGTGTAGACGTCAAGTCAGGCATCGGAGAATTCCATAAAAGGGTAGAGTGTTTTTATATGTTTTAATTCACCCCCCGTCACTAGATGACGGGGGCTTTTTTATGTTTTTTAGCTATGTTCATTGGGTTAGGTAGAAGGCTTTTCCACAAACCTGCGTTTATGCAAACTAAGAAAACACTGATCTACCTCCATCTACTTGATCTCCACCCCTGAATTATTAATCCTTATCTCCAAGCTCTTGGCGTATTCAAACAAAGTCCCTATTTTTACTCCATGAATAGAGACCATAAAAAAGTAGCTGACCTTCGCGAAGACTATCGTCTTCAGACTTTAGAAATCCAAGAGGTCCATGCCCATCCCTTTCACCAATTTCAGCAATGGTTCAATGATGCCTTGCGATCCAATTTGAAAGAGCCGAATGTCATGACCTTGGCCACGGCATCTGCCAGTGGAATTCCTTCAGCCCGAATCGTCTTACTCAAAGGCTATAGCGAAAAAGGGTTTTTATTCTACACCAATTACAATAGCAGAAAAGGAAAAGAATTGTTAGAAAACCCAAATGCTGCACTGGTTTTCTGTTGGTTGGAATTGGAGCGACAAATCAGAATAGAAGGAAAGGTTAGCCAATTGAGCCCCGAAGCATCCACACAATATTTCCAATCCCGCCCTAAAGGTTCACAGATAGGTGCCTGGGCTTCTCCCCAAAGCGAAGTGATTGAGGATCGTAACCTCTTGGAAGAAAACGTGGTCATCCTGAATGAAAAATATGCCGAGGAAGACACATTGCCACGACCAGAACATTGGGGGGGCTTTCTCATTGAACCAACAATGGTTGAGTTTTGGCAAGGCCGATCCAGCCGCCTGCATGATCGGATAAGATATGTACAGCTAGAAGGAGGAAGTTGGAAAGTAGATCGATTGGCGCCTTAAGTTCTAATTGACGCCATTTGATTAAAAACTTTTCTTTAACCTTCGCTAAAGTAGAACTGATCATTCTTGGCCCATCGGAGTCGCACCACGTAATGGTAACTCTGAATAATTACGAATAGGTGCGTTTGCTCTGTGGTCTATGTATCCTCTGCGTGAGCAAAAAATACGATAGTGGCTCACGCAAAAAACGCTCATAAAAAAACAAAGGCCATAAAACTAATAATAATTCTGCGGCCTTTGTACTTACTCGTGATTTCACGAATGTCGTTTAAACGCTATACCTAGCAAAAACGCTCATAAGCCATTTTCAAGTTCTGCGCAATAATCTCTGCAGAGCGGCCTTCAATTTGGTGTCTTTCCAGAATGTGAACCAATTGTCCATCTTTAAATAACGCAATAGCCGGAGAAGAAGGAGGATAGGGCATCATATAAGAACGTGCCTTATCAGTGGCTTCTTTGTTTACACCAGCAAATACCGTATACATATTATCTGGCTTCTTGTCACCAGCCACAGACATCTTAGCGCCCGGGCGAGCATTACCAGCGGCACAGCCACAAACCGAATTGACAACGACCAAGGCACTCCCATTCATGTTTTCCATGGCTTGAGCTACTTGTTCGCCATTTTCAAGACCTTGAAAACCGAAGTCTGTTAGATCTTCATTCATCGGGGCAACCATTTCAGGTGGATACATATTTTTCTGTTTTTGTATGAATTAATAGTAGAGACTAGATGGAAACGTTCAACCTGCTCTAAAGAAAATGACAACTTATAAACACTAAAGCTGAAATCGACTTCAAAAATATAACTTTTCTAACAAGGAAAGGTTCAATTGGGGTCATCTTTTTTAGATGAATTTCAAAAGCTATATTCCTTCCATAACTTAAACAGTCGTAATTAGCGCCAATTTTTCTTAGTGTTCTCCTTTGATTTAAGGTTATTTTTAACAATTTTGCGCTATCATTAGACCTGTATAAACTACTTAAAATGAAACTACCTCTGTCATCCCTCTTCCTTCTCATTACATTCGCCTCTTGTACAAATGATCAGCTTCCAGAACCAGCGGTAATTGATTGCCCTACGGCCATAACCTATATTGCTGATATCAAAGCCATCATTGACAACTCCTGTTCTTATGCAGGCTGCCACGTCTCCGGCTTCGGATCAGGAGACTTTACCTCTTTTTCTTCAATGCAAGGGGCAATCAGCTCCGGGGCGTTTGAACAAAGAGTGATAGAACAGAAGAACATGCCACCAAGTAATGCTCCTGATGGAAGACCAACAGAATTGACCGCAGAAGAATTAGAACTAGTTCGCTGTTGGATTAAGGGCGGTTATTTAGAGAATTAATGCCACTTCTTTCCGATACCTTATATTCTTGCTCATTCAAATAAAATACAGCAGTAAAGTGCTGCCCTCATTACTCCAAATTCACAATCAATGAAATATAGCCTCCTTATTCTGTTTTTATGCTCAATTGTAACAATACAGGCACAAGACAAAAAATCAAACAATGTCTTCGATACTTTCAAAGATCGAAGAGTTATTAATAGTCACTCCGTAGAAACTTTACAAAAACGTCAACTCGATATTCGGATCGCTCACCGCTTCGGAGATTTGGCTGGAGATAATGGCGGTTGGGATAACTTCTATGGTCTGGAAAATGCAGCAGATGTTTTGATTGGTGCAGAATATGGCGCTACTGATAATTTAACGGTAGGACTTTTTAGAACGAAAGGAGCCGCTAACTTTAACGCCATTATCAATGGGCAGGCTAAATACCGGATACTTCGTCAAAAGGAAGAAGGGATGCCTGTGACTTTATCGGTACTCGGGTTTACTGGAGTCTCCACAGCAAAAAAAGGAGATGATCCGGAGCAACTTAATTTCTATGACGAAACAGCTCACCGTTTCGTTCATGGCGCACAAATATTACTGGCTCGAAAATTTTCCAATCTCTTTTCATTACAAATTAGCCCAAGTTTTATTCACCGAAACGTAGTACTTTTTGGAGAAGAAAATAACATCATCAGCATCGGAGCGGCAACGCGGATTCAACTGACAAAAGTCATTGGTATTCTCGCAGATGTCAACTTACCCATCTCTGGTTTACAAGATAAAGGTGACGCCACAATTCCTTTTGGCCTTGGGTTTGAATTTGATACGGGCGGTCACGTTTTTCAATTGAACTTCACCAACACAAAAGGACTCTCTGCAGTAGATTACATTCCTAACACAACCTCAAAATGGGGCGACGGCGAATTCCGAATGGGCTTTACTATTTCGAGATTGTTTAATTTGTAACAGACCAAATGAATTCACTGAGAACCCACAAACTCATCTAATGAAAAAAACAATAATCTTACTCATACCAGCATTCATCCTTTTCTGTAGCTCCCTTTCAACCAAGGTGGAGGTCAGTAAGGACAGCCCCGTTTGGGAAGTCTTGATGGAGTTAGAGGAAGCCGCTCCAAATCATATGCCCAACACCAGCATTAAAGGCTACAGTGTTGAAGCTGGAAAAGGCATCTCTTTATATGGTATAGCTAAAGATGCCGATGGTAAAAGAATAAAATTGCAGAGTAAACATTTCGTTTGCACCTCTTGCCATAATATTGAAAAAGAAGACCCGGATTTGACGAAATATGATCCGGAGGCCCGCCTAGCTTACGTGGCAGAAAAAGGTTTGCCATTCCTACAGGGAACAAGCCTATACGGTGCCGTCAACCGCAGCTCTTTTTACAATGATGATTATGAAAAAAAGTATGGCGATCTCGTTGTTGCAGCTCGTAATAATCTGCGGGAATCTATCCAGCTTTGCGCAAAAGAATGCTCTCAGGGCCGTCCACTAAAGCCGGCAGAACTAGAATCTGTTTTAGGGTATTTATGGACTTTAGAACTAAAGATGGGTGATTTGAATTTGCATGAAACAACATACCCCATAATAGAAAAAGCAATGAATGGCAATGGTAATAAAAAAGCCATGGCCAGCAAAATAAAAGAATACTACGCTCAAGGTTCTCCCGCTCATTTCATTGAACCGCCTTCTGATAAAAAACGGTCATCTGGTCTAACTGGAAATGCAGACAATGGAGAGAAAATATACGAACTCAGTTGTTTGCATTGTCATGCAAATGAGCGTTATTCGTTTTTCAATCTTGACAAGAGTAAACAAACCTTTCGGTATTTGAAAAAGAACTTTGGTAAGTATGACCATCGTTCGGTATATCAGGTAGCGAGATATGGCGCTCCTCCGAAGCCAGGTAAGCGAGCATATATGCCGCAATATACGGTGGAGAGGCTGAACCGACAGCAATTGGAAGACTTGCGTGCTTATATTGTTAAAAGTGCGAAGCGCTAAGTTTCAAATTTCCCAACCCCAGCGCTCCCAATCTTCTTCAAAATCAATATCTGACAACTCGGGCAATAGACCACAGGTCTTCCCGAGCCCTTCAATCACCTTCATCGTATCTGGAAAAACAGAGTCGGTACTCCAGGTTATATTTTCAAAAAGGCTAGGTTCAAAATACGACATACCGACTAAGTAATAGCCACCATCCATAGCAGGACCAATGACAAAATCATGGTCTTCCAATTTTGCAAAAGCATCGCTAACAATATCAGGAGTCAGTGAAGCACAGTCGCTTCCGATGATCACTACCTTTTCGTTTTGCTCAAAAGCAGTGGCGAAAGCGTTTTTTATTTTGTCGCCCAAGTCTCCCTCTGCTTGTAGTGCCTTTTGGAAATCCTCGTTAGACCATTTGTCTTTAAAATTGATTTGCTCGCTGTAGAAAAGTAGTCGGTTCGTATTGGTGGCCAATGCAACATTACGGGTGTGTTCCATCAATGCCTTATAAATAGCAAGTGCTTTGTCATCGCCAACCGTAGCGGCAATGCGAGTTTTCACTTTACCTTTTTCAGGGTTTTTAATGAAGGTGATTAATGCTGTAGTATTATTGTTTTTCATGTCTAATGCTTGATAAATAAATCGTTTTACGCCCTGCGGGAACCACCAACTAAAAACGAACAACCATTAACCAATAGTTGTTCGTTTTTAAAATGAGAACTGCTGACCTCACTACGATTTCTTCTTTTTGCCTTTTTTCTTCTCTTCTTCATAAATTTCCTTCTCGTCCTTAAGCTTTTTGGACACCGCCGAGAATGGCCCTGTTACCACTTCTGTACCTTCCGACAAACCACCCAATATCTCAATGTAATCATCGTCCTGAATACCTGTTTTCACTTCGACCATTTTTGCTTTACCATTTTCAGAAAGAAAGACGACCTCTAAGATGTCTTCATCGTCCACCTCTTTCGAGTCATCTGATTCGCTGTCCTCGTTTTCGTCTTCATCCTTCTCCCGGGTAGTAACCGCTTGGATGGGAACGCAAATGACACCCTTTTTCGTTTCGGTCGTAATATCAACAGAAGCAGACATACCGGGACGGAACGGGTACGGTTTGTTAGGAGAAATAAGATCTTTGTACGATTCAGAATCAATTCTTATTTTGACAACAAAGTTCGTAACCTGATCTGTGGTAAGAGAACTAGAGCTGGCACCGGTGGCAGAGTTGGCGATTTCAGTCACCACTCCTTTGAATTTTCTGTCGATATAAGCATCAACCTCTATGTTGGTTTCATCGTTGAGCGAAACGCGCAGAACATCTGTTTCACTGACATCTACTTGAACCTCCATAATGTCAAGATTGGAGAGGCGCATAATTTCGGTACCGGTCATTTGAGCCGTTCCAACTACGCGCTCGCCCTGCTCGACATTGAGCATGGAAATGACACCGTTTACAGGAGCGTAAATAGTGGTTCGTCGTAGGTTGGTTTGCAATTCTTTTAAACTCGCTTCCTGACTTTTCACTGTGAAGGAAGAAGCAGCGACCTGCTGTTTGGCCGATTCTAGACTTGCTTCGGCAGCTTGTTTGGAAGCATTCGCAGAACGAAGATTGGCTTCTAAAGTTTTCAAATTAGAGAGAGAAGCCTCGAAATCCGCAATGGAAATCACGCCGTCTTTAAAAAGTTTATCATTTCTTTCGTGAATGGATCTCGTATTTTCGATCTGTGCCTTAATTCGATCTATCTCCGCACCAGCTTGTATCAGTTGTGCCTTGTTACCTTCTGTGGCGGCCTTAGAGTTGGCCATATTTGCCTTAGCATTGTTTACACTGGCCCGACCTCTTTCTACAGCCGACTGATAAGCATCCGGATCAATACGAAGCAAAAGCTGACCGGCGCTGATGGAGTCACCTTCTTCTACAAAAAGTTCTACGATCTCTCCAGATACATCTGAGCTGATTTTGACTTCCTTTTCTGGAAAAACTTTACCACTAGCAGACACCGTTTCCTTAATGGTTCTTTGGCTTACTTTATCCAATTCTACTGGAATCCCTTTTTTCTTTCCTCCGCTTTGAATGACTGCTGCAACAATCAGCAAAGCCGTGACGCCAAGTAGTATCCAGATTAATTTATTGTTTTTACGTTTTGCTTTTTTCATTTTCCCTATTGTTTTGTAAGCCGTTAAAGAGATAAAAAAGAGCGCTTGTTTCTCTTCTTTTCGTAAGATCGAATAAGCACCCTTCTGTCCTCTTTCTATCGAAGTGTTATTTTATTCCCTTCATAAAAATCTACCACTTTCAAAGTGTATAAGTAATTGTACTTTGCAATAATCAAATCTACTTCTGCCTGATCTAATCTGTTTTTTGAAGTTGTGAATTCAAAGGTATTAATGGCACCCAACTCATAACGCTTCTCTGTATTTTTATAAGCCTCCTGTAAGGCGCTTACTGTTTTTTTAGAAGCCTCGTATTGCTTTCCTGCCGCCTTCGCTCCCGCGATGGCGCGTTGGATATCTGTTTTCAGTTGCTGCTCATTCTGTGTATTAGTAATCGTCTGACTAATGATATTCAGCTCTGCTCTTTGAATAGCAATACTAGTTTGGTTAGCGTTGTAAATCGGGATTCTGATATCTAAGCCGAGACCTTGTCCGAAATTGTCAGAGACTTGTCCGAAGTAGGATCGATTAGGAAAAGATAACGATGGACCAACGCTACTAATAGTTGCTCTGGTGCTGCCATCAATTAGCACATCTTGTGGGAACCCTGTTTCTACAGGGCCGAAATCCGGCCTTGTAAAATCCAATCCTTTGTCCGACCAAAAAGAATTTAGACTACCCGATAAGCTAACCGAAGGAATCCGTAAAGATTTCGCAATGGATATTCCTAACTCAGCACTTTTCAAACGAATATTCCCCGCTTTAATAATCGGTTGATTATTATAAGCTTTATTGTAAATATTTCGAAGGACAAAAGCTTCTGGATCTGAACTTTTAGAAATGATAACCGTTGGTTTTTCAATGCTCAGGTCGAAGTCTGGTTCCAAGGTCATGAGCTGCTTTAAAGTCAGGTAATTGAGATCGACGTTGTTTTGTTGGGTAACAATCACCTGCTCATTTCCAGCAATGGTGGCCAATATATCTAGACGATCAGCTCTTGGCAAAGTACCCGCTTGGATAAGCTTATCTGTTTGTGACAGCTGGCTTTTAGTTTGCTCCAATTGTTTGTTTGCGTTCTCCAACTGCTCATCTGCAAATAGAATGTTTAAGTAAGCTTCCGCAACTTGCAGCGCCAAAACAGAGGCGATGTTTTCTTTATCTGCACGAGCGGCATCTTCATTGAAACCACTCTGACGAATAGTATTCTGAATCCTGCCTCCATTATATAAGGTAACAGCACCAAATACACCAAGGCTATTGGTAAATCGGGTATCATTAGTAAATCCATTAGTAGTCGGATCGACGGTTCTACCGAAATTGACATTACCTCCATATGAACCATTCACCGTAGGGAGCCGAGCATTTTTGCTTTCTTCGGAGCCGAGCTTCGCGCCTTTGAGGCCGACATCTGCCTGCTCCATGCTTAAGCTGTTGTCTACTGCTTTTTGAATACATTTTTCGAGTGACCATACCTCCTGACTATTGACATTACAAAGGATGAGGAAGGTGCATAGGAATAAGAAGCTAATTTTTTTATACATTCGATTTTAGTTTTTTCTTTCACGAGATACAATAGTAGTGACTTATACCAAGCTGTACTAATATTTTATATCAAGAGTTACCAAATGAGGATTAAAAACAGGTAGGGGTAGATGTAAGGCTCTTCGACTTACTTAGTGGGTAGATGGGTAGATCAGGGTTTTCTTAGTTCGCATAAACATACGTTAGTGGGGAACCCTGATCAACCCTGACCTGCCTTTATCAAGCTTGATCCACCCAACCGACCGAATTGGCTAAGAGCCAGATATAGATTATTTTCAGACAGATGCAACCCTCGAAATTTATGCCTGTCCTTATAAGCAAACAACCACTACAGAGAAACCATATAATTGAATTACGCCAATACGCATAAAGACATTGTTGAAGCCTGCAGATCCGGAAAACGATCGGCACAATATGCCCTGTATCAAAAGTATTCGGCGGCCATGTATAATATTTGCTTACGGATGCTTCGCCATGAACTGGATGCTGAAGATGTACTCCAAACCTCTTTTATGGATGTTTTCGCCAAGTTAGATACCTTTCGTTATGATGCATCGATAGGTTCCTGGATCAAAAGGATCGTAGTCAATAATTGCATCAATTTTTTGAAAAAGAAACGATTAGACCTGGCGGAGTTGCAAGATAGCCACCACCCTATTGTAGAAGAGAAAGCAGAAGCGGACCTACCTTACGATATTCAACAGATACAAGAGGCAATTTATCAATTGCCGGATGGCTATAGAGTCGTATTTAATTTGTATCTGATGGAAGGATACGATCACCAGGAAATCGGAGAAATATTAGGCGTTTCGGAAACGACATCGAAATCACAATACAGCAGGGCGAAGAAGAAGTTGAGGCGTTTGTTGAGCGAGGAATCAAGAGGTCATATACTTTGAAACGCAACAGGTTTGTTCCTTGGGATCTTTTGAATCCCACAATCTTTTTACATTTATTTAATCCTTTAGGAATACGATGGACAACTTAGAAAAATATATCAGGGAAAACCGAGCTGCTTTTGATAAGGAGCAGCCGCCCAAACGCATCTGGGAGCAGCTGGATAAAACACTTCCACAAAAAAAAAATAAGCCCATACGTTTATGGCGTGGTTTTCAGGTAGCGGCAGCGGTCTTGCTTTTACTAAGCGTAGGAGGAGTGTTAGGTAGCTATCTGACAAATAGAAATTTTGCTGCCGAAAACATTGCCAGTAAACTACCCGACGACTTTACAGAGTTGGAAAACTACTACCAACGGGAGGTCTCTTCTAAGATGAAACAGTTGGCCAGTGTAAACATGGACGAGGATCAAGTTTCATTAGATTTAGACCAACTGGATGCCGCTCTGGAGGAATTAAAAGAGGACATCCTATTAGCGCCCAAAGGGACGGAAGAACAAATCATCAACGCGATGATTCTTAACTATAAGACAAAAATTGATTTGCTCGAAACTATTATGACACACATAAAAGCACAGAGCAATTCCAATCCGCAAAACATTAAAAATAATACAAAAAATGAAGGAATTAATCTTTAGTAACATCAAAAACAGCGTACTATTGGTAACACTATTGCTTGGGATGATGTCCAGCATTTCAGAAGCTGCTGTTCCTTTTCGTAAGAAGGAATTTTCCAAAAAAATAGAAAAGACTTTCGATATTTCTTCAGATGGAAAAGTAGACCTTAACAATCGGTATGGACAGGTAACCGTGAAAACTTGGGATCAAAACAAGGTAGAGATCACTATTATAATCACGGTGAGCTCCAAAGACGAAGAGGCAGCCAATGAGACTTTCGACCGAATTGATATTGAATTTTCTAATAGCGCAAACTATGTCTCGGCAGCTACACACATCGAATCAAAATCCTCCTCAGCTAGTTGGTTCAACTGGATTGTAGGAAATAGTTATTCCAGTGATGATTATAGCATTCACTATACGGTACAAATGCCTTCCAGTAATAATTTGTCCGTAGCCAACAAATACGGAAACACCGCAGTGGAAGACATCGAAGGCGATGCAGATATGACCATCAAATATGGAAATGTTGATATGGGAAATGTAGGAGGTGACTTTTCATTGGACCTCGGATACGGTAACGCTACCTTGGGTAATTCCGGTAACGCAGACGTGACTATAAAATACGGTAATTTTAAAATGAAGAATGCAAACGATTTGCGTATTGAAAG